>DATNNV010000038.1:0-11855 GCA_035601655.1 Candidatus Dormiibacterota bacterium
CGCCGAGCCCACCATCACGTAGTCGCCCACCTCGTGCGTCCAAGTGTTGATCACCTGCAAGCCGTGCGCCTCCGGCGAAAGCACATACAGTTCGCCGCCGTCCGGCTTCAGCAGCATCTGCGTCGGCTCGCCCGCCAAATCCAGATTCGTCAACAGCGTTGCGCGCCGCACATCCACCACCGAAATCCGCCGCTCCGTCCGGCTCAGCACAAACGCCAGCGAACTGTCCGGCACAATGGCCACATCTTCCGGCTTGCTCACCGTAGGCACCGCGCTGCGCAACGCCAGTGTCCCCGCGTCGTGAATCCCCAGCGTGCCGTCCCGCTGGTTGACCACCAGAATCATCGCGCCGTTCGGCGTCACGTGCGCGATCACCGGCCCCGCGCCAGTCTTCGCGCGCCCGATAACGCTCCGCGTCCGGCAATCGATCGCCACCAGCGTGTCCGTCCCCGAGGACGTCGTGTACACCCGGCCGCCATCCCGCGAAAAATCCACCGCCAGCGGCTGCGCGCCCACATACACGCGCGCGGCAATCTGATTCGTGCGCGCATCCAGCACCCAAACGTAGCCGCCCGGCCCGCTCGCGCCCCAGATTTCGTCGCGCGTCGGATGCTCGCGCATCCCAGAAAGCCCCGGCCCAACGGAAACATGCGCGATCGCCGCCAGCTTCACCAGATCGACCACCGTGACTCCGCCGTCGCCCGTCGTAACGTAAGCATTCAAGCGCAGCCCCGGCCGCAGAAACGACGGCCGATGTTCCCGCGCCAGCAGCATAATCGCAAAGAAGCACAACACCACGCCCAGGAAGACGATTCGTGGATGGATTCGCAATTTCATCTCAGTAGCACAGGCACTCCTGCCTGTGTAGCTGCTGCGATACTTCGATTGCAGCGGCGCTGGGTCGCAACGCCCCAGCCCAAACGGTACTCAATTCACCTGCCGGTGCAAAACCGCGGCAATCTGCCTAATCTCTTCGCAGAGCTCCGCGAACTCCTGTGGCAGGAGCGATTGCATCCCGTCCGAAAGCGCCTTCTCCGGCTCGTGGTGCACTTCCACCAACAGCCCGTCCGCGCCCACCGCCACCGCCGCGCGCGACAATGGCAGCACCTTGTGCCGCTTGCCGGTGCCATGCGATGGATCCACCAAAATCGGCAAATGACTCCGCTTCTTCACCGCCGGCACCACCGCCAAATCCAAAGTGTTGCGCGAAAAATCCGAAAACGTCCGCACGCCCCGCTCGCACAGCATTACGTTGTAATTTCCTTCGGACAGTAAATACTCCGCCGCCATCAAGAACTCATCCAGCGTCGCAGCCATCCCGCGCTTCAGCAGCACCGGCTTTTTCGCGCGCCCCGCCCGCTTCAGCAGCGAAAAATTCTGCATGTTGCGCGCCCCAATCTGAATCACGTCGGCGTACTTCTCCACCAGATCGAGACTTTCGTTGTCGATCGCCTCGGTAATAATCCCGAAGCCGTACCGCTCGCGCACTTCAGCCAGTATCTTCAGCCCAGCTTCCCCAAGCCCTTGAAAACTGTACGGCGAAGTCCGCGGCTTATACGCCCCGCCGCGAAACAATTTGCACCCCGTCTTCGCCACTTGCTCCGCAATCGCAAAGCATTGCGCCTCCGTCTCCACCGCGCACGGCCCCGCCACCATCGCGATGTGTTTCCCGCCGACAAACACATCCCCGCGCGGCGTCGCGATCCGCAAAATCGAATCTTCTTCCTTCGCATCCCGGCTCACCAGCTTGTACGGTTTGCTGACCGGAATGCATTCCCCGACGCCCGGCAGCGACTCCAGTATCCCGAGGTCCACCGCGCCCTTATTGCCCGTAATCCCAATCGCCGTCCGCGCCGCCCCCGGTATCGGATGCGCCTTCAGCCCCAGGCTCTCGATCCGTTCGCAAACCGCGCGAACCTGCTCCTCCGTAGCCTGCGCCTGCATCACCACCAGCATAGTTAGTTCCTTTACCCGCCCGCGAAACGTCCAGTGTACAACATCGCGCACCACCGCCAAGCGCCACCAAACCGCACAGCGGCAAATCCGGACAAATCGGCAGCGGATCAGTTTCCGGCAAGCGCGTTAATTAGACATTAGTTTCATGGGTTGGCAGGCGGCTTACGAAATGCTCGCCAAACTCTTGAAATCAGGTACGCATCCCCAAGGGTCAAAACCCCAAGAACAGCATACTGAATCAACCGGTGCCAGGGATGTTGGCGGAAATCAAGTTCAAATTCCCAATCTATATTTGGGTGAGGCGCGTAAACGGGACTAGGGGAAATCCGCTCAAACCGTTGGTCGATGGCGTACCGCCACTCGTAGGGCAAAAAACCCTCGAGCAAGACTGTTCCGATGTATAGAAGTCCACAGAGGGCTACAAGAAGCAACCCCTTCTTCAAATTTGTATGGAGGGCCACAATCAAAATCTTCTCATAACCATTATTACCTGTTGGCTCGCTGCGAGTTCGTTGGCTATTGTTAGTAATCCCCCACGACTAGTAATCGGCTTGAGCAACGGCGGTAAGTCGCCTTACCGGAAACCGACACCCCGCCGCCGAATCCATCTGCCCAGCAGCACTCACCGCGTGTGATACAATCAATAGTTTAAGAACACCCTAATTTTTTCGGAAGAGCATGCCAGAACAGCCCATCATTCTAGACACCCAGTTCGACCCAGAAGACGAGTATCGCCCGGAACCTGAGCCTGAACCCCTCCCACCCTCCTGGATGGACGGCAGCCTCCGCATCGGCATCCACACCTCCATCGCCGGCAGCTACCTCAACGCTCTCGAATCCGCCCGCAAACTCGGCTGCAACGCCCTGCAAATCTTTTCCGCCAGCCCCAGAGTCTGGCACGGCGGCGCCGCGCGCATTCCCGACGCCGAAGCCTCCGCCTTTCGCGCGCGCCGCGAAGATCTCGGCCTCGGCCCCCTGGTCGTCCACTCCAACTATCTGATCAATCTCGCTTCCCCCGAGCAAATGCTCCGCACCCGCTCGATCCAGGCCTTTCACGAAGAAATCGTGCGCGCCCTCGCCCTTGGCGCCGATTTCGTCCTCGTGCATCCCGGCTCGCGCGGCGACGCTGCGCCCCAGCGCGCCATCGCCACGGTCATCGAAAGCATCAAGCAAGCCGCCAAGCGCGTTCAACTCGGCCATCTGCGCATTCTCGTCGAAAACACCGCAGGGATGGGTGCGCACGTTGGCGGCCGCCTCGAAGAAATCGCCGAAATCCTCCGCGGCCTCGCCGCACTAAAGGCCGGAGCCTGCCTCGACACCGCGCACCTCTTCGCCTCCGGCTACGATATCCGCAGCGAAGCCGGTCTCGCCGCCACCATCGCGCAAATCGATACCACCATCGGCCTCGAGAACGTCCCCATCTTCCACGTCAACGACTCGAAAATCCCTCTCGGCGGCCGTGTCGATCGCCACGAACACATCGGCAAAGGCAAAATCGGCGCCCAAGCCTTCGAACGCCTTCTCCGCCACCCCCGCCTAGGCGCTATGCCCCCTGAAGGCCTAGCCGGTCGCGCCTTCCTCGCCGAAACTCCCATCGAGCATCCCGGCGACGACCGCAAAAACGTCGCCACGCTCTGGCAACTAGCCGGCGTCCAAGGCCCCGAAGCCCAAAGTGGTTTCTCCATGCTCACGCCCGCGCTCAAGAAAACCCTCGGCAAAATCGTCAAGCAAGCCGCCACCAAAAAGAAAGCCGAGAAAAAAGAGCTCGCCCGCAAATCGGCAGCCAGCAGAAAAGGGAAGTAACCGCCGTGGCCGAGCAGGACCACAACTCGACGCCCGAAGCGAAGCCCGCTTTTCCTCCGAGCCCCCCTCCGCCCAGCTACGACCCGCAAGCTATCGAAGCCAAATGGCAAAAGCGCTGGGCCGAAGCCCGCGTCTTCGAAACCGAACCCGATTCCTCCAAGCCGAAATACTACGTCCTCGAAATGCTGCCGTACCCTTCCGGCACCATGCACATGGGACACATGCGCAACTACGCCATCGGCGACGTCGTCGCCCGCGTCAAGCGCATGCGCGGCTTCAACGTCCTCCATCCCATGGGCTGGGACGCCTTCGGCCTGCCCGCCGAAAACGCCGCCATCACCAACAAAACCCATCCCCGCGTCTGGACCAACAACAACATCGCCGAATTCCAGCGCACCCTTCGCCGCTTCGGCTTCAGCTACGATTGGCGCCGCGAAATCTCCACCTGCGAGCCCGAATACTATCGCTGGAACCAGTGGTTCTTTCTTCGCATGCTCGAACGCGGTCTCGCCTATCGCAAAAAAAGCCGCGTCAACTGGTGCCCCAAGTGCCAGACCGTCCTCGCCAACGAGCAAGTTGAGAAAGGTTATTGCTGGCGCCACGAAGACACTCTCGTCGAGACCCGCGAAATCGAGCAATGGTTCCTCAAAACCACCGCCTACGCCGATCAGCTCATCGACGATCTGAAAACGCTCGAAGCCACCTGGCCCGAGCGCGTCGTCACCATGCAGCGCAACTGGATCGGCAAATCCCAGGGCGCCAAAGTTAAATTTGCCGTGGCGGATTGTTCCGGTGTCGCTCCCATCGAAATCTTCACCACCCGCATTGACACCATCTACGGCGCCAGCGCCATCATCCTCGCGCCCAATCATCCCCTCGTCGCCAAGCTTCTCGACGGCTCGCCCACTCGCGCGGAAGCTGAACCCAAGCTCGCCGCCATGCGCAACGCCTCTGTCAAAGCCGAAGACCTTGCCACCGCCGAAAAAGTAGGTATCTTCACCGGCCGGTACGCCGTGAATCCTTTCAACGGCGAAAAGCTTCCCATCTGGGTCGGCAATTTCGTGCTCATGGAATACGGCACCGGCGCCATCATGGCCGTTCCTGCCCACGACGAGCGCGATTTCGAATTCGCCACAAAATACCATCTGCCGATCCGGTCTGTGGTCGCTGCCTCCAAACCAGAAGACCTATCCGGGTCGGAGGGTGCCCCTCCCTCGGTTTTTGAGGGTGGGTCTTCGACTGATCGAACCTCGCTCTCCCCTCCAGTCGGCCAACCCTTCACCGAATACGGTTTCTCCGCCAACTCGGGCGAATTCTCCGGACTCCCCAGTGCCATGGCCCAAGAAAAAATGACCGCCTTCGCCGAACAAAAAGGTTTCGGCAAGGGCGAAACCGTCTTTCGCCTTCGAGATTGGGGCATCTCCCGCCAGCGCTACTGGGGCACCCCCATTCCCGTCGTCTACTGCCCCACCGACGGCATGGTCCCCGTTCCCGACAAAGATCTCCCCGTCCTGCTCCCGCCCAATCCCAAACTCACCGGCGAAGGCGAATCTCCTCTCGCCGCCACTCCCGAATTCGTCAACACCACGTGTCCGAAATGCGGCGGCCCCGCGCGCCGCGAAACCGACACCATGGACACTTTCGTCGACTCTTCCTGGTATTTCTACCGCTACTGCGATCCCCACAACGACCAAGCTCCGTTCGATTCCGCGAAAGTCGCTTACTGGTTTCCCATCGATCAGTACATCGGCGGCATCACCCACGCCATTCTGCACCTGCTCTATTCGCGCTTCTGGTGCAAAGTCATGCGCGATCTCGGTCTGGTCACCCACAACGAGCCCATCTCCAGACTCTTCACCCAGGGCATGATCCAAAAGGGCGGCGTGGCCATGTCCAAATCGAAAGGCAATGTCGTCGGCGCTATCGACATGGCCGAAAGATTCGGCGCCGACACCGCCCGCCTCTACACCCTCTTCGCCGCCCCTCCCGAAAAAGACCTCGAATGGAGCGAAGAAAGCATCGAAGGCTCCTGGCGCTTCCTGAACAAAGTCTACCGCCTAATGGAACGCCACTCCGCCGCCCTCCGCCCCGTACCCGTAGGGGCGCAGCACGCTGCGTCCCAACCCGGCGAGATTGATAATCTGGGCGCTTCCACTCCCGCCACCGAAAAAGAAAAATCCCTACTCCGCGCCGCCCACCAAACTCTAAAACGCGTAACCTCCGACTTCGAGACCCGCTGGCACTTCAACTCCGCCATCGCCCTGATCATGACCCTTTACAACGAAATCTCCGCCGCCGAACCCCTCGAACAATCCCTCCGCCCCGAAGTCCGCAAAGAAATCCTCGAACTCCTCACCCTGATGCTCGCCCCCATGACCCCACACCTCGCGGAAGAACTCTGGGAAATGCTCGGCCACCAGGACGGCCTGTGGCGCGAAAGCTGGCCCACATTCAACCCCGACCTGGCCCGCGACGAAGAAATCGAATTCGTAGTCCAGATCAACGGACGCGTCCGCGGCAGAATCAAAGCCCCCGCCGGCCTGCCCGAAGACGAAATGGTCACCCGCGCCCTGGCCGAACCATTCGTCTCCCAACACATCAACGGCAAGCGCATAGCAAAACGCATCGTCGTCCCAAACAAGCTAGTGAACCTGGTGCTCCAATGACCTTTAGAGTGCGGCGGCCCGACGCCGCTTTAGCGGCCGCAACTCCCACACACGAATGCAGCCGAACAGGCGCCTCCTCAGCCCAGCCACCCGATAGCCGACGCCCACGCCAATGTAGTGGCGGATCTTTAGATCCGTCGCCGTCACGCGACCCCGAACGGTCCGGTCCTTGTAGGGGCGGGTTTATCCCGCCTTCTTTCTTCCCTAGTGACGGAATTTCCCTTCGCTGAAAGGATCCGAATGGCCACAGGAGCAACCGTGCAACCGCCCCAACCAAAACCTCAATCCGAACGCGGCGGCATCGTCGTCCTCGATTTCGGCGGCCAATACACCCAGCTCATCGCCCGCCGCGTCCGCGAACAACAGGTCTTCTCCGCCATCCTCCCTTGCACCGCATCGCTCGACGAAATCCGTGCCTTCGACCCGGCCGGCATCATCCTCTCCGGCGGCCCCAGCTCCGTCTACGATGAGCACGCCCCCAAATGCGACCCCGGCGTACTGGAACTCCACATCCCTGTTCTGGGAATATGCTACGGCATGCAGTGGATCACTCACACCCTGGGCGGAAAGGTCCAAACCGCCGAGCGCCGCGAATACGGCCGTGCCCACGTCAATCTTGGCCAAGCCCATAGTTGCCCATTATTTACGGACCTGCCCGCGTCGCTCCGCATCTGGAATAACCACGGCGACAGAGTCTTGTCCCTGCCTGAAGGCTTCCGCGCCATCGGCCACACCGAAAACGCTATAGCTGCTGTGGAAAACCCTGCCCGCAAAATCTATGCTGTTCAGTTCCATCCCGAAGTCAACCACACCGAACGCGGCACCGATCTCCTTCGCAATTTCCTCTTCCGCGTCTGCCAGGCCCAGCCCAAATGGAGCGGCGCCGCCTTCATCGAGGAAACCATCGCCAGCATCAAGGCCAAGGTGGGCAACAAACGCGCCCTGTGCGCCCTCAGTGGCGGCGTCGATTCCACCGTAGCCGCCGCCCTGGTCCACCGCGCCATCGGCGACCGCCTCATCAACGTCTTTGTCAACACGGGCCTCCTCCGCAAAAACGAATTCGAAGATACCCTGCGCATGTATAAGGAAAAGCTAGGTTTGCGCGTCATCGGCGTGGACGCCACCGACCGCTTCCTGGCCCAACTCGCAGGCATCGCCGACCCCGAAGAAAAGCGCAAACGCATCGGCCGCGAGTTCATCGCCGTCTTTGCCGAAGAAGCCCAGAAGCTCCAGACCACCGAAGCCCACGGCGAAATAGCCTACCTCGTCCAGGGCACTTTGTACCCCGACGTCATCGAATCCGTATCCGTCAAGGGTCCCTCCGCCACCATCAAAACCCACCACAACGTCGGCGGCCTGCCCGAGAAAATGCCTTTTGCCCTCATCGAACCCCTCCGCGACCTGTTTAAGGACGAAGTTAGACGCATCGGCAGGGAACTCGGCCTCCCCGACGAAGTCCTTTTGAAACATCCGTTTCCGGGTCCCGGTATGGCGGTCCGGCTACTCGGCCCGGTCACTCGTAAGGACCTGGTAACCCTCCGGGACGCCGACGCCATCGTTATCGCCGAAATCCGCCAGGCCGGCCTGTACGACAAAGTCTGGCAGGCTTTTGCGGTCCTCCTGCCGGTGCGCAGCGTTGGGGTAATGGGTGATTTTAGGACTTACGGGCTGACTGTGGCCGTCCGCGTGGTCGAAAGCGACGATGCCATGACTGCGGACTGGGTCCGCCTCCCCGGCGATGTGCTCGAACGCATCTCCACCCGCATCGTAAATGAGGTCCGCGGCGTAACCCGCGTCGTTTACGATATCAGTTCCAAGCCGCCTGGCACGATTGAGTGGGAGTAGGGAATACCACAGGTCCCGGGGGACCGTCTCCGGCGAGACTTCCAACGAAAGGAACCTGCCGAGTGCCGATTTGTACCCAGAACCGAATACAGGCCGCGCAGCGGGGGCGCGCGGCCCTCTTCATGAGTCCAGGGGATGGTTATGAGCGCGTGAGAAGGGCAATCGCCAAACTAGCGATTGGCCATCTTTTGCGCCATGTACAGGATCAACTTGCGATCCCCTTCTTCCACCTTGCTCAGCAAGCGGCGGAGCTTGTTGAGAAAGCGTGCTTCTTTGCCGACCGAGCCCCACGCGATGTCATCCGACGATTTCCGCTTGGGCAAGTTCGGCAATACGGGAGGTTCCTCACCGTCGTAAAAGAGTTGATAGAGTGGGCACTCGAGCGCCCGTGCAAGCTTTTCCAGCGTCTCGATGGCCGGTACCGTGTGGCCATTCTCAACGCGGGAAATATAACAACGCAGCAAGCCTGTACGTTTCTCGATATCACCCTGGGAGAGTTTCTTTTCCTCGCGCAGAGCGCGAAGACGGTCACCAATAATCATGCAGGTATTATTTCATGTCGATAAGATGTTATGCAAGTAGAAACTTGGCGGCCCCCGATGAAACACCTGGTGCGCTCCTGGACGCCCCCGGAGAGATAGGCGTAACCAAACCACCATGCCACGCGTCCCAAAAGTAGGGCTGGTCAGCGGCCCCGCCACCGTGGCGGCCATTCCGCAGATCGCCAAGCCGAGTTCGGCGGACGACCGCGAACTCGTTCGGCGCGCCCAAGCCGAAGACAAGGAGGCTTTTGAAGAGCTCATCCGCCGCCATCAGCATCGCGTATTCGCAGTGGCCGGCGGCATTATCCACCGGCGCGAAGATGTCGAAGACATTTCGCAGCAAGTCTTCGTCAAAGCGTACTTCTCGCTCAAGCGCTTCGATCAGCGCGCCGCTTTCAGCACTTGGCTGTACAAGATCACCGTCAACGAGTGCTGGGATCTCCTCAGGAAGCGCAAGGTCCGGCCCCTGGTTTACGAGTCCGACCTCAGCGAGGAGCAGGCCAAACAAATGCTCGCTTTTGACCAGGGCGCTGCCGAGCGGCCGGACATCAGCGAGACTCTTGCAGCGCGGCAGCAAGTCGAGATCTTGTTGGGAGACTTGGACGAGCGCGACCGCATGATGCTGATCTTGAAGGAAGTGGAAGGTTTGGCGATTGAGGAAATCGCCGCAGTGCTCGAGCTCAACGCCAACACCGTAAAGGTGCGGTTGTTTCGAGCGCGAAAAAAGATCGTTGGCAAAGTAGGGAAGCGCCATCCGTAGCGGAAACCACCCGCAGCGAATGGCGCCGCATCGAATGAATGATGGACCGGGATATGCAGGGAGGTCTTGATGGGGAACTTGTTCGGTAAGAACATGAAGAACTTGTTCGGAAAGAATCGTGCAGCTTGTGATCGCTGGCAGGACTGGCTGGACGCCGGCGCCCCCGGCGACGCTCCGCCGCAAAACCTGCAAGTTCTGAGCGCATCTCTCTCTCCGCAAGACAAACTGCATCTTCAGGAATGCCAGGATTGCCGCATCGCCATGGATGCCTGGCTCGTGGCTCGCCAATCACTGCAGACTCTCACGCATTCATCCACCCCGGCGCCGCCTTGGTTCGCCACCCGGGTCATGGCTGCCATTGCCGGGCTCCAGGAAGAATCGCTGCGTCCCGCCGCAGCCTTGAGCATCGTGCCGAGATTCGCCTCGCGGCTGGCTTGGGCGTCTGCCGCGCTGCTTCTCGTCGCCAGCACCTGGCTGTACCAGAATCCCGCGGCTCAGCCCGCCGCTGCGCCTTCCATAAGCCCCGCCGAAGGCCTCTTCGATACTCAGCCGCCGCCGCCATCCACCGAAGACGACGTTCTGACCAGCCTGGCGGAGAAAAACCATGAATAACGGCTCCGCCAAACGCAAAGCCGCGCTTTGGGTCGGTCTCGTATTCCTTCTCGGTGCTGCTCTTGGCGGCACGCTTGGCTACGCTTTCGCTCACCGCAGCTACGCTGCCATCCAGCTTACCGATCAGGCCAAGCGTCAGCAGCGCGTCGCCGAGCTGACCCAGGACCTCAGCCTCACCGCCGACCAGCAGCAGCATTTGGATACCATCCTCAGTGGCATGCAGGTCGAGTTCAAGGGCATCCGCAAGCAGGTCGACCCGCAGCTCGAAGACGCCCGCCAGCGCGGCCGCAATCAAATCCGCGCCATCCTCACGCCCGACCAGAAACCCAAGTTCGAGGAATTCCTCAAACGCCTCGACGAGGAACGCAAGAAAAACGGCAAGTAATTGCCCCGCTCAATACTCAAATCACACAGCTCCAAGGCCAACCCAAAGCCTCAAATCTTGACGATCAATTTGCCGGTGTTGGCGCCGGCGAAGAGCATGTTGATGGCGTCGGGGGCCTTCTCGAGCCCTTCAACGATGGTCTCGCGGTCTTTGATCTTGCCGAACATCTTCCATTGGCCGAGCTTGGTGGCGGCTTCCATGAAGCGTGAAGCAAAATCAATAATGATGAAGCCTTGCACGCGCAGGCGCTTGACCAGCACGTTGCCGAAGCTGGCCAGGCTGGGATCTGCCTTGGTGTAGCCGGAGATCAGGCCGCAGAGGACCACGCGGCCGAACAGGTTCATGCGGCTCAGGACTTCCTGCATCACTTCGCCGCCTACATTCTCGTAATCGATGTCGATGCCTTGCGGAGTTGCGGCGGCCAGTTTTTCTTTCCAGTCCGCATGTTTGTAATTCACCGCGGCGTCAAAGCCGAGTTCCTCGGTGATCCATTTGCATTTAGCATCGCTGCCGACGATGCCAACCACGCGGCAGCCGTGAATCTTGCCGATCTGGCCGGCAATGCTGCCGGTGGCGCCGGCGGCAGCGGAAACCACCAGCGTTTCGCCTTTTTTGGGGGCGCCGATTTCCATTCCGAAATAGGCGGTCAGGCCGGTGAAGCCGAGTACGCCAAGAAAGGCGGTATCGGAAAGAAAGGGAATGGCGGGCACGGTCTGGAATCCGCGCTGCTTTTCGTTGGGGTCAATCACGGCGTATTCCTGCAGCCCGGTGAGGCCCACAACTTTGTCACCCTTCTTGAACTCCTTGGTCCGCGATTCGACGATCTCCGCCAAGCCGATGGCGCGCATCACCTCGCCGAAGGCCACGGCCGGCAAGTAGGTGTCTACCGCCATCCAGACGCGCATGGTGGGATCGATGGAGAGATATTTCACGCGGCCGAGCGCTTGCCCGTCTTTCAGTTCGGGGACCGGGGTTTGCACCAGGTCCAAATCTCCGGGGGCAATCAAATCTTTGGGACGCCGCCGCAAAACCAGTTGCCGATTCATGGTGCTCATGGATGTCTCCAGAATGCCGACGGGAGGATAACCCAACCGAGGGCGAATGGGGCGGCGTTTCGTGGGCGGCGTGGGAGGCGGTTGGGTACGCTGTACGGTCGGGGGGATCGCTGACATTTTAGACCGGGAGCATATCTGACACTTTGTGGTCCCTTTCGACGGAGGTATCAGAGGAAAGCGAAGGGGACTCGTCCCCTTCGCTTTCCTCTAGTTTAGAGTTCGTGAGCAAAG
>DATNNV010000039.1:0-51213 GCA_035601655.1 Candidatus Dormiibacterota bacterium
TCGCCGGCGGGGTGAACACGGCAACAACCAACGGCAGTGGTGTCGCCACGTCAGCGGTCTTCACCGCAAACTCCACAGCTGGCCCCTACAACGTAGTTGCCAGCGCCACCGGCGCCACCTCTGCGAACTTCGCTCTCACCAACAAGACCGGCCCCGCCGCCAAAGTAGCCGCGACGAGCGGCACGCCGCAGAACGCCGTGATTAGCACCGCTTTCGCCGCACCTCTAGTAGCAACCGTGACGGATGCCGGGAACAATCCAGTGAGCGGCGTGCTGGTAACCTTTACACCTCCCGCCGCTGGAGCCAGCGGCACCTTCGCCGGTGGCGTCAACACCGCCACGACCAACGCTAGTGGCGTGGCAACTGCACCGGCGTTCAGCGCCAACGCCACGGCCGGAGGACCCTACAACGTGGTCGCCAGCACCATCGGCGCAACGTCAGCAAGTTTTGTCCTGACCAACAAGCCTGGAGCTGCTGCTAAAGTTACGGCGACCAGCGGCTCCGGACAGAGCGCAGCGATCAACACCGCCTTCGCCGCGCCTCTGGTCGCCACCGTCACGGACTCTGGAAACAATCCGGTGAGCGGCGTGGTCGTAACCTTCACGCCTCCCGCCGCGGGAGCCAGCGGCACCTTCGCTGGCGGCCTCAACTCCGCTACCACTAACGCCAGCGGCGTTGCCACTTCCGCCGTCATCACCGCCAACGCCACTGCGAGCGGTCCCTACAACGTCGTCGCCAGCGCCACTGGCGCCACCTCCGCCAACTTCGCTCTCACCAACACCGCCGTGCCTCCCGGCAAGGTGGCCATCACCAGCGGTTCCGGCCAGAGCGTCGCCATCAACGCGGCATTCGCGGCACCGCTCGTAGCGACCGTAACGGACGCCGGAAACAACCCGGTCAGTGGCGTAGTCGTCACCTTCACGGCCCCAGCCTCGGGAGCCAGCGGCACCTTCGCCGGCGGCCTCAACACCGCCACCACCAACGCCAGCGGTGTCGCCACCTCCGCCGTCTTCACCGCCAACTCCATCGCCGGCACATATAACGTTGTCGCCAGCTCTCCCAACGACTCCTCCACCAACTTCACTCTCACGAACCAACCCGGCCCGGCCGCCAAAGTCACCGCCACCAGCGGGACCCCACAAAGCGCTCCGATCAACACCGCCTTCGCCGCATTGTTTGTGGCCACCGTCACTGATGCCGGAAACAATCCCGTTAGCGGCGTGGTCGTCACGTTCTCACCTCCCGGCTCCGGACCCAGCGGTACCTTCGCCGGCGGCGTCAACACCGCCACGACAAATGCCAGCGGCGTGGCCACTGCCGCATTGTTCACCGCCAATTCCATCGCTGGCGGGCCCTACAACGTCGTCGCCAGCGCCGCCGGACCCACCTCGGCTAACTTCGTCCTCACCAACACGCCCGGTCCCGCCGCGAAAGTCACTGCCACCAGCGGCACGCCGCAAAACGCCAGCATCAACACCGCCTTTGCGGCGCCTCTGGTGGCCACGGTAACCGACGCCGGAAACAATCCCGTCAGCGGCGTGGTCGTAACCTTTACTCCCCCAGCTGCCGGAGCCAGCGGCACCTTCGCCGGCGGCCTCAACTCCGCTACCACTAACGCCAGCGGCGTCGCCACTTCCGCCGTCTTCACCGCCAACGCCACTGCCGGCGGTCCCTACAACGTCGTCGCCAGCGCCACCGGCGCAACTTCCGCTAACTTCGTCCTCACCAACAAGGCCGGAGCCGCCGCGAAAGTCACCGCCACCAGCGGCACTCCGCAAAGCGCTCCGATCAACACCTCTTTCGCCGGACTTCTGGTGGCAACGGTAACCGACGCCGGAAACAACCCCGTCAGCGGCGTGCTCGTCACCTTCACGCCTCCCGCCGCCGGACCCAGCGGCGCCTTCCTCCTCGGCGTCAACACCGCGACCACGAATGCCAGCGGCGTCGCCACCTCCGTGCAGTTCACCGCCAACTCCACAGCCGGAGGACCGTACAGCGTCGTCGCCAGCGCTGCCGGAGCTGCCTCCGTCAACTTCGTTTTGACCAACACTTCCGGCACGCCTGCGAAAGTCACCGCCACCAGCGGCTCCGGGCAGTCCGCCGCCATTAACGCTGCGTTTGCAGCGCCTCTCGTAGCCACGGTTACCGATGCCGGAAACAATCCAGTGAGCGGCGTGCTCGTAACCTTTACTCCTCCGCTCGCAGGAGCCAGCGGCGCCTTCGCCGGGGGCGTCAAGACGGCAACGACCAACGGCAGCGGCGTGGCCACCTCAGCCGTGTTCACCGCCAACGCCACAGCGGGCGGTCCCTACAACGTGGTTGCCAGCGCTGCCGGAGCCACCTCAGCCAACTTCGCGCTCACCAACACGCCAGGTCCGGCAGCAAAAGTCGCCGCCACCAGTGGCACTCCGCAAAACGCCGTGATCAACACAGCCTTCGCCGCGCCTTTGGTCGCCACCGTCACCGACGCCGGAAGCAATCCGGTCAGCGGTGTCGTAGTCACCTTTACGCCTCCCGCCGCCGGAGCCAGCGGCACCTTCGCCGGAGGCGTCAACACCGCAACGACCAACGCCAGCGGCGTGGCCACTTCCGTAGTGTTCTCCGCTAACGCTACTGCCGACGGTCCCTACAACGTTGTCGCCAGCGCCACCGGCGCCACCTCCGCCAATTTTGTCCTCACCAACAAAGTCGGAGCCGCCGCCAAAGTCATCGCGACCTCCGGCACTCCGCAGAGCGTTACGATCAATACCGCATTCGCTCCCTTTGTTGCGACGGTCACGGATGCAGGCAACAACCCCGTCGGCGGCGTACTGGTCACCTTCTTGCAACCGCTCGGCGGACCCAGCGGCACGTTCGCTGGCGGCCTCAACACGGCCACCACCAACGCCAGCGGCGTCGCCACTTCCGGCGTCTTCACCGCCAACGCCACCGGCGGCGGTCCTTACAACGTAGTCGCCAGCGCCATCGGCGCCACCTCCGCAAACTTCGTCTTGACCAACAACAACGCTGTGCCAACAATCACCGCTCCGCTCGCGCCCGCCAGCGCGACAGCCAGCACCACGTCCTTCCTCCTCAGCATCAACGGCACCAACTTTGCCGCTGGAGCCACCGTAACCTTCGGCAGCAATCCGCCTCTCACACCGCTTTCTATCACCCCAACCAAAATCACCGTAAGCATTCCCGCAGCGGACTTCGCCACCGGCGCAACGATAAACGTGACGGTCACCAATCCAGCTCCAGGCGGCGGCACATCGAATGCCTCACCCTTCACGATCAATAATCCCATGCCCACCCTCACTTCCGCTCTGTCCGGAGGCCAGAATCACGCCCCAGGCGGCGCCCAGTTCACCCTTACCGTCACTGGAACAAACTTTGTCTCCACTTCTGTCGTCAGCTTCAACAACAAAGCCGAAACCACCACTTTTGTCAGCGCTACGCAACTCACCGCCGCCATTCCAGCCGCGGACGTTGCCACCGCCGGCTCCGTCAACGTCACCGTAACTAACCCCGCCCCTGGCGGCAGCGCCAGCGCCCCCACCCAGTTCGTCATCGACGGCTTCACCGCCAGCGGCCCCGCCGCCCCGGTCTCCGTCAAAGCTGGCGTCGAAGCGGACTTCACCATCACCATTAAGCCCGGGGCTAACGGCTTCGCCAACCCGATCACCTTTGCCGTCACCGGCCTGCCAGCCCACACCACCGCGACATTCGTGCCCGCCTCCGTCACGCCCGGCGGCACTCAAATGACCACCACCCTCAAAGTTATGACCATTGCAAATGGCAGCGCACCGCCGCCTCCGCCAACCAGAATTCCGCCGCCGTCGCGAACACTCCCGCTCCTCGCCCTGTGGCTAACCGCCTTGTTCGCTTGTCTCTACGGCTGGCGCTTCCTCCGTAACACCGAACACACCAGGCGCTACGCCGTTCTCGCGCCCCTGTTCTTGCTCTTGGTCACTGGAGGCGTACTCGCCGGTTGCTCCGGCCCCGTAAACCACAACGGCACCCCAGTCGGAACTTCGCCGTTAATCGTAACCGCCACTTCCGGCACCCTGTCGCAAACCACCACGGTCACTCTGACCGTGCAATAGATCGCTTCCGGAAAAGAGTCCCATTCCCTAGGAGACCGAGCCTTACCCCCTGGAGCGCCGGGCTTATTCCTTAGGGGGGCGGGTCTTCAGCCCCGGCGTAAGGGCGACGAACCAAATGGGCTTTAGTTGTGGTGTCTCAAGAGGTTGTTGACGTCAAGGCCGGAGCGATCACCAGTCACCAGTCAGGATCGAGCTTGCCCGCGGATGGGACTCTCCGGGAACCCTTACACCTTCACGGGAACCGCCAGCACTTGCTCCATCGTCGAAAGAAGATCTTCTGGCCGCAGCGGCTTGGACACGTACCCATCCATGCCCGCATCAAGACAGCGTTCCTTGTCGCCAGCCATGGCGTGGGCGGTCATCGCAATAATCGGGACATGCTTCCCGCTGATCAGTTCGCGTTTGCGAATCGCGGCGGTCGCCTGAAAACCATCCATCTCCGGCATCTGCACGTCCATCAAGACGATATCGGGAGTGTGCTTCTCCAGAGCTTCCAGCGCGGCCCGGCCGGTTCCCGCTAACGTCACCTCATGCCCTCTTTTTTCGAGCAGCCGGATCGCCATGGTTTGATTCACGCGATTATCTTCCACCAGCAGAATCTTCAGCCGGCCTCGCCTCTCGCGCAGCGAGTGGATGGTAACCACCGAAGGATTCTCCTCGGCTGCTGCCTGCGATCCGAGAACTTCTTTGATGGCTTGCAAAAGATCCGATCGTTTAATCGGTTTGGTGAGGTACGCCTTGATGCCCAGGTCGCGGCATCGCGCGGCGTCGCCCCGCACTCCCGCCGAAGTCAGCATGATCATCGGTGATTTGGCGAGCCGGGCATCCTCTTTTATCTTTTCCGCCACGCTGAATCCGTCCATAACCGGCATCTGCGCGTCCAGCAGTATCAATGAAAAGGGCGTTCCTCGTGTGTTGGCGCGCTCCAGGATAGTCAGCGCTTCCGGCCCGCTTTCGGTCAGCGTCGGTTTCATCTGCCAGCCCAGCACCATTTCCTGGAGGATTCGCCGGTTGCTGGCATTGTCGTCCACAATCAATACCGAGAGACCTCGGAGCGCCTCCGCACCCAATGGTTCGTACTTTCTGGTGGAAATCTTCTGCATTCGCAAGCGCACCGTGAAGTGAAACGTGCTGCCGCGTCCGACTTCGCTCTCCACCCAGATTTTTCCGCCCATCATTTCCACCAGGCGCGTGGAGATCGCCAGCCCTAATCCGGTGCCCCCGTATTTCCGGGTCATCGAATTGTCAGCCTGCGAGAACGCTTCAAAGATGGTGCGCTGTTTGTCCAGCGGAATACCCGCTCCGGTATCGCGGATGGCGAAATGCAGCACTGCGTCATCCTCGGACTCTTCCTGGACCTTCGCTTCCACCATCACCTCGCCCGCGGCGGTGAATTTTATGGCGTTGCCCACCAGATTCACCACAATCTGGCGGAGACGCGTGGGATCGCCTGCAAAGCCGTCAGGCACTTCGGGCAGAATATGGCAGGCCAGTTCCAGTCCTTTTTGCTGGGCACGCAATGCCAGGACTTTAATGGTGTCGTCCAGGGTGTCGCGCAGCAGAAAATCAATGGTTTCGAAATCCAGCTTTCCCGCTTCGATCTTGGAAAAGTCCAGTATGTCGTTCAGCAGCGACAGCAGGGAAGCCGCGGAACTCTTCACGATGCTCATAAATTCCCGCTGCTCCTGGGTGAGCTGCGTGTCCAGCGCCAGGTCCGTCATGCCGATGATCCCGTTCATCGGTGTGCGGATTTCATGGCTCATATTCGCCAGAAAGTCGCTCTTCGAGCGGTTGGCCGCCTCCGCTGCCTCTTTAGCCTGGTGCAGATCCGCTTCCACTTTTTTCCGTTCGGTGTTTTCCACTCCCAGCGCTTCGTTCACTCGCAAGAGTTCTTCGGTGCGTTGCAGCACCCGTGCTTCCAGCGTTTCGCGCTGCCCGCGTACTTCGCTGACCATACCGTTGAATGTCCGCGTCAGCTCGCCAATTTCGTCATCCGAACGCACCGGCAGCGCCTCGAACGTCGCGCCGCCGTCTCGAGCCAGCAGTTGTGCCCCGTGCGTCAGTGCCCGCACCGGCGCGATGATGCGTGCCGTGGCCACGGCAAAAATCAGCGTCGCCACCAGCATGACCACCGCGATGCTGGACAGGATCACCAGTTCCATTTTGTGGATTGAGGAAACCAGACTCGCCTTGTTGAATCCGATGGACACCGTCCCTACGATCCCGGTCAGCACCGGCCTTCGGATGATCATGATGGACTGGTTCTCGATCGACAGGGTTGCCACCGACGATTCTTTCAGTTCCTCCATCTGTTTCTTCAGCGCATCCGGAAATTTGGGAACAAACGTGTGTCCCAGCACGCGGCCATCCGGTCCTGCGACAAACGCCCATTCCACGTTCGGAATGCTCAAAACCGCGTCCAGACTGGACTGCGCGGACGTCAGGTCCCGGCTGACCAGCAAAGCTTCCACGGATTTGGCCAGCGCCTCGGCTACGATTTCCCCGCGAATCTGAAAATTCGCGGTCATGCGATGCGAAAGCTGGCGGTCCACCAGCACATACATCAGCGCCACGACGAGCACCGCGCTGACCAACTGCAGAATCATCAGTTTTGCTGAAATGCTTCTCATCGTGCCTCTTGCGAAGACTCCTCCGGCACCCAGCGTCCCTGTTCGGTACGCGTTAGCCACACCTTGTGCAGCCCTTGATGGCTGGATGGCGAAAACTCCAGCCGCACTCCCAGCCCCGGGTCCCAGTCATGCAGCGACTCCATGGCGCGGATGAAATCTTCACGTGTGGCGTTCGGACCCGCGCGCCGCAGCGCCTCGGTGGCCACCACGGCGTTGAGCCACCCCTCCAGGGTAATGAAGCCATGGTGCCCCGTTTGGATGTGCGCGCGGAATTCCGCCACCAGCGGAAGTCGCAGATCCTCCGGCGAAGGCACCACCTGGCTGTTGATGAGATTCGTGGTGAGGTCCCGGCCCACCTTCTGCGATGTCTCTCCCAGCCTAGCCAGCATCTCCGCCGCTCCCACGAAGCTCACATTGGCGACCGGAACATTCCAGCCGGTCATGCGCGCATCGCGAATGAAAGCGCCGCAAGGGCCGTACACGCCCACCGCGATTACCGCGTCCGCGCCCGCCTCGCGCAGGATTTTCACTTGGGCGCTCATGTCGGTTTCGAAGGACTCGTTGCGCCGGTATGTCACGCTCTCGACGATGTGCAGCCCGAATTCAGTCAATGCTTCGGTGACGCCGACTTCGCCGCTCTTCCCGTAGGCATCGGCTTGGCCCAGGAATCCGATGCGCCGGTAGCCTTTGGCGTGCAGATAGCGCACCAAAGCGCGGGTCTCTTCGCGATACGAAGCGCGAATATTGAAGACGAACTTGTCGTACGGCGGTTTGCGCTGCGGGTCCGCGCCGGTGAACGGCGCCACGTTGACGATCTTTTCCCGCTCGTAATACCTCAGCAGCGGCAGTACCCGCGTGAGCGTCGGTGTTCCCACATAGTCAAAGAGGAAAAATACCTTGTCCTTTTCGATCAGATCGTTGGTGTTCTGAATCGCGGGATTGGGCTCGTACCGGTCGTCCTTCAAGAGGATGTAGATTTTTCTCCCGTGTACTCCGCCGTTTTCATTCACCATCTGAAAATACGCCATCGACCCCTGAACGAGCCGCTGCCCGAGGAATTGCGAGGGCCCCGATTGCACGTTGGAGATTCCGATCACGATCGGCGGCAATTCCACGGCACGCCCCGCTGCTCCGTTCTTCCCTCCAACAGCGACGGGCCGCCATAGGACCACGAAAGCGGCCAGCAACGCCGCCAGCGCCGCAAGCTTCCTCCGCCCTCGACCCATGGCCTCTCTCCCCGGGGCACACGCCCCCCACACCCACGCACACCAGAGGCCTAACCCGCAGCACCGTCAGGCGATAACTTCCGTCCATGCAACAACTTCCAAATCTCTCCCGCGGGGCTTTCCCCTGATCCTTTTCCGCGGTCGTGCCAACCCCGGAATGCACTCCCAAAACGGAACGATACAAACTTTTCTTCTTTTCTTTGTGGGATCGCGCGCGCACGCGCATCTTCAGACGAGTTCCGGCCTCCCCACGCCTGCCAATTTGTCGGTTGCGCCCCTTACCGCCTTTGCGGGAGAATCTTTCTTCCCACCAAGCGTCGCACCCTCCCCGGTTCTCCGGCGCGTGCGGGCCGCCCGTGGAGTCAACTGCAACAAAAAGAAGGACAAAGCTCATGGCCCAACACGTTGGCGAACTGAATCCCCCCTGCCGGTTGATGCTTACGCCCGGACCCTCCTCCGTCGATCCTCGCGTGTACCGCGCCCTGGCCACTCCCATCGTTGGGCACATGGATCCTTGGTTCAAAGGGTGCATGGACGAGACGCAACTGCTGCTGCGCCAAATCTTTCAGACGGAGAACCGCCTGACACTGCCGCTCTCGGCCTCGGGTTCTGGCGGCATCGAAGCTTCGGTTCTCAACGTCCTCGAAGAGGGCGACGAAGCTATCATCGCGGTGAATGGCGTTTTCTCCGAGCGCATGTACGAAATAGCTTCGCGCACCGCGGCCAAAGTCCACAAAGTCGAAGCTCCCTACGGCAAACCCGTTGACGCCGAAGAAGTCCGGCGGGTCGGCAAGGGCCGCAAAATCAAAATCGTTGGATTGGCGCAAGGCGAGACTTCCACGGGTGTGCTCACGCCCATCGCACCGTTCCGCAAAGTTGCCGACGATCTCGGCGCGCTTCTGGTCGTCGATACCGTGGCGTCCCTCGCCGCAGTTCCGTTGCACGTGGACCGCGAACATATCGATATCTGCTTCAGCGGCTCGCAAAAAGCCATCAGCGCGCCTCCCGGGATGTCGCCCATCACCGTCGGGCCGCGCGCCGAGGAAGTGATGCGCACGCGCAAATCCAAAGTGCAAAGCTGGTATTTCGATTTGACCACGGCGATGAATTATTGGGGCAAAGAGCGCCTGTACCACCACACTCCGCCGATTTCGCTTATCTACGCGTTGCGCGAAGCCATGCGCCTGGTGGTCGAAGAAGGGCTCGAAGCGCGCTGGGAGCGCCATACCGTCAACCAACTCGCGCTCATCGCCGGCCTCGAAGCCATGGGCCTGGAAATGTTCGTCAAGAATCCGGCCGACCGCTTGCCGACGGTCACCGCCGTCACCATCCCCGCGGGCATTGACGATGCAAAAGTCCGCAATCAGCTCCTCGATGAGTTCAACATCGAAATTGCCGGAGGCTTCGGATCCGTCAAAGGCAAAATCTGGCGCGTCGGGTTGATGGGCTATTGCAGCCAGAAGGTGAATGTTCTGCTCTTCCTCGCCGCGCTGGAAAAGACGCTGCTCGATCAAGGCGTCCGCGTTCCCGCTGGCGCGGGTGTAGGGGCGGCGGTGCGCAACTACACGCACGCGGAAACCGCGGCCACCGTGGCGCGTTAGAATGCAGCTCAACGATGTGAAGGAGACAGCGTGACCCCGTATCCAGTTCTGGCCAATAACGGCGCGATGAGCCAGTTTGTCGGCGCCTTCGACGTAACTTCCAAGCTGAGCGGCGAAAACTTCCAATGCCGCTTCTCGCATATGTGGAATGGCATTGCCACGCGCCACGCCGACACCATCGACACGAAATTCTTTGTCAACGGCGAAGCGCACGTCATCGGCCTGGCGCACACGGCTTTCGTTAAATTTCGCGAGCGTGCCGCGCGCGACCTTACCGACCGCGAATCCAGTTACATCGCCGCCGAATATCTGCGCGAGCGCCTGGAAGAAGACGATATCCGTCCGCTCTACGATGTCTCTGAAGCCGAAGTTTTGCGGCTAGCCGATCAGGTAGGCATCAAGCAGTAGCGCCGCGGTACACGCAGCCTAATCGCCAGGCTCGGCACGAAAGCGATCCAGGCACGGATGGCACAAACCGTCGCGGCGGATGAAGTGGATCACCAGCAACATTAAGAGTGCCCCGCCGACCATGACTGCTACGGCGATCTGCAAGCTGTACTGCATGTCGCGGAAATCAGACACTTTGCCAAGCAGGTGGGGACCCAGGCCACCGAGGAGTTGCGTGACGAACATGTACACGCCCACGGAGGTGGCGTGCGCCCGCCTGGGCATCATGTCGTGAATCACCGCAGTGACCGGCCCGTGATACCAGGACATGAAAAATCCAGCCACCCCTAGTCCGGCCAGAACAATCCATTGCTCTTCGGTTTGAATGGCCAGGATGAGAAACGGAGCCGCCAACAAAAAGGCCGCAGCCGTGGCGATCAATCGCCCATAGCTGAAACGCTTCTGCAGAAAGTCCGCAACGAAGCCGCCGAAGAGCACGCCGCACACTGAGGAAACCAGCACGATCAAGGAAAGCGAAACGGAAGCCTGTAGAGGGCTGAAGTCTTTGTACGTGACGGCGAAATCCACGCCCCAATACAACAAAGACACGCTGGCAAACGTGATGCACGTTCCCCCGGCGAGCATCGCTACAAAGGCCGGAACGCGGAGTAGCTGCGGAATGGGCACGACCTCGGAGCGCGGACCGCGCGCCGGCTCTTTGAGCGAGAATACGGCGATGCCGGGAATCACACCAAGTATCGCGATGATGAATAGAGGGTACTGCCAGCCATAGCGAAAACCAACGATGCCGCCGAGCGCTTGTCCTGCGGCCCCGCCAAGAAGCATGCCGGCGGCAAAGATTGCTTGTGCACGAGCGCGCCGCTCCTGCGGAAAAGATCCCGAAATCATCGATTGCGCCGCCGGAGCGTAAGCCGCTTCGCCGAGGCCGACGCCCGCGCGCGCGAGCAAAAGAAAAAGGTAGCTGGACATCAGGCCGCCCGCGAACGTGGCCACGCTCCAACAGAAAACGCCGACAACGATTATGGTTTTGCGGCTGAAGCGGTCGGCAAGAAAGCCGAAGGGAATACTGCCGGCCGCCAAAACCACGAGCAACCAGGTTTGCAGCGAGCCCAGCTGGGCATCGCTCACGCCGAGACGATGACGCAATAGAGGAATCAGCGGGTTGAAGACCTGGCGGGCCGCGAAGTTGACAAAATTCACCAAAGCAAGTACAGCAAGAAGGCGAATTTGGTAGGCAGTTAGCGTGGTGGACTTCGGCGGTGTGCTAGGGTTGAGGGCATCCACGCGGGTTACCTGGTTTCGCTCCGGCCAAAAGCGAAGAGCATGATGCAATCCTACTCGATTATAAGCCGCGCATGAAGCCGCCAAGCGAACGGCCCGCAACGACGAGTGACCGATTAACCACCGTACTGTCGTACGGTGCGCTGCTGCTGCTCGGCTACCTGGTGTACGAGATTTTCGCGCCGTTTCTGGTGCCGCTGGCGTGGTCCGCGGTGCTGGCGATTTTCTTCTATCCCTTCTACGAACGGCTGGAAAAGCGCATGAAGCCCACTTCTGCGGCGCTGGTGAGTACACTGGGCGTTACGCTGGTGCTCATCGTGCCCACGCTGGTAGTGCTGGTGTACGCCGGGCGCGAGACGCTGGACGCCGTTGGCACGCTGCAGAAATCGCTGGGTGTTCATGGACAAGGGCCGGACCAGGGTCTGATCTTGCAAGCGGAAGAATGGGTGCGCGCGCGCCTGCCCGCGTCCTGGCAGACCGTGGACCTTTCCGATTCCTTGCGCCAGGCCGCTGAGAAAGCCGCTTCGTTTCTCGGGCAAAGGTTTGAGGGACTGCTGAAGAACCTGGTGAGTTTCGTGGTCGACCTGGTGCTGCTGCTCTTCGCGCTGTTCTTCATGTTCCGCGATGGGGAGGAAATTGTGCGCGGCTTGCGTCATTTGCTGCCGTTCGACGAGGAGATTCAGGAAGATGTGCTGGCGGAATCGAAAGAGCTGATTTTCGCGAGCGTGGCGGTGGGGTTGCTCATCGCGGCGATTCAGGGAACGCTGGGAGGCGTGTCCTTCGCGCTCACCGGGATACCCACGCCGCTATTTTGGGGCGTGCTGATCGCGTTTTTCTCGCTGGTGCCGGTGGTGGGATCGGCGCTGATCTGGGTGCCAGCCGCGGCGTGGCTGGGATTGCATGGGCACTGGGGCAAAGCGATTGCGGTGCTGGCGATTTGCGGCGGCGTTGCTACCGTGGTGGACAATATTGTGCGGCCGATGCTGCTTAGCAACCGCACGCGGCTCAACGAGTTGCTGCTGTTTATCAGCGTGCTGGGTGGGCTCGAAGTCTTCGGCTTGCTGGGTTTGGTGGCCGGACCGACCATCGTCGCCGCCGCCATGGGCGTCTTCCGCGTCTACATGGACCACCGCGACCAAATCGCGGCGAAAGAAGCCTGAGCCGCTGGGTAACGCCGGGCCCGTGCTGAGAGCCAGGGCAACCGCGGCAAATGAATCGAGGACGCGCAATTGTCAATTCTAGTGGCGGAAGGCCCAAGCGCTTCGGGCAAGACGACGTGGTGCCGTGAACATTTTCCGCAGGGGTTCGTCGAAGAAACTGCGGAGACGATGCAGGCTCCGAGCCAGTACGCGGAACCTCGGGAAGTGGCGGCTTTCTGGGTGGAGCACAACATTCAGCGATGGCAGGCGGCGCTGGAGCTCGAAAAACGAACTAGCATCGCGGTTTGCGACAGCGACCCGCTCAAGCTCTATTTTTCCTGGGCGCTCTGGAAAGCCGGCGCGCAAGAGAGCGCATTATTTGAGATCGAAGCGCCACTCTATCGCAAGGCAATCGAGGAGCGGCGCATCGGATTTGCCGACTGCGTGGTTTGGCTGGAAGCTCCAGCCGACGAATTGCGCCGCCGCGCGGAAGCGGATGCCACGCGGCAAAGAAAGCGCCACGAACTGTACCTGGAAATGGTTCCGTGGATGAATGCGTGGTTCGGGGCGCGGGAGCGCGTGCTGCCGGGTTGCGCGCGCGAATGGTCGGCGGCGCCGCGGTTGCGGGAACTTGACGGAGTGGCGTCGAATCCCCGGCGTTACGATGCTACCGTGCTCGACGAATTATTGGCGGTTTGCGGCTGGCGCTAGCCGGGCCGCCTGCCAGCGCCCGGCCATCGTTTGGTTCGCAGGTGCCCGCGCGTGATGGCCTGATGCGAAACAGCGGGGGCGAAAATGCTCGCTGGGCCGGAGCGCTGTGCTAGAGTAGCCGCCGCGTATGGAATCTATTAAGCCAAAAGCTGCCGGCGTACATGCGGAGTTGCCTGCGGGAAAGCTGCGCTGGCGCTGCGAATTGTCGCGCATTCCGTTCGAGACGACGGCGCAGGCGGAGCCGCGCGAAGGATTCATCGGCCAGGAGCGCGCGCTGCGCGCGTTGAAGATGGGCGTGGGACTGGCGGCGCCTGGCTACAACGTATTCGTGTGCGGGCTGGCGGGGACGAGCCGCGGCGGAACGATTGCCCGCATGATCGAAGATCTGCATCCCGAGACGAAACTCTCGCTGGACCGCTGCTACGTCAACAATTTCAAGCTGCCGGACCGCCCGCGATTGCTGACGCTGCCGCGCGGGCAGGCCAATGCCTTCAAGAAAGATATGCAAGCGGGCGTGGATTTCCTGCGGCGGCGCATTCCGCAAGTGTTCGAAGGCGAGCCGTTCCAGCGGCAAAAAGGCCGCATCGTCGAGCGCTTCACGGTGCGCGAAAAAGAGTTGATGGACGATTTCACGCGGCGCATCGCGCGCGACCAGTTCGCGCTGGGGCACATGCAGGTGGGCGCGGTGGCGCTGCCGGAAATTTTTCCGGTGCTTGAAGGGCAGATGGTGCCGATTGAAGATGTTTCGAAGATGGTGCACGAAGGAAAACTCGAACCTCCGGTGGCGGAAGAGATTGAAAGAAAGTACGAACAGTTCCGGCAGGAATTCACGGTGGTGTACCGCAAGACTCTGACATTGTCGCGGGAACTGGCGAGCGAGCTCAGTTATCTGGAGCAAGAAGCCGCGTCCGTGCTGGTCGACGGCGTGATCGAAGAGCTGAAAGAAAAATACGTGGGCACGAGCGTCTCGGAATATCTCGAGGAAGTGCGCCACCACGTGCTCGATAATCTCGATCCTTTCAAAGAGCGCGAGGGAGAAAGCGAAGACAGCGCCGATTCGCCTGTCGATAGCTTGGGACCGAAGCCCAGCGGCGGGCCAGAGCGGGATCCGTTCCGCGTGTACGGCGTAAACGTGATTCTGGCGCACAACGACGAGGACGCTTCGCCGGTGATCTTCGAGACTACGCCGACGTACGCGAATTTGTTCGGCACCATCCAGCGCGCTTACGACCAGCGCGGCGGCTGGACCAGCGACTTCATGGATTTGCGCGGCGGCTCGCTGCTGCGCGCCGACGGCGGCTTCCTGATCATGTACTCGATGGAAGCGCTTTCCGAAGGCGGAGTGTGGCGGGCGCTGAAGCGCACGCTGAATCACAACCGATTGGAGATTCAGCCGCTGGAGATGTTCTACCCGTTTGGCGGCAGCGCGCTGAAGCCGGAAGCTATCGCCATCAACGTAAAAGTGATTTTGATCGGCGACCGCGAATTGTACGAGCTGCTCTATAACTACGAAGAGGATTTCAAAAAGATTTTCAAGGTCCGCGTGGAGTTCGATGAAGAAATGGCTATGAGCGACGGTGTGATTGCGGAGTACGCCGGGAGGTTGCGCGCGCTTTCCGAGAAGGAGGCGCTTTCTCCGTTCGACCGCGGGGCGTTTGCGGCGATGTTAGAGTATGGAGTACGGCAGGCGGGGCGGCGCAACAAGGTGACCGCGCGGTTTGTAGACATTGCGGATTTGGCGCGCGAAGCGCACTACGAAGCCGCGGCGGCGGGAGAAAACGTGGTGCGCGCGGCGCACGTGCGCGGCGCGATCGCTTCCAAGATGGAGCGCCACAACCTGATCGAGACGCGCATTCGCGAAATGATTGAAGAGGGAACGCTGCTGGTGGACGTGGCGGACAAGAAAGTCGTCGGGCAGGTGAACGGCTTGAGCGTGCTGGAAATCGGCGGATATTCGTTTGGCAAGCCGGTGCGCATCACCGCGACGGCGGCGCTCGGCAAAGCAGGCTTGATCAATATCGAGCGCGAAGCGAATTTGAGCGGGCGCTTCCACGATAAAGGCGTGCACATCATCGCGGGATATTTCCGCAGCCGCTTCGCGCAGAATAAGCCGCTATCGCTGGCGGCGAGCATTTGCTTCGAGCAATCGTACTCCGGAGTGGATGGCGACAGCGCGAGCTCGACGGAAGTGTACGCGCTGGTGTCCGCGCTTTCCGGATTGCCGCTGAGGCAGGATATTGCGGTGACCGGATCGATGAACCAGCAGGGCGACGTTCAAGCGATCGGCGGGGTGAACGAAAAGATCGAAGGATTTTTCGATGTGTGCCGGATCAAAGGACTCACCGGGACGCAAGGCGTGATGATGCCGGAATCGAACGTGGAAGATTTGATGCTGCGCGAAGACGTGCTGGAAGCGGTGGCCGCCGGAAAATTTCATATCTGGCCGGTGGGCAAGATCGAGCAGGGCATCGAGATTTTGACTGGCACGGCGGCGGGAAAGCTGAACGGCGACGGCACGTTTGAAAAGGGCACAGTGCTGGCGATGATCGACGACCGGCTGAGCGAAATGGCGAATATGATGAAGGAATTCAAGTAGCTGTCGGTTGTTCCTCCTGTTTTTTTTCGACTTCAAAGAGGCGCGATCCGATCGCGCCGAGTGACTCGGCTGAGGCGCTAGTTTGCCGCGGCTGCGGGAGCGAGATAGGCCCGGCGATGGTCGATGCGGTAGCTGGGCGGCGCATTTGCTGAAAAAGCTGGCGGATCGACCGTGACTTTTATGATGTGGACGGCGCCGTCGTGGGTCTGTGGAACGAAAGCGACGCTGTATTCGTGGCGAATGAGCTGGGCGAGCTGGGCGTAGACGGAACGAAAATCTTTCAAGTTGACGGGGAACCAGGCGCGGCCGCCGGTGGCTTCGGCGAGTTCGTGCAGAAACCGGTCGGCTTCGGCGAATTGTTGGTCGGTTTGAGCGGAGGTTTGTGAGGTAGCCGGCGGCTTTTTCTTGTCTTTGGGCGGGATGCTACGCAAACCGCCGGCTAGCGAGACGGCAAACAGGCGGACATCACCGGTGCGGAGCTGCGCGAGGATCACGAGCGATTCGTTGCAGGGAGAGGTGTCGATTCCGGTGGAAAGAAGAACGATGCTCTTCTTGCCTTGGGTGTTGCGGAGCCACGCGAGAGTCTGCGCCAGGCTGGCGGAAAGATTGAGCGAGCCAAAGCCCAGATTGTAGTGCAGCGCGCCGAGAGCGGAAGCGGCGAGCTGTTTGTCGGATGTGAAATCGAGAATAGGCTCGGGCGCATCGGCGTATTTGACGAGAGCCACCTGGTCGGAGAGCGCGAGTCCTTGCAAAAGGCCGTAGGCGGCCTGGAGATGGCTGGCTTCGAGAAGATACACGGCGGGGCCGGCTTCGATGAGGAGAAGGACCTGCGCGGGTTCATCGATGGCGGCAAAATCGGTGATCGGTTGTTCGATGCCGTTGTCGAAGACGTGAAAATCCGAGCGCGTGAGGCCTTCCACGAAGTTTCCCCGCGAGTTGGTGACGATAACGCCGACGTTTACGCGGTCAACGGAGACGCGGACGGCAGGGAATTGCGGAGCGGGGGATTGTTGCGCGCGGCAGGCGTGCGCGGCGATTGGAAACGTCGACAGCAGCAGGGCTAGAGCAAATTTCATTTGATGGTCCGTGAAGTCGAGCCCGCCTGGAACGATATCGTTTCAATTACGCCAAGCACCGGGGCGGGGAAAGCGGCCGCCCTCAAAGGAATTCGGATGCGCCGTCGCCACGATAGAAGAGCGGCCCGCCTCAGAATGCGGGCCCTACAAGACAAAGGCTAGTCGAGCCATTCTTCGAAGTGGAAGCCTTTGGTGTCTTTCCAGGAGGCGGCGAAGGCGGAATGAAGATGGCGCGAGAAGACCTGGGGATCGATTTGTTCGAGCCAGGCGGGGACGGGAGCGGGTGGAGCGGGCGTGGCTTTCTGGCCGGCGAGAGCCTTTGAGGTGGAAGATTTTTTCATCTCGCGGATCCAGTGGTCTTTGAGGCCGGGCCAGTCGATTTTCTGGAAATCGACATAGCTTAATCCGTCGACACTTTGCGGGAATTGCGAGCGAGCGGCTTGAAACTGCGGGAGCGACGCGAAGCCGGAGGCGGTGTTCTGCGCGCGCTGCGCGAGAATCTGGTGGAGCGTTTCGGCTTTCGATGCGCCAAGGACCGCGTCCGGGGTTACGGCGACGTGATAGAAATTCCACTGCGCGACGCCGGCGCCGCTGGCGCCGCCGCCCAGAGAAACCTTGAGGAAGGTGACGTCGCCTTCGGTGTGCTCTCCAGTGATCTTTTCGCTAAGGAGAGTGCGCATGAGTTTTAGTGCGCCGGGCTTGTTGCGAATACCAAGGAAATAAACCTGCTGATCGGCGGCCATCACCGGACTGGATTGCAGGGAAGCGAATTCGCCGGTGAGCAGAGCGAGAGCGTCCGAGACGGGCATGCCGATGCGAGATTGCGCGATAGCGTCAACCATATCGACGTTGCCTTGCTGGTTCGGAGGAAGAACGGAGCGAACCGCGCGCTTGATGGTTGAGTAGATTCCGTTGAAATTGATCTGCCCAGAACTGAAGCGGACGATATCCGGGGAAGCGAAAGCGAGTGCGGCGGGAGCAGTTGTGCCGTCGGCGAAGATGTCGAAAAGCGTGCCGTCGGAGGCGTCGCCGAGGATGGCGCCTTGCAGGCGCGTCTTCGGGCCTTCAAAGGAAATGTGGCCACAGATGGAATGGATGGAATCGAGGCGGAGGGCGTCGAGCATGGGCTTGACCTTCACGCCTTGCTGCGGAGCGTCCGGAGCGAATTCCTTGAGGTCGGGAACGCGCAAGAATAATTCGAGCGTGCCGTGACCGAGAACTGGCTGGGCTTCCTGGTAGGCGGCGGATTCCGCGAGGGAGCCGCCGGTAGATTTGCCGTCGAGGCGCGCGAGGATTTCTTCCATGACCGAGCGTTCGCCGGTGCTGACGAGATATTTGCCTTTTTCGACCCAGTAGGAGTTGCCGGTCTTGCTGGTAAATTTCAAGGCGGGAAGACCGGCGATAGTGGTTTGCGACATTTCGGGAGCATCTTTTTGCAGCGCTTGTTGCGCGCGGATGCCGAGGAGCGCTTTGGCGAGGAGAGCTTCCTTGCCGGTGCGGTTGAAGACGAAGAAGACGCCGTTCCATTCAGGAGATTTGGTGTCGGCAGATTTAGGATCTAGGGATTTGGCGGTGGCGGCGGCGTGCTTTTCAGGATTGATGAGGAAGCCGATGACGTAGGAATTGTCGAGCAGGGGAGCGAATTCTTCCCACTCCGCGGCCGTGATGGGCGGCGTCTTGGAATCTTTTTGCTTGGAGGAATCGAAGAGATTCTGTGCCAGGGCGTCGCGTGCGGGAGCTATGCCGGGATCGTCCCAAAGAGCGAACAGGGAATTGGCTTTGCGGACGTCGCCGGCGGGCATACCGCGCCAGATGAGATAGAAAAGGGTGCGCGCGGGCAGTTGCGAGGGTTCGAGCGGCGCCTGCGCGGCGGCGGTGCCGGCAAAGGATAGAGCAAGCAGGAGCACGGACAGAAATATGGTGATGCGCGTGCGGTTCATGGGGACACTCCGGCTTCCGAGGAAGCGAGGCTATCGTTTTTATGCTAGCGCGAGGGGTGAAAAGGCAGAAGCCCTGTCCCGCAGGATGTTTCCAAGACGGGGGACAGGGCTTCGCGAAAGTGTAAGGGCGTGAAACCTCAGGACGTTGGCTTGGCGGCGGCCGGAGCGGCGGCAGGTGCCGCGCCGACATCCTTGGGCGTCGAGAGGTAGCCGGTGATCTGGCTCTTGCCAACGGTGAAGACGACGAACTCGAATGGGGAGCCGCGGGTAGTGCCCACGTAGAACTGCACGGGCTCGCCGGAAGTCTTGTCGCGCTTTTCGATCTGGCGGTCGTCGGCAAAGACCATGACGGTGTACTTGGATTTCTTGGGATCGGTCTTGGTCAGATTCATCTGAATGGGACCGACGCGCTGAGGAGTCTTGGTCTTGGTGAGCGTGAATTCGTAGTAGTTGCGGTCGCCCTTGCGCTTGAGCTCGTCGAGGTCGTCGTGATTGCGGGCGATCAAGCCGCTCATCACATTCATGTCGCCGAGGCTGCGTTCCAGCTTGCCCTTGGTGGCCTCGAGGTCGCTGCGGGTGGCCTCGATATCCTTCTTGGCGCCGCCGACTTCGGTGGCCACCGCACCAATTTTCTGTTCGCTTTCTTTCTGAACTTCCGTGAGCTGCGCGGCGAGCTTCTGGCCGGAAACTACCTGTTCCTTACGGATGGCTTCAGCGCGGCTGGTGGCCTTGGCGATTTCCGCCTGGCTCATGCCGACTTTCTGCATGGTGACTTCGAGGTGGCCCTTGAGGTCAGCGATGCGCGAATTGGCCTGCTCGAGCTGGGCCGAGAGGAGCTTGTTCTGATCCTGAGCTTTGCCGAGATCGGTTTCGAGGCGCGACTGACCGGCATGGCCGACGTAGCCCAGTACAGCGAGAGCTGCAAACAACAGGATGAACAGAACAATGATCCAGCGCGGTGTGCCCGAGGATTCGTAGTGATAAGACTCCTGCGGGTTCGGTACGTTTGGAGAAATGCTCATTCTCCCTCCTCAGAGGTGTGGGCCATCGACGACGGCTCCGGAAGAATTATCGCTTGGGACGAGCGGCGTGTCCATTGCGGGATTGCGATGCTTGTGGAAAGGGCTCGGGCGCGGGTACGGCGACTGAAGTTGGGAAGGGCGCGAATGCTCGTGTTGGACGTCGTGCCATTCGTCATTTTGATAGACACCTTCGCTGGCGGGCAGGTGCGGTTGCGAAGCCGGCGATGGTTTTAGGCGTGGGGAAGAACGCGTCTGGTAGTAGACGACGTGTGGTTCCGGCCACGGTCCGGGTTGGCGGTTAATTCTATAAGCCTCCTGTAATCAATGCGTTGGGAATGGCATGTTCCTTGCGATGAGGTGTGGCGTAGCACGGGAGACAGGCCATGACCGGAATTCTGCAATTTGCGATGCTGGCGGTGGCGACGATGTTCGCGGCGGCTGCGGCGGTGGGGTTTTACTGGGTGTTGCTGCGGGCGGCGCTGCAGTTGATGAAGCCGGCGACTGGGCGACGTGTGGGGGTGCGAACGGAATTGGTGCGCGGGACGATGCAGTTGGCTCGGGCGTTTGATCCGCGGAGGTAGCAATTGTGGCGCGCGTTTCTTCAGTGGCTGAAGCCCATTGAGAGCGGGCTTCTATGTCGGAGCTGAAGCTCCGCCCCTCTAAGGAAGCAGAAGAGAAAGCAAGACGGAGCGAAAAAGGGAGCGGGACCATGGTGGCGATGAAATATCTGTTGATGATTTTGGGGACGGTGGTCTTGGGGAGCGCGGCTGGGTTGGTGGCTTACGACATTTTTATTTCGACGCAGTTGCGGCGGTTGTTGCGGCGGGGAGTTGCTTGAGAGTGGGTTGCTATTTGCGTATGCGGAGATTCGCATACAAATTCGCACAGACCCTTCGAGGCTCAGGGCGAGCTGAAGTCTGTGCTACCGGGGTCCGTCAGCCAATACCCCTGCGGGTGGCTCGGAATGCGCCGCTGGAAAGGAGGAACAACGATGGAACGCACGGCAAGCACCGCCGCGCTTGAACCGGACGTGCACCGGAAGTTGTGCCTCCGCCAGCGGCGCATTCTGGGCCACTCGGCTGGCGGCTTAAAAGAAGTAATGAAGTAAGGAAGTCAAGAGGTAAAGAGAAAGAAAGAAAAAGAAAAAGAAAAAGAAAAAGAAAAAGAAAAAGATAGCGCGGAGACGCAGAGGGCGCGGAGATTTCGCAGGGAAGACGGAAGAGAAAGACGAAGAAGGACAGGGAGGAAGCCATGCGAGATGGACGAATGAGTGAGATTCGAACGGGACGCGAGAGCTGTGACGGATGGCGCACGCTGCGGGCTGCGGCGCTGGCTGCGCTGATATTTGTGGCGCCGGTGATTGCTGCGGCTGCGCCGGTCTCGCACAAAGAAGTGCGTCTTCCGCGAGTGGATCGGCGGACGATTGAGAATTTGCAGCGTTGGGTGAATGGCGGGCATGACGGGTGGTGTAAGGATGCGCGGGAAGTGGCGTCGGCGGAGCTGCAGCGGGTGGCGCCGGAATTTTCGGGCGAGCGGTTTGACCTGGCATCGCTGCCGGCGGAAGAGGAGACAAAAAGCCCTAAGCGGGCGGTGTTCACGTGGGGCGCGATGGATGGTGGCGCGACGTATCGCGTGACTGTCGAGCGATACGATTGGCTGAAGCAGGTTGTGGGTAGCGCCAGCCGAATGGTGTGGGTGCCTTCGCGCGTGGAGATTATCCGGACGGAACGGCCTGCGGCGGAGAAGAGGATAATTCGCGAGATTCCCAGAGCTTAGACCAGGAGAAAAAGCGAAAAATGCAGGGCTGGCCTTCCCTCCGCCGGCCCTGATTGCCTTTAGGGGACGAGTTGGGACACGGTTGCAAAGGTTCGCGTCTGGCGCAGCCCGCCGCGGCGGGCACCACTACAAAGAAAGGCGGCGCGCGAGTACGAGGAATTAGCGGAGAACGGGTTTGCGGAGGCCGAGGCGTTCCAGGCGGGGGAGGACTTCGTCACGGAAGTAGGGGAACTCGGCGACGTAGTCGACGAAGCTGAGAGTGGTACCGGCAAAACCGGAGGCGGTGATTTTTTTCATTTCGTTGACGAGGGTGTCAGGATCGCCGACGAGAGGATACGTGCCGTGTCCGGCGGCGAAGCGGTCGCGCATGGTACGCAGCGCCTCGGGCGGGAAGGATTGCGCGTGCAGGCCCTGGAGGCGCATGAGATTGTCGACGGCGCCCCAGTCGGCGTGTTCTTGCGCGTAGTGGTGGTAATACTCCTGGGCTTCTTTTTTTGTGGGGCGGCAAACGACGTGGCAGAGCGTGAAGACGCCGGTATCGCGGCCGAGCTTCGCGGCGCGCTCCTTGATCTGCAAGACTTCTTTCGCCGATTGTTCGAGGTCGATGGAAATGGCAAAGAGAAAATCGGCGTTGCGCGCGGCGAAATCGCGGCCTTCGCCGGAGCCGGCGGCGTTCATCACCGGAGGATTGCCGTCGAAGGGGCGGGGGAAGCCGTAGATGCCCTGGCCTTTGAAATATTTGCCTTTCCATTCGAAGGCGCCATCGTGATTCCAGATGCGCGTGACGAGATCGAACCATTCCTGGGCGAGCGCGTAACGGTCGGTGTGCTGTTGTGGGAGATCGATGCCGAAAGCGTCGTACTCGGGCTTGTTCCATCCGGCGACAACGTTGAGGCCGAGGCGGCCGTGGCTGAGCTGGTCGGCGGTAGCGAGCTGTTTCGCGGCCACGAGCGGATGAATGAAAGCGGTGTGCACGGTGGCGAAAACATTGATGTGCCTGGTGTTGGCGAGCAGGCCGGTGGCCCAGATGAGGGTTTCGAGGACGCTGCCGTGAAAATCGGTCTCGCCGCCGTAGCCGATCCAGCGCGCGATAGGAAGCATGAATTCGATTCCGGCATCGTCGGCGAGCTGCGCGAGGCGAATATTGTTCTCCCAGGAATTGACCCAGCGCTCGGGAACTTTCGTTACGGACATGCCGCCGGAACAATTGGACGAAAAGAAGCCAAGCTTCAGCGCGTTGTCGTTCAGGATCGGAGACTGCTTGCGGCCCATGGATACCTCGCGTGATTTTTTGAATGCGCGGGGCCATTACGATACAACAAAGTGCGGCGAAAGCGATGGCGCGGAAAGAAAACGGGCCATCGGCGTGCCGGCCCGTTGTATCGCAGGAACGTGAAAAAGTGCGAACGCGCTATTGCTGCGCGACCGGATACTTTGGACGCGGGAGCTGCTTGGCGTCTTTCAGCGCGTCGTTGGCGAGGTCGATGGCTTTTTCAAGCTGCGGATCGTGGCCATTGACGACGAGATCGGGGCGCTGCGGGACGACGTAGTCGGGATCGACGCCATGCTGCTCGACGATCCATTCGCCACCGTTATCGGTGCTCCAGAAGCCGAAGCTTGGCGCGGTGACGAAGCCGCCATCGCGGAGCGGTTGCACATTGTTAATGCCGACGAGGCCGCCCCAGGTGCGCGTGCCGACGATGGGGCCGATTTTTTCGCGGCGGAAGAACCACGGGAAGCAATCGCCGCCGGAGCCGGCGAGTTCGTTGACGATCATGACTTTGGGGCCGTAGATAGCCGTCGGCGGCCAGGGAATATCCTTGGTGTCGCGCCCGGCGATGTAGCCGAGGAGCAGGCGGCGAAGTTTTTCGGTGAAGAAGTCGGGAATGTTGCCGCCGCCGTTGTAGCGCTCGTCGATGATGATGCCTTCCTTGTCGAGCTGCGCGTTGAAGGCTTTGTCGAACTCGATGATGCCGGTAATGCCGGTGTCGGGAACGTGCATGTAGCCGACGCGGCCGCCGGTGGCGTCCGAGACTTTTTTGCGGTTGGCGTTGACCCAGTCCAGGTAGCGCGGGCCGTTTTCGGTGGCGGCGGGCTTGACGGTGATTTCCCAAGCGCCATCAGCGCTCGGCTTGCTGTTCACCTTGAGCGCGACTTGCTTGCCCGCAAGATTTTGGAAATAGGAGGAAACTTCCTGGGATGATTTGGCCTCGCGGCCGTTCACGGCGATCAGATAGTCGCCGGTCTTCACCTTGAGTCCGGGCTCGGTTAGCGGTGAGCGCGTGGCTTCGTGCCAATTTTCGCCCGGATAGATTTTGGCGATGCGGTAGTAGCCGCCGTCGGCGCGGAGGTCGGCGCCAAGCATACCCACGCTGACGTGCGACTTCTTGGGCTGGTCGCCGCCGCCCACGTAGGTGTGCGAGGTGCTGAGTTCGGCGATCAATTCGCCGATCAGGTAATTCAAATCGCTGCGGTGCGCGACCCACGGGAGCAGCGCTTCGTAGCGCGCGCCGATTTTCTTCCAGTCGTGTCCGGTCATTTCGGGATCCCAGTAAAAGTCGCGTTCGATACGCCAGGCTTCGTGGAAGGTTTGCCGCCACTCCTGGCGCGGATCGATAAAGACCTGCATGCCGGAGAGATCGAGTTTACCATCGCCGGGTTTCTTGCCGGGCGCCGCTTCGATGATGCCGAGAACGGGTCCGGCCTTGTAGACGATTTTCTTGCCTTCTTTGTCCGTGTCGTAGCCTTCGATGCCGCTGATGAGTTCCTTGTCTTCGCGTTTTTCCAGATCGTAGACGTGCACTACGCCGCGCGGTGCGCCGTCCTGTTCGGTTCCCGCCGTGCGCGATTCCTGCGGCTGCGCGACGTAGAGGAATTTGCCTTTGCGAACGATTAGATTGCTGTAGATGCCCGCGGGAATGGGCACGGGCGCGACACGATCGGCGATGCCAGCCAGATCGATTTCCATTGGCTTCGGCGGTTCTTCTTTTTTGGCTTCTTCTTTTTTCTCATCGCCGGATGCGTCCGCTTTCTTGGCGTCAGCCTTGGCGTTCTTCTTGTCCTTTTCGTCTTTCTTTTCTTTCTCTTTTTCCTTGTCCTTGTCAGTGACCTTTTCGTCGTCGCTCTCCGCCTTGAAAGGCGAAGGCGTGTCGGACTTCAGCGTTAGCGCAAAGACGCCGTCGGTGGCGTAGTAGTTGAAGCGCTGATCGAGCTGGCTGATGCTCGGGTAGAAGAAGCGCTGCGAAAGGAAGAAAAGATATTTGCCTTCGGGATCAAACGCGGGATTGGTGTCGTTGTAATAGCCGTTGGAGATTTTGGTGCTTTTCTTCTGCGCGAGCGAATACACGAACATCTGGCCGGCGCCGCGGCGGTCGGCCTTGGAGTACGCGATCCAGGCGCTGTCGGGCGCCCAGTTGCCGTCGGCGATATCGGTGAAATCACCTTGATCGACCTGCACCGGCTTCTTTTCGTCGACACCGACATACCAGAGGCGATGAAGCTTGTCCCAGAAGAGGAGCTTTTTGCTGTCGGGCGACCACACCGGACCATAGCGATACATGTTGCCGTCGGAGGTGATGCGAATCTCGTCGCCGCCGAGCTGCGGACGCACGTACAGCTCGTACTCGCCGGTCTGGTCCGAGAGATACGCAATCCACTTGCCATCGGGTGACCAGGCCGGATTCAGCTCGTGCACGCCGGAGTTGTCCGTGGAGAGGGTGCGAATGCTGCCGTGCTCGGTGGGAATGGTGAAAATATTGCCGCGGGCTTCGACCAGCGCGCGCACGCCGGAAGGAGAAATCGTGAAGCCGTTGATATTTTCCGCGACGCTCTTGAATTCCGGACGCGCTTCGACCTGATCGGCTTGCACATCGATGGGGATGTTGCGCGTTTTGCCCGAATCGATGCTGTATTCGTAGAGCAAGCCGCCATTTTCGTAGACCATGGCGTCGGGGCCGAGACTGGGCCACTTGATGTCGTAATCCTTATATTCGGTAAGCTTTTTCGTTTGCTTGGAGCCGAGATCGTAGTTGTACAGGTTCATCACGCCGTCGCGATCGCTGATGAAATAAATCGCGTTGCCGTGCCACATGGGGAAGAGGTCCATGCCGTTGGCTTTCGGCAGTTCCTCGTAGGTGTTTTTCTTGAGGTCGTAGATGGCGATGGGCAAGCTCCAGCCGCCGCGGTATCTCTTCCAGGTACGAAATTCTTGTGAAGTTTCGATGTAAGCGATTTTGCTGCCGTCGGGCGAAAAGCTGGTGAGGTCCGCGCGCGGCGGAGGCAATTCGCGTGCCGGGCCGCCCTGCGGCGATACGAGATACAGCTTGGTGGTGCGTTGCGGCGGGCCGCCGGTGCGGTCGGCGCGGAAGAGAATGTCTTTGCCGTCGGGCGTCCAGCCAAGAACGATGTCGTTCGAGGGATGGAAAGCCAGCCGCTTGGGCTCGCCGCCTTCGGCCGAGACGACGTAGACATCGGGATTGCCGTCGTACTCGCCGGTGAAGGCGATCCATTTGCCGTCCGGCGAGAACTTGGGAAAGATTTCGTCGCCGATGTGGGAAGTGAGCCGGCGAGCGGCGCCGCCCTGGCGCGAAGCAATCCAAAGATCGCCGGCGTAAGCAAACACGACGCGGTCCTTGGAGATGTCTGCAAAGCGCAGCAGCCGTGTGGGGCCGCTTGCGGATTCCTCCGGTTTGCCGGCTGCGTGCTCGCCCGCAGGGAAGAGCGCGGCACCCGCGAAAACCAGTAGCAACATAGCAAGCAGCACAGCGCGTCGCAGCAGCATCGGCTTCATCGAAAGCTCCTTGTCAAGTTCTTGCCGGGCCTTGTCGAGCAGCGTACTGGGCACACCCAGCGCAAAAGGGGTCAACTGTACATAGACGCAGGAGAAGAAGAAAAGTTCTCTATTTCTCACTGTTCGCGTAAAATCGGCATTCGCTCTTGTCCGCCCGCCATTCGTCCACGGCCGGGCAGAGGCGAACGTGCTATCATCAGCTTTCATTCCCGTGTCCGCCAACAATAATATTGTCCGCGGATGGTTGTGCGTCCTTCTGTTCTCGAGCATGGCTGCGGCGGCGGCTCTGCTCGCGGGGTCGTGCGCGGCGCACCCATCTTTCTCAACGGAAGATCCATTGCAGGACGCCATCGCGACGCTCGCCAACGAAGTCGCCGTGATTCGCGACCTGCGCGGTCCTTTTCATCTCGATTGGCAGAATGAATCTTCTCTAGCCACGACGCAGTCGGTTGCGCTGCAATCGCAGTTCTCAGCGAGGCTGGCAGCCCTTCGCGGACTCATCACCGAGGATGTGACCGCGCCGTCCTTGCGCGTGACGCTACGGGAAACTGCCGCGCAGTTGGTCATCGTTGCGCGCGTTCCGGCCGCCGATGGCGAACAAGTTCGCCTGGTGCAAGTGAGCCGCGCTGCCTTTGCCGCCCAGGATGCGGCGGCGCCCGCGCCGTATCTGCAGAAGCAGCTGGTTTGGAAGCAGCGCGAGCCGATACTGGATGCGCTCGAGCACGCAACCGTAAGTGGCAATGTCCTGCTGGTGCTCGGGCGCGAGACGCTGTGGGTCTACGGGTCGCTCTCCGAGCAGCCGGCGTTGCAGACGGTTGCGCATATTCCCGGCGCGGTGCATGCCTCGCGCGCGCTGGCCGGCCGCATTCGATTTGCGAATGAGGAGGATTCACGCTTTGAGCTCGAGCTGCCGGGCAAGATATGTTCCGGCTCGCTGGCCGACAAAATCGCTTTGGATTGCGCTCCGGCGGAGCCCCGCAAAACCGGCGCCAGCAAGAGCCGCTTCTTTCAGGGTGCCGACGATTCGACCAAGTTGCTCGCACCATGCGATCACCATGAGTGGATTCTTTCTGCGGATGACGGAGATTGGTCGAAGCCCGACCATCTCTCTTTGCGCGACAGCCAGAACGCTGCTTCCGATCGCACCACGGTTCTCGAAACGCCGGGTCCGGTGCTGGCACTTGCAAGCGGCCCGGAAGCGGCTTCGAGCATTGCTGTGGTTTTGAATGTAAGCACGGGGGAGTATGAGATTCATCGTTTGGCGCTCGCCTGCCGCAACTAGGCGGGCTTTGTTGTTTGCGCTGATCGCGTGTTTCGCGCTCGCGTCGCGCGCTGCGGCCACCAAGCATCCGCGCTACGGCGGAACGCTACGCGTCGAATTGCGCGAAGCGGCGATTTCCCTCGATCCACGAACCTGGAAGCCGGGAACGCTGGAATCCGCGGCGAACGAAAAAATCGCCGCGCTGGTCTTCGACCGGCTGGTCGCGCTCGACAATTACGGCCACTTCCAGCCGCAACTTGTCTCCGAGTGGTCGCACGACGCGTCGGCCCGGCGGTGGCAACTCCGTTTGCGCGACGGCGTGAAATTTTCGGACGACTCACCGCTGACGGCTGCGGAAGTCGCCACCGCTCTTCAGCCGCTGCTTCCTGCAGGGATGCAAGTCAGCACTTCGCTGAGCAACACGCTCGTGGTGCAATCGACCTCGCCGCAGCCCGATTTGCTCGAGCTGCTTGCATCTGGCCGCTACTTTATCTATCGCGCACAGCCCGATGGAACCCTGGTTGGTACCGGGCCTTTCTTCGTGGCCGAAGCTTCGCCCGCCACCGCAAACGGCAAGAATGCGCGGTATTTGCTCAAGGCCAGCGAAAACTGCTGGGCTGGGCGGCCCTTCGTCGATCTTGTCGAGATCACTCTCGGGCTTCCCGCGCTGCGCCGCTTGCTCGATCTGCAACTCGGCAAAGCCGATCTCATCGAAATCGCCCCAGAGCTGGTGCGACGCGCGGCGCAGGAAAATCTGCGCGTGTGGGCGTCGACGCCGGTGATCACCTTCGGCCTGCGCATCGACGCTTCGCCATCCGCCGCGTCCAATCCCCGGCTCCGCGAAGCGCTCTTCTATTCGCTCGACCGCAACACCATGGCCAACGTGTTGCTGCAAAGGCAAGCCGAACCTGCAGCAGCCCTTTTGCCGCAGTGGTTATCGGGCTATGCTTTCTTATTCAACGTGGATACCAGCCTCGAACGCGCGAAGGAACTGCGAGCCGCGCTGCCCGCGAATCTTGCGGCCGCCGCGGAGCCGCTGCGTTTGCGCGTGGATGCGCCCGGCGAATTGCCGAAGCTGCTTGCCGAACGTGTTGCGGTGAATGCACGGCAGGCGGGAATGAGCGTGCAAGTGATCAGCCGTCCAGCGCAGCGCGAAGCCGGGGCCGCAACGCCGCCCGCGGAATCCGCCGCGGGCTTGCATCTTTTCGCGTGGCATGTAACTTCGCTTTCGCCAAGAGCGGAGCTCGACGCGTTTCTCCGGGCGCTGGGCGCCAGCGAATCCTCCGGCGGAGATGCCGCCGGCGCGGAGCCGGAGCAGTTGTACGCGCGTGAGCGTAAAATCCTTGAGGATCGCCGCGTCCTCCCGCTGGTCGCGCTGCCGGAGTACGCCGGACTCGGCCCCTGCGTGCGCAACTGGCTGCCCGCGCGCTGGGGCGAATGGCATCTGGCGGACGTCTGGCTCGATCTTCCGGAATCCACCGCACCGCAGACAATGAATTCGCCGACCGCACCCACAGGAGCAAAGCCATGAGTTTCCGCACAAAATTGTTCCTGGTTTTTCTGGTTACGGTGCTGGCCTCGGTTTCGCTGGTCGCCTACGGCGTGACGCACTACACGCAAGCCGCTTTCGAAGAGATGGACGCGCAGCGCACGCAAGCGCTGGTCACGCAGTTCAAGCGCGAATACGCGCAGCGCGGCGAAGAAGTGCAGCAGGAAGTAAAAAACATCGCCAACGCTGACGTTACGTTGCGCATGGCGCTCGATCTGGCGCGGCCAAACGCCGACCAGTCCACCTACGTTCGCGATGCCAACGGCGCCGCTCAGGACCACAATCTCGACTTCGTGCAATTCGTCAATTCCGACGGCACGCTCATTTCCTCAGCGCAATATCCCGCGCGCGTCGGATACAAGGATGAGTGGGTAACCACGCGCAAGGATTGGAACGAGACGCCGGCCTTCCTGCGCAAAGAAGAATTGCCCGATGGCGTCGAGCTTTCTCTCACGGTGGTTCGCGCGCTGCCGGTAGGAGAAAGAATTCTCTACATCGTCGGCGGGCGCCGCGTCGACCAACACTTTCTTGCTTCGCTGGCTCTGCCCGAAGGCATGCGCGCGCTGTTGTACCGCAATCTTGAGCCGAACTTCGTGTCCGCCGCGCTTACCGACAAGGACGGCGCCGTCTCGCAAGCCGAGCGCTTTCAGCCGCTGATCGAGCAGGTTCAAAAGCAATCGCGCTCGCAGTCCGAGCCGCTGGTGCAGCGCATCGACTGGACCAACGACACGGCGCAGTCCGAAACTTTTAACACTATTCCGTTGACCGGGCCAAACAACGAATTGCTCGGTGTGCTGCTCGCCGGCAGCTCGCAAAAAGAATTGGTCCTGCTCACGCGGCAAATCGTTAAGATTTCCGCGGCGGTGGCGGGTGCCGCGATCTTGATCGGTCTGCTGATCAGTTGGTGGGTCTCCTCCCGCATCACCAGGCCCGTTGAAGAACTTGCCGAAGGCGCGCGCGAAGTGGCCTCCGGGCGCTGGGATACGCGCATCGACGTGCGCGGCTCCGACGAAATCGGGCAGTTAGCCACCGCGTTCAACGACATGACTCGAACACTCGCCTCGCAAAAAGAAAAGCTGGTGCAAACCGAACGCGTCGCCGCGTGGCGCGAACTCGCCCGCCGTCTCGCCCACGAACTGCGCAATCCGCTCTTCCCGCTGCAAATCACGGTCGAAAATCTGCAGCGCGCCAGGCAGCTCGAAGCCAAGCAATTTCTCGAAGTGTTCAACGAATCCACTGCGACTCTCAAAGCCGAGCTTTCCAATCTGAATACCATCGTCGGCCGCTTCAGCGACTTCTCAAAAATGCCGGCGCCGCAATTTACTCATGTCAACGTGAACGAAGCGCTCCGCAACGCCGTGCGCCTCTTCGAACCGCAATTCAACGAAGTCGGCAAGCCCACGATCACGCCGGAGTTTTTCCTCACCGAGCCGCTGCCGGAGATCGAAGCCGATCCCGACCTTTTGCATCGCGCATTTCAGAATCTCGTGCTTAACGCGCTCGATGCCATGCCCTCCGGTGGCAACCTGACCGTGCGCACCTCTGAGCACGATGGCAACGTGCGCATCGAAGTCGCGGACACCGGCAAAGGCCTGACGCCGGAGGAATGCTCGCGCCTCTTCACGCCGTACTACACCACCAAGCTGCAAGGCACTGGCCTCGGCCTCGCTATCGTGCAGTCCGTCATCAGCGATCATCACGGCACCATTTCCGTCTCCAGCGAGGAGGGCCGCGGCGCCACTTTTCGCATCGAACTGCCGCAGCATCAGCCCGGCGGCATCGCCCGTACCCAGCCGGACGCGCCCGCTGCCAAGCCGCCGCTGACCACTTTCGCGGCTGCATCCGACTAAGCACACGAGGACTCCCGCTTGCCGCGCAAAGCTCATCTCCTGCTCGTCGACGACGACCCCAACACTCTCGCGTCTCTTTCGCGCGCCTTCCGCCTCGCCGGCCACGAAGCCACCGTTTGCGATAACGCCGCGCGCGCCGTCGAGTTGCTCAAGACCGAATCCTTCGACCTGATTCTTTCCGACGTCGTCATGCCCGGCAAAAGCGGCCTCGAGTTGCTCGAAGAGCTGAAGAAAAACGGCGTGAAGACGCCCATCGTCTTAATTTCCGGACAGGCCAATATCGAAATGGCCGTCCGCGCCACCAAGCTCGGCGCACTTGATTTTCTCGAAAAGCCGCTGACCACCGACAAATTGCTGGTCACTGTCGACAACGCTCTGCGCCTCACGCGGCTCGAAGAGGAAAATCGCGAGCTCAAGCACCGCCTCGGCAAACACGAACTCGTCGGCACCGGCCCGGCAATGAAGAAACTCCTCGCGCAGATCGATCGCGTCGCCGCCAGCGAGACGCGCGTCTGTATCCTCGGCGAAACCGGCACGGGCAAGGAGTTGGTGGCCCGCGCGATTCACGAAAAATCTCCGCGCCACGAAAATGCTTTCATCACTCTGAATTGCGCCGCCGTCCCCGCCGAACTCATCGAGTCCGAACTCTTCGGCCACGAAAAAGGCGCCTTCACCGGCGCCGCCGTGCGCCATACCGGAAAATTCGAGCAAGCCGACGGCGGCACGCTCTTCCTCGACGAAATCGGCGACATGCCCGTAGCCATGCAAGCCAAGCTACTGCGTGTGCTCGAAGAAGGCGAAGTCGAGCGCGTCGGCGGCGACAAGCCTATCAAGGTAAACGTCCGCGTTGTGGTGGCCACGCACCGCAATCTCGAAGATCTCGTCAAGCAGAACGCCTTCCGCCGCGATCTCTTCCATCGCATCTATGTTTTTCCGTTGCTGCTGCCCGCACTCCGCGAACGCCCCGAAGACTTTCCCGTGCTCGTCCAGCATTTCGCCCGTCAAGTGGCCGCGCAAAACGGCTGGAGGGAAAAAGCCTTCGCTGCAGACGCCATCGCGGAGCTAAGCCGCTATTCCTGGCCCGGCAACGTCCGCGAATTGCGCAACATCGTCGAGCGCCTCGTCTTGCTCGCCACCGAAGATTCCGTCGCCGCTAGCGATGTCCGCCTTGTCCTTCCGGACGCTTCGTCCTCGACTTCCTCAACCTCCTTTACATCCTCTTCATCCGGGACTCTAGCGGAACGCACCGAATCCTTTGAAAAAGAAGTCCTCCTCGCGGAGATTCGCCGCCACAATTTCCACATGACCAACGTTGCGCGGGCCCTCGGCCTCGAACGCAGCCACCTCTATAAGAAGTGCCAGCAACTCGGCATCGATTTGCAGTCTCTGCGCAAGCCCGAGTAATCTCGCCTACTCAGCTCTCGAAAACCAGGCCTTGTTCCTCGCAAAGCTCCTCGTAAGATACTGTAAATATTGTCCTTAGAAGATATGCAGGACTGCCCGTCGATTTCTCTTGACAAATTACATATTGCAATAGAAGAATAGCACATCGCAATTGTCTCGAAGGCGCGCACATGACTCTCGGCGACAAACTCCGTTCTCTCCGCACCGTCGAAGGCTCCCTTCGCGGCCTTAATCGCCCCATGACCCAGCTCGAAGTAGCCAAGGCCATGAAGAAAGAAGTCGGCCGCGGCCTCAGCCAGGCGTACCTCTCGCAAATCGAGAGCGGCATGCGTCCGCATATCACCCATACCACTCGCGATTTGCTGGCGCGCTTCTTCCGCGTCTACCCCGGCTTTCTCGTGGACGACCCCGAGGGCTACACCAAGACTTTGCAATCCGATCTCCGCGTCGTGGATGCCAAGATCGATTCCTGGCTCTTCGCCGGCGCCGACCAGTTCCTGGCGGACCCGGAGATGCACCAGGCGCTGCTCGAAATCGCGCAGTACGACGATTCGCGCAAAGCCGTCCTCTTGCTCGCGGAGATTCTGCGCACACCCGATTTACTGGATCGTCTGGCGGAGGTGTTGCGTCCGGAGCCGCAGTTGGGCACCGGCCATCCCCCGCCAGTAAGTTCGCTTGGGAATTAAGGATTTCGGCCTCTCGAATTCGGTCCGCACCAAATGCGGTGGTCCGCGCTGTGCTTCGAGGTGTGTCATGACGTGGTCTGATTTTTATCTGTTGTGCTTCCTGGTCGGCTTCTCGCTCAGCGTTCTTTCGTTTCTCGCTGGCGCGGTTCATCTGCACTTGCCATTCAAGTGGCATCTGCCGTTTCACTGGACCGGACATGGTGGCCATGCCGGGAGCGGGCACTCGTCGCACGGCGGCGCTCATCTTTCGTGGTTCAACGCTTCGACGATGATGGCGTTTCTGGCTTGGTTCGGAGGGATCGGCTACATCCTCGCTGCGTATTCCCATCTAGTCGGAGCAGCGGCGCTCGGCATCGCCATACTTGCCGGCTTCGCCGCCGCATGGGTCGTTTTCAAGTTCATGGTGAAGCTCATGAACGAGGAGAGTTCTGACCTCAAGGACGAAGACTATCGCTATGAAGGTCTTCTTTGCACGGTCACTATTCCAATTCGTGCCAACGGCACGGGCGAGATCGTATTCCTGCAAGCAGGCGTTCGCCGCAGTTCTGGAGCGCGTTCGCAGGACGGAAAAGCTCTGGAGAAAGATGCCGAGGTTGTCATTCAACGCTACGAACACGGCATCGCGTACGTTCATCGCTGGGAAGAGTTCAGCAAATAACGCGCCACGATTTGCTCTGCCGGTCGGAGGCTGATCGTTGCACAAAGTTTCGCGGACTGAAACAGCACTAGAGTCCAGCCGAAGGGTGAAAAGGAGGTCGATATGTTTGGTTATCCTCTGATTTGGGTGGTCGCAGGTCTCTTGGTTCTGATGTTGCTTCTCGTAATGATGACCTTGGCCAGGATGTATCGCAAAGTTGGTCCGAACGAAGCCTTGATCATCTACGGCACGGGTTCTGAGGCACGCATCGTGAAAGGCAGTGGAACGATCATCTGGCCCATGGTGCAAACGTGCAAGGAACTCTCGCTCGAATTGATGTCTTTCGACGTTGCCCCACAGCAGAGCTTATATACGCAGCAAGGCGTGGCGGTCACTGTCGAGGCCGTCGCACAAATTAAGGTGAAGTCTGACCCGGTCTCGATCCGGACCGCGGCGGAGCAATTCCTGACCAAGCGCCCCGAGCAGCGCGAAGGTCTGATTCGTCTGGTAATGGAAGGCCATCTGCGCGGCATCATCGGCCAACTCACCGTCGAGCAAATCGTCAAGGAACCTGAAATGGTCGCCGACCGCATGCGCTCCACCAATGCCAGCGACATGGCCAAGATGGGCCTCGAAGTCATCAGTTTCACGATCAAAGAAGTTCGCGACAAGAATGAGTACATCACCAACATGGGCCGTCCCGACATTGCTCGCATTCGTCGCGATGCGGAAGTAGCCGCCGCGGAAGCAGAGCGCGATATCGCCATCAAGCGTGCGGAGGCAGCGCGCGCATCTGCCGTGGCCAAAGCGCAAGCCGACCAGGAGCGCGTCGCCGCGGAAACCGCTTCGCTCGCCAAGCAAGCCGAAGCCGAGCGCGACCTGGACCTCAAGAAAGCCAGCTACTTGGAAATGACCAAGAAAGCCCAAGCCACCGCCGACAAAGCCTACGAAATCGAAACCAACGTCATGCAGCAGAAAGTCGTTCAGGAAGCCGTCCGCGTCCAGCAAATCGAACGCGAAGCGCAAGTCAAAGTCCAGGAAGCCGAGATCGAACGCCGCGAACGCGAGCTCATCGCCACCGTCCTCAAGCCCGCGGAAGTCGAACGCCAGCGCGTCGAGACCATCGCCAATGCCGAACGCCAAAAACTGATAAGCGAAGCTGAAGGCCGCGCCTCCGCCATTCGCGCACAGGGTGAAGCCGAAGCCGAGATCATCTTCAAAAAGGGCGAAGCCGAAGCCAAAGCCATGAATATCAAGGCCGAGGCCTTCCAGGAGTACAACCAGGCCGCCATCATCGACAAACTCTTCACCGGAATGCCGGATATCGTTCGCGCTCTCGCCGAGCCGCTCAGCCGAATCGACAAGGTAACCATCGTCTCCACCGGCAACGGCGATGCCGCCGGAGCCCACAAACTCACCGGCGACATCACCAAAATCGCCGCGCAAGTTCCTGCGCTCTTCGAAGCCCTCTCCGGCATGCAAATGTCGGAACTGCTCAGCAAAGTGCGCCTGATCGGCGATCAATCGCCGAAGCCTGCGCCGCCTGCAGCCACCAAGTAACGTTCGCTTCCGTCCCGGTGAGTCTGGGTGGACTCACCGGGACGCTCAAAGTCTTCGAGGGATGGAGCAACAACATGGCTATCAAGCCGAAGTTCTTGATCGTCTGGATTATCGCGGCAATCGTGGCGGCGTTTCTCGCCAGGCACTTCTTGGGTTGCTTGACCTCTAGCCTCGAGAATTTTATCGCTTGCGATACTAGTTTCACTGTAACTCTCGGAAAGTTCGCGGCAGCATTTTTCACTTTGCGGCATTCGTAATCTATCGGAAGGGAGAAATACCATGGGCCTTTTGGAACGAGTCGGTACTTTAATCCGTGCCAATCTGAATGACATGATCGATCGCGCGGAAGATCCGGAAAAAATGATCAAGCAAGTGATTCTCGACATGGAGAACCAATACCTGCAAGTCAAGACGCAGGTGGCCGTCTCCATCGCCGACCAGCACATGCTCGAGAAAAAACTCAAAGAAAACGAAGACGCCGGCAAGGACTGGATGCGCAAAGCCGAGCTCGCCGTGGACAAAAGCGCAGACGATCTCGCCCGCGCCGCGCTCGACCGCTTTCAAACCACCGCCCGCCTGGCGCAAAGTTTCCGCGAACAAGTGGACGATCAGCGCGTGCAGGTCGATCAGCTCAAAGGCGCGCTGCTGAAACTGGAGGCGAAATTGGACGAAGCTAAATCCAAGCGCGATCTCTTGATCGCCCGTCACCGCCGCGGCATCGCCCTCGGCAAAGCCGCCCGCGCCGGCGCCGTCCTCGGCGACCAATCCAAATCCGCGGCCTTCGATCGGCTCAAGGACCGCGTCCACCACAGCGAATCCGTTGCCACCGCCGAAGTCGAGCTGCTTACCGACGACGTCGCCGAGCGCCTCACCCGCCTCGACCGCGACGTCGAAGTCGAGCGCTTGCTCACCGACCTAAAGACCCGTCGCAGCCTGCCTCCGGCCTGAATACCGTACGGCTTGGCTATTCAAGCAGAGGCGCATTCCGCTCCGATGCGCCTCTGCGATTGACACAGCCAAGCAGCTTGCCCCAGAATCGTGACGCTCCACCAGCGGAGTACTCGTGACCAACCAAGGTGAGACGCGGCCCGCGTGGACCGGCGCTCTTAGCCAACCTCAACAATTACTGGCCGCACTCCTGAGTGCGCCGACCGTCGGCGTCGGCATCTGCGATCGGCAGCTCCGTTTCCGCGCCGTAAATGATGCCCTGGCCGCCATGAACGGCGCGCCCGCCAAAAGCCACATTGGTAAGCCGCTGCATCAGATTCTTGGAAGCGTCGCCGGCAAAGTGGGATCTGCCCTCCAGCATGTTTTTGAAACCGGCGAGCCTCTCTCGAACTTCGAATTATCCGGCCAGCTCCCGACCAGGACCGCAATCGGCCACTGGCTCGAACACTATTACCCGATAAAGAGCCGCTCAGGCAAGGTCCTGCAAGTCAGTTGTATCGCTGTGGAAGTTACGTCCATCGATCTACTTGGGAATCATGTACCCGGCACCCGAGCGGTCCCCGAGTTGCTGAGCCCGCAGTCGCGTTTCGCACCTACGCTCCAGCGTCAGCAGCCGCCTTTCCAGTCAGAATCGCCATTGCGTTTGCCCTCTCGCAAAAGCGATCTGCGCACCCAGCCCTTGACCGATCGCGAACGGCAAATCGTCTGCCTCTTGGCGAATGGAAAAACCAGTAAAGAGATCGCCGGCATCCTGGGGATCAGCGCTGGCACCGTGGGAACTCACCGCGCCAACGTGATGCTCAAGCTCGGCATTCACTCTTTTGCAGACCTAGTGCGCTACGCCGTTCGCAACAGCATCGTTTAGCCTGAATGAAGAATCGCAATTGATACGTTCGGATCCCAATCGCGAGAAGTCCTCCATGAGAGATGTCCCGTCCCTCATCGCTGCCCTTTCACCCGCAATGCCCACCACTACAACGAAACCTCATCGCGTGCGAGAATAACCGCCGTGAATCCCTGGCTCATCGGATCGCCCGTGGCGGCCGCGGCTGCGGCCGGTGGCTTGGCTTATGCCGCTTTCCATCCGCGCTCGGAATTCTTCGGGTCCCACGTGCACAGCACGCGCTCAGCCGGCAAGCTCGCCATCACTTTCGACGACGGCCCAAATCCTTCCATCACGCCTCAGCTATTGGATCTCTTCGAGAAGCACGGCGCGCGCGCCACGTTTTTCGTCATTGGCGAATTTGTCCGCGAAGTCCCGGACCTGCTCCGGGAAACCATCGCGCGCGGCCATTCTGTCGGCAACCACACCGAGCACCATCCCAATCTTTTCTGGCGCACCCCTTCCATGATTCGCGAGGAGCTCGACGCCTGCAGCGGCGCCATCTCCGAATTCCTCGGCGCCCCCCCCAAGTGGTTTCGCCCACCCTTCGGTTTGCGCAATCCCTGGGTCATTCCCGCCGCCAATCGGCTTGGCATGCAGGCTGTCATGTGGACCCTGCTCCCCGGCGATTGGCGCGCCAAATCCGCCGAATGGCTCATCCCCAGGCTCCAGCCCATTGCCGCTCGAGCAATCGCTAACTCCGACGGCAAAGGCAATTTCCGCGCAGACGTCCCCGGCGACATTCTCTGCCTCCACGACGGCTACCACCGTCACCAGAACGGCGACCGCCGCCACACCCTTAAAGCCATGCAATATTGGTTGCCACGTTGGCGGGACCTGGGCCTGGAATTTGTTACAATCGATGAAGCGGTGCGATAGAAATTTCGATAGGATTGCTCTTCAACTATGGACGAACGCGCTTTTTACACGGAAAAAGAAGAAGTTCGCAAGGTCAAGCTGGTCTGTCCCAGTTGCCGGGGCGAATTCGAGGCTCCCGTGCGCTGGAAAGTTTGCCGCAAAAAACGCGAATTGCCGCGCGGCGTTGGCGAAGAAGACCGCCGCAAATTTGCCAAGGCCTCCTCGTACATGGTTCGCCTCGATGACCTCGTCGCCTGCTACAAATGCCGCAAGCGCTTCGAGCTCACCGGCCAGTCCACCGTCCTGATCAACGAAAACCTCGGCGATCCCACCGTCGATCCCGAAAATTTCGGCAACCGCTAACTCCCGGTCGTGTCATTTTTTTAATTGCGTTGGCTATTTCATTTCGCAACAGTTCTCGCCATTGTCATTCCGAGCGTAGCGAGGGATCTGCTTTCTTCAAATGTCGGCAATCATTCCCCGGATCGATCCGTGCTCGATCGACGCCCCTAAATCTCCGGATACATCTCAAAGAAAGCATCGATGGACTGCCGGAATGTGCTTTCAATCTCCTCTTTCGTGCCTTCAATCAGGTGCATCGTAACGCGCGTCGTCCTCCCATTCTTCAGCCCGATCACCGCGTCTTTCACCTCGCCAAGATCTTCTTCAGGCAGCAAGCGCATTCCGTAAATCAAAGCCAACTTTGCCATCTGCTCTCCTCCGGTCCTTCCTCGGCGCCCTTGTCAGGGCAGCCCCTTGCAGATTTCACGCCCGCATTCTTCTTCTGCGCACCCGCTCGCATTTCTCAGTCTGCCTATTCTAGAAGAAAGCGCCACTCTCCGTATGTCCGGTTTTCCTGTCAGGTGACTTTCTCTCCCACCATTCTCGATCCCCAAGTCCCGCCCTTCGGAGTAGCGCGCCCAGAACGCGAGGCAAACCCCCTCCAGTCGCGTAGAACAAAGATTCTACGGGACGTAAGCCTCTGGAAGAGCACTTCAAATGAGTGCCCGGTGCAACGTGTACAAGATGGCGTCCCGCATGCTCCCGAACGAACGACGAAAGAAATAGGAGGAACGTATGAAACCGCTGCGTAGATTTGGTTGGTGCTGGCTCCTCGTGCTGACGGTTCCACATGCTATTCGCGCGCAAGTACCGTATCCCCCTTCCGTCGACCCTGCACGATCACCCGCAGCTACTCGTAGCGCTCTTCCCGGACGTGATCCGACATCCCTGTTTCGCGATCAGCTGTCGCCGGATCCCTTCGCCCCATTCTCTCAGTTGCCAAAGCCGCCCAACGCCCCGACCGCCGTGTCAGAACAACAGAGCAAGCAGGCACAGGTGGAGCGCGAACGGATCCGCATTGTGCGCTGCAAAGACTTTGTGCAGTCCGCGATGCGAGCCGACAAGCAACGCGTGAGCGTGGCTCTGCGAGACCACCAGCGCCTCGAGGGTTTCATCATCTCCGCGACTCCCGAGCAATTCGTGATCCGGAGCCTTTCGAGCCAGCAGGAGCATTCCATTCGCTACGAAGACGTGGCCAAATGGCGCGTCATCCGTTCTCCCGGCGAGCAAGCCCGCCATGTCGGGCAGACCGTCGGCCTCATACTTCTCGCGATTCCGCTACTCCCTCTAATGCTACTGGCCGGGCTGGCGGGCTGGGACGGCTGCTAGCAACTTTGGCGATATGCGCCACGGCAATCTGGTTATACTCAGGCATCCAGTGGCTCGCCATGGAGCATCGCACATGGCTAGACGGAGGATTTGCCCATGCCCTTGTCCATGCCCTTGTCAGTAAAGGACCGGTGCCGCCGAGGGATTTCGCTTTTCGGATTCGTTTTGATAGCAGGGCTGGCTTATGCGCCGCGCTCCGCCGCGCAACAGCAGGAAGGGCCCCAGCAATCCGCGCCCGCGATCGTCAAGCCGCCCGCGCCTCCTCCCGCACCCCAGCGCGCAGCCTCCGCTGATAGAATTGTCGTTCCCGCGGGCACCCGCTTCGGCGTGCATCTGGAAAATGGCATCTCCACTCGCAACGCCAAGCCCGGCGATTCCGTGTACCTGCGGACCTCCTTCCCGATCACCCAGAACAACCGCATCGTGATTCCGGTTGGCTCCTACCTGCGCGGCTCGCTGCTCGATACCAAGCGCCCCGGGAAAATCAAGGGCAAGGGCGAGTTCCGCATCCGCCTGGACACTCTGATCCTGCCCAACGGCTACACCGTAAACCTCAACGCCGCACCACGCCAGGCCGATAGCGGCGGCAAAGAAACCATGGACGAAGAAGGCAAAGTCACCGGCCCCAGCGCTAAAGGCAAAGACGCCACCACTATTGCCGAGACCACCGCCGCCGGTGCCGGCATCGGCGCGATCGCCGGAAGAGCCAAAGGCCTGGGCATTGGCGCCGGAGTCGGCGCAGCAGCGGGACTCGCCGCCGTTCTCTTAACACGCGGTCCAGATGCCGAGCTCCCCCGCGGCTCCAGCCTGGACATCGTCCTCGAGCGCGACCTCCCGCTCGACGCCAACCAAATCCAGTTCCGCGATGTAGGCCAGGCAGTTTCCGTAACTCCCCCGCCAGCCCAGCAGCCCTAGCAGCCCTTATCCCGTAGCTGGCGTCAGCCGCTCTCCCTAGCCACGGTTCCTAGCCTCGCGCGGTTTGCGCTGCGGCGCCGGAAGCGGCCCGGTTGGCAGCCTGGAAGCGCAGCGGGCTGAAGCGATCGCAATCGACGCCCACGCTGCCCAGCGTGATCCACTCGCGAATGAGGCGCGCGGTGATGGGCGCGAGAAGGATGCCGCTGCGGAAGTGGCCGGTGGCCATGAGCAAGCCTTCCACGTCGGTGGGACCGAGGATGGGCAGATGGTCCGGCGAATCCGGGCGCAGGCCGGCCCAGGTTTCTTCGATGGTGGCGTGAGCAAGAGCGGGAGCGAGTTCCATGGCTCCGGCGAGAATTTTCTCCATTCCACCGGCGGTGACGCTTTTGTCGAAGCCGGCATACTCGACGGTCGCGCCGGCAAGGATGCGGCCGTCGTTGCGCGGAACGAGATAGGCCTTGTCCGACCAAAGAACGCGCTCGATCGAGAGGCTCGGTGCGCGGAGCGCCAGCATTTGGCCCTTTGCGGGCTGGACCGGAGCGAAAGTCGCGACTCCGCCAATGCCAGCGGAAAAGCAGCCCGCCGCGATGATCGTTGATCCAGCGGCGATTTTTTCTTCGCCAACGATGAGACCGAGGCAGCGGCTGCCTTCGCGCCAGATGGACGTGACGGCTTTTCCGGAGAAGAAGTGCGCGCCCCTGCGTTTTGCCGCTTCCACAACGGCCGCAGTGAGCGCGCGATTGTCGACCGAGGCTTCGTCGGGCCGCAGCACCGCCGCTTCGAGATCTTCGCTGAGTGCGGGTTCCAGCTCCCGCGCGTCTTCTGCGCTGAGCGGCTCGGCGCGCAGACCCACGCCGTGATGCACGGCAATGATGGTGCTGAGTTCCGCGCGGACATCGCGCGAGAAGAGCGCTTCGAGCGTGCCCTTGGGGCGAAACCCGCAGGACTGGCCGGAGATTTCCTCGATGGCGGCAACGAATTCGGGATAGAGCGCGAGACTTGCTTTGCAAATGGGAACCGCGGCGAGCATGCCGGGATTTTCCGGAGCGGGAGAAAGAATGCCGGCGCCCGCCCAGGAAGATTCCATTCCGGGCCGCTGGGGATCGAAGTCAGCGACGTGCAGGCCGGCGCGGGCGAGTTCGAGCGCGATGGAGGCGCCGATGAGTCCGCCACCGGCGATGACGGCGTCAAATGGTTGAGATGCGGGCATGCCTAGACTGTACCAAGCTATCTTAGAAATCGGGAAGCGGGCGCGTATAATCGGTGGCTCGGGAAGAGCGAGGAGCGGACTTTGCCTAAAAACATTGAACTGGCGCCGTCGATTCTGTCCGCGAATTTTGCGCAGCTCGCCGTGGATGCGAAAGCCGCGCTGGAAGGCGGCGGCACGCTTCTGCATGTGGACGTCATGGACGGGCATTTTGTGCCGAATATCACCATTGGGCCGCCGGTGGTGGCGTCCTTGCGCAAGGCACTGCCGGACACGATTTTCGATTGCCATTTGATGATCGAGAATGCCGACGACTTCATTCCGGCATTTGCGGAAGCGGGCGCGAACTGGATTTCCGTGCACCAGGAAGCGTGCGTGCACCTGAACCGCACGCTGCACCTGATCGAGTCGCACGGGTGCAAACCGGCGGTAGTGATCAATCCGGCGACGCCGGTACAGACGCTCGACGAAGTACTTGATATTGTGCATCACGTTCTGGTGATGTCCGTGAATCCCGGGTTTGGCGGGCAGAAGTTTATCCGCGGCGCGCTGAAGAAGATGGAGTCGCTGGCGCGGATTCGCGAATCGCGCGGGCTGAGCTTTCGCATCGAAGTGGACGGCGGCGTGGGCCTCGACACCGTGGCCGATGTGGTGAACGCCGGAGCCGAATTGCTGGTGGCCGGGAACGCCGTGTTCGGGCATGGTGATATCCGCGAGAACGCCCGGAAGCTGTTGCAAGCGGCCCGAGCGGCTGGGCTTACGAAGACGTAGGCGGTCCTTCAGTCTCCGGCTGAGGTAAAATGGACTACATCGCCTATCTGCACAAAGACCGCAAATCTGATTTTGGCGTCAGCTTTCCCGATTTTCCGGGCTGCGTAACCGCAGGAAAGTCACTCGAAGACGCTCGCCGTAAAGCTCCCGAGGCTCTGGCCTTTCATATCGCCGGCATGCTGGAAGACGGAGAAAAGATTCCCAGGCCCTCAAAGATCGATGATTTGGCCGTAGACCCCGGCAGAAAAAATGCCGTAGCCTTCCTGGTCACCACAGACTTCGGCAAGTCTAAAACCGTTCGCGTCAACGTCACCGCACGCGAAAACCAGATCGCGCTAATCGACCGCCTGGCCCGCCAAGCCGGCATGACCCGCTCCGCCTATATGGTCCGATCCGCAACCTCAGAACTAGCACACAAGAAACGTTCCGCACCCACACGCCGCCGGTTCAAGCCCCGCGCAAAGTCCATCAAGTCAACCAACGCTTGACGCTCGTAGCATCTGGCTTTGTTGCCGGACGAGGCCCAATACAGCCCCGTTTTTCACCAACTCAATAATCACGCGCCGTTCCAAGTTGTTTCGGACTTCCGCGGTTCTGCCGCATTTCCGCGAAGGGGCGGATAGGGCAACCACGCCACACCAGCTCGAGATTCGCGTAGGTCGGCCCGCAGTACTGGTAAGAACTCTTACGACACATCGGCTCTGCCCCAGTCTTGACAAAATGGTAATCTCGTGCTACATTGGCTGTTGATACCTAAGCCCGGGCGGAGGACTGGGACCGCACCCATGTCCGCCCGCTTCCAACCGATACCGACGCCGGCAACCCCGCCCGCTCCGGATTGCCACTCCCCTCTAAAGGAAGTCGCCCTTCATGCTTCCTACCCTTCTCAGCGCCCTCTGCGTCTCCTCCCCTCTCCCCTCTGCGATAATCGTTTGACTTTCTCTCCGCTCTTTTGCGCTCTTGTGCAAAAGAGCGAAACCCATCCCCTTTTCTTTCAATGCTTTGTGCACTCTTTGCAAAAACACCCGGGGTGTGGGGGGTGTCACCATGAGCTCTGCTTTCAACTCTTCAGCTTCCTTCTCCTAAGCCCTTTAGAATCCGCACTTACGGGCGAACACCGCGTTTCGTCGGGTTTTGCCCGCAATCAGCCGCCCGCAAGTCCTTTAGAATCCACACTTACAAGAAATCGCTCCGTAACCCCTTTAGAATCCGCACTTACGAAAAAACCCGGGGGGTGGGGCATCTTATGTTAACCAAGACTCGCTGCTCCAAGCATGAGGGTCTGGATGTGGCGTCGTGGGGCTTATGGCGCAGGAGGCTTGTGATGCAGGAGGATCGTCCCCCTCCTATGGGTGCGTGGGTTGTGCGGCTATGATGGGGCAGGCAAGAGCGCTAAACGGATTTGGGTGACAGATCTAAAGCTCCGCCACTACGTTAGTGCGCGCGACGAATACGGTTATTGTTCCTGGTAGTTCCAGGTTAGGCCGCCGTCTACTACGAAGGTGGTGCCGGTTACGTAGTTGGATTCGGGGGAGGCCAGGAAGGCGGCGATGGCGGCTACGTCTTCGGGTTTGCCGAGGCGCTTTAGCGGGATGTTTTGCAGGATGGCGTTTAGTTTGGCGGGATCGTTTAGGATGGCTTGGTTGATGGGAGTCTCGATGGCGCCGGGGGCGATGTTGTTGATGGTGATGCCGAGGGGGGCGAGTTCGATGGAGAGGTTGCGGGTGAACATTTTCAGGGCGCCTTTGCTGGCGCAGTAAGCGGTGAAGTGCGGGAAGGGAAGCTCTTCGTGGACGGAGCTGATGTTGATGATTTTGCCGGGGGATTTGGCTTGCATGCGATGCTTGACGAAAGCTTGGGTGATGAAGAAGAGGCCTTTGAGATTGACGTTGAGGACGGCGTCGAAGTCGGCTTCGGTGACGTCCCAGAAGTCGGCGCGCTTTTCGATGCCGGCGTTGTTGATGAGGATATCGATTCCGCCTAGAGCCGCTACGGCTTCGGCGATGAAGCGCTGGCCGTCGGCGATTTTTCCGACGTCGCATTGGATGGCGGCGGCTCTTGCTCCTTGGGACTGCAGGGCGGCGACGACTTCGTCGGCTCCAGCTTTATTCGAGCGATAACAGATGGCAACGGCGGCGCCATCTTGCGCCAGGCGTTCGGCGATGCCGCGGCCGATGCCTTGATCGCCACCGGTGATGGCGGCAGTTTTGCCTTCGAGACGCTTGGTCACGGCAGATGCCTCGTTTCTGAGATTAAGCTTGAATGTAACAGTGAGATGTCACGGGTTTGTTTTGGATACGAGCGAGATTTACAGAGCAGGGCGGAGAAGCAACGTTGCCTTGGCGCTGCAGCCGTGCGCCTCAGAAGGCGGGCCTACACGGAGTCCGCAGACAGAATCGAGGAGTCTGGGCTAGATGAGCTTGTCGAGGTTGCTGCCGAGGGAGTCGACCAGCTCGCGGAGGGCGAGGCGTTCCTGCGGCTGAACGGAGGTGACCAGAGCCACGGCAGTCTCCTGGATCATTTTGTTTCTTTGCGGTTCGGGAACTTTTAGGGCGCCCTCGACGGCGGCGAGAATCTTGCCCGGAACCTCGGAAGGGAGCGAGGCAAAGACTGGCGCGCCCAGAGATCGAGCCGCGGGTTTCTTGAGATCTTGGGCGACGGCTTCAAAGGCCTGGGCTTGCTGCTCGAAAGCCATCTCGACGGCTTGCTGGGCTTGGGCATCGGTCTCGAGATAGCGGAGGAACTCCGGAGCGGCCTGACCGGTCTCGGTGAAATGGACGAAGGCGTCGCGCCAATCCTGGTGAACCATATTGAGGTAGTTTTCTTGCGCCATGTGAGCCCCCGCTGCTGCTTTATTTTATGATGATCCGCCTCGGCAAGACGATTTTCCTGCCTTCACTTATATAGACGCGCGAAGGCCGGTTTCATTACCGGCGCATCGCGTAACTTCAACAAAATAAAGGAATTAGAATTCAGGATCGGGGAAACCCAGCTGGCGGTAGAGGTCCTTCATTTTGCGCATGATGCGGAACAGGCGTACGGCAGCAGCCGTGTAGGAAAGGCCGGTGCGGTCGGCGATTTCCTGAATGCCGAGCTTTTTCCAGAAGCGGAGCTTGACGAGGTATCTATCGTCGGCAGAGAGCTTGGCCAAGACCTGGTCGAGGGGATCGGACTCGACAAAAGTGATCACTGTTGCAACCTGCTGGGAGGGCAAGGAGTGCTGGTAAGCGATTTCGGCGAGCGCGGTTTGTTGCCGCTGCTCGTGGCGGCGGAGGTCGAGGGCGGCGTGGCGCATCATCACGACGAGGTAGCCTTCGACCGAACCGGCGACGCGAACGCGCTTGATGATGTCTGGGGATTGCAGTTTGAGAAGGGCTTCGCCGACGATATCGTCGAGATCCGTCAAGCGGAGCAATCCGGAGCGTCGAAGGGAGTGCGCGATGCGGCGCAAATGGCGCTCGAGGAGATCCCACGCTTTCTCGTCGAGGCTGGGGGATCCGGGAGACTGGCTGCGAAGCTGAACGTCTTTCTCGATGCGGGCGAAGAGAGCGTCCCAGAGAAAGTCCGGGGTCATAACCGGCCCAGGTAGGTGAATAAGTCGCTGATCAGGACGGTAAGCATGGCGCGGAACTGACTGCGAGTGGCAAACCATAGCGCTTGCCGCTCGATGGGGGTCAGGGGAATGGAGCGCAGAGCGTCAGCCGCTTTCATTCCCTTGATCAAGACGTTGGTGAGGATGGTGCGCATGCGCTCGGTTTCGAGCTTGTCGGTTCCGGTGACGTTCTGAATGAGCGCCTCGATGCAGCCCTGAGCGGTGATGGGGGCGGTCTTGGTCTGGATCCTGTCCCAGGCCTCGAGGATTCCGCCAATGATGGAGAGTGCCAGGCAGACAATGGCGACGATGAAGACCTGCTTGCGACGCTTGGCGTCTGACTGGGAATCGGGCTGCTTATCGTTGATAAACACGCGCCAATCATGGAGTGGAATGCCGGGTTTGGCCGGGTCGGCAGAGACCAGGATGAGTGTGGCGCCTGCGGGCCAGAGAAACATGTCTTGCGGGCGGGCGCTTGGCGTAACGATGGCGAGCCACTGGTCGGGGCCATCGAGGGAGGAAGTATACGTTCGGAGCGGACCGGTGGTGGACAAAGAAGCGGTGTAGCCGGCGCTGCTGATGGGGATTTTGAGTTCGATCCAACAGGTGAGGTTGCCGCTTTCGTTGGAGAGGGCCAGACCCCCCGAGGGGGAGGCGTTGCGCCAGGAAAAACCGGTATCTGTGCCTTTCAAAAGGGGAGTGCCCCCGATCTCCTTGAGGCCGAGAAGAGCGACTGCGGGGACGGCGAGAGTGATAAGAAGTCTGCGAAGGATTTTCACGCGGCACCGTCCTGCGGCGACGATGATAAGAAAGGTTTTCGGGCAGGGAGAATATAACCTGGGAGGTTATCTAGGTCCAGATATAAGCATGGCGGAGGCGCAGAATGGCGGAAGAGCGGTCCGCCTCAGAAGGCGGGGCCCACACGGGCCCTGCGCCGGGAGGCCGCGAAGTGCTTACGCTGGCGCAGCGAGCTGCGCCACTACAAAGAGGGAGCGCGCGCGCCGATCAACCTCGGTTGACGGAAAAGCGGCGGCGAGCCGTCGCACTCCAAAAGGGTTAGGCTACGGTTACTTCGGGGCTTAGGTAGACGTCTTGGATGGCGTTCAGGAGTTGGACGCCTTCGGACATGGGGCGCTGGAAGGCTTTGCGGCCGGAGATCAGGCCGGTGCCGCCGGCGCGCTTGTTGATTACCGCGGTGGAGACGGCTTCCTGGAAATCGTTGGAGCCGGAAGCGCCGCCGGAATTGATCAGGCCGGAGCGGCCCATGAAGCAGTTGACGAGCTGATAGCGGCACATGTCGATGGGATGATCGGAGCAGAGTTCGGTGTAAATGCGCTTGTCGAATTTGCCGTAGCTGGAATCGCCCATGTTGAGCATTTCGTAGCCGCCGTTCACTTCGGGAAGCTTCTGCTTGATGATGTCGGCTTCTATGGTGACGCCGAGATGATTGGCTTGACCGGTGAGATCGGCGGAGAGGTGAAAGTCTTTTTCTTTGGTTTTGAAAGCGTTGTTGCGGAGGTAGCACCAGAGGACGGTGGCCAAGCCGAGTTGGTGGGCGTACGCGAATTGGTGGCTGATTTCGACGATCTGGCGGCTGCTGTTGTCGGAGCCGAAATAAATGGTGGCGCCGACGGCGGCTGCGCCCATGTCGTAGGCTTGCTGAACGGTGCCGAAGAGGATTTGATCGGCTTTGTTGGGGAAGGTGAGAAGTTCGTTGTGATTTATTTTTACGATGAAGGGAATTTTGTGGGCGTACTTGCGGGCACAGGAGCCGAGCACGCCGAAGGTGGAAGCGACGGCGTTACACTGGCCTTCGACGGCTAGCTTGACGATATTTTCGCCGTCGAAATAGTCGGGATTCTTGGCGAAGCTGGCGCCGGCGGAATGTTCGATGCCTTGGTCGACGGGAAGAATCGAGAGATAGCCGGTTTTGGCGAGGCGGCCGGTGCCGAAAAGGCGCTGCAGATTGGTGAGGACGCGGACGTTGCGGTCAGTGATCGAGTAAATGCGATCGACGAAATCCGGGCCGGGGAGATGCAGGCGCTCCTTGGCGACTTTGGGGTTTTTGAAGCCGAGCAGCGATTCCGCTTTTGCGCCGAGGTAGCCTTCGATTTTGCTGAGGGTTGCGGTAGCCATGGTGGTTCTCCCTTATTCATTCGCGAATTGCGGTTTCGAGCATGGCCCCTGCGGCTGGATCGATGAGCCACAGCAATTTTCCGTTTTCCGGCGCGATGAGCTGCGACGGAAGCTGCTCCGGCTCGTGCGGGCCTTCGAGGACCGCTTTGAGGGCCGGAGCTTTGTCCGCGCCGGTGACCATGAAGAGTACCAGAGCAGCGCGGTTTACGACGGGCGCGGTCATGGTGACGCGGTCGGTGTAAAGCTTGCCGACCCAATTGCGCATCACGAGGCGACCATTATCGTGCAGAGCCTTGGTGCCGGGGAAGAGGGAAAGTGTGTGGCCCTCGTTGCCCATGCCGAGGAGGACGAGATCGAAGCGCGGGCGCTGACCGGCGGAAAGTTGGAACTCGGAGCGGAGGAGTTGTTCGTATTGCTGGGCGGATTGCTCGGCGCTCGGATTTTCGGCGAGGATGCGATGGACTTGCGTGGGGGAGATGGGCGCTTTGGAGAGCATGGCTTCGGTGGCCATGCGGAAATTGCTCTCGGGATGATCGGGGGGAACGTGGCGTTCGTCGCCGAAGAATAGGTTGAGTTTGTTCCAGGGGAGTTGCGAGCGGAGAGGTTCGGCGGCGAGGAGCGAGTAGAGAGCTTTTGGAGTGGAGCCGCCGGCAAGGGCGACGGAAAAGGCGCGATTCTCGCTGGCGGCGGATTTGGCGGCGTCGACAAAGATTTGCGCGGCGCGCGCGGCGATGGCAGCTGCGCTGGGCAGAATGCGGATTTCGCGCGCGGCAGCGGCGGCGGGCATCAAGGCGCCCCTGCTTTGTTGACCGTGACGGTGCCGATGCCGACCCGTTTGCCAGAGTCTTCTTCACCGATTTCACGCCAGACGTGGCCGTCGCGCTGGAGCAATTCCTCGGCTTCGGGGGGACCCCAGGAGCCAGAGGAATAATTCGGGAAGCCGCGGGGCGGAAGAGCGTGCCAGAGGTCGAGGACGGGTTGGATGACGCTCCAGCCGGCCTCGACCATGTCGGCGCGCTGAAAGAGGGTTTGATCGCCGGCCATGCAATCGCGGAGGAGGCGCTCGTAACCAGTGTTGTGTTCGATGCCGAAGTAGGAGCTGTAGTCGAAATCCATGTTGACGAGGCCAAGCCTCATGATGGAGCCGGGAACTTTGGCACCGAAGCTGAGAGAGATGCCTTCGTCGGGCTGAATGTGAATGACCAGGCGGTTGGTTTCGAGATTGCGCACGGTGGTGTTGCGAAACAGGACGAAAGGAGTGCGGCGAAACTGAATGACAATTTCGGTGGCGCGGCGGGCGAGGCGTTTTCCGGTGCGGAGATAGAAGGGAACGCCGGCCCAGCGCCAGTTGTCGATGAGCAGCTTGATGGCGACGAAAGTCTCGGTGTTGGAATCGGGCGCGACATCTGGTTCGCTGCGATAGCCCGGGACGCGCTGGCCCTCGGCGACGCCTTCACCATACTGTCCGCGAACCGCGTGGGTGAGCACTTCTTCGGGGGCGAAGGGCTGGATGGCGTGGAGGACTTCAGCTTGTTTGTTGCGGACTTCGTCGGCGTCAAAGGAAATGGGCGGTTCCATGGCGGTCATGGTGAGAAGCTGGAAGAGATGGTTGGGGACCATGTCGCGGAGAGCGCCGGCGGTTTCATAGAAGCCGCCGCGATGCTCGACGCCGACGGTTTCGGCGGCGGTGATCTGCACGTGGTCGACGTAATTGCGATTCCAGAGCGGCTCGATGATGTTGTTGGAAAAGCGGAAGACCATGACGTTCTGCACGGTTTCTTTGCCGAGGTAATGGTCGATGCGGTAGATCTGCTTTTCGGAGAGGACTTTTTTCAGGTCCTGGTTGAGCAGGCGGGCGGATTCGAGGTCGTGGCCAAAAGGCTTTTCGATGATGACGCGGGCCCAGCGGCCGTTTTCTTCCATGCTGAGGCAGCAGCCGCCGAGGAGCTTGACGATGGGCGAAAAGAAACGGGGCGCGACCGCAAGATAAAAAAAGCGATTGCCTTGGGTGTTGTGGCGCTTGTCGGCCTCGTCGATCTGGGCTTGCAGGCGCTTGTAGGCTTCAGGGTCGCCGAAATCACCTTTTACGTAGTAGATCCGTTCGAGAAACCAGTTCCAGACGTCCGGCGAGATGGGCGCAGGTGCGTAGTTCGGAACGTCTTCGGCGAGTTTCTTGCGGAAGCTTTCGGTGTCGAAGTCGTTGCCCGCAAAACCAATGATGGCGAACTGCTTGGGCAGAAGGTCTTCCTTGGCGAGGTTGCAGAGAGCAGGAAGGAGCTTGCGTTTGGTGAGATCTCCGGTGGCACCGAAGATGACCATGACGCAGGGCGCCGCGGTCGGATTCATATCCGGGTGATTCATAGAGGGATTCCTGCCTTCGTGCGCCCATGAGGGCGAAGCGGTTAGCGTTTAGTGGCCGGATTTTTTCTCGATGTGGCCGCCAAACTGGAAGCGCATCGCCGACAAAACCTTGCCCGCAAAGTCATCTTCTCCGCGGGACACGAAGCGCTGATATAGAGATGCCGTGAGCACCGGAGCGGGTGTAGTCGATTCGATGGCGGCCAGCACGGTCCAGCGGCCTTCGCCGGAATCGGAGACGCGGCCGGAGAAGCGCTCGAGGGTGGGCTGATCGAGCAGCGAGATGGCGGTGAGATCGAGGAGCCAGGAGGCGACGACGCTGCCGCGGCGCCAGACTTCGGTGATGTCCGCGAGATTGAAATCGTATTGATAGTGCTCGGGGTTGCGAAGGGGAGTGGTTTCGGCGTCGGCTTCGCGATGAGACTTGCCGGCATTGGCGTGTTTCAGAATGTTGAGGCCCTCGGCGTAGGCGGCCATCAAGCCGTACTCGATGCCGTTGTGGACCATCTTGACGAAATGGCCGGCGCCGGACGGGCCGCAGTGGAGATAGCCGTCTTCGGCGGTGCCGGTGGCCTTATCGCGGCCAGGCGTGCGCTCGATATCGCCGCGTCCGGGAGCGAGGGTCTTGAAGATGGGATCGAGATGCT
>DATNNV010000040.1:0-101252 GCA_035601655.1 Candidatus Dormiibacterota bacterium
TGGCGCGGGCGGCCGCCGCTAGTTTCGCGGTCGGCCAGCGCCGCGGGCGTCGCCCTCGGAGGCGATCCAACGGGCGAGGAAAACGGGCGGAGAAGAGCCGGACAAGGCCGGGATAAGCGCCAGCCGGCACACCCCGGCAGGCCCAGCAAACCCACGCCAGCAGAGGCGATTCGCAAACCCGCGATCGCACCAAGCACCCAAAAAAAAAATCCCCACAGCGGAGCGGAATTTTGCGCCATACTCCCGCCACGCCGCGCGGCCAAAGGCGAACGGCCACAGCGGCAACCCACACCGGGCGGTGTCACCCAAGACCCGCCCGGGAAAGCTCGGTAGCCCATGCCGAGAAGCGCAGCCAGCCGCGAGAAGGACCGCGCCCGCGTACGCGCGTGGCGCAAGAAAAACCCGCAGCGCGCCAACGCCAACAACCGCAAAGCCGGGGCCAGGTGGCGAAGCAGGCACCGCGACGCCCACGCCGAGCAGCGCTTCCGCTTCCGCTCGACAGAGCGGCAACGCTTCGCAGGCATCGCCGCCAGCGGCCTAAGTGTGATCACCAAGGAATCGCTACAGCGCCCGGAGCTCCTATACCTCGACGCCAACGGCAGGATCCACCGCGAGCGAGAACTTTCGGCGGAAGAACTGATCGACCAGTGGAAGAGGAGCCAGCCATGCCCGACGAAGTGACACCGCCAGAGAAGAAGCGCCAACGCGCCCTCAGCCCGGAAAATTTCGAGAAGCAGCTACAGCGCAAGGTGTCACTGCTCATCGATGACGCCATCGAGCAGGCCAAGAAGGGCAAACCAGCACTTCTAAGAATCCTCTTACAGCTGATCGCAGACGAGCGGCCACAGGAGGAAGAGCAACCACAAATAGAATTCAACCTCATCCGCCCCAAGCGCGAAGACTGACGGTGTCATAAATCGTGTCACGAAAAGGTGACCCCGGTGACACCGACACCGCCACGGTGTCATTTTGCCCCTTGACACCGCGCCCACAATCGCGCACCCTACACGCAGGGATTGACACCGAAACCCGAGCGGCCCCAAGCTGTAGTAGTGATTCTCCTGCTCGACAACTACGATTCGTTCACTTACAACCTGGCGCAGTATCTCGGCGAACTGGGTTGCTACGTCGAAGTCCATCGCAACGACAAAATATCCGTCGAAGAAATTATCCGCCGCAACCCCGAGCGCATCGTCATTTCGCCCGGTCCTTGCACGCCGCAGGAAGCCGGCATTTCCGTCGAGCTGGTCGAGCGCCTCGCCGGCAAGTTCCCAATCCTCGGCGTCTGCCTCGGCCATCAAGCCATCGGCGCCGCCTTCGGCGGAAAAATCATCCGCGCCCCCAAACTCTTCCATGGCAAAACCAGCCAAATCCACCACGACGGCAAAAACATTTTCCGCAAGCTGCCCAAAGCCTTCACCGCCACGCGTTACCACTCGCTGATTGTCGAACGCAAGTCGCTTCCGCGGGAACTCACCATCACCGCCGAAACCGACGACGGCATCATCATGGGCCTCCGCCACCGCCGCTACCAGCTCGAAGGCGTCCAGTTCCACCCCGAGTCCGTCCTAACCACCTGCGGCAAGCAACTCCTGCAAAATTTCCTGCAGCTGTAAAACGCTTTTGGAGGCGCCTTTGTAGGCGCCGGGCTTTAGCCCGGCGTCCCCAACTCCGCGAACCTCAGCGCCCTCTGCGTCTCTGCGCTATCTTTTTTCCTTCTTTCTCTTTCTCCCTCACCAATTCAAATCCGCCAGCAGCGCCGCATAAGTCTCAATCCCCCGCCAAAAATGCCCCAGCCGCAAATTCTCATCAGAACTATGCTGATGATTGTCGTAATTCACGATCGGCACTCCGATCCAAGGCAACCCGAAATCCTCAAAAATATACATCGGCACGCTCCCGCCCAGCGTCGGCGCGATCACCAAGTCCCCGCCAGTAGCCGCCCGCATCAAGCTGATCACCGCCATGGAAGCCGGCAATTCCATCGACGTCCGCGACGCCCGGTAACCCCCTTGGTTGATCACCTTCGCGATCAGCGCGTGCGTCCGCCGCTCCTCCATCGTCGGCTCGCGGTCCACCACGTAGTATCCCTGCTTCTGAATAAACGCAGCGATCTGCTCGAATTTCTGGTGCGGGTCTTCGCCTTTCACCAGCCGCGCGTCCAGCGAAGCCTCCGCCTGCTCCGGCACAACATTCTGCGCCTGCGCTCCCACATAAGCACTGCGCAGCCCGCGAATATTCAGCGACGGCTCCATCAACAGCTCCACCAGCTTTTTCCCGCCGCCTTCCGGCTTGGCGATTCCCAGCTCGCGCTCGAGGTCCGCATCGTTCTGCGGCATCGCCTCCAGCGCTTTCTTTTCCGCGTCCCGCAACGGAGCAATGTCGTCATAATATCCGTCGATCAGCACCCGCCCGCTCGCATCCTTCATGGAAGCCAGCAGCCGCGCCAGTTCCATCGCCGGATTCGGCGCCCAGTTCCCGTAGTGTCCGCTGTGCAGCGCACGCACCGGTCCATACACCGTGATATCCAGCCCGATGTCCCCGCGATTGCCGAAAAAAATCAGTGGCCGCCCGCTCTGATGTACCGGCCCGTCGCCAGTAATCAGCAAATCCGCGTCCAGCAAATTCTTGTGCAGCTCCAAAGCCTGCTGCAGATGATCGGAGCCGGCTTCTTCTTCGCCTTCCAGCACTAACTTCAGATTTACGCCCAGCGGAATGTTGCGCGCCCGCAACGCGTCGATCGCCGCCAGCATGGCCACAATCGGAGACTTGTCGTCCGAAGCCGACCGCGCATAAATTCGCCACGCGTCCTGATAGGAGTGGGCTTCTTTTGTGCCGTTTTCAGGAAATGGTATGCGTTTGCCGCCCGCCTCGATCGCGTCGCTGCGCAGCGCCGGTTCGAACGGCTTCCCATCCGTCCACGCCGCCGCATCCACCGGCTGCCCGTCATAGTGCGCGTAGAAAATCACCGTTCGCCGCGCCGTTGGCGTAGTCAGCTTGCCGAAGACCACCGGCCCGCGTCCCGTAATCGGCAGCAGATGCGTTTCGATCCCGCGCGCCTCCAGCATCTCCACCAGATGCGCCGCGTTCTTCTGAATATTCTCCGTGTCGCTCGCCACGTTCGGTATCGCCAGGAACTCCGTAAGCTCCCGCACGATGCGCTTCTCGTTGTCCATCCGGTACGCGCGCACTTCCTGCACTACCACGTTTGCCGGCACCACCGTCCGCTGCTCCACCTTTGCAGCCGGCTCCTGCGCTCCCGCGCAGCAACCCAACAGCACAAACAGAGCAAGCTGCCGCCCCAAAGTCTTCAAAGTCGTCCTCCCAAGGAACAACGAAACCGGTCTCTCTTCATTCTGTAAACTTGGCCAGCGTTTCCAGTTTTTCCTTCGCCGCGCCCGAACGCAACGCCTTCGCCGCCAGTTCTGCGCCCAGGCGAAAATCCGGCGCAACGCCCGAGGCCGCGAGCGCTGCCGCTGCGTTCATCACCACGATATCCCGCTTCGGCCCCAGTTCGCCCTCAAGCACTCTTCCTATCGCAGTAGCGTTTTCTACTGGAGTCCCGCCCGCCACTTCCTCCATTGCCGCGCGATGCACGCCAAAATCTTCCGGCGTCACAACGAATCGCTTTATTTCGCCATCGCTAAGTTCCGCCATCAGCGTCTCGCCTGCCAACGAAATCTCATCCACCCCGCCCGCTCCATGCACCACAAACGCACGCTCCGTGCCCAGCTCTGCCAGCGTTGCCGCCATCACGTCCACCAACTCAGCCGACGGCACGCCCACCACTTGAAATCGCGCTCCCGCCGGATTTGTCAGTGGCCCCAACAGATTGAAGACCGTCCGCACGCCAATTTTCTTCCGTGCCTCCACCGCGTGCCGCATCGATGTATGCGCCATCTGCGCAAACAAAAATCCAATCCCAATCTCCCGAATCGCCCGCCCGTGCCGCTCCATCGGAATGTCCACCCGCACGCCCAGCGCCTCCAACACATCCGCAGATCCGCTTGGCGAACTCATTCCGCGGTTCCCGTGCTTGGCCACCCGCGCGCCCGCCGCCGCCGCCACAATCGCGGCCGCCGTCGAAATATTGAACGTCCCCGCGGCTTTGCCGCCGGTGCCGCACGTATCGACCAGCCGCTCCGGAATCGCCTCGCCCTCCGCAAACGGCTTCGCCGCATGCCGCCGCATCGCCGTAGCAAATCCCGCCAACTCCGCCACCTGCACTGGCCGCCCATTCATCGCCACCAGCAGCCGCACAATCTCCGCCGTCGCCACGCGCCCGCACAGCAGCTCCTCCATCAGCGCTTCCGCGTCCGCGCGCCTCAACACCCGCCCCGCTTCCAGCCCAGCTATGATTGTGAGTGCCATCAGTCCGTCAATGAGGCTTCTTCGCGTCCCCGTAATACCAATCCCGCCACCGCCGCAGAAAACGGTCTCCCGCATCCGCACGACGTCCTTCCCACCTTCCACCAGTGTCCTGCCGCCCTCGCCACCATTCCCGTACCGTCAAGACCGACAGCACCGCAAGCAGCGTCAACCGCACCCCAATCAGCGCCCCATTTGCCAGGGCCGAATATGCCGTCGCCCCCAGGCTCAGCACCAGAAGGCACGCGAGGAAAATCACCCAAGCCCAAATTCTTTTTCTCATTGCCTCTCGCTTTCCTCCGGGACTAGAAACGCGCAAATTCGTCCCGCCTACAGGCAACCTAACCCCTTTAGAATCAACACTTGCAAAAGTGCATCAAAACAAAGGACTTTAACTACCTTTAGAATGAACACTTACGTAAAAACCAGGGGAGGTGCGTTGACACTTGAGCGCGCCAAACGGCGCCCCGCCTCCTTGCTCCCTCACTCCCTTTCCGTTTACACTCTTTGTTTCAACCAGTCTGCAAATTCTAACACCACGGACCCCAGATGAAGATTCATGAGTATCAGGCCAAGGCGATTTTGTCTCGCTACGGTGTTACCACCCCCCGGGGCGAAGTCGCTTTCACCAGGGAAGAAGCCCGCGAAGGCGCCGCGCGGCTCAAGACCCCGGTGGTGGTGGTCAAAGCACAGATTCACGCCGGCGGCCGCGGCAAAGCCGGGGGCGTCAAGCTGGCCCATTCCCCGGACGAAGCCGCGGAAATCGCCAGCCACATGCTGGGCATGAATCTCGTTACCGTGCAAACCGGCCCCGGGGGGCGTATCGTCAAGCGCCTGCTCATCGAAGAAGGCCTCGACATCAAGCGCGAGCTGTACCTTTCCATCCTCATAGATCGCGCCGAAGGCAAAGTCGTTTTCATGGCCAGCGCCTCCGGCGGCATGGACATCGAGGAAGTCGCCAAAACCAATCCCGAAGCCATCATGCATGAAAGCATTCATCCCGCCGTCGGCCTGCAGCCGTATCAAGCGCGCAAACTTATCTTCGGTCTCGGCCTTTCCGGCGAAGTGGCTACCAACGCCGGACCGTTTTTGCAGGCGCTGCACCGTGCCTTCGTCGATACCGACGCTTCCATGCTCGAAATCAATCCGGCCGTGGTCACCGGCGATGGCCGCCTCGTTGCGCTCGACGCCAAGATGACTTTCGACGACAACGGCCTGTTCCGCCACAAAGAGCTGCGCGAACTCCGCGATCTCGACGAAGAAGATCCTCTCGAGGTCGAAGCTTCCAAATACGGCCTCAATTACATCAAGCTCGACGGCACCGTGGCCTGCATGGTTAACGGCGCCGGGCTGGCCATGGCCACTATGGATATCATCAAATACGCGGGAGGCTCGCCGGCGAATTTCCTCGACGTTGGAGGCGGCGCTTCCGCCGATCAAGTCAAAAACGCTTTCCGCATTCTCATCGGCGATCCCAGCGTGAAAGCCGTCTTCATCAACATTTTCGGCGGCATCCTACGCTGCGATGTTCTCGCCACCGGCGTCGTCGCCGCGGCGAAAGATTTGCAACTCAAGGTTCCCGTGGTGATCCGCATGGAAGGCACTAACGTCGAGCTCGGCCAGAAAATCCTTCGCGAAAGCGGCCTCAACTTCACCATCGCCGAAGGCATGAAAGACGGCGCCGAAAAAGTAGTCAAGCTCGCGGGAGGCGCCCGATGAGCGTCCTGGTAAACGAAAAAACTCGCCTGATCGTGCAAGGTTTTACGGGCCGCGAAGGCACTTTCCACGCGCAGCAGATGATCGAGTACGGCACCAACGTTGTCGGCGGCATTACGCCCGGCAAAGGCGGCACCAAGCATCTCGAACGCCCCGTCTTCAACACCGTCTCCGAAGCCGTAAAGCACACCGGCGCCAACGCCTCGGTCATTTTCGTTCCGCCACCCTACGCTTCGGACGCCATTCTCGAAGCTGCCGACGCCGAGCTTCCGCTCGTCATCTGCATCACCGAAGGCATTCCGATCATCGACATGGTCCGCGCCACTGTTTCCGCCGACTTCAAGAAAACGCGCCTGATCGGCCCCAACTGCCCCGGCGTCATTTCTCCCGGCAAATGCAAAATCGGCATCATGCCCGGGCGCATTCACAAGCAGGGCCACGTCGGCGTCGTCAGCCGCAGCGGCACGCTCACTTACGAAGCCGTCGACCAGCTCACCCGCCTCGGTATCGGCCAATCCACTTGCATCGGCATCGGCGGCGATCCCATCATCGGCACATCTTTCCTCGATGCCATCAAACTCTTCAACGAAGATCCCGACACGCACGCCATCATCCTGATCGGCGAAATCGGCGGCAACGCCGAAGAACGCGCCGCCGAATACATCAAAGCCAACGTGAAGAAGCCCGTAGTCGGCTTCATCGCCGGACAAACCGCACCCCCGGGCCGCCGCATGGGCCACGCTGGCGCCATCATCAGCGGCGGCCAAGGCACCGCTAAAGATAAATACGCCGCCATGGCCGCCGCCGGCATCCACACCGTGCAAACTCCCGCGGACCTCGGCAGCACCATGGCCGCCGCGCTAAAGTAGGTTTTTGTCTTGGTAGGGGCGGGGCTAGCCCCGCCCGCGTAAGCCGCAGGCAAACACCTGCAACGATTCAAAACTCAATCGGAGGATTTTTTAGTGTTACTCGAACGCACGTTCGCAATCATCAAACCAGATGCCGTAAAAGCATCGCAGCAAGGCGAAATCCTGTCGCGCATCCACAAGGCTGGCTTCAAGATTGTCGCGATTAAGTCCATGCGGCTAACTAAGGAAGAATCCGGCGGCTTCTACGCCGTGCACAAAGAGCGCCCCTTCTTCGGCGAGCTGACCGACTTCATGTCCTCCGGCAAAATTTTTGCCATGGTCCTCGAAGCCGAAGGCGCCATCCTGAAATGGCGAGACACCATGGGCGCCACCGATCCCAAGAAGGCCGCGCCCGGCACCATCCGCCACGACCTCGGCACCAGCATCGGCAACAATTGCACGCATGGCTCCGACGCCTCCGAAACCGCCGCCTTCGAGATCGCCTACTTCTTCTCCGGGCTCGAACTCATCTAAAATCCCAGTAGCACAGACTTCAGTTCACCCTGAGCATCGAAGGGTCTGTGCCAACTCAGACGCTGTCGGGGCTCATCCGCGAAGCGACTTTCTCCGCACCTCGTTCAGCCTAGGCTTTTTCCCCGGAGTATTTATGGACCCGCTCCGCGAACTAGGCCGGACGCTCCTGATTCTCGGCGGCGTGGCCGTCGTCATCGGCGCGCTGCTGTTTCTGGGCGCCAAGCTCCCATTGCGTCTCGGCCGCCTCCCCGGAGACATCGTCCACCGCGGCGAACACTCCACCATGTACTTTCCGATTGCCACTTGCCTTCTCCTTAGCGTTGCTCTTAGTCTTCTGCTCTGGCTCTGGAATCACTTTCACCGCTAAATTAACCAAATGACCCCTCCATCCTCACGCCGCCAATTCCTCGCCGGACTCGGCGCCTTCGCCGCAGCTTCCACCGCGATTCCTCTCTTCTCGCAACCGCGCTTCCCATCTCCATTCCGCGTCTCGGTTATCACCGACGAAATCGCGCAGGATTTTGCCCACGCCTGCGGCATCGCCGCCAACGAATTCGGTATGTCCTGGGTCGAACTGCGTGGCCTGTGGAATAAAAACATCCTGTCTCTCGACGCGAAAGAAATCGCTGAAGCGCTGCACATCCTCGATAAATTCAATCTCCGCGTCACCGACATCGCCAGCCCGCTCTTCAAAGTCGATTGGCCCGGCGCGCCTAAATCGCAATTCAGCCCCGCAGGCGCCCAGTTCAATGCCGATTTCACCTTCGACCAGCAGGGTGATGTCCTCGACCGCAGCATCGCCCTTGCCAAGTCTTTCCGCACCGACCGCATTCGCTGCTTTGACTTCTGGCGTCTCGAAAATCCTGTTCCCCACCGCGCCGCCATCAACCAAAAACTTCTCGACGCCGCCAGCAAAGCCGGCCAACAGGGAATCATCCTGGTCCTCGAGAATGAGCCCGCGTGCAACACCGCCACCGGCGCCGAAGCCGCTCAAGTCCTCGCCGCCATCCAGTCGCCTCATCTCTTGCTGAACTGGGACCCCGGCAACGCCGCTACTCTCGGCGAACGCCCCTATCCCGACGGATACACTCTTCTGCCCAAAAACCGCATCGGACATTGTCATTGCAAAGACGCCATTAAAAAGCCCGACGGTTCCGGCTATGATTGGGCCCCTATGGGCCGCGGCGTGATCGACTGGGTCGGCCAGTTTCGCGCCCTGCGGCGCGACGGCTATCATCTCGCCGTCAGTCTCGAGACGCACTGGCGCGGCGCAGCAACTCCGGAGGAGTCCACGCGCCAAAGCTGGGCCGGAATGAATGCCGCCCTTCAAGAAGCGGCTAAATTGTAGTTTGCGCTGCAGCTCAGCGCGGCAGGAGCATCCCATGGCCAACGCAACGCGACGTGATTTCCTCAAGCAGGCCGGTCTCGGCTCCGCGGCGTTCCTGCTCTACCCGCCGCGCATCCTCGGCGCCAACGATCGCGTGCGCATCGGCATGATCGGCGCCGGTGCTCGCGGCCAAGAGCTGCTCAAGCAGGTTCTCGCTGCCCCCAACGCGGAACTCGTGGCCATCGCCGACGTCTACACGCGCCGCCACGATGAAGCCAAGCTCTTGGCTCCCGGCCTTCAGACCTTTACCGACCATCGCCGACTCCTCGACATGAAATCGCTCGACGCCATCATCGTCGCCAGCCCGCTGCACATTCACGCGCGCCATTTTCTCGACACTCTTTCCGCCGGCAAGGACCTCTACGCCGAAAAAACCATGACGTGGTCCATTCCCGAAGCGGAAAAATGTTTCTCCGCCGCCAAAGCCTCCGACCGCGTGATTCAGATCGGCCTGCAACACGAAAGCTCCGGTTCCCTGGCCGACGCTTGCAAATGGATCAAGGACGGTATCGTCGGCAAGGTCACGCAAGTTGAATCCTGGATGAGCCGCAACACTCCCCACGGCCAGCCGCAGTGGATCCGCCCCGTGCCGCTTGATTGCACTTCTCAAAACGTGAATTGGGACGCTTTCCTCAACGGCCGCCGCGCGCGCAACTTCGACGCTTTCAAATTCATCAACTGGCGCTTGTTCTGGGAATTCTCCGGCGGCAACATCACCGAGAACATGGTCCATCAGATTGCCTGGATCATGACCGCGCTCGACCTACCGCTTCCCGCCGCTGCCTACATGACGGGCGGGGTGTTCTCCGAAAAAGATGGCCGCCAGGTGCCGGACACCATCGCGGTCACCTTCGATTTTCCCGGCGACATCGTGGTCACCTGGCAATCCACCTTCAGCAACAGCCGCTTCGGTCTCGGTGAACGGCTGCTCGGCAGCGACGGTACCATCGAGCACATTGCCGGCTCGAACGATATGGTCACCGGCCGTTCCGCCGCCGGCATCCGCTACTATCCCGAGAAAGACAACCGCCCGCACGGCACGCCGCTGCCCGGCGAATCGCAAGGGCAAGACCACATGGCCAATTGGATCGATTGCATCCGCAGCCGCAAAATCCCCAACGCTCCTCCGGAAATCGGCTACCGTTCCGCTCTCGCCTGCCACATGGCCAACCTCTCGTACCGGCGCAAGCAGCGCATCACCCTCGATATGGCGCGGTCCATACAGCCCGAGTTTTAGCTTTCTTCGAAAACGGAGCGCGTTTCGTTACAACGAAAACTCCAATCGAATAAACGCCTTGATCCCTTCGCGGCCGGTCAGCCGCAGACACACCAACTGCCCTTCATTCTCCAAATCGATATGAAAATCAAAAAACGGGCAGCATTTGCTCTCCCTGACCACCCATTCCGCCACTTCCGCCACCGAAACCTTCGCCGGGCTGTACTGGAATTCGTATCCCTTCTCCGTCTCGACCGTGTCTGTCCGCGAGGACATCAGCTTCTCCGTCAACTCCTTGTGCCTCGCCCGTTCGCTTGCGCTTAATGCCTTGATATTGCAGTAGAACCCGCTCTGCGTGGTCATCGCCTGCTTCTCCGCCCGCGCCGCTTGTGTATCTTGCGCCGCTACATTTATCTCCATTCCTCCTAAGCTGATCAAACAAAGCACGCCCACTGCCGCCTGCATCTTGTTCGTCTTCGCTAATGTATTTCGCATCGTCTGCCTCCAGTCAAGGATTTGCCACATCGCAGTGCAAATCCTAGAACTTGAAGTCCGCTTTAAGTCAAGTATGATTCCTGCGCAGGGTCGCCCGCCGCAGCGGGCTGGCCCCATCGCGGCAAGTTTGCTCGGCAGTCAGGCGTACGTCATTCAAGGAGGGGAAATGAAAATCGGAGAACTCGCCAAACACGCCGCCGTCAACGCTTCTGCGATCCGCTACTACGAAAAGCTCGGCCTGCTGGCCCCGCCAGACCGCCTCAACGGCCAGCGCCGCTATCCCGCGGACGCACTCGACCGCGTCCTGCTGATCCGCTTCGCCACCGAAATGGACTTCACCCTTGCTGAAATCAAGCTCTTCTTCACCGGCTTCCGCGAAAAAACTCCGGTATCCACCCGCTGGCGCAAGCTCACCTCCAGCAAAATCGCTGAACTGCAACAACGCCTGGCCAAAACGCAGCGCCTCCTCGAATTCCTTCGCCGCCTGCAGCGCTGCCGCTGCGTACAGCTCCACCAGTGCGTCTCCGGCCTCAGCCTGAGCCCTCGCCTGCGCGCCCTCCGCGATACTCCTCCAGCCGCCCGTACTTCCAAAGCCTTTCGCCTTTGACTGCCCCACAGCACCGCGGTACTCTGGAAAAATAATGGCGCCGCGCTCGGGCATCCGCAATTACCGGTTCAGCTTCAACTTCTACATCACGCCTGCCGTGCAATGGCTGGTCGTCGCCAATGTCGCCGTTTTCATGCTCGAGATTCTCCTCCGGGTCTTCTCCGGAGTGTCCGCGTACAACCGCTTCGTCCTTCTGTTCGGCCTGGTCCCTTCCGCCGCGATTCAGGGCTTGCGCGTCTGGCAGCCCTTCACGTATCTGTTCCTCCATGACGCCAGCAACATCTTCCACATCCTCACCAACATGTTCGTCCTGTGGATGTTTGGCCGCGAGCTCGAGATCGTCTGGGGCCGCAATCGCTTCCTGCGCTACTACTTCCTCACCGGAGTCGGCGCCGGCCTGATCAACCTGTTTGTGAAAGCCATTCCCGTGCTGTGGGGCCGGCCGCTGTCGGACATGGACGTACCCACCATCGGCGCTTCCGGCGCAATCTTCGGCGTGCTGCTCGCCTGCGCGATTCTTTTCCCGGATCGCCAGGTGATCATGTTTCCGATTCCGGTCAAGATGCGCATGCGCACCTTCGTCATCATCATGACGGTGCTGGAGTTTCTCGGTACTTTCGGCGTTGGCGGCGACAACATCAGCCATCTCTGTCATTTCGGCGGAATGCTCGTCGGGTACGTTTATCTGCGCCGCGGTTCGTTTCTCTACAGTGTGCGCAACACCGTGTCGGACTGGCAGCTGCGCCGCAATCGCAAGCGTTTCGACGTCTACATCAACAAGCACAAAGGCGATCCGCCTTCGCGGCCGGACCGTTGGGTGAATTAGCGAAATGCCGCACTGTGGATGAGGACGAAAAGAAGTAAAGAAGCAACGATGTAAAGACGTAGGGAAAAATAAAGAAAAACCACCAGCCAAGATTTAGAAGTGCTACGCGGGTTCGCCGATTACGTGGAATCGCATGAAGTTCGTCGTCCCGCGAATGCCCATGGGCGTTCCGGCGACGATGCCGATCACATCGCCTTTCCGCACCAGTCCCTCTTCCAGCAGCCGCTTCTCGGCAACAGCAGCCAGCCCATCGATCTTCCGCACGTTGGCGATGTGTCTCGGCCGCACGCCCCAAATCAGCGCCAGCCGCCGCCGCGTGGCCGCCTCCGGCGAAAGCGCGATAATCGGCACCAGCGGCCGGTAGCGTGACACCAGGCGCGCGGTGAATCCGCTGTGCGTGAACACCGCAATCACTTTCATGTGCAGTTCGCGCGAAGCGTGGCACACCAACTCGGCAACCGTTTCCGCGATCTTAAGCCGCTCCTGCACGGCCGGGCGCGGGAATTCGTGAATGCTTCCTTCCGCTTCTTCGATAATGCGCGCCATCATGCTGACCGCTTCGACCGGATATTTGCCGCTGGCGGTCTCCGCCGATAGCATCACGGCATCGGAGCCGTCAAAGATGGCGTTGGCCACGTCCGAAGCCTCCGCGCGGGTGGGGCGCGGATTCTCGGTCATGGACTCCAGCATCTGCGTCGCGGTGATGACCGGGCGGCGGAATTCGCGCGCGCGCGCAATCACCATCTTCTGCACCACCGGGACGCGTTCCGGGCTCATCTCCACGCCGAGGTCACCCCGCGCGACCATCACGCCGTCGGAAACGCGCAGGATTTCGTCGAGCTTTTCGATCGCTTCGGGTTTTTCGAGTTTGGCGATTACCGGCGTATCTTTTCGCATCCGCCGGATCAAGCGTTTGGCCAGTAAAACGTCTTCGGGGCGGCGCACAAAACTCACAGCGATGTAATCCGCACCATGCTTGATGGCAAATGCAAGATCGGCGCGATCCTTGGCCGTCAGAGCGGGCACGCGCAATTTTATCCCGGGAAGGTTGATGCCTTTGTGTTCGCCGAGCGCTCCGCCGTTCACCACTTCGCAGATCACATCGGAGCCGCGGACCTGTTTTACGCGCAGCTCGATCAGCCCATCGGAAAGCAGGATGCGATCGCCGCGATGCACTTCGCGCGGAAGTTGCGTGAACGTGGTATTCACGCGAGTGGAATCTCCGAGAATATGCCTGGTGGTGATGATGAACGTCTGACCGGTGCGCAGTTGCACCAGGCCGCCGCCGGCCAGCGCGCCAGTGCGGATCTTCGGCCCTTGCAAATCGGCGAGTATGGCGATGGGTTTCTGGTGCGCGACCGCGGCGGCGCGCAATGCCGCTATACTTTTGGCGTGCTCCTCGTGCGAACCGTGAGAAAAATTCAGGCGTGCCACGTCCATTCCGGCGCGCAGCAGCTTGCTGATGAGCTCGGGCGACCGGCTGGCCGGCCCGATGGTGCAGACGATTTTTGAGTGGCGAAAGGCCATTTTCCGTTTTCCTGGAGATACTCTTCGCTTGCGGCCGCCGGTGATTCCATTTCGCGGGCCGCGCATCCGGAGTAAGGAAACTATCGCGTCGCGGCAAACTCCGCAACGATTTTGGCGAGGAAGTCGACACCTTTGCTGAACGACGCCACGGGCAAGCGCTCGTCGTCGCCATGCATGCGGCTGAAGTCCTGGTCCGTCATGGGGAAGGGTTCGAGGCCGTAGGACTGCACGTTGCGCAGGCGCAACTGCGCGGAATCCGTTGCGCCGGTGGACTGAAAGGGCAGCACCGGCACGCCGCCAAACTCCTGCGCCGCCACTTTGGAGATCAGCGCGTAGAAATCGGTTTCGAGCGAGGAGGGCGGAGCGGCGAGACCGGCATCCGGCTGAATCTCGAAACGAATCTGCGGATCGTTGACCAACTTGGTTAGCTCGGCGACCAGCACGTCGATGGTATTCCCGGGCAAGAGGCGAATATTCAGATTGGCGCGCGCTTCGCCGGGAATCACGTTGTTCCTCACGCCGGCGGAAAGCATGGTGGGAGCGATGGAATCGCGCAGCATCGAATTCCACAGCGGATTGGCTTCGGAGATGACGCGCTGCGCGTGCTCGCCGCGGTCCGCGGTGTCCAGCGAGCGCATCCACTTGCCGATTTCATCGTCTTGGAGCGTTGCCAGTTGTTCGAAATAGCGCCGCACAATGGTCGTGAAGTGCACCGGAGCGGAATAGTTCCCAATTTTCTCGACGGCGGTGGCCAGATGCACCACGGCATTTTCTTTCGTGGGACGCGAGGCGTGCCCTGACGGCCCGCGCGCGATCACCGCAACGTTCATAGCCACTTTCTCGCTGGCCTGCACCGCCACGTATTGCACCTTGCCATTCTTCATAAACACTTCGCCGCCTTCATTCAACGCGAAGCCGGCGGCAAATTTCTGCCAATACTTGTTGATCAGAATCTTGATGCTGGCGTCGCCGCCTTGCTCTTCGTCTGCGGTGGCCAGGAAGATCACGTCGCGATTCAGGTGCGCCCCGGAGCGTTTGAGCGCGATGAACGCCGCCAGATTTGCGGCGAGCATGCTTTTATCGTCCATGGCGCCGCGTCCCCAGATGTAGCCGTCCTTGACGATGCCGCCAAAAGGATCGACCGTCCATTTGGTCTTGTCCACGCCCACCACGTCCATGTGCGCGACGAGCAGCAGCGCTCGCGATGGGTCCGCCACCGCGGAACTTTGCAGACGCGCCACCAGCGCGCTACGGCCAGGAGCCAGTTCCAGAAGCTCGGACGAGATTCCTTCCTTCTCGAGGACGCCGGCAATGTACTTTGCGGCGAGCTGTTCGTTGCCCGGCGGGTTGGTGGTGTTGATGCGGATAAGGTCGATGAGCCAGCCCTGCGCTTCCCTGGCAATGGCGGTGGTGTCGCCGACGGGGCTAGCGGGCAAAGGCGGTGTGCTGGCCGGAATTCCGGGCGCTGCCGGCACTTGCGCAAAAGCCGGAGTGCTTGTCACCAGGGACGCAACGGCCACCAGGACCGCCACGGCGACGCCCAACCCTGCCTGTAATCTCTGCTTTGCATCCACCAATGCATCCTCCTCGTTGTGCGGGCTCGATCGCGACGCGCCGGGCCAATTCGCCTCAGGAAACCTTTTTTTGCCAATTGAGCTTCATACTAACACGCGCTCCGGGACCGCCACCCGGGGTCGTGCCGGCTGGTTGCGTAACTTCAACGGTTCGCTTGCCGGCGAGCAGCGCGGGAGAGCCGTTGTTGGGGCATAATAAAGGCTTGGCAGCGGTATTGTCAGTAGGGGTGCCGTGGATGTGCTTGACGGGGAGGCCTTAGGCATGAAAATACGATTCTGCAAAGCATTGCTGGTGATCGCGGCGGGCGTCTTTTCCGTGCCATTCGCGGCGCAACTCGGGTTCGCGCAGGCGCCGGACGGTCCGCAGAGCGGCTCGCAGCCGCAGCAGCAGAAACCGGCGCAGCAGCAGCCGCAGCAGACTCCAGCCAAGCCGCCGCAAGCGCCGCCCGCGCAATCGGGCACCTCGATTTCCGTCGAAGTGCCGGTGGTCACGTTGGACGTGGTGGCTACCACGCAGCATGGCGATATCCTCACCGGTTTGAAGCGCGAAAATTTCAAGATTACCGATGATGGCGTTCCGCAGACCATCAGCAACTTTGCGCCGACCGAAGCGCCGATCACCATCGTGATGCTCATGGAATTCAGCAGCCGTGGGTATTACAACTGGTTCTCGAATCAAGCGCGCATCTGGGCGCCGGCGTTCTTCCCCAACTTGCAGCAGAAAGATTGGGTCGCGCTGGTTACTTTCGATATGAAGACGCGCACGGAAGTTGATTTTACGCAGGACAAGAACGAAGTCTTGAACGCCATTTACCACCTCTATTTCCCGGGATTTTCCGAGTCCAACGTTTTCGACGCGCTTCTGGAAACCAACGAAAAGCTGAAGGATGTGAGCGGCAAGAAGTCCATTTTGCTGCTGGCCAGCGGCGTGGACACGTTTTCGAAGCACACGCTGGATCAGACCCTGAAGCTGCTGCGGCAAAGCGATGTGACGATTTTCGTGATCGGCCTGGACAAGACCTACACTAATTTCCTGGACTCGCACGGCTCGACCGGCTCGCATATGACTTACCTGCAAGCCGAGAATCAGATGAAGACGTTCGCCCAGCTCACCGGCGGCTTCGCATGGTTTCCGCAATTCGATGGCGAAATTCCGGACGACATGCGCCAGGTTGCGTCGTTCCTGCGGCATCAATACAGCCTGTCGTACTCACCGTCAGGCGGGGCGAACGACGGGAAGTTTCACAAAGTGAAAGTCGAGCTGGTGGCCCCTGACGGCGGTCCGCTGACGGTGCTGGACCAGAAAGGCAAGAAACAGAAATACGTGGTTTATGCGCGCGAAGGATACATGGCGCCGAAAGCGGGAGGCGTGGTCGAGAATTCCGCCCCCGAGAAGCCGGAGAAGAAAGACAAAGTCTCGGCGTCGGTGCCGCAAGAATAGTTCGCGGAGTGATCTCGAGGCGTTCAGTAGCCCTTGGTGAAGTTCACCTGGTTGAACAGTTCTTTTCCTGCGAACCACAGACCCAGCAATTCAAGCAGTAGCGCGGTTTCGCGATGCCACAAGCGATCGCTTACCGCGCTGGTGTGCGGCGTGATGAACAAGTTCGGAGCCTTCCACAAGTCACTTTCTGCAGGCAGCGGCTCGGTTTGCGTTACGTCGAGCGCGGCGCCCCCCAGCTTGCCGCTTTCGAGCGCGCGAATAAGCGCCACTTCGTCCAGCAGTGAGCCCCGGCCAACATTGATTAAGCGTGCGCCCGGCTTCATGCGCGCCAGCTCGGCTTCGCCGATCAGGTGTTTCGTCTCTGATGTCTCGGGAGCAGCGATCAGCACGTAATCCGCTTCCGGCAACACCGCGTTCAAATCCTTCGCCGCGACGATTTTTTCGGCGAGCGTGCGATCGCCTTTACCGGAACGTGTTACGCCCCACACGCGCATATCGAATGCGCGTGCACGGCGCGCCACTTCCCGGCCAATCGAGCCAAAGCCCACGATCAGCAGAACCTGCCCGTTTAGCTCGGTGAGGTGTTGCGGCTTGTCCCAGAGCTCCTGCTGCACCCATGCGCTGCGATCCTGCCCGCGCACGCAATCCGGAAGATTTCGCGCCAGCGCCAGCAACATTCCGATGGTGTGCTCGGCCATAGGTACAGAAAAGATTCCGCTCGGATTGGTGACCATGATTCCGGAATCGCGCAGCTCCGGATACATCAATTGCGCCACGCCTGCTGCCGTCGAGTGAATCCACTTCAGTTTCCTGGCGTCCTTCAACTGCTGCGCGCGCAGCGAGTAGCCCACGAAAATGTCCGTGTCCGGCAATTCCGGTGGCAACTGGTCGTAGTCCGGAAGGTGCAGGACGTGCATTTCCGGCCAGCGTTTGCGAATCGCTTCCGCCATCAGCGGCTTGGGACGCCATTCGGTAAACGGGTGCCACACGCAGATGACCAGTTTGCTTTCAGCGGGAGTAGTGCGGTTCATGGTCGGGCTCACGGTCGAGGTCAGAGGCGTTTGCGCAAGTCGCTGCCGGTCATTTCTTTCGGTTGCGAATGGCCGAGGATGCCGAGCAGTGTGGGTGCGATGTCGCGCAGCGCGCCGCCGGAATTGAGTTGTACGCGCTCCTCGTTGCTGACCAGAATCAGCGGCACCGGATTCGTGGTGTGATACGTGTGCGGCCCGCCGGTCACGGGATCGATCATCGTTTCGGCGTTGCCGTGATCCGCGGTGATGATCCACGCGCCGCCGTGCGGCTTCAGCGCTTGATAAATGGTGCCGAGTCCCGCGTCCACAGCTTCCACCGCTTTGATCGCCGCTTCCAGCTTGCCGGAGTGCCCGACCATGTCCGCGTTGGCGTAATTCATGATGATGGCGTCGAACTCGCCTTTTTCGATCGCTTTCACGACGGTCTCCGTGATGCCCGCGGCAGACATCTCCGGTTTCAAATCGTAAGTCGCCACTTTCGGCGACGGCACCAAGATCCTTTCCTCGCCAGCAAAGGGCTTTTCCACGCCGCCGTTAAAGAAATACGTCACGTGCGCGTACTTTTCCGTTTCCGCGGTGCGCAGATTCCGGTAATTCAGCTCCGCGAATACTTGCGCGATGATGTGTTCGAGCTTTTCCGGCGCGATTACATACTTCAGCCACGGCCAGTTCTTGTCGTACTGCGTCATCGCCACGTAAAAGAGATTTGCCGGCCGCTGGGGATCGGCGAACTTGTCGAAATCGGGCGCCGCCAGGGCGTACGTGATTTGCCGCGCGCGGTCGGCTCGGAAGTTGAAGAAAATCACGGCGTCGCCGTCGCGAATCAGCCCGGCGGGCGGTGCGGCAGCGCCGTCACTCTCGCCGCGTGTGACCACGATGGGCTTCACGAATTCGTCGGTCACGTCCTGTTCGTAGCTGCGCTGCAGCGCCGCGACGGGATCGTTCGTGCGCGTCCCCGCTTCGCCGTGCACCATCGCGCGATACGCCAGTTCGATGCGCTCCCAGCGATTGTCGCGGTCCATCGCATAGTAGCGGCCGACGAGCGTGGCGATTTCGCCCATGCCCAGTTCGCGCATCTTCTGCTGCAACTGGCGCACGAAGTCGCGTCCGCTGTTCGGTGGAGTGTCGCGCCCGTCCAGAAAGCAATGCACGAACACGCGTTCCACGCGGTGCCGCTTGGCCATCTCCAGCAGCGCGAAAAGATGCTGGATGTGCGAATGCACGCCGCCATCGCTCAGCAAGCCGATAAAATGCAGCTGCCGCTGCCGCCCGCGCTCCATGGCCTCGCGGAAAAGGGCCACTTCATCCAGCTGTTTGTTGGCGATGAGCAAATCGATCCGCGTGATGTCCATGTGCACTACGCGGCCCGCGCCCATATTCATGTGCCCGACTTCGCTGTTGCCCATTTGTCCTTCCGGCAAGCCGACGGAGGGACCGGAAGTATGAATCAGCGTGTTCGGAAATTTCGCCAGCAACTGATCGTAGTGCGGCTTGCGCGCCAGCGCGATGGCGTTGCCGCGTGTCTCCGCGCGATATCCCCATCCATCTAAGACCGTCAGCACGAGAGGTTTCGGTCGCTTGGTCATGCTTCCTCTAGTTGTTTACCGTAGCGGCCTCGCATCATTGGTCCAAGTTGTGGGCGACCCCGCCCGTACAAACTTCGCTCTTTGGCAATGCTCTCGATCTCAAGGTTCTTCAGCAAAAACTCATGATCGATCGCCTGTTCGTATTTGCCTTCTTCGTTCACGAGCCAAATGCAGTCCAAGCCGTCTTGCCAGCTGTAGTAGCCGATTCTAAAACGCCGGCCTACTTCCTTTTTCCACGAGCCAGGTGGTGAAGCCTTCACTCTGACAACGGAGGTCGGCGGGATTGGAGTCCGAAAGGGATACTTCTTCCGAGGCCGCAACGAAAACGGGACAAGACCTTTGCTTTGCCTGCGCCGTTTGATTGGTTTCATAAGGCTCCGTCTGGCTGTCGTCACGCTCCAGCAAGCTCGCGCAATGCCTCGAGTAGCCGGCCCACTTCCTCCGGCGTGTTGTAGTGCACCAGGCCGATGCGGAGCAAGCCGCCTTTTTGCTCGACGCCGAGACGCTCGGTAAGGTTCAGCGCGTAGTAGTTGCCGTCCCAGGTAAAAATTCCGCGGTCGCCGAGAAACTTCGCAATCGCGGTGGGATGGTGATCGCCGAGCCGCAGCGAAAGCGTCGAGCACCGCTCGTTGAATCGCTTTGCGTCCTTAATGCCGTATACATGCAGGCCGGGAATTTGCAGTAGCCCTTCGATCAGTCGCGTGACGAGCGAGCGTTCGTAAGGAACCGTTGTGCGGTAGGCAGCGAGCAGCGCCTCGCGACGCGTTTTCGCGTTGGGATCGCACCGCCGCCCGAGTTCCGCGATGTAATCGACCGCAGCGCCGATGCCGGCGATCAGTTCTTGCACTTGCGTCCCCGTCTCCCAGCGGTCCGGCAGCGTGTCGTACGCCGGCCGCACTTTGTACGGCGTGAAGCGCAGCAGATGCTCGCGCTTGCCGTACAGCGTGCCCATATGCGGACCAAAGAATTTGTATGGCGAGCAAACCAGAAAATCGCAGCCGAGCGCGCGAACGTCAATCGGGCCGTGCGGTGCGTAGTGCACGGCGTCAACAAACACGAGCGCGCCAGCCGCATGCGCCAGCTTGGTGATTTCCGTGATGGGATTGATTGTGCCAACCGCATTCGAAGCGTAGCCCACCGCAACCAGTTTGGTCTTTGCCGTGATCTTGCGCTTCAAATCATCGAGGTCCAGCGTGCAATCCTCTTCGCGAATGTCCACCTGCCGGATGACCACGCCTTTTTCTTCGAGAGCGCGCCATGGCGATACATTCGCATCGTGATCCAGCGTGGTTACTACGATTTGATCGCCGGCTTTTAGTTCGCGTGCGATAGCTCGCGACAGCGCGAACGTGATCGTGGTCATGTTCTGGCCGAAAACTACTTCATCGGCATCGCAATGGAAGAAATCCGCCATCGCGCCGCGCGTGGCCGCGATCATCGCATCGTTGCGCCGGCTGGTTTCGAATGCCCCGCAAGTATTCGCGTTGCAGCTCATCCAATAGTTCTGCACCGCGTCCATCACTTGCTTGGGAACTTGCGTTCCTGCCGGTCCATCGAGAAATGCCGCTGCATGTCCGTTGACGGTCTGCATCAGCGAGGGGAATTGCTCTCTCACCCATGCGATGTCGAGTGCCTTCGTCTCTGCTCCCCGGATTGCCGGTGTACTCATCGTGTCTCCGAACCGCGAACTCGCGTTGTTTTCCGCGCCGTTAGTTTCGCATACCCTCGGCGAAGGTTGTAGTCGGGGAAACTGCCGGGTCGGGTTCGTCATTTGTTAGTGCCTTCCAATATGGCGGCGCCTTTTGCCTGCCGGTGCCACGGACGCGCTTTCTGCCCAGCTTGCGCGTGCTAACATGGCACATCCTTCATTCATGCCGATTTGGCGCCGGCTATCAACTTTGCGCCACGTTTTCCCAAGAGGCTCATCGTGTCCGAAAGTCTTCAGCCAACTGACCGCACGCGAGTGGTGCGCGAACCCCATCGCGGCGCCTACGACCGCGAAACGATTTGCGCCATTCTCGACGAAGGTCTCGTCTGCCACATCGGATTCTCCGTCGAAGGGCAGGCGTATGTTATTCCAACGATGTTCGCCCGCATCGAAGACGCCGTCTATTTTCACGGCTCAGCAGCAAGCCGCATGCTCCGCAATCTCGGCGCCGGAATTCCCGTGTGCCTCACCGTGACGCTGACCGACGGCTTGGTGCTGGCGCGCTCGGTTTTCAATCACTCCATGAATTACCGCTCCGTCGTCGCTCTAGGCAAAGTGGTTCTCGTTGAAGATGCCGGCGAAAAGCTTGCGGCGCTGCGCGCTTTCACCGAGAAGATTCTTCCGGGACGCTGGAACGAAGCCCGCCAGCCCAGCGAAAAAGAGTTGAAAGCCACCAGCATTCTCCGCTTGCCGCTCACCGAAGCGTCGGCCAAGCTGCGCGTCGGCCCGCCGGAAGATGACGCCGAAGATTACGCCTTGCGCGTGTGGGCCGGAGTGATTCCCCTGCAACTCACGCCGGGCGCGCCGATTCGCGATGCGCGCTGCGACGCGTCCATTCCCACGCCAGCGTACGCCGAAAATTACCGCCGCTAGCCGCACGCCAAGCAGCGCCGCTACGCCTTCACCGCGCGCACAAAATCCGCCAGCAAGCCGTATCCGGTGGCTTCGATTCCGGGATTGTGTTCCACGATCGAAATCCCAAAGACGTCCAGATCAAATCGCACCGCCGAGCTGGTGCCTTCCAGATTCGCCAGCGGATCGGAGGCCAGCAACAATTCCGGCTGCACGCTGCAGTCCGCAGTATCGCCACGGCGCTCGGCCCGGCAAACCAACTTGTAGCGCATTCCGGCAGCGCGCACCGAGCGGATTTTCTCCTCGCTCAACTCGCGGATTCCAATACGGCGTATCTGATCGATCGCGATGGGCACGCCCATCAGCACGATGGCCAGCGCCGCGACTTTCACCGCCGAGTCCCAGCCGTCCAGATCGGCGCTCGGATCGGTTTCCGCCACGCCCAGCGCTTGCGCGCGTTTCACCGCTTCTTCGAAGGAGCGGCCCTTTTCGACTTCCGTGAGCACCACGTTCGTCGTCGAGTTCAGCACCCCGCAGAAGCCGCGCAACTCCGTAGCCGGCAGCCCCATCGGAAAAAACGAAAAAATCGGTACGCCGTCCATCACCGTGGCTTCGTAGAGGAAGCGGCGATTTTTCTCGCGCGCCAGCGCCGTCAACTCCGCAAACGCATGCACGAGCGGTCCTTTATTTGCCGTGATGGCGTGCGCGCCGTGCTCCAGCGCCGCTCTTAGGTGATCGATGGCCGGTTGGCCCGTTCTCGCGTCCAGCGAACTGGCTTCAAAGAGCACATCGGCGCCCGCGCGCTCCAGCCATTCGCGAGTATTTTTCGGCGCGTTCGGCGGCGGAGCCAGGAAATGGCCGTTCAGGGTTGCGATGGGGTTGAGGCCGTCTGGATCAGCAACCCAGCCGGCACGGCGCGTCGCTACTCCGGTGAGCCGCCAGCGAACGTCGTAACGCCGCCACAGCTCCGTCTCTTTCGAGATGAGCAGCCGCAGAAACGCCCTCCCGACGTTTCCGAGTCCGACGATCGCGAGGTTGTAGGACGGAATGGGTTATCTCCGGGCAAGCAACCAAAGCCTTTGCCTATTTTGCCGCCGCCAGCTTGGCCGCTGCCGCGGAAATCAGCGCTGCCTCATCCTGCAGCACACGCGAAACCACCGCGGCTCCTTCTTCGGCTTGCTTCCACTGCTTTTGGTCGAGCGCTTCGCGTACCGCCGGCATCGTCTTGGCGGAGTATCCGGTGTAAAAACCCGGCGCGTCCAGTTGGTGCTTGAACCACGGGCGGTTTGGCAAGCCTTCCGGCGTCGCAAGCTTTCGCTCGCTTTCGATCAGCATGCGATTCACATCGGCCAGCGAAGCGGCCGCCAATGCGGCGCCGCCGTTGCTGTTCGCTTGTTCGAAAGCTTTTTTGTACTCGGCGGCCGCGTGCGCCACGGCATCCGCGGCATTCTCGAGGGCGGCAAAGTTCAAATGCGGCGGCACGGTTTCGATCGGTGGCGCAACCAGCGGCTGCCGCGGATCGTTCGTCGCGGGGAATACGCCTTCTTGGATCTCGAGGTTGCGTTCGCGAATGTCGTCCCGCGTCTTCTCCGCGAGCGTCTTTAGCTCTTTGACGTAGGTCTGCACGGTATCAGCGAAATCGCCGAACTCAAAAGGCAGCAAGTCCGCATCCGCCAGCCGCATGATGGCGGTGCCGCCGGCTTGCGCCAGCGCGCGTCCATAAGTGAAATCGGTGTCGCTGAAGTGCGTGTACCAGTAAAAATCGTCGTAGATCGAATGGTAGATTCCGCCGCCGTCTTCGCCGCCAAAGCCGATGTTCAGCGAAGCCACTCCGTCGTGATCGAGAAACGCGGTGTAATCCGAGCCGGAGCCCAGCGGTCCGATGCGCAAGTCGGGGCGTTCGCGTAGCTCCTTGCGCTTCTCCGGGGTCTTGGCGTCGGCAATTTCCTTCAGTTGCGCGCGTTTCCACGCGCTCAATTTTGTTTCGGGGTCGGAGACGTCGCGCATCACGTCGTTGCTGAACTTTTCCAGCGAATGCGAACCTGCAATCATCAGATAGCCGCGGCCATTGGTATCCGAGTTGATGTACGCCACGCCTTTCGCGCGCAACTCGTCGTAATGCGTTTCGGCCCATTCGGTCGAGCCGAGCAGTCCCGGTTCCTCGCCGTCCCAAGCGCAATAAATGATGGTGCGCTTCGGTTTCCATCCAGCCTTCACCAGTTCGCCCAAAGCGCGCGCCTCTTCCAGAATGGCGGATTGACCGGAGACTGGATCTTCCGCTCCGTTGACCCAGCCATCGTGATGATTTCCGCGAATCACCCATTCGTCCGGAAACACCGCTCCGGGAATCTTCGCAATCACGTCATAGACGGGCTTGATGTCCCAGTTCGATTTAATCTTCAGGTGCACTTTTGCCGGTCCGGGCCCCACGTGATAGGTCACGCCGAGTCCGCCGCGCCATCCTTCCGGCGCGATCGGACCACCGAGCGCCGCAAGCAATGGCTGTGCGTCAGCATAGGAAATCGGCAGCACTGGAATCTTCGTGATCGTAGCCGCGTCCTCAATCTTCAGCCGTTTGGCATCTTTCGTTGCGCCGACTCCCGGCGTCAGCGGATCGCCGGGATACAACGGCATATCCGCAACGCTGCCGCGCTGCACGCCGTCCTTCGGGCGCCACGGACCTGCGGGGAAAACATCTCCTTCGACGAAACCGTCTTCATGCGGATCGGAAAAGATCAGGCAGCCCACGGCGCCATGTTCCGCCGCAACTTTCGGCTTGATCCCGCGCCAGGAATGAAAGTAACGCGCAATCACGATTTTTCCCTTAACCGAGATCCCCAGCCGCTCGAGGCGCTCGTAATCTTCCGGAATGCCGTAGTTGACGTACACCAGCGGGGCGGTCACATCTCCATCGATGGAATACGCGTTGTACGTGGGCAATTGCTCGCTCTGCTGATTAGAGGTGGGATCCTCCTTGAGCGCCGGCTCTTGCAGCTTGGCGGTGAACTTCGGGCCGCCTTCCACTAATTCGACCGCGCGCTCTTTCGGCGTTGGAAACAGCACATCGAATTGCTCGATGTGCGCGTCCAGTCCGAACTCCTTGAATTTCGCGAGGATCCATTCGGCGTTGTCCTTGTCATAAGGAGAGCCGACGTGATGCGGCCGTGCGGAAAGCCGCTGCATGTACGCGCGCAGATTTTCCGGCTTGGGAATGGCCTTAAACTTTTCTTCCCACTGCCGCTCCGTGCGCGAAGATTCCGCCGAATATCCGTACAGCGGCTGTTCGTCAGCCACAACGTGAGAACCGAACGGCGCCAGCGTTGCGCCCGCACACAAGACCACTGCGATGAGACCACTGCGCTTCATAAATCCCCCTGAAAGGAGCAGGTATTCTGCCTCAACCCGCGCTTTTTGCAAACGTGCGTCGGTCAGCGCAGCGGCTTCGACAAGTGGATGAAGTGGCAAGCCATCTTGAGCGGCGCATCGACGGGCATGGGAGAAATTCCAGTTTCGGCATAGCCCAGCTTCGCGTAGAAGCGCAAGAGTTCCGGGCGAGCGCTGATGATGCGCAAATCGACGGCCGCGCAGCCTGCCTCTCTAAAAGTTTTTTCCACCGCCGCCATCAACTGGCGGCCCAAACCGGCGCCCTGCCGTGCCGGGTCCACCGAAAGCAGTCCGACATATCCATGTTCGCCGCGCGGTTCGGCGTACACGCATCCCAGAAGCGCGGTTTGATCTTCCAGCAGCAGAAACTTGCCGCGGGCCATGTACCCGCGGACTTTGTCCGGGTCGACGCGATCGCCTTCGATGGCGATTTGCTCGACGACAAAGGCAGCATTGATCAAATGCGTGAGCGCCTCGACATCCGCGGGACCCGCTTCGCGTATGCGGTGATCTTCCAATTGCAAGCTCGATTGCGCGGGTGCCGTCATATCACTTCCTCGGATGCGCGGGCTCGGGCCTCGGTTGTGTTCCGATCGTTTATGACGCTAAAGAGCATGGCGTTACGCGCTCAGGGCGGATTTGCCCTGGAAACGCGCGGAGGCGCCGAGTTCCTCTTCGATGCGCAGGAGCTGGTTGTACTTGGCGATGCGGTCGGTGCGCGAGGCGGAGCCGGTCTTGATTTGGCCGGCGGCGGTGGCCACGGCGAGATCGGCGATGAAGGTGTCTTCGGTTTCGCCGGAACGGTGCGAAATGATGGAGTGGTATCCGGCTTTGCGGGCCAGCTCGATGGCGGAGATGGTTTCGGTGACGGTGCCGATTTGATTCAGCTTGATGAGGATGGCGTTGGCGATTCCTTGGTTGATGCCGCGCGCGAGGCGCTCAGTGTTGGTGACGAAAAGATCGTCGCCCACCAGCTGAATATGCTTTTTCGAGGACTTGCTTCCGATCGACTGCGTGAGCGCTTTCCAGCCCGCCCAATCATCCTCGGCCATGCCGTCTTCGATGGAGACGATGGGATATTTTTCCGCCCAGGTGGTCCAGTAATCCGCCATTTCGGCGGAAGAACGCGCGCTTTTGTCTGATTTCTTGAAGACGTATCCGCCGCTGGCTTTGTCGTAGAACTCGCTCGATGCGGGATCGAGCGCGATGCTGACTTGCTCGCCGGGCTTATAGCCTGCCGCGGCGATGGCTTCGATGACGATCTGGATGGCTTCTTCATTGGATTTGCAATTGGGCGCGAAGCCGCCTTCGTCGCCAACGGCGGTGGAATAGCCATGCTTCTTAAGCGCGGCTTTGAGCGCGTGAAACACTTCGACGCCCCAGCGCAGCGCTTCGGAGAAATTCGGCGCGCCGAGGGGCATGACCATGAATTCCTGGAAGTCCACAGAGTTGTCGGCGTGCGCGCCGCCGTTGAGAATGTTCATCATGGGCACAGGCAGAAGATTGGCGGAAGTGTCGGTCGAATAGCGCGCGAGATATTTGTAGAGCGGCTGCTTCAGTTCGCTGGCGGCGGCGCGGGCGGCCGCCATGGACACGGCAAGAATGGCGTTGGCGCCAAGGCGCGATTTGGCGGGCGTGCCGTCGAGCGAAATCATTTTGTGGTCGAGAGCGCGCTGGTCGGCGCAGTCGGCGCCGGTGATCGCTTTGGCGATTTCGCTGTTCACGTTGGCGACGGCTTTCAGGACGCCTTTGCCCAGGTACTTCGTTTTGTCACCATCGCGCAGTTCGAGTGCTTCGTGTTCGCCGGTGGAGGCGCCGGAAGGCACGGCGGCGCGTCCCAGCGTGCCGGAATCGAGCAGTACATCGGCTTCGACGGTGGGATTGCCGCGCGAATCGATGATTTGGCGGGCGTGCACTCGGCTGATCTTCGTGGACATGTTTATCGGCTCTCCGGGGGCGGGATGAACCGAGAATTGTAGCAGGAGAGGAGCCGTAAGAGAGTGGCGAGAGGCGAGATTGGGAAGCGCCTGGGGGTGACACCCCCGGTGTTTTTGCAAAGAGCGCGCAAGCGATTGAAAAGTAACGAGATGTGCTTCGCTCTTTTGCACGAGAGTGCAGAAGAGTGCAAAAGAGAGTGGGGATTGGCGAGATGGGAACCGTTTGGGGTGGCATACCGGTGTTTTCGCAAAAGAGTGCGGAAGCGGTTGAAAAGAAGGCAGATGCTCTTCATTCTCGTGGTGCAAGAGAGCGAAAGAGAGTGGGTTAAGAGCACAGTTCGAGGATTGGTGGAGGCGGGGGACGTCGCGAGCGGAAGAGGGGCTGACGGCGGGTTTGGGTGGTTGCGGGTGGACATGGGTGCTTGCTCCAGGTCCTCCGCTCTGGCGGCTTAGCTAGTTATCACCGGACAATATAGCACGAAATTACGGGATAGTCAATAGGGAGGTGAGGGCGATGTGTCGCAAGAGTTAAAGAGAGCCCCGTGCTGCTCATGAGGTGAGGGTGGCGGTGACGGTCCAAGGGCGCCCGTACGCAGCGGCGTTGTCTCAGAGTGAGACGGGGAAGCGACTTTTTGGGCACGGCGGGGTTTTATGGAAGGAGCCGGCAGCGAGGCCCGTGGGGATAATTAAGGGTGGCTAGCTTGATGGACCTGACCCACGGATCGAAGTACCGTTGGATGCGGGACCGGATTCTCAGGAGAGAGCGTTTATGGGTGCAAAGTCTGCAATTCGATGGTTGCTGGTGGCCGTGGCGCTTCTAGCGATCCCGGCGGCGGGGTATTCGCAGGCGGCGGTGGGCGTTTCGATACGGATTGGGCCTCCGGCGCTGCCGGTTTACGTGCAGCCGGTATGCCCCGCGGCGGGATACATCTGGACGCCGGGCTATTGGGGCTACGGCGACGAGGGCTATTACTGGGTTCCGGGGACGTGGGTGCTGGCGCCAACGCCGGGGTACCTGTGGACGCCCGGCTATTGGGGCTGGGGCGGCGGCGTCTACCTTTGGCATGGCGGATATTGGGGACCGCACGTGGGCTTTTACGGCGGGATCAACTATGGATTCGGATATGGCGGAGTGGGATTTGAAGGCGGGCGCTGGGAGCATGGCAGGTTCGCGTACAACCGCTCGGTGACGAACGTGAACACCACGGTGATCAACAATACGTACAACAAGACGGTAGTGGTGAAGAATACGACCGTGAACAATGTGAGCTACAACGGCGGATCGGGCGGGGTGACAGCGAAGCCGACGGCGAGGGAAGAAACTGCGGCACGCGAGCATCACGTGGAGCCGACGGCGGCACAAACGCAGCATCAACATGCGGCGTCGTCGAACCGGGCGCAACTGGCTTCCGTGAACGGCGGGAAACCCGCGGTGGCGGCTAGCCCGAAGGCGGGCGTGTTTGCCGGTAAGGGCGTAGTGGCGGCGAAGGCTGCGAGTCCGGCACCGGCAGGGAAGGGCGGCGCGGCGGCAAGTCATGCGCAGAGCGCGGCGCGCAACGACCGGCCACCTTCGGCGACCAAAGCGGGAGCGAGCAACGCCGGCGGCGGCAATGCCAAGGTGAATGCGGCGAAGAATAATTCGGGCGGGAATGGGAACCGTCCGGCAACCATGGCGAACAAGCCCAGCAGTAATGCCAACGCTAACGGGAATGGGAATGTGAAGGCGGCGAATCGTCCGCAGAACGCGCAAAACGCGAATCGCCTGCCGGCGACGGCGAAACCGAACAACACCCACGCGCAGGCGCAGGCGCAAGCTCGGCCAGCTGCAAAGTCGCAACCTCAGAGCGCGGCACATCCGCAGAATCGGCCGGCGGAGAAGAAGCCTTCGGCTCCGCACGGGCGGTAAGGCACAGACGACGATAGCGAACGTTTCAGGATTCCGCAGGCTGCCGAGAAATTCTTCGGGGCCTGCGGGATTTTTTTTGGCGGGAGAAAAGTGGAAGAGTGAAGCAAGAGCCCACCCTCCAAAACCGAGGGTGGGGCACCCCAGAGAAGAGAACCCCAGGAGCTGAGCGCCTCCCCTATGCGGGGGCAAGCTGGAGGCGCGTCTCTACAAGGCGGGAAATTTTGCTGGTGGGTGGCGGTGATGGGTGGATTGTTCGTAGGCGTAGGCGAATTTGATGAGCAGAGGCTCGGTGAAGAGGCGGCCGAGGAAGGTTAGGCCGGCGGGGAGATCTTCGTGGGTGAAGCCCATGGGGACGGTGATGGCGGGGAAACCGGTTTGCGGGGAGAGGATTTGGCTGTTATCGCCGGCGGGTGATTTTACATCGCCGACTTTGCGCGGAGGATTGCTCCAGGTGGGATAGATGACCGCGTCGAGATGGTCTTTGTCCATGGCGGCGAGGACAATATTGCGGAATTTGATTTTTAGCGGGTGGTGGTAAAGATCGAGGCACGGGCCGGCATTTTCTCCGGTGCCGGGTTTGGGATGAAGAGATTCCTTGAGATCGTCTTCGATGTAGGGAAGATAGAGGCCGGAATCGAAGATTTCTTGCAGCGTGTGATAGGGAGCATTCTTTCCGTGCGTGGCTAGATAGGTGTTGAGGTCGGCTTGGAAGTCGCCGCACCAGATGTCGTCGGTGAGTTTCTTGAAATCGGGGATGACGACTGGGTCGACGATTTCGGCGCCTTGGGATTTAAGGTCGGCAATGGCTCTTTCGGTTAGCGCTTTGATTTGCGGATCGGTGTCGGGGGCGTCGATATATTCGCGGAAGACGCCGATGCGTGCGCCGTGGAGACCATTTTTGTCGAGGAACTGGGTATAGTCCGCTTGCGGCGGGATTTTTCCTTCGGATAATTTGGTGATGGGGTCGGCGGGATCGTAGCCGGCGAGGATGCCGAGGAGTGTGGCGGCGTCGGCGACCGAGCGCGCCATGGGACCGCCCATATCGTTGTTGAAGAATAGCGGAATGATGCCGTCGCGGCTGGTGAGGCCCATGGTGGGGCGGATGCCTACAAGGGCGTTGTGGGAAGAGGGGCCGCGGATGGAATTGCCGGTGTCCGTGCCGAGACCGATTTCGCCGAGGCTGGCGGCCACGGCTGCGGCGGTGCCGCCGCTCGAGCCTGCCGGGACGCGCGTGAGATCATAAGGATTGCGGGTGATTCCGGCTATGGAGCTCGCGGTGAGATACGGACTGAAGGCCCACTCCGCCATGTTGGATTTGGCGAGAACGATGGCGCCGGCTTCGCGGAGTTTTTTGACCATAAAGGCGTCTTCGTCCGGGAGAAAACCCTTTAGGGCGAGCGAGCCGCCGGTGGTTTGCAGGGATTTGGTGTCGTAGTTGTCTTTGACGATGACGGGGATGCCGTGGAGCGGACGGAGACGATTGGTCCGCGCGAATTCGCGATCGAGAGCGTCGGCGTCGGCGAGAGCGTTGGGATTGATGAGGACGATGGCGTTGAGGTGGGTGGCCTGATCGTAGGCTCGGATGCGGCGGAGATAGGCTTCGACGAGTTGACGGCAGGTGACGCGGTGAGTGCGGAGGGCGTCGAGGGTTTGCGCGATGGAGGTTTCGGTGACTTCGAAGCGGGAGGTTTTTCTTGCGACGCGGCGCTTATGTGTTTGGGCGTGCGCGGTTGGTTGGCTGATAGCAATCAGGAGCAGAAAGGTTACGACTAAGCGGATTAATTGCGGCATAGGATTATTTTTGGTCGCGGCAGCTCTGAGCACCGCAGGATGATAGCAAAAGACGGGCATGCCGCGGATAGTTGGAATGAATAGATTTGGGTGTCTGCGGAATCCAATCCTGCATGCGAATACGATCGATTCTGGTTTTCGTGGCAGTGTTCCAAACAGTGATGCTGGCGGTGCATTTCTTTTTGTATGAGACGTGGGTGTACTCGCCGGACGGCGCGGCCGAGACTTCGTGGGGGCTGAGGCTTGGGGCGGGCGTGCTGTCGGTGAGTTTCCTTGCGGCGTCGCTGCTGGCGTTCCGCTATTCGAATGCGCTGCTGCGAGCGTTTTACCGAGTCGCGGCAGTGTGGCTGGGAATGGTGAGCTTTTTGTTTTTCGCGGCTTGTTTGAGTTGGGTGACTTTTGGACTGGCATGGCTGGCCGGGATTGAGGTGGATGCGCATAGGGCCGTGGAGATTTTGTTCGGTATGGCAGCGGCGCTGGCGATTGCGGCGACGATCAATGCGAGCTGGACGCGGGTGCGGCGCATCGCGGTGAAATTGCGGGACCTGCCGGTGGCTTGGGTGGGGCGCAAAGCGGCGCTGATCAGCGATTTGCATTTGGGGCATGTGCGGAACGGAGGGTTTCTGCGGCGCATCGTGGCCATGGTAATGCGGGAGAAACCAGATATTGTTTTTGTGGCGGGCGACTTGTACGACGGGACGGCGATTGATGCGGCGCGAGCGGCGGAACCGTTGCGCGGGCTGCAGGCTCCGCTGGGAGCGTATTTCGTGGCGGGGAATCATGAGCAGTTTGGCGATGACACGAAATATTTGCGCGCGATTTCCGAGGCGGGCGTGCGCGTGCTGAACAATGAGAAGGTCGAAGCGGATGGGTTGCAGATTGTTGGCGTGCCGTACCGGCATGCCACGCACGATGAGCATTTTCGGTCGGTTCTCGAGGGAATCGGGGTGGATCGCGAGCGGGCCAGCGTTTTGCTGACGCATGCGCCGGACCGGCCGGGGATCGCAGAGGGCGCGGGGATTTCGCTGCAGCTTTCGGGACATACCCACGTGGGGCAGTTTTATCCGTGGACCTGGATGGCGCGGCGGATTTACCGGCAGTTTGCGTATGGATTGAGCCGAATTCGCGGGATGCAGGTGTATACATCGAGCGGAGCGGGGACTTGGGGACCGCCGTTGCGGCTGGGATCGAATCCGGAGATTGTGATGATTGAGTTTGTCTAGCCCTTGGGCCACCGAAGGTGCACTTCGCCGGTTCGAGAGATTCCAGCTACGAAAGGCGGCTTGGTCCTGGCCGACAGTCGGCGCATTTTCGGCAGTGCAAGGGCGAGCGCGGCGGCCATATCTTCTCCGGACAAGTTTCCAGAAGCAAAAACAAATTCACGTACCGCGTGTTGCTCAAGCGCCCGCTTTTCGAGCAAATTGTAACGAATGCGTTTGTCCGTCGTGAGCAACACCCAACCGTTGGAGCCAACGATAGGCAACCAAGTCTCGTCCAAGGTTCCGGACGGAAAGTGAGTAAGATGCTGTTCGAAGCGTGCGCCAAGCTTGTTTAGGGTGCCAAGTATTGCGCGGGAGTTGCAGAGATTCTCGTCGAGGTAAAGGACAAACTCGTCAGGCGGCGACTGGAAGCGCTCTCTCCCAGCGGATTGCTTCCTCGATTTGCTGCGGCGTGCAGCCATATTCGTCAGCGAGATCGGTGACGGAGTCCCGAGCGTTGAAACGCGAGGCGATTATAGCAGTAGAGATACCAGTACCAGCGATAACGGGCTTACCGAAACCGATTGCGGGATTGATTTCGATGGTCTTGGGCTCCGACGAACGAGGTTCTACGACGAACGGAAAGAATCGGAATACGCCCCTGGCATCGGTTTCGACGCGTTCCAAGTGCATGTGGTAAAAGGCCAGACTCAGTTGATCTTGGTGCCGCGAAACATTGATGGTTTGCCCCATCCGTTCAATGAAAAGATCCTTGCGATCGGTCAGGAACAGCTGGCTAACCAGGGGATGAGGTTGCGGGTATTGCTCGCTGACGATTCGCAGTGCCCGCCGAACCTTCGGGAGTTTCAGGTTGTAGATCTTGCGCATTCCGGCCAGAGCGTGGCATTCGAGAAGGTTCAAGAAAGATAGACGAATGGGGCCGGACTCTCGAGGATCGATGATTGGAGACTGCTTGCCAAATCCAGTCAGCCAATAGCGGAGAGTTGTCACGGGAACCTTGAGATAGGCCGCCGCTTCAGGGAGTCCGTAGGCAGGTGCTTCGTAGATCTTGTTATGCTGCGCTGTCATAGTGTGGACACCGCCTCGGTATCTACGGTCTCCATCTATACTACCATTTCGCTTGTTTTGCACAGCTTTGCGGTGAAGTAGTTCTGGGGAGGACAGACTTGATGATCTTGAAGTATCCCTCTGGTGAGGAAATAAGGAAGGGCGACCGCGTACTGTTCCATCGCGAACCAGGCCATTTCGAGGTAGTGGCGGTTCAGATGGGTGACCCTGAAACCGTTTGGTTCACACAGGAGTATGGCGGCGGCGTCATGATTCTGGATGGAGTTGCTGGTCGAACATTCATTCCGGCAGATCAAATTGACGAATGTGACCATTTGGAATTTGTATCCCGGGCAGAGGCCTCCAAGGTTTTGGGCGGACTACTAGCTGCGGAAGAAGTCGATGAGGAGTTCGGAGACGCGGGCGGGCTGTTCGTGCTGGAGCCAGTGGGAAGAGTCGGCGAAGGTGAAGAGTTCGGCGTTGGTGCAGTAGCGCAGGCTGGCCTGGGCCATTTCTTTGAGCAGGAAGGCGTCGCGCTCACCCCAGAGAATACGGGTGGGGACGTGCACGGTGCGGTCCGCGATTTGCGGCCGGTGGCGGAAGGCCGCGCGATACCAGTGGATCATGGAGGTGAGGGCGCCGGGTTGCGACCACGCGGCGCGATACTGCGCGAGGTCTTCTTCGGAGAAAGTGCCGGGGCGGCTGGAGCGCGCGAGAGCTGATGCGCCGAGATGAAAATTGCGGGCGCGAAAACCGGCCTCGGGCAGCCAGGGAAGCTGGAAGAAAAACATGTACCAGCTGCGGCGAAGCTGGCGGAGATTGCCGTTGAGGAAGCGGCGCATGACGGACGGGTGCGGGACGTTGAGTACGGCGAGTTTGGCGATGCGGCTGGGATGGAGCAGCGCGGCGCTCCAGGCGACGGCAGCGCCCCAATCGTGGCCAGCGAGGAAGATTTTTTCGCGGCCGAGCTGGTCGGCGATGGCGATGACGTCGGAAACGAGACTTGTGATCGCGTAGGAAGCGACGCCGGGAGGTTTGCTGCTTAAGTTGTAGCCGCGCTGGTCGGGGACGATGACGCGAAAGCCAGCCGCAGCAAGCGGCGCGATCTGGCGGTGCCAGCCGCGCCAAAATTCGGGGAAGCCGTGCAGAAGTAAGACGACGGGGCCGTGCGGCGGACCGGCGGCGACGGCATGGAGATGCACGGCGCCGTTTTGGAAGCGGATGGTTTCGAGCGTGGGGTCCACGGCGGAGAGTGTAGCGCAGGTGGGGCGAATTGCCCGCGCGCGGATTCGGCGTTGCAGGGTGGACTAGCTGTGATCGACGGCTAACTTGGTTGCCGGCGTGGCAACCACAAAAGCGGCGTCGGGCCGCCGCCCTCCAAAAAAAAGGCGCAGCGGATGCAGGCGGTGCGCTTTTTGAATGTGAGTGTGTGCTGGTGGCTAGAAGTAGAGTTTTAGCGCGAGTTGCAATTGACGCGCGTGGCTGATGGTTGAGGAGATGACGCCGAAATTGCTGTCACCGACAACGGTGTCAGGGCCCGCGAACTGCGGATGATTAAAAGTGTTGAAGGATTCGGCGCGAAATTCGAGTCGCATTCCTTCGCGCACCACAGATAGGGGGAACTCCTTGAAGATGGACATGGCAACGTCTCTGGCGCCCGGCTGGCGGACGCTGCTGATGGTTCTCGGGGCATTGCCAAGAGTGTAAGAAGGGGTGTTTTGCAGAACGCCGGGGTTCGAGAAGTAGCTAGTACCCGGGTCGGTGAAATTCTCCGGAGCACCGGAGGCGCGCTGCAACACTCCGGTGAGGGTGGGACGCTGACCGAAGGTCGGAATGGCAACCGTGTTCAAGAGGAGCGGGATGATAGGCCTGCCACTGTTGATACGCACGATGCCGTTGGTTTGCCATCCGCCGATAATGGCATTGAGGATGGGATGCATATCGTGTCCGAAGCGCCTTCCGCGCCCCACCGGGAGTTCATAAACATAACTGGCCTGGAAGACGTGGGGGATGTCGAAAACGGAGACAGCACGTTCGGCCCGCAAGTCGTAAGGGTTTTGTACGTTCAGTGTTGAGCCGCCGATGGTTCCGCCACCCAGGAAGACAAAGCTGTCGTCGCTGGCGGAAGCGTTATCGATGGACTTGGACCACGTGTAGCTGGCGAGGAACTGCAGACCCTGGAAAAACTCGCGTTCCACGCGCACCTGGAGGGCATGGTAGATGGAATTGGCGATGGGTGGCGAATCACCCTGGAATCCTGCGTATTGCGGGAAAGGCAAGAGGAGCTGGAACGCCAGGACGGTTGATTGCGAGAGAGCGCTGGTCTGATCGCAGATGAAGTGCGTGGGGTCACACGGTCCAGGATTGGGATCAAAGAACGGGTTAGGGACGGGATTATTGGCCAAGTTACTAAGCTGCGCCGCCGGCAGGAAGTGCCCGCTGCTGTCGGTGACCGCGGAGAGAGGCAGGCGATTATTTTCGCGGAAGCCGCCTAAATACAGGTGGGTGCCTTTCTTTCCGACATAGGAGGCATCAAACAGGATCCTGCCAGGCAGTTCTTTTTGGAAGCCAAGACTCCAAGCCTGCTCGTACGGGGTCTTGTTGCTGACGCTGCGGATGGGCCCCACAGCCGCGAATCCGAGGTCGTTGAACGCGCCGAGGGAGTTGCCTGGTGGCGGCGCGACGCCGCACGTAAAAGGGGCGGAGAACTGACAGGAGGTATTGCTCAGAGTGTTCCACGGGGTAGCGTGGTCGACGCCGAAAGTGGTCAGCCATGGGGGTTGCACATCGAAGCCTTGAAAACCCCAGGGGCCAGTGCCGGAAGCGCTGCTTCGCGGCGTGGAGAAATAAATGCCGTATCCGCCCCGAACGACGAATTTGTGAGGCAATTGGTAAGCCAAGCCAAAGCGCGGCTGAATTTGTTTGTAATCGATGTAGTAGTTGGAGCGATCGTTGGGGCTGGAGAAGACTTCAGTGCCGCGCAGCTTGCTGAGCGCTTGAGCCTCGCCCGGCGGAAGACCTTGGAGTTGCTGGGCAGTAAGCTGCAGAGGAGAGACGGCATTGGGATCGAGCCAATCCATCCGGTTGAAGCGCTCGGTCCGCGGGGTCGAAAGCTCGTAGCGCAGGCCGAGGTTGAGAGTCAGCTTGGGGGTTAGGCGGTAGTTATCCTGGACGAAGGCACCGTACTGAAAACTTTCGGTGCTGACGAAATTGACGAATCCGACTTGGCAGGGAGTGCAGCCGCCGCCGCCGTTAGTCGGAGGTCCGACCCCGATCAGGAAGCTCGCCAAGCCATCGCCTCCAGTTGTGGGATCAGTCGAAATCTGAGAAGTACTGCTGAAATCAAAGGCGAAATCGCCGGAGGGCCACCCGGGCTGGGTGAAATTGATCTGGTGAAGGCGCCATTCGCCACCGAATTTGAGTTCATGCTTGCCACGGACCCAACTCAGAGCGGCATCGATGTGATGAGTTACCTGACCTTCGCGAACGATGCTAAAAGTGTTGGTTCCGATGTTGTTAACAGAGCCGGCTGCGGCGTAGCCGCTGATCTGGATGGCTGGAAAGGTTTTGAAGCCGTGGTCTAGATAAGAAGGAAAGCCGACTTGAGCGAAGTCCTGGTTGACATTGGGATCGTTGCCTCCGACGCCTCCCTGGGAATCGAACGCGCGTTGGAAACCGTACGTCGCGGTCAGTACCAGTGTCGGGCTGAAGGTGTGGGTGTGGCTCATGGAAAAGATATGGCGCCGGACGACCACAGGGCCTCCGGTGCATGGGTCTGCGGAGTTCTGGAAGCAATCGAAGCTATTAGAGCTGCCGTTCTGCTGGGAGTATTTGGCGCTGAACAGGTCCGTGGAGTTGAAGCGGTGGTCGATTTTGATATCGAACTGGTTGTTAGACAACGGATTCGCTCCAGAACGAAACCAGTTGCTGTTTTGCAGAAAGCCCAAGAGGGCCGTGGGATCGGTGGGCGCGGTCTGATTGGGCATCGGAAATAACTGAAGGAACTTCGAGGCAACAGGGTTGATCAGATTGCCCATACTGGCGGGGAGGGCGAAAGGCGTTCCAGCGAGATTGGGATTGCCGGGGCTCTGATAGCTGGCGAGATTGTTGAAAGGAATGAATTTTTGCCGGATAGCCCCAACATTGGGATCGGGCTGACCAGTATACGGATCCCACAGTTGCCCGGCCGGGTTGGAGCAAAGTCCAGTTGCATCAAAGGTGCCGCCGTTTGCGCCACAAAGCACGCCAAAGTTGCCGTTCCTTTCGTCCCCAGTGGGCACGCCAGCTGTGGCCGACGTGGCGTCTCTTTCCCGCGTGCCTTCATAGTCGAAAAAGAAAAAAGTCTTGTCTTTGCGAATGGGCCCGCCGACCGTGCCGCCAAAGTTGTTGCGCTTGAGGCCGGGACGCGCGTTGCCGAACTTGTTGTTAAACCAATCGTTGGCGTTGAGCACGTCGTTGCGGAAGAATTCATAGGCACTGCCGTGGAATTGATTGGTGCCGGACCGGGTAACGACGTTGATGATCGTTCCGCCCGCGAAACCATACTCCGCCGTAAAATTGCTTTGCTGAACTTTAAACTCCTCGACGGAATCCACCGAAGGCGTGTACAGAACGTTGTTCAGTCCGCTGTTTTGATCGAAGTTGGATGCCGTCGTGCCGTCGATCAGTACATCCGCAGTGGCGTTGCGGCTACCGTTCGAATTGAAGTTGATTCCGCCTTGCGAGTTTTTTGTCCCTGGAACGTTCGTTTCAATCACGCCAGGAGCGAGATAAGCAAGATTGGTAAAGTTTCGGTCAACGAGCGGGAGATCGTTGACAAACTTGCGGTTGACCAGCTGCCCGGTGACCGCGTCTTCGGTTTGCAGATGGACCGAATCGGCGTGCACTTCCACGGATTCGACGGTAGTGCCGACTTTAAGCGCAACATCGAAGGAGAGGTTCTGGCTGACGTCCAGCCTGATGTTGTCGAGGGTCTCCTTTTGAAAATTGGCGGCCTCGATGGTGAGCTTGTAGCTGCCAGGAGGAATGGAACGGAGCAGATAGCGGCCACTCGAGTCGGTCTCCGCTTTAAAGGCGAAGCCTTTGTTCTGATCGACGAGCGTGACCTTGGCGCCGGGAACTGCCGCGCCAGAAGGGTCGGTGATCACGCCGGTGACCGAGCCGGTGTAAAGCTGTGCAGCGGCCGCCAGCGGCAGGAACAGCGCGAACAGGAGTACACGCGCAATGCGGCGGCCGGCCGAGCTCCTGAGCCGTGGCGTGCAGGTCACTCGGGCAAGACGGCGACCAAAGAGCGATGCGAAGAGTTCGAGGAAACTCATGTGAAGCCTCCCATTTTTCTGAATCGCCAGCGAGAAATGCATCGGCGAATGAATCACACCCCTGGAAAAAAACGGCTCCAAAAGCCCGAAGCCGCAGCAATCGATAGACTTTAAACGATTTAATACTGAAAATAGCCCGGCGTGTCAATAAGGAAATGCGGGAATTTGCGGCCGCCCGCTAAAAGCCGGGAGCGCCGGAGGCGGCCGGGCGCATTTCGGGAGCGTTGACGCCGAAGCGGAGATGCGCGAAGTACGTTTGGCCGAGGGACATAAAGCCGGTGTAGAGATAGCCCCACACAAAAAGCAGCAGGAACGGAACGGTGGCGTAGTTTTCGTTGACGATCGCGTAGGCCACGGTGAGCGCGAAATACAGGCCGAGGAAGATTTCAGCGAAGGGCATCCAGCCCACTTTGTTCCGGTAAGATTTTTGCACGAACGAATCTTTTTTCCCTTCGATTCTGTATTTGGGAGTGCGCGCGAATTCGCTTTTCTTGCCGAGGATCGCTTCGATCACGGCTTGCGCGTTGCGCACCGAGATGCCGATCCCGGTGGCCATCACAAAAGGCATGTACAGAAAAGTGCGCCACCAGGTCTTGGGCCGCAACTCTCTTTGCGAAACCAGATAGAAGCTGGAGATCGAGCACGTCGAGGCGAGGAATAGCGGCAGGTCGATCACCAGCATTTGGAACCAGCCTTGATAGAAACGCACGATCATCGCGGGAAGCAGCATGGTCGATAGCAGAACCATGAGCGGGTAACTGATATTCGCAGTGAGGTGAAAGAATGCTTCGGCTTTCACGTGCCAGGGAACGTCGGACGCGAACACTTTGGGCAGAATTTTCTTGGCCGTCTGCATCAGGCCTTTGGCCCAGCGCGCTTGCTGCGCCTTGAAGCCGTTCATGTCCACGGGAAGCTCGGAAGCGCATTCGATGTGCGGCAGATACAGGAACTTCCACCCTTTGAGCTGCGCGCGGTAGGAAAGATCGGTGTCTTCGGTAAGTGTGTCGTGCTGCCAGCCGCCTGCGGAATCGATGGCTTTGCGGCGCCACACGCCGGCGGTGCCGTTGAAATTGAAGAACGTGCCGCGGCGGGAGCGCGCGCCGTGCTCGACCACGAAGTGCCCGTCGAGAAGAATGGTTTCGACGTTGGTGAGCAGCGAATAGTCGCTGTTCAAGTACGTCCAGCGAGTCTGCACCATGCCGATTTTGTCACCGCCATCCGGAGTCACGAAGTACGGAATGGTGCGGCGTAGAAAATCGGGTTCCGGAAGAAAATCGGCGTCGAAGATGGCCACGAACTGGCCTTGCGAAGTCTTCAGCCCGTTTTCCAGCGCGCCGGCTTTGTACCCTTCGCGGTTGCTGCGGTGAATGTACGAGACCGGCATGCCCTGGGAAGCGTGGCGCTCCACGCAGTTGCGCGCCACCTCGCAAGTTTCGTCGGTGGAATCGTCGAGCACCTGCACGTCGAGAAGTTCGCGCGGATAATCGAAGCGCGCGATGGCGTCGACAAGTCGTTCGATGACGTAGCGTTCGTTGAAGATCGGAAGCTGCACGGTCACGCGCGGCCATAGCTGAACCGGCGGCGGCGTAGGCGGAACGTTTTTCGCGTACGCGAAGTAATCGTACACCAGCCAGTAGCGGTGCATGCCGTAAACCGCGAGGACGAACAGCACGATGAAGTAAGGAATCATCATCGCAAGATCGAACGCGTTGGCGTGGTAGATACCGACGAAGGTGCGGTCCGTGAGCTTGTGCCAGTAATGCGTGAGGCCGCTCTGCGCGGCCAAGAGCCCTGTGAAGTGAGCGGCGAAGTGCGCGCGCAAGACGACTGCCATGGTAGGGAGTATGGGCACGGTCACTTGGGCTCGCAGGCTTGTCGACGGATGGAATGTGGCGCCGCTGACGCGCTTCATTATAAGGCGCGACTGCGGCGGGAAGAAAGGCCCCTGGGAGTGAGCCAGAGTTGCGCCCACGCCGCGGCGTTGACTTGCTGGAGCGGCGAGCTGGTGCATAATCGCGCTGCGCACATGGCGGAAAAGATCATTCAGCAGCCGGAATCAGGAGCGGGAACAGGCGAAATCGCACGAGCGTTTTTGCGGCTGGGGTTCATCGCGTTTGGCGGGACGGCGGCGCACATCGCCATGATGGAAGACGAGTTTGTGCGGCGGCGCGGCTGGCTGACGCGCGAGCGGTTTCTGGATCTGGTCGGAGCGGTGAACCTGCTGCTCGGGCCGAGCTCGACGGAGCTGGCGATTTACCTAGGCCAGATTCGCGGCGGCGTTCCCGGATTGCTCGCGGCTGGTGCAGCATTTATTTTGCCTGCAGCGGCAATGGTTGCCGGCTTGGCCTGGGCGTACATGCGTTATGGTGCGCTCCCGCAGGTGGCAGGCATTTTGTTTGGCGTGAAGCCGGTGGTGGTGGTGCTCATCGCGCAGGCGGTGTGGTCGCTGGCACGCACCGCGCTGAAATTAAAAGAGCTGGCGTTTCTCGCGGCGGTGGTGGTGGTCTTGGCAGCGTTGCGCGTTTCGACCGTCGCGCTGCTGATCGGAACGGGGGTCGCCTGGATCGTGGCGCAACGGCCTGGCGGCGGCTGGCGCGTCGCGGCGGGCGCGACCGGCACAGCGGCGGCGACGGGCGCTGTCACCGGCGGCATCGTTGCCGGCAGTTCGATCCTGCTCTACTTCGTGAAGGTCGGAGCCGTGTTGGTAGGAAGCGGCTACGTTTTGCTGGCGGTGCTGCGCGCCGACCTTGTCGTGCGGCTGCATTGGCTGACGGAGGCGCAACTGCTCGACGCGGTCGCCGTGAGCCAGGTAACGCCCGGGCCGTTCTTCACCGTCGCCACGTTCATCGGCTACGTGCTAGCCGGCTGGAAAGGCGCCGCACTCGCGACCGCAGGGATATTTCTGCCCGCATTTGCGTATGTGGCAGCAACGGCGCGATTCCTGCCCAAGCTCCGGCAGTCTCCCACAGCGGCGGCATTTCTGGATGGTGTGAACGCTGCCGCAGTCGCGCTGATGGCCTTCGTGGGATTCCAGTTTGCGCGTGCCAGTTTGCTCAGCGCGCCGGCGGCAGTAATCTGCGCGATTTCAGCATTGCTGTTGTTTCGTTATCGCGTGAATTCCGCATGGCTGGTCTTATTCGGCGCCGCAGCCGGCGCCGTCTTCAAACTGCTGCGCTTGGCTTAAACCGAAAATATTACGCAAGCAGGACGATCTTGCCGGCCGCGCCAGGCTCAAGAATTTCTTTGTGCGCCCGCGGAGCTTCGGCGAGCGGCAATTCCTTGCCGACGATGGGACGCAGCGTGCCGTTTTCCAGGCCGGCGCCAATGCCCGCATAGATATCTGCAGCTTCCGTTTCGGTGATAGCCCAAAGCGTGAAACCGCGGATAGATCCGCGGCGGCTCATCAGCTCTCGCGCGTTGATGGTGACTTCACCGCGATTCCCGATGACAATGACGCGCCCGTTGGTGGCCAGAAGCTTGGTATCGGTGGCCAGATTCACATTGGCCAGCATTTCGAGAATGATGTCCACGCCCCGGCCGCCGGTGGCTTTCAAGATTTCTTCGGCGTAGCCCGCTTTGGTGTGATTGAAGACGTGATGCGCGCCTTCGCGCTTTGCCAGGTCCAGTCCCTTGTCGGTGCCCGCGGTGCCAAAGACAGTAAGGCCCATGGAGCGCGCGATCTGCGCCGCCGCCGTGCCGACGCCTCCGCTAGCGCCGTGGATCAGCACGGTTTCCGAAGCGCGCGCTTTTGCGGAATGAAAGAGACCAAAATAAGCGGTGCCGTAAGGCACCCAAACGCCCGCGCCTTGCGCGAAGCTGATCTTCGCAGGCAGCGGATGCACCTGGCTCTCGAGAGCCAGCGCGTACTCGGCGTATGCGCCGGTCACCGTTCGCGCGGTGTAAACACGGTCGCCCGGCTTGACCTTCTTCACGCCCTCGCCAACCGCTTCGACGGCGCCCGCGGCATCAGAGCCAGGCGTGTAAGGCAGCGGCGGCTTGATCGCGTAGGTTCCGGCGCGCATGTACGTGTCGTATGGATTTACGCCCGCAGCGTGCACGCGCACGAGCACCTGGCCCGGGCTAGGCTTGGGCGTAGGCACTTCTTCCAGCTTCAGAACTTCCGGACCACCGAATTCGTGTACTTGAACCGCCTTCATGTTTTTTCTCCCGAAGCAAAGTGAACGCAGCAGGAATCAGCGCGAATTTGCCGCATCGTGAAAATTTAAAAGTGATCGTCCATGATGGTGGTGGCAACGTCCTTGTCGCCGAGTCCAGACGAGCGGCCCCATGCGGTAGTCTGCCAGTTGTCTTTGCCTTTTTTCTGTGGAATCCACGGCGGCAAGGTTTGCTGCAGGTACGCCGCCAGCCCGTGGATGTACGGCTCGTACATTTGTCGGAGCCCGGCGAGCTTGGCGTCCGCCGCCGCGCCGTCGTGCAGCTTCATGCCGTGCTCCGCCAGCGTATCGCGGATGCGCCGCAAATCCTCGGGAGGAAGACGATCGCTGGGCGGCGGTGCGGGCGGCGTGCCGAAAACCTGCGAGAGATCAACAACGGCGTGGCGCGCGATGGCGAAAGTGAGCTCCGCTTGGCGTTCGCACGCTCCGTCGATCCCGACGATGACTAGCGCGCAAGTATCCAGAATGGCGGTAAGCGATGCGATCCAGGATTGGTTGTCGTGCTGCGAGCGAAAATACGCCAGCACCGGATAGGAAAGATGGCTCTCCAGCAGTTCGGCGCACCAGTGCTCCCATTCGTGGAGCAAATCGTGCAGCGCCTTTTGGCCGTGCTCGTAACTGTGCCGGCGCAGCAGCTCGCCGGCTGTCGGCGGCGTTCCGGCGCGCGAATCTAGAAGAGAAATGTTTACTTCGCGCTTCGAGAACGAACCGTAGATGAAAGGTAGATAGCCAATGACCGCCGCGAGAAACCCGAAACCAAACCCTGCTTCGGCAACCACCAGCCCGCGCGCCAGGCTCGAGCGCGGCACAACATCGCCAAGCCCTAGCGTGAAGAACGTTGTGCCGCTTAGATAGACGTCCGTCATAAAGCCGGGCTGCGCGCCGGAAACATTCACCGCCGAGCCCGCGCCGTATTGCATCAGGCCGAAGCTAAACACCAGACCGACGGCCCACACGCCGACGAGCACCAGCAGCGACAGCGGCCCGTAGAACCCGAACAGCGCTTCGCGGCTCTTGCGCGACGTCACCAACGAGGTGCTCCGCCGCCACACGAACCACGTCGAGCGGAAGAAAATCCGTGTCAGCCGGAATCGCCGCGTCACCCGCCGCGGCAGAATGATGGCTTCGAAGGCGTCCCACAACACGATGGCGAAAATCGCCACACCCGCGATGAACGCGCCCGGCGCTGTAATCATGTGCGACATTGTACTCGCTTCAGACAGCGGAACTTTAGTTACGATTCTAGACGCGCGCTGACCGTAATTTCTGCTTTGAAGAGCTTGGAAACCGGGCAGCCGGTCTCGGCGGCCTTCACGGCGGTGTCGAATTTGCTCTTGTCCGCGCCCGGGATCTTGGCGACCAAATCGAGATGGCTTTTGGTGATCGAAAAGCCGTCGCCCACCTTGTCCAGCGTGATGGTTGCCGTGGTTTCCAGCTTTTGCGCCGTCAGTCCCAGTCCGGCGAGTTGCGCGGAAAGCGCCATGGTAAAGCAGCCGGCGTGCGCTGCGGCCAGCAGTTCCTCGGGATTGGTGCCCACGCCGTTTTCGAAGCGCGTGCTGAAGCTGTACTGCGTGTTTTTCAGCGTTCCGCTGTCCGTCGAAATCGCGCCCTTGCCGCTTTTCAGATCCCCTTGCCAGACTGCCGATGCTTTGCGTTGCATGAGTTTTCCTTCCGTTCGAATCGTGCGATCGTTCTGAATCTCGTGCATTGGATTCGCTGCGCCACGATCCGGGTATATTGAATGCTGCCGCAGACCCGGAGTATGGCATGAAATCGCTGGTACAAATAACCGCGCACCGTCCCTGGCCCTTGCCGCGCGGACCGTGGATCATGGCGCAAAGCTGGCATGATTTGCTGTTCGCGCATTGGCCCGTCCCGGTGGCGCAATTGCGTGCGCTGATTCCGCCGCAACTTGCAATCGATACCTTCGAGGGCCAGGCTTGGATCGCGGTCGTGCCATTTCGCATGTCCGGGGTGCGCTTGCGATGGACTCCGCCGGTGCCTGGGCTCTCCGCCTTTCCCGAATTAAACGTGCGCACCTACGTCGTGCACGACGGAAAACCCGGCGTCTGGTTCTTCAGTCTGGACGCGGCCAATCCCATCGCTGTGGCCGTTGCCCGCGCCTGGTTTCACCTGCCCTATTTCCGCGCGAGCATGCAATGCCACACGGAAAACGCCTTCATCGCATACCAAAGTAAGCGGACGCACCGCGCAGCGCCGCCGGCGGCTTTGCGCTGCCGGTATCGTGGAACGGGCGAAATCTTTCATCCGCAGTCCGGAACCCTCGAACACTTTCTTACCGAACGCTACTGCCTCTACACTTCCGCTTCAGAAGGGAAGCTCGTTCGCGCCGAGATTCATCACCCGCCGTGGCTGCTGCAGCGAGCCGAAGCGGAAATCACCGAGAACACCATGACGCAAGCCGCCGGACTAGAGTTACCTGCTGCCAATCCGCTTCTGCACTTTGCGAAAAGGCAAGACATGTTGGCCTGGCCGCCACGAGTACTGGACCGCTAGTCGATCTATCCGTTGGAAAGAGGGCCTACCACTTGTGGAACACGAAGAAAGCCGCTACCACCATGAAAGCGAACCCTACCGCATAGTTCCATTTGAATTTCTCGCCCAGATACAAAACCGAGAAGCCAGCGAACACGGTCAGCGTGATCACTTCCTGAATCGTCTTGAGCTGTGCGGTATTGAATTCATACGAGCCGATGCGATTGGCGGGAACCTGAAAGCAGTACTCGAAAAAAGCGATTCCCCAACTCGCCAGAATCACTCTCCAAAGCGCTTCGCTGCGGTACTTCAAATGCCCGTACCACGCGAAAGTCATAAAAACGTTGGATATGAACAGCAGCACGATGGTGCGCACGATGTTCGGCTCCCGGAGAGAAATTAGAAACACGCGGCTGACAAAACTCCTCTTGCTAACGACTAACAAAATATCTGAGAACTGTTAATACAGGATTCCGCACAGCCTGCACGCTTAGGACCGCGCGCGCTCGCCAGCCCGATTATCTTAACTGTGCCATCATCGGGTCGAACGATCTAACCCGCTGCGCTCGAAAAAGGAGCCCTTTGAGAAATCGCGCCCGGCTATTTCTTGGTGTGTGCGTAACCCTGGTCGTTGCCTTAACGATGTTTGTTCCGAGCCCCGGCGTCGCTCAAAACTCCGTAATCCTCGTGGCCACAGGTTCCAGCTTACCCGAACCCCTCTACGTTGCGTGGGGAGACGAATACCACAGAGCTCATCCGGAGGTGCAGTTGCGCTACTTGCCGGAGGGCACCAGCGAGAGCGCAGCACGTATTTTGGCGGGCAGCGGCGACTTTGGCGGAGGCGACGCGCCGATTCCAGACAAGCAGCTTAAGCAAGCGTCGCGTCCGGTTGTCGAGCTGCCCTCGATCCTCATCGGGATTGCAGTGGTCTACAACCTTCCAGGTACTTCCAGTAACCTTCGCCTGTCGGGTCCGGTGCTCGCTAACATTTTCCTCGGCAAAACAACGTCGTGGCACGATCCGGAAATCGTCAAGCTCAATCCGGAGATCAAGCTTCCGAATCTCGCGATCCAGGTGGTGCATCGCACCGACGGCAAAGGCTCAAGCTACATATTCTCCGACTTCCTTTCCAAAGTAAGTCCGGAGTTTCAAAGTAAAGTCGGACGCAGCGTTTCGCCGAAGTGGCCGGTGGGCGCGAGCTTCGGGCGCACCCCGGATCTTCTGGACGCCGTGCGCAAGACGCCCGGCGCGATCGGATACACCGAGCTGAACTGGGCGGAAAAGTCGGGGTTGCCCAGCGCCGCCGTGAAAAACGCCGCCGGGGAGTTCGTCAAGCCTTCCGCCAAATCGATCGCGGAGGCCGCGTCCGCCATGGAAAACAAGATGACGGAGGATTTTCGCGTATCGCTCGCCAATGCTCCCGGCCGCGCGAGCTATGCGATTGCCAGCTTCACATGGTTCTATGTGCCGGTGAAAGCCGCGGATCCGCTGCGCGGCCGAGCCGTCAACGCCTTCCTGACCTGGGTCTACAGCTCGGGGCAAAAGCTGGCGCAAGAACGCGGCTACGCGGCGCTGCCCGATGCGGTTCTGGAGAGAGTTCGCGCAAGAGTCGCCACGCTACGCTAGATAATTCCCTGCCAAGTTTTTTTCGAGCGCTGGATCACGCAGATGTTTCTCAGACGTTGAGGGTGAGCGAGACGAGGCCTGGTGGCGTGGCTATCGGGAGTGGGGGGAGCTTGGAACGGTCCACTTTGTTGTAGAGGGTGTCGCGCTCGACGGGGATGCGGCCGGCGGCGCGGATGAGGCGTTCGAGTTCGGCGCGCGGGGTGAATTCGGAAGTTTTTGCGCCGGCGTCGTGGTAAATCTTTTCTTCGACTACCGTGCCGTCGAGGTCGTTGGCCCCGAAGCGCTGCGCGATCTGCGCGATGCTCGGCGACAGCATGATCCAGTAGGCTTTGATGTGCTCGAAATTATCGAGCAGCAGGCGCGACACTGCGATGTTGCGCAGATCGGCGTAGCCGGTGGGCTTGGGAATGTGCGAAAGCGCGGTGTTTTCCGGATGAAACGCCAGGGGGATGAAAGCTACGAAGCCGTGCGTCTCGTCCTGCAATTCGCGCAAGCGGATCAGATGATCGGCGCGCTCTTCTTCGGTTTCCACGTGGCCGTAGAGCATGGTGGCATTGGAGCGCAGGCCGGCTTCGTGGGCTTTACGCGCGGTGCTGAGCCACATTTGGCCGCTGACTTTGTGGTCGCAAATAATGCGGCGCACGCGCGGGTGAAAAATCTCGGCTCCGCCGCCGGGACACGAGTCCACGCCCGCTTGTTTCATCTTGCGCAGCGTTTCTTCCACGGAAAGCTTGGCGATGCGCGCGAAGTAGTGCACTTCGACCATCGTGAACGCTTTCAGGTGCACGTCCGGGCAGCGCTGCTTCAAGCCGCTAATCATCTCCAGAAAATACTCGAAGGGCAGATCCGGATGCAGGCCGCCGACGATGTGAAACTCTGTGGCGCCTTCGCGCATGCCTTGTTCGGCGCGCTGGTAGATTTCGTCGAGAGCGTAGTTGTAAGCGCCCGGCGCGTTGGGATCGCGGCCAAAGGCGCACAGCTTGCAATGCGCAACGCAAACGTTGGTCGGATTAATGTGGCGGTTTACGTTGTAATAGGTGACGTTGCCGTGGCGTTTTTCGCGAACGTGATTCGCCAGCCAGCCGACGGCGAGGAGATCGGGCGACCGGTACAGCGCAATGCCGTCATCCATCGAGAGGCGCTCGCCTGCGAGCACCTTCTCCGCGATGGGTTTCAGCCGCTGGTCCGTTATGGTGAGTTCAGCCAATCGATCCTCGTCGTTACCTGCAACTCGTCACTTCAAATAGGATGCCAGACAATCGCCCGGCGCTACCATTTATCGGATTTCGTAATTCCCGAACGTTTCAAACGCGCCAAAAAGCCGCTGCGGCGCCCCAGAACAGCAGGAACAACATACTAATATAGCCGTTCACCGCGAAAAACGCAGCGTCCAGCTTGCTCAAGTCGTCGGCTTTGACAAGCGAGTGCTCGTAAGCGAGCAGCGCCGCGACAACGGCGATTCCGGCCCACGCCGGCCACGGCAGGCCAAAGCTGAAGGCCAGCCAACTCAGCAGCGCGACCACCGCAACATGCATCATGCGCGAGATTCGCAGCGCGGTGGCGATGCCGAAACGCTTGGGCACGGAAAAAAGTCCGGCGCTCTGGTCGTAATCGACATCCTGGCAGGCGTACAGCACGTCGAATCCGCCGACCCACAGCGTCACGGCGGCGCACAGAATCAGCACGCGCCAATCGAGCTCGCCGGTGACCGCGATCCATGCAGCCGCGGGTGAAACGCCGAGTGCGAAGCCAAGAAACAAGTGCGACCAGTTGCTGAAACGCTTGGTAAAGGAATAGAAGAAGAGAATTGCCAGCGCGACGGGCGCCAGCTTGAACGCCAGCGGATTCAACTGCCATGCTGCCACGAAGAAGATGGCCACCGCCGCGATAGTAAAAAGCCATGCGAACTGTACGGAGAGCGCGCCAGTCGCGAGCGCACGCATTTTCGTGCGCGGATTCTCGCGGTCGTAGCGCACATCAACGATGCGGTTGATGGTCATTGCCGCGGAGCGTGCCGCCACCATAGCCACCACAATCCAGGCCAGTTGCCGGACGCTCGGCCACGCGTGATACCTCGCCCGCGCCGCCAGCAGCGCGCCGGTGAGCGCAAACGGCAGCGCAAATACGGAATGCTCGAACTTGATCATTTCGAGCACAGTACGGAGGGGGTTGGCCATGGCTAGCTTCCTGTAGTAGCGGAGGGGAGGGACGCGCTGAAGCGCGCCCCTACATAGACTCCGAGTAGCGTGCGAATGCGGCCCGCCATAGTCCTATGCCTCCGCTTTCTTGGCAGTTTGCTGGCCGGTCCAGCGATACATTTGCTCCTGCGGAAGGCCGATTTGCGCCAGGACGCGGCAAATATACTGGGTCACGAGGTCGTCGATCGTTTTTGGATGATGATAAAACGCGGGCATCGCCGGCATAATCACCGCGCCGGCTTGCTGCGCGCGCAGCATATTCTCGAGGTGAATGCGGTTGAGCGGCGTATCGCGCACGCACAGCACCAGCTTGCGTCCTTCTTTCAATGCCACATCCGCGGCGCGTGTCACCAGATCATCGGCGAGGCCATTGGCAATGGCGCCCAGCGTTCCCATCGAACACGGCACGACCAGCATGGAATCGACTTCGTAGCTGCCGGAGGCAATCGACGCACCCACATCCTTATTAGGTAGCACTTCGATTTTCGTTGCGGGACGGCCGAGAATGCGAGCTGGCAGTTGCTTGAGGTCGCCGGAAGGCAGGCCCAGCTCTTCGGCGAACAGGCGCTGGCCGGTTTCCGTCACCACGAGGTGAATGCGGGCGACGCGGGCGTCCTGCTCGAGCAATTCGAGGGTTTTTTGCGCCAAAATGGCGCCGCTCGCTCCGGTCACGCCGACCGTCACGATCTGATTTTCGCTCTGAGACATAGCTTTTGCGCGGGTGGATGCAGTCTCGCAGCCGCTAACCTCCAAGTCAAGCGCACGCCTGCCCCCCTTCTTGGATACGCGCACAGACCCTTCGATGCTCAGGGTGAACGAAGTCCGTGCTACCAGAAAGCTGGACCCCCTCCCCCGATTCTGCGTAAGTGTTCATTCTAAAGGTACTTAAAGTCCTTTGTTTTGATACACTTTTGCAAGTGTTCATTCTAAAGGACTTGCGGGCGCTTCGCGGGGTCAAAACCCGGCGAAACACGGTGTTCGTCCACAAGTGCTGAATCTACGGGAGTTAGGGGCGTTTTGGCGATTTTTGGCCTCCGAAAAGTGAAAACGCCCCGGCTGAGCCGGAGCGAATGATTGCCGGATGCTTCCCGATTACCGAAGCACTATTATAGCAGAAACGACAATAAAGTCAAGGGAAAAATGATGTGGGGAGCGAAGGCTAAGTGCCTCGAAATCAGCGGGTGACACACTCTCTCGCTCTTCGAGCGAGCAGCGAAGCCTACGAGCGGCTGGCCGGGAGACTGCTGTTTTTCGTGTGTTAGACTGCACCGGGCATCGACCTGTATGAATGCAAAAGACTTACGGCAGCTGCTGGAGGCGGTGCGGTCGGGCGAACTGTCGCCGGAGTCGGCGGTTGGCCGGCTGAAGGACTTACCCTTTGAAGATCTGGGGTTCGCCAAGGTGGACCATCACCGGGCGCTGCGGCAGGGATTTGCGGAGGTGGTGTTCGGGAAGGGCAAGACGCCGAGACAAATCGCGGAAATTGTGCGGGCTATGCTGGGCAAGAAGGGTTCGCGGAGCAACGTGCTGGTTACGCGGGCGGACGCGAAAGCGTTTGCGGCGGTGTGCAAGGTCAGCCGCGCGGCAAAATTCCACGCGCTGTCAGGAGTGATCGCCATCGAGCGAAGCTCGGAGATTACAGGTAAGGGAACGATCGTGGTCGTGTCTGCGGGCACGAGCGACATTCCGGTTGCGGAAGAAGCGCTGCTCACGGCGCGGCTGATGGGGAATCGCACCGAGCATCTTTATGACGTGGGCGTCGCGGGCATTCACCGGCTGCTGGGGCATCGCGAGGTGCTGACGCAGGCGCGCGTCATTATTTGCGTGGCGGGGATGGAGGGCGCGCTGCCGAGCGTGGTTGGCGGCTTAGTCGCGGTGCCGGTGATCGCGGTGCCGACGAGCACGGGCTACGGCGCGAGCTTCGGAGGCGTGGCCGCGCTGCTGGGCATGCTCAATAGTTGCGCGTCGAATGTTACGGTGGTGAACATCGACAACGGCTTCGGTGCAGCTTGCGTGGCTTCCTGCATCAATCGTCTCTGAGGGGTCTGTGGCGCTTCAAGCCTGCAGTAGGATTTTCATTACGCCGGGCTGTTGAGCGAATTCGATGGCGCGTTGCGCTTCGCGCAATGGAAAAGTGCGGGTGATCAGCGGCGTTGGATCGACTTTGCCGGAGCGCAGAAGGGCGATGGCTGTGGCGAACGGTCCGCAGCGCGAGCCGACGACGGTCAGCTCCTTCACCACGATAGGCCAGGTCTCGACGGGCGCTGCGCCGTGAAACGTGGACTTCAGGACGATCGTGCCGCGTGGCTCGGTTAATTGCTGGGCGAGCGCGAGGCCGCTCGGCGATCCTGTGGCCTCGACGAGCAATCGGTAACGTTCTTTGATTCGTGCAAGATCTGTTTTGTCGCCGCGAACTTTCTTGGTCGCGATTCCGGCTCGCTGCGCGAGCGCTAGCTTCTTTTCGTGCTTTCCGTACATCACGACGCGTGGAAGCGCCGTGCGCAGAACCCGCGCAATCAGTTGCGCGAGCTTGCCGTCGCCGAGAACGGCTGCTTCGCGAAATCCTCTTACTTTCACTTGCTCGAGAATCTCGCGCGCGGCAGCGAGCGGTTCGACAAAGACGGCTTGCTCATCGGTCACCCTCGCGGGCACGCGATGCAAATTCTGGAGCGGCAGCGCCAGATATTCGGCAAACGCGCCATCATGCGCCACGATGCCCAGCACGGTGCGGCGCGCGCAGTGCGTCTTCAGGCCGCGGCGGCAGAAATCACAAACCGGCTTGTAGCCGTACGCTGTGCAACTGACGTTGATCTCTCCGCAGACGCGCCGGCCCATCCATTTCTTTCTTTGTGCGGCAGACGCGCCGCGAACCTCTGTGACTTCGCCGACAAATTCATGTCCCGGCGTTCCGCGAAACGCATGATAGCCGCGGAGAATCTCCACATCCGTATTGCAGATGCCCGCCATCCGCACTCGTACCAGCGCCCAGCCCGGGCGCAGGTCTGGCAGTGGCTTCGAGACGTGTTTGAGTTTTCCGTTAATGATGTTAAAGGCGAGCACGGTTGGTTGGCGCGGCCTCCATTGCGCTAGTCGTGGCGCAGGGCAAGCAATGGATCGATGCGAACGGCGCGGCGCGCGGGAATATAGGAGGCGGCGAGGGCAACAGCGGTGAGCAAGGCCGCGACGCCGGCAAAAGTCGCGGCGTCATAAGTACCCACGCCAAAAAGGAGGCTGGAGAGAAAACGCACCAGCACCAGAGCGCCGGCGAGGCCCAGCCCCACGCCTGCCAGCGTGAGCCGCGCCGCTTGCGCGAGAATCATTTTCTGTACGCTCGCGGGCTGTGCTCCGAGCGCCATGCGGATGCCGATTTCCTGTGTGCGCCCGCTGACGGTGTAGCTCATCACGCCGTAAATTCCCACGGCAGCGAGGAGCAAGGCCAGCGCCGCGAAGATGCCGATCAACACGGCGGAGAAACGCCGCGGCGAAACGGAATCGGAGAGCAATCCATCCATGGTCATCACGCGGCTGATGGGCAGATTGGGATCGGTTTTGTGAAGCACCTCGCGGACCGCGGCGGTGATGGCGCCCGGGTCAGACGCAGTGCGCACGACGAGATACGGCGTCCAGCCGCCCACAAAGTAAACGTCAAAGGTGGGTTGCGCGTCGAGTCCGTATTGGTGCACATTTCCGGCGATGCCGACGATGGTGGTCCAGCACGGCTTGGGATCCAGCGAACAGAGATTGATGCGTGCGCCGACAGCGTCGCCACGCGGCCAGAAGCGCTGCGCCATGGTTTCGTTGATGACCGTGTTCTGTTGCTTCCAATCGTCTTCCGTGAAAAAGCGCCCGGCGCGCAGTGGAATCGCCAGCGTGGAGAAATAGCTCAAGCTCACAGTGCGAAACTCGGCGATGGGCCGCGCTCCGGTTGGGGGCAGCGGCTGGCCTTCGATGACGAATCGCGTGGCTTGCCGGAATTCATTGGTCAGCGGCAAGTCATCGATGCCGCCCGCTTCTTTCACTCCGGGGATGGCGCGAACTTTTGCGGCGAGTTGCTCGAATTGCAGAGATTGCCTCTGGCCCAGCTTGATTTGCTCTTCTTGCGAGAGCTGCTGAGATTGCGCGAAGGGAAGCGCGGCCTGCTGGATTTCCACGGTCAGGAGGTGATCCACGCGAAATCCGGGATCGACTTCCAGCATATGCTGAAAGCTGCGGAGCAGCAGGCCCGCTCCGATCAAGGGCACGAGCGCCATGGCAATTTCCGTGACCACCAGCAGGTTGTGGGTTCGGTGCTGTCGCGAACCGCCGGTGCCTTTGCTGCCTTGTTTGAGCACGCCGGCGAGATTGGTCTTGAGGGCGCGCGCTGCCGGAAACAGGCCGCAGAGAATCCCCGCGCCGATGCACATCGCTAACGTAAATCCGAGCACCCAGCCGTTCAAGCCGGCTTCCTGCAAAACGGCGAGGTCGCCGGGGACGAAGGCGGTCAGCACTTTGAGTCCGGCCACCGCGAAGAGCAGGCCAACAGCGCCGCCGAGCAAGGAGAGGAGCGTGCTTTCCGTGAGCAACTGGGCAATCAAACGGCGAGCATCGGCGCCGAGTGCGGTGCGCACGGCCATTTCCCGTTCGCGAGCGACATTGCGGACCAGAAGGAGATTTACGATGTTGGCGCAGGCGATGAGCAGCACGAGGCCCACGGCTCCGAACAAGACGAGCAGCGTGCCGCGGACTTTAGTTGCAGAAGGATCTTGCAAGGGTTCGACGAGCACGCCGAAACCTTTGTGCGAGTCCGGATACTTGATGGATTCCTGTTGATGAAGTCTGCCAACTTCGTCTCTGGCTTGGGCCAGGCTGATGCCGGGCTTGAGACGCGCGACGGCGTTGAATGCGTGATGAACATGTTCGGTCAAATCGTCGTGGAATTGGCCGAGCGGCATCCATAGATCGGCCCAGCGCAGAAGCTGGAACCCGGCCGGTAAAATGCCGACCACGGTGTAGCGTTGATTGTCGAGGGCGATGGTGCGGCCGACCACGTGCGGATCGCTTCCGAAGCGGCTCTGCCACAGACGATGGCCCAGGATCACCGCGGGCGCGCTGCCGGCGCGGTTTTCTTCCGGAACAAACGAGCGGCCTGCGACAACGTGGGCTCCGAGCATCGGAAACAATCCCGAGCTGGCATAACTGGCCAGAATGCGTTGCGGGTCGCTTTCTCCGGTCAGGTTGAATCCCTGGGAGATTTCCGCGTACGCGCCCATCTCCGAAAAACTCGTGTTTTGTTGCTGCCAATCGGCGTAATCGCCAGGAGATAAGCCTCCGCGAGGAACTTGAGGCAGGTAGGTGTTGACGATTTCCACCAGGCGATCCGGCTGGGGATATGGGAGGGGGCGGAGGAGCACGTTTTGCACTACGCTGAAAATCGCCGTGTTTGCGCCGATGCCGAGCGCGAGCGTGAGAATAGCCACGATCGTGAAGCCGGGAGTTTTTGTCAGCGTGCGAACGGCGTAGCGCAAATTTTGCAGCAGATTTTCCATGGTTCACTTTCTCGGGCGGCCCGTACGATGGACTCCGCGTGACCTCGGCTGCCAACCCGATTGGACGCGCAAACTCGCTGGAAAGATATCCGAAAAATGACGCCAATCAGTGCAGAGCCGCGGATAGGGTCTTGAGCAGCAACGGCTCTTGTTCCGGAAAGACCGTGCGGAGGTCGAGGACCAGGCGATCGTCTTCGACGCGGGCGATCACGGGAATGCCCGCGGGTGCTCGGCGGAGGCGCTGCTCGAGTTGCGTGGCGGAGCGGCGGGAACTGGCGATGCGAATCAGCTTGGTGGGGAGAGACTGCGTTGGTGTCGATCCGCCGCCCACTACGGATTCGCCATCGCTGATTTCAAGCTCGACTTCATTGAGCGGAAGTTCTGGGCGGAGTTCGCGCAGGAAATTTTCGGCCCGGCGCTTCAGGTCGGCGGGCGTTGCGCGGATCATGCGTAACGCTGGAATTTCGTCGTAAGCTGCGCGCAGGTAGGCGCCCAGGGTGACTTCGAGCGCGGTGATGGTGAGCTTGTCCACGCGCAGGGCGCGAAAGAGCGGATGGCGGCGAACTCGCGTGATGAGGTCCTTGTTTCCGGCGATGATCCCCGCCTGCGGCCCGCCAAGGAGTTTGTCGCCGCTGAAAGTGACCACGCCCACGCCGGCTTCGACGCTTTGCCGCACGGTCGGCTCGCTGATCCCGCATGCTGAAAGATCGATCAGGCAGCCGGAGCCGAGATCTTCCATCAGCGGCAGGCTTGTGCGCTTGCTCAGCGATACCAGGTCAGCGAGGGCCGGCTTTTCGGTGAAGCCGGTGATTTGGAAATTGGAAGGATGCACTCGCAGCAGCAGGCGCGTCTTTTCGTTGATGGCGTTTTCGTAGTCCGCGAGATGCGTGCGATTCGTGGTGCCCACTTCGCGCAGCACCGCGCCGCTTTCCGCCATGATTTCGGGAATGCGGAAGCCGTCGCCGATTTCGATGAGCTCGCCGCGCGAAACGATCACTTCGCCGCCTTTGGCGAGCGCCGCAAGCACCAGCAGAACCGCGGCCGCGCAGTTGTTGACCACAATCGCCGCTTCGGCTCCGGTGAGCCGCTGCAGCGATTCCGCAGTGTGCGCATCGCGCTTGCCGCGCGCGCCGGCTTCCAGATCGTATTCGAGGTTGCTGTACTGCGTGGCGGTGCGCTGAAGCTCGTCGATTACGGCGGAAGGCAGCGGCGCGCGTCCCAGATTGGTGTGCAAAATCACGCCGGTGGCGTTGATCACCGGCCAAAGGGAGCGCGCCAGCATGCGCTCGACTGTGTCGGCAATAAACGACTCAACGGTGGCAGCCGAAAGCGAAACTACCGCGTTCGTTTCGTCGCCGGCAATTCGCGCGCGCAAATCCGCCAGTGCCGCGCGCGTGACTTCCAGCAGCAAGCTTCGATCGACCCGCGCAGCCAGCGCCGCAAGCCGCGGCTGACCGAGCAGTTCGTCGACCGAGGGGATCTGCCGCAGCAAGTCGGCCTGTTCCGGAGACAAGACGCGTCTGGATTGCGCGGTCATGGCATCATTTCACCACACGAATCCGGCCAATGGAAGCTGCGTCCAGGCTCGCACGGCGCACCACGCGAGCCTGCACCATTGGACAGGTGGCGCGACCGCGAGAACGGTGCCGAACAAGCCGCCCCCGGCGCTCACTGTATTGACGCCTGTGCCCGGTGCTCCTAGCATTAGAGTCGAGGCCTTTGTCTCCCCATGGCGACCATCGACGAAGAGCTGGGGCAGATGGAACGCGATATCCGCCAGCTTAAAATCGAATACGACCAGTTTTTCGGCGGCGGGCGCAAACGTCCGCCGACCGAAATCGAGTGGCGCATCGATTTGATCGTGAAGCGCTATTCCGAACGCGGCGGCGACATGAAGTTTGGCCAGCGCTTCCGCTTCAACAACCTCACGCAGACTTACGCCAAGTACAAGGATATTTTTCGCAAGAAGGTGCGGCAGAAAGAGGAAGGCGCGGTGCAGCGGCATTTCGGCGCTGCCGCCAAGGCTATCGAGGCGGAGCGCGCCAAAGCGCAAGCCGAGCACTCCGAAGCGGCCAAGGTTGCCGGCGATGCGCATCCGCCGGGAGCCGGGGCCTTTCGCATGACTTGTTCCGCGCCGGACCGCGAAACCGAAAAAGTCGACCAGCTCTATCAAGCGCTGCTGGCCGCCAAACAGCAGACCGGCGAAGACACCACCAAGCTTTCGCGCGAAGGTTTCAACGAATTTGTCAGCAAAAAGACCCGCGATCTGCAGACGCAGAAAAACTGCAAAGATGTCGAATACGTCGTCGAAGTCGTCGACGGCCAGGTCAAGTTGAAAGCCCTCGTCAAGTCCTGACCGCTCTCCGCGTTGTTTTTTTCTTTCCGCTTTTGCAAATTTCAGCGGTGCGCTTACACTGTTGTGCTCTCGTTTGCACGGAGGATTACATGGCAGTCGAGCGGGCGCTCATCAGCGTCTTTGACAAAAGGGGAATCGTGGAGTTCGCCAAGCGCCTGGCCGCACTGAAGATCGACATTCTCTCGACCGGCGGGACCGCCAAGCTGCTGCGCGAGTCCGGCGTCGCGGTGCGCGACGTTTCCGATTTCACCGGCTGGCCGGAAATGCTGGGCGGCCGCGTCAAAACGCTGCATCCCAAAGTGCATGGCGGCTTGCTGTTCCGCCGCAAGCACGCGGAAGACGAGAAGCAAGCCAAGGAACACGGCATCGCGCCGATCGATCTGGTGGTTGTCAATCTCTATCCGTTCGAGGCCACCGCCGCCAAATCCGGCCTTACTGCCGAGGAGCTGATCGAGAATGTCGACATCGGCGGCCCGACCATGCTGCGCTCCGCCGCAAAAAATTTCGAGAGCGTCACGGTGGTGAGCGATCCCGCCGACTACCCGCGTGTGGCGACAGAACTCGAAACCGCCCGGGACACCTCGCTGGCCACGCGCCTCGATCTCGCGCGCAAAGTCTTCGCCGTCACTTCGCAATACGACGGCATGATCACTACCGAGTTCGAGCGTCTCGCGGCAGCGGCCAGCGGCCATGTCGAACTCGCCGCCAAGCCCAAACTGCCGGACCGGCTGCACCTCGCGTTGCGCCGCCAGCAGGAACTTCGTTACGGAGAAAACCCACACCAGGAGGCTGCGCTGTACATTCCGGCGGGCCGCGCCGCGTTTGGCTTAGCCGCTGCCAAGCAATTGCAAGGAAAAGAACTCTCTTACAACAATCTCGTCGATCTTGAAGCCGCGCGCAGCCTGGCGGCCGAATTCCGCCAGCCCGCAGCGGTCATTATCAAACACAACAATCCTTGCGGCGCCGCCGCGCAGGAAACGCTCGTCGAAGCGTACCGCCGCGCGCTGGCTAGCGATCCCGTCTCCGCGTTTGGCGGAGTGCTGGCGTTCAATCGGGTGGTCGACGCCGCCACGGCCGAGGAAGTTGCGAAACTGTTCGTCGAATGCATCGCGGCGCCGGGCTTCGACGAAAAAGCCAAGGCTATCTTCGGTGCGAAGAAAAACCTGCGTCTGCTCGAACTCCCGCCCGATGGCCTCGAGCCTGAGCGCGAACTGCAGCTCAAGCGCATTCTCGGCGGCATGTTGGTGCAAGAGCCGGACCTTGCTGAACTGAGCGACGCGGAACTGCGCACCGTCACCAAGCGCGTGCCCACGCCGGAAGAAATGCACACCATGCGTTTCGCGTGGAAAGTCGCGAAGCACGTCAAGTCCAACGCCATCGTCTTCGCCAAGGATGGCGCCACGCTAGGCGTCGGCGCAGGCCAGATGAGCCGCGTCGATTCCGTGAAGCTCGCGATCATGAAAGCGCAATCGCCGCTCGCGGGCACCGTAGTTGCGTCCGACGCGTTCTTCCCGTTTCCCGACGGCGTGGAAGAAGCCGCCAAAGCCGGCGCTGTAGCGGTGATTCAGCCCGGCGGCTCCGTCCGCGATCCCGACGTCATCGCCGCCGCGGACCGCCTCGGCCTCGCCATGGTTTTCACCGGCATCCGCCACTTCCTGCACTAAACCGTCTTCACAGAGCCCTTGCAAGCAGGGCTCACTAGCCTCGAGGCGGGAGCCGCGGGCTGTTCCGTTTACTGTGCCGCGAGCATCCAACAACCGGAAGTGCAGGACCATTTCTGCAGGGGGGTGACAAATGGCCACGAGCAAACCGGGTCCAGGATCCGAAATGAGGTTAGTTCTCCAGGTAGGCGCCGAGCTACGCATCCGCAACGACGGCAGCGTCATCATGGACAATCCCGAAATCGAGCTGGACACCGAGCCCAACGCCGCAGACGCCGTGTTTCTGTATCGTTTTGATAGGCAGAAGGGCGAGCACATTCTCCGTCTGCTTGATCCCGTCGCGGATCACCGCCGCGTTAAGGTGCACCGCCGCGACGACTAGCGGCCGGGCGTTTCGCGAGCGGCTAGTGCGGCCATTTCGTCAGTGGCGAAGAGCCAGCGAATCAGCGGCAACGCCATCAACGTAGCGCCAATCTGCGCGAGGATAAATCCGGGCGCGTCCGCAGGCCGGATCCCCGCGAAAGTATCCGTGAAAGCTCGAGCCATCGTCACGGCGGGATTCGCAAACGACGTCGACGCCGTAAACCAGTAAGCCGCGGTGATGTAAGCGCCGACCGCGTAAGGCGCGGCTGCAGCATTTTGCCGCGAGCACCCCGCGATCACCACGAGCAGACCCATCGTCGCGATCACTTCGCTGAACAGCAACGCTCCGCCGCTGCGCACATGCCGAGAGGCCGTGAAAAGCGGCAATCCAAACATCACGTGCGCCCCCGCCACCCCGGCAAAAGCGCCCGCGATTTGCGCGATCACGTAGCCCGGCACCATTCGCCAGGGAGTGCCGCCCAAGAATCCGTCCCCAAGCGTCACCGCCGGATTGAAATGCGCTCCCGACACCGGGCCGAACGCCAGAATCAGCGCTACTAGTGCCGCGCCCGTCGCCAGCGCGTTGGCCAGCAGCGCCAGCGCCACGTTGCCTTGCGCCAGTCGCTCCGCCATGATTCCAGAGCCCACCACTGCGGCCAGCAAGAGTGCCGTGCCCAGAAATTCCGCCGCGAGCCGCCGACCGAGCGTATTTTTCATTGCCGCCCGATCCGGTCGACTTCCTTTTTGAGCGCAAGAGTGTCCAGCGTCGCCAGCGGCAAGCTCAGAAACAAACTGATCCGCCGATCCAGCATCACAAACACATCGCGGAACGCTCGCTCGATTTGCTCGGGTGTTCCTTCCACGGCAGCAGGGTCCGGCACGCCCCAGTGCGCTGTCATCGGTTGCCCTGGCCACACCGGGCAGACTTCGTTGGCCCCGTTGTCGCAGACCGTAAATACGAAATCCATTCTTGGAGCGCCGAGCTTCGCAAACTCGTCCCAGCCCTTGCTGCGCAGACCCTCCGCCGGCAGCCGCGCGGTTTCCAGTTGCTTCAGCGCGGAAGGATTTACGCGGCCGGCGGGATAGCTTCCCGCGCTATAGGCGCTGAAATGCGGCTTGCCTTTGTGATTCAGCAGCGCCTCCGCCAGAATCGACCGCGCGGAGTTGCCAGTGCACAAGAACAACACGTTGTAGTGCTGGGCCATGCGTCTGTCGCTCCCTACTGGCAGCAAGCCGGGGCGCAGCAAGCCGATTTTGCGGCGGGCTTCGTCGCGCGCACGAACGCGCTGATGAATTTTCCGTCGATCTGCGGCGCAACGGCATCGGCGTCCAGCCCCGCTGCCGTCAGAAAATCGCGCGCTTCGTCCGCCCGGTAAACCCGCGTCGCTTCCACGTCCACATTCTCGAAACCCGCTCGCGCCAGCTTTTCCAGGTATTCGTTTTCTTCCAGCGCCCCCGCAATACACCCGACCCATAGCTCCATGCTCTTCCGAATCTCCGCCGGCACTTCGCCGCGCACCACAACATCCGACACAGCAAATCGCCCGCCCGGCTTCAGCACGCGAAACGCTTCCGCGATCACGCGGTCCTTGTCTCCGGAAAGATTGATGACGCAATTCGAGATGATCACGTCCACCGTATTCTCCGGCAGCGGAATGTTTTCGATCGCGCCCTTCAAGAATTCGACGTTATCGATGCCCGCCTTCTTCTGATTTTCCCGCGCCAGCGCCAGCATCTCGTCGGTCATATCCAGTCCATACGCCTTCCCGGTCGAGCCGACGCGCTTCGCCGAAAGAATCACGTCGATCCCGCCGCCCGATCCCAGGTCCAGCACCACTTCGCCCGGCTGCAATTTCGCCAGCGCTGCCGGATTCCCGCATCCCAGCGAAGCGGCCACGGCTTTTGCCGGCAACCCTGCCTTCTCGGACTCGTCATACAAATTCTTCGTGATCGGGTCGCAGCCGCTCAGCTCCCCGCCTCCGCCGCAACACGCCGTGCCGCCGCTGGCCGCCCGTTTCGCCGCCTCGCCATATTTTTGTTTCACGGCATCCTGAATGTTTGTTTCAGACATCGGTCACCTCATTCGTCCCGGATTTATTTCGTAATCGAAATCTGCACCACCGATTCGGGCGCCACCGCCCCGCTCCGCGTGCAGCATTCCTCGTACAGAAAATTCAGCACTTCGCGCAACGCATCGGTGTCCGCGGTGTACCAAAGAAACGTGCCCACCCGCCGCACTTTCACCAGCGCCACCTGCTTCAGCTTTTCCAGATGATGCGAAAGCGTCGACGCCGGAATCCCCAGCTCTTCCTGGATTTCGCCCGCGACCATTCCGGTCGGGTGCGCCGCCAGCAAGAGCCGCAGAATCTGCAACCGGGGCTCGGCGCCGAGCGCGGAAAAGCGGTCCGCCGATCGTGTGACCACCAGTGGATCGGGCTTTCTCATATTTCTATAATACTAGAAATATGGAAGCGTGGCCAGCCCCAACTTTTCCGCCTCTTTCCGCATCCTAATCCCTGGGCTTCTGCTCGCTTTGCTCTCGGCCTTGGAAACGCCCGGCCCTATCTTTTTGACCTGCGTTTCGGCGGCATGGGATACTTTTTATTTCGGGGTTGCCATGAACTGCCGTCGGATCGCTCTTATTTTTTGTCTCACCGCTCCTGCCGCTGCCGCCTTGGCGCAGAATCCCGCCTCGAACGAGTCTCCGGCCGCGCCGCCGAACACCGCCGCCGGAGTCTCGGACTCCTCACGCGCCGACGCCTACTACAACTACACCATCGGCCACATCTACGAGCAGCAATACGAACTCACCAGCAACGCCGACTTCGCCACCAAGTCCATCGAGGCTTATAAAAAGGCTTACGCCCTCGACCCGAAATCTCCGGTCATCGGCGAGCGCCTCGCTGAAATGTATTGGAAGGCGCAGCGCATCAAGGAAGCGGTCGCCGAAGCCCAGGAAATTCTGAAGCGCGATCCCAACGATCTGAATTCCCGCCGTTTGCTCGGACGCATTTACCTGCGCAGCCTGGGCGATTTCAACGCCGGCACTCCGCAAGCCGATACCGTCGCCCGCGCCGTCGAGCAATACCGCGAAATTCATCGCCTCGATCCCGGCGATACGGAATCCGCGCTGTGGCTCGCGCGCCTCTACCGTTTGAAGAACGAGCACGACAAAGCGGAGGAAGTTCTTCGCAACATCCTCAAAACCGATCCGGAAAACGAGTCCGCCGTCGAGCAGCTCACCCAGTTGCTCATGGACCAGGGCAAGAACGACGAAGCTATCGCGCTGCTCGAGGGCATCACCGCGCATTCGCCTTCCGCAGGCACTTTCGATCTCCTCGGCGACGCTTACACGCAAGCGCACCAGCTCCCTAAAGCCGAGCAAGCCTATCGCAAAGCCGTCGACCTCGATCCTTCCGAACTCAATCACCAGCGCGGCCTGGGTCAGACGCTGCTCTCCGAAGAAAAATATGCCGACGCGCTGGTCGTCTACCAGAAGCTCGCGGACTTGATGCCCGACGATTCCGACGTCTATCTGCGCATGGCGCAGATTTACCGCGAGCTCCATCAGCTCGATAAGGCCGAAGACAACCTCGTGAAAGCTCGGCAGTACGCGCCCGGCAGCATCGAGGTGATGTACAACGAGGCCATGCTCTATCAGGCGCAGGGCCGCTTCGAGGATGCTATCCGCGTTTTATCCGACGCCGTCACCGGCATCAAAGGCCAATCGACAGTTCTTCCGTCGCGCCGCCGCTCGCTCGCCATTCTTTACCAGCAACTCGGCCAGCTCTATCGCGACACCGGAAATTTCCAGGCTGCCGTCTACACCTATGAAGAGTTGGGCCATCTCGGCGAGGAGGAAGACCGCCGCGCCCGCCTCCTGATCATGGATACTTACCGCGCCGCCAAGGATCTGCCGAAAGCGCTGCTGACCGGCAAGGAAGCGCTGGCAAAATACCCAAGCGATTCCTCGGTCCGCGCCAGCGAAGCGCTGCTCCTCGGCGAAAATGGCCAGACCGACGAAGCCGTCAAAGTCTTGCGCGCGCAGCTTCGCAAGGACGACGCAGACCGCGAAATCTACCTCAACATCGCGCAGGTTTACGAACGCGGCCGCCGCTACAAAGAAGCCGAAGACACCGCGCGAGCCGCGGAAGCCCTTCCCGGCCAGCCTCGCGATAACGAAATGGTGTGGTTCCTCCTCGGCGCCATCTACGAACGCCAGAAATTCTTCGATCGCGCCGAAGAGCAATTCAAGAAAGTTCTGTCGCTCGATCCGAAAAACGGTGCCGTGCTCAACTACTACGGCTATATGCTCGGCGACCGCGGCATCCGCCTGGACGAAGCGGAAGCGCTGGTGCAGCGCGCTTTGAAGGAGGAGCCGTTCAACGGCGCTTATCTCGATAGCCTGGGCTGGATCTACTACAAGCAGAACAAGCTCGCCGACGCCGAAGCCACCTTGCGCAAAGCCGTGCAGCGCGAAGGCCGCGACGCCACCATTCACTCGCATCTCGGCGATGTTTACGCCAAGTCCGGCCGCGCCGATCTTGCCGCCGCCGAATGGGAAAAATCCCTGGTGGAATGGCGCCGCTCGCTTCCCGCGGATATCGAAAGCGAAAAAGTCGCCGAACTCGAGAAAAAGCTCTCGCAGAGCAAACATCGCGTGGCGCAGAAATCCGTCCCCAGCGACGACAAGCCTTGAGCGGCTATTTATGAGCATTGCGTAATCAATTTCATGCGTGAAGTCACCGTCCCCGCTTTCGCAAAAATAAATCTGCGGCTCGACGTCCTCGGCAAACGCCCCGACGGCTTTCACGAGCTGCGCACCATTTTCCAGTCCATCGGCCTGTACGACGAAGTCCGCCTGCGCAAATCCGGCAAACCCGGCATTTCGCTCCTGATTCAGGGCAATCAATCTCTCGCTCACGAGCCCAGCAAAACCAATCTCGTCTATCGCGCCGTAGAAACTCTCCGCCGCGAGCTCAAGATTCGCTCCGGCGTCGCCATCGAGCTATGGAAAGCCATCCCCGCCGGCGGCGGATTGGGCGGCGGCTCGAGCGACGCAGCGGCAGCCCTCGTGGGCTTTTTGCGCCTGCACAGCAAGCAGCTTCCACTTCCGCGACTCATCGAAATCGCCGCATCTCTCGGCGCGGACGTTCCGTTCTTCCTTCTTGGCGGCCGCGCCCTCGGCGTCAACAAAGGCGACGAGATCTATCCTCTCGAAGATATTCCGCAACTCACCCTGCTCATCGTTTCTCCCCGCGATATCAACGTTCCCACGCCCGACGCTTACCGCTGGCTCAAAGCTCCCCGTTTGACAAAATCTTCCGCAACCCCTAAACTTTGGGGGTTCTGCGCTTTGTGTTGGAGCACGCAGGAGAGCGGCCTTTCGAATGATTTCGAGCGGCCCGTTTTCCGGCGCCACCCGCGTCTTGGTCAAATCAAGCGGGTGTTGCTGCAAAAAGGGGCGACAGAAGCCTTGCTGGCGGGTAGCGGTTCGGCGGTGTTTGGAGTTTTCCCGAGCCCAGCTAAGGCGCGCCGAGCCGCTGTTGGGTTTCCGCACGACCAGACCTTCGTCTGCGAAACGCTTTCGCGCGACAGGTATCTCCGTCTGGTCCAAGGCGCGTCCGCACCAAAAACGCGCCGCTGATTCCGCAGCGTCTCCAAGCCAATTCGGTATCGCGAGCACTGGTTTTTGTAGTGGCGGGTCTTTAGACCCGTCAGCAAAATCCGACGTGCGTGAGGAGCCACTGTAAGTGCAGGACGAGCGTTTCAAAATCTTCACCGGGACCGCCAACCCAGAGCTGGCACGCAGCATCTGCCAGCATTTGAGCGTGCCCCTCGGCAAGGCCGACCTGCGCCGTTTTAGCGATGGCGAGATCTATTTTCAAATTCTCGAGAATGTCCGCGGCGCCGATGTCTTCGTCGTGCAGCCCTGCTGCTATCCGGTCGACAGCCATTTACTTGAGCTGCTGCTGATGATCGATGCTTTCAAACGCGCCTCCGCCTGGCGTATCACCGCCGTCCTTCCGTATTACTGCTACGCCCGCCAGGACCGCAAAGACAAGCCGCGCGTTCCGATCTCCGCCAAGCTCGTAGCCGACTTGCTCGAAACCGCGGGCGCCAGCCGCGCCCTCACGCTCGATCTGCACGCGCCGCAGATTCAGGGTTATTTCGATGTGCCCGTCGATCACTTATTCGGCTCGCCGGTGCTCGTCGAACATTTTCGTCAGTTGAATCTTCCGAATGTCACGGTCGTTTCGCCGGACGCCGGGGGCGTCGAGCGCGCGCGCTTTTTTGCCAAGAAGCTCGATGCGCCCTTGGCTATCGTCGATAAGCGCCGCATCGATATCGACGTCAGCGAAGTGATGCATCTCATCGGCGATGTGCGCGGACGCAGCGCGCTGATCATCGACGACATCATCGATACCGGGGGCACGCTCGTGAAAACCGCCGAAGCCCTGCTCCGCGAAGGCGCCACGCAAGTCTACGCGGCGTGCACCCATGCAGTGCTCTCCGGCCCCGCCGTCGAGCGCATCGCCGCTTCGCGCATTAAAGAAGTGGTCGCCACCGATTCCGTGCCGCTCAGCGAAGCGGCCAAAAAGATGGGCAAGATCAAAGTTTTGAGCGTCGCCGATTTGCTCGCTCGCGGCATTCGCTCGATTCATGAAGAAACGTCCATCAGCGAGCTTTTTATTTGATTTGTAGGACGGCGTTTACGCTGTCCGAGCAATGGAAAGAACGAAAGAAGGAAAGAAGGCCATGGCAGAGAAGGCAACGAAACCAGAAAAGATCGTCGTCGAAGGCGCGCCGCGCAGCGATCGCGGCAAGAACGAAGCGCGCCGCCTCCGCAACAGCGGCAAAGTTCCCGCCGTGCTCTACGGCGGCAAAGGCGAAGCTATCACGCTGGCCGTCAACACCAAGCAGGTCACCGCGATTCTGCGCTCCGAGTCCGGCCACAACACCCTCTTTCAGATCGATCTCGCGGGCAAGCACGAGCCCGCCATCTTGAAAGATTGGCAGGTCGATCCCGTCAGCGGTCGCTTGCTCCACGTCGATCTTCTGCGCATCGCCATGGACGTGCGCATGCGCGTCAAAGTGCCCGTGCATACTTTTGGCGAAGCCGCCGGCGTCAAGCAGCAAGGCGGCATCTTCGAAGTCGTCACTCGCGAAGTCGAAGTCGAATGCTTGCCGGCGGACATTCCCACGGAATTCCGTGTGGACGTCAGCCACTTGATGATCGGCATGCACCTCCGCGCCAGCGATCTTCCGATGGACACAACCAAGACTCGGCTCACGACTGATCCCGATCGCGTCCTCGCTCACGTCGTTGCTCTCCGCGAGGAAGAAGAGAAGCCCGTCGAAGCCGTTGCCGACGCCACCGCCACGCCGGCCGAGCCCGAAGTCATCAAGAAGGGCAAGAAGGAAGTGGAAGGCGAAGAAGGCGCTGAGGGCGGCGAGGCCAAGCCCGAGAAGTCGGAGAAGAAAAAGTAATTCGCGCAAGGAGCGCCGCGGGGCTTGGGGTTTGTACTTACAAACCCCAGGTGACGCAAAGTCGCGGCGCGGCGAAATCAGCTTATGCGGCTCATCGTCGGACTTGGGAACCCAGATCCGGAGTATCAGTGGACGCCGCATAACCTGGGGTTCATGGCGGTGGACGAGCTGGCCAATCGTGGCGGAATTCGCGTCGCGCGGCCGGAAGCGAAAGCGCTCGTCGGCCGCGGCAAGCTGGCCGGTGAAGAAGTCGTACTGGCCAAGCCGCAGACGTACATGAATCTCAGCGGCGTCTCGGTGCGGGAGTTGCTCGCGAAGTATGAGTTGACTGCGGACGATTTGCTGGTGCTGTGGGACGAAGTGCAGTTGCCGATGGGCACTATCAAGATCGGCCGCACCGGCAGCGCCGGCAGTCACAACGGCGCGCAGTCGGTGATGGGTTCGGTGGGCACCATGGATTTTGCAAGGCTGCGGCTCGGTGCTGGTCCCGATCATCCGCTTGGCAGCCGCAAGGAGTACGTGCTGCGGCCGATGCGCAAAGCCGAGCTCGAAGTGGCCGCCGAAATGATCGGCCAGGCGGGCGACGCCGTGGAGTTGATCCTCACAAAAGGGATCGACGCCGCCATGAACAAGTACAACCGCCGCGAACCGTCAGCGACGGAGGAGAATTTGTAGCCGCGGGGCCTGCCCCGCCCGGGTCAGTGTAGTGGCCGATCTTTAGATCGGTCACGGACCCAGACCGGCGCTGTAAAGGCCGTCCTTTTCAGGGCGGCCAGAATTTTCCGGGCCTCGCGCCCGGAGAGGAAGAGAAACGAGGCAACCATGGAAGAGCGTTTGTACGATTTGATCTTCATCGCCAGGCCCGCGACGCCGGAAGAAGAGATCAAGAAAGTGATCTCGATGATCGAGCACGCCTGCGCGGAAAAATCCGCCAAGATCGAGAAGACCGAGCACTGGGGCACCCGCAAGCTCGCTTATCGCGTCGCCAAGCACCGCGAAGGCATCTACGTGTACCAGCAGATTCGCACCAACCACGGCGAGCTCATCCATGAACTCGAGCGCCGCCTCGGCGTGCACGACAACGTCATCAAGTATCTGACCGTGCGCCTCGACGAAGATTTGAAGCGCCAGAAGAAGCTCGGCGATCGCCGCGAAAAGCGCAATGCGCGCCGTCCGCGCCGCACGCCCTCGGCTCCTCCGCAGGCGGCTCCGCAGCCGCCGCCACAGGCAGCTCCGCAAGCGCCTCCCGCTCCGCCAGCACCTCCGGCCGAGCCCGCGCCCGCAAGCTAGTCCGTTGGCGTGAGCCGTTGCGGACTTGCCTTTGTAGGCGCCGGGCTTTAGCCCGGCGCGCCAGAGCAGTTCAATAATTTCTCCCCGGAAACGTCCGGGCTCGTGGTCGAAAGGTAGGAAGGTATGTCAGACGAACAGAAACCAGCGCCGGCAACACCCGCAGCGGATCCCGCGCCGCAGCCGCGCGAAGGCGCAGCACCCAGCGGCCCCGGCCACAGCGGTCCCGGCCCCAGCAGTCCGGGCGGAGCCAGCCCGAGCGGCACACCCAGCACTCCCAGCGGCCCCGGCGCTCCCGGTGGCGGAGGTCACGGTCCGGGAAGTGGCGGACGCGGCCCCGGTGGCGGCGGGCACGGTCCCGGCGGCGGGCACGGTGGTGGTCATGGTGGCCCGCGCCGCGAAGGTGGTCCGCGCCGCGATGGTCCCGGCGGCGGTCCCGGTGGCCCAGGCGGTCCTGGCGGGCGTCCGCGCGGCAAGCGCCAGTATTTCCGCAAGAAGAAAGTATGCAAGTTCTGCGTCGAGAAGATGGACCTCATCGACTACAAGCGCGCGGACATCCTCTCGCAGTTCGTTCAGGAACGCGGGAAGATCCTGCCGCGCCGCATGACCGGTGTCTGCTCGCGCCATCAGCGCTGGTTGGGCGAAGCCATCAAGCGCGCCCGCAACATCGCGCTGCTGCCCTTTGCCGGCAGCGCCCTGGGCACGCAAGCGCCCAAGGCCATCGTCGAGCCACCCAAGAGCCAAGGAGCCTAGAGAAGACTCATGCAAATCATCCTGCAAGAAGATATCGACAAGCTCGGCAATCGCGGCGACGTCGTCACCGTGAAGCCCGGCTACGCCCGCAATTTCCTGCTGCCCCGCAAGCTGGCCATCGAAGCCACTTCCGGCAATATGAAAGCGCTCGAGCGCATCCGCAACTCGCTCTCCAAGAAAACCGCCACGGAGATGGATGCCGCGCAAAAGCAAGCCGAACTGCTCAACGGCGTTTCCATCAAGTTCACCCGCAAAACCGGCGAGAACGATCACCTCTTCGGTTCCGTCACATCCGCGGACGTCGCCGAAGGCCTCGCTGCCCAGGGTTTCAAGATCGACAAGCGCCAGGTGCAACTAACCGAGCCCATCAAAGCCCTCGGCGGATATCCCGTCACTATCAAGGTGTTCCGCGACATCACCGCCAGTGTCAACGTCCACGTCGGCAAAGAAGCGTAGTGTTCGCAACTTAGATTACGAATTGAATCGCCGCTGCTCCGCACGGAGCAGCGGCGATTTTTTGTTTGTCAAGAACTTCGCGCGAAGTTTTCCACCGCTCGAAAGTTTTCCTCACACGCTTGCATTGACGCGCCCGCACCTTCCACGCAGAATGCGTGCACGCTTTCCAAAAATTCTGCACTGGCCGTGGCTCGTAGAATCTGTACGTAGAATCCGGACTTGCCAACGGACGCGCTTGGTGCTATTTATAGCGAAGAAAAGGCGAATTAATTAGAAGCCACTCCCATGCCTGAAACCACTCTTGAAAAAGCGCTGCCCAGCAATCTCGACGCCGAGCGTTCCGTCCTCGGCGCCATTCTCCTCGACAATCACGTCCTCAACACCGCCATTGAAAGCTTGCGCCCGGAAGATTTCTTTCTGCATCAGCACCGCACCGTGTTTACGCACATGATTGCGCTGGGCGAGAGCCAGCAGGCCATCGACCTGGTCACGCTCACAGAAGAATTGCACCGCCGTGGCGAGCTGGAAGCTTCCGGAGGGGCGCCGTACCTGGCGTCGCTGGCGGACGGCATGCCCCGGATCTCCAACGTCGAGCACTACGCGCGCATCGTCAAGGAAAAGGCCATGCTGCGCAATCTGATTCACGCCACGCACAACATCCAGCAGCGCGCCTTTGAAGGCGAAGACGGCGCGGACGCCATTCTCGACAACGCCGAATCCTCGATCTTCGCGCTCGCGGAAGACCGCATTCGCGCCGGCCTGCTTCCCATCAAAGACATCGTTCGCGACAATTTCGAGCGCCTCGAACGCATCTTCAAGGAAGGCAAGAGCATCACCGGAATTTCCACCGGTTACGCCGAGTTGGACAAGCTCACTTCTGGCCTGCAGCCTTCCGAGTTGCTGATTCTGGCGGCGCGTCCTTCGCAAGGGAAAACGGCCCTGGCCCTGAATCTGGCGGAGAACATCGCCATTCGCGCGGGCTTGCCGGTGGCTATCTTCAGCCTGGAAATGTCCAAGGAATCGCTCCTTCAGCGCCTGGTCGCGTCAGTGGCACAGATCGACGGCCACAAATTCCGCACCGGGCATCTCAACCGCGAAGACTGGCGGCGCATGACCGAATCGCTGGGACAGATTTCCGCGGCGCCGCTCTGGATCGACGACGCCGGGTCCATCAGCGTCCTCGAGATTGGCGCCAAAGCGCGCCGCCTCAAGCGCGACAAAGGGCTCTCGCTCTTAATCGTCGATTATCTCCAGCTCATTACCGCGCGCGGCCGCTTCGGCAATCGCCAGGAAGAAGTCTCCAGCATCTCCCGCGCACTGAAGGGGCTGGCCAAGGAGCTGCAGATTCCCGTTTTGGTGCTCAGCCAGTTGACCCGCGCGCCCGAACGCGAAGAACGGGGTCCCCAACTCTCCGACCTGCGCGAATCCGGCGCCATCGAGCAGGACGCCGACGTGGTCATGTTCATTTACCGCCCCAATTTCTTCAAACTCGATGCCGCTCCCGAAGAGCGCGATCAGGCGGACATCCTCATCGCCAAACAGCGCAACGGCCCCACAGACAAAGTGCGCTTCGTTTTCCGCAGCCGCCTCACTCGCTTCGAAGAGGCCGCTCCCGACGCCTTCTCGCAATTCGCCTCCGACAACATGTAAAATCGCACGCACTGTGGCGCGCCTGCCACTCGAAGGCCTCGCGCTCAAAGCAATCCGTCTGCGCCCCTTACAGCGAACCTAACCCCTTTAGAATGAATACTTGCAAAAGTGTATGAAAACAAATGACTTTAAGTTCCTTTAGAATCAACACTTACGCAAAATGCGGGGGAGCCTGTTCGATATCCCCACCTTCCGCGCAGCCCTTCGTCGTTCCACCTGTTGCAAAAAAGACTGGCACTCCTCCTGCACAGTTCACCTGTGATGTTGTCTTTCACGCGGCGGCCACGGGTTTCAGGGTTTGTACTTGCAAACCCTGAGTGAAAATAGCCTTTGGCGGCGCGGCGCAGGAAACGGGTAAACTGTTTTTTCGGAGATTTATGCCAAGCGTGCCCAAGAGTCCCAAACAAATGAAGAGCCGCCCGGTGTGGGCGGAGGTTTCCCTGCCCGCGCTGGTGAACAACCTGGAGGCCATCCGCAAGTATGTGAATCCGGCAGGGGAGAAGCGCAAGACGTCGCGGAAGATCCTGTCCATCGTTAAGGGCAACGCTTACGGTCACGGCGGCCCGCCGGTAGCCAAGGCGCTTGAGAAAGCCGGATCCGATTGGTTCGGCGTGACTTGTACGGACGAAGGCATTGCGCTGCGCAAGGCGGGTGTACGCAAGCCGGTGCTGATTCTGACGAGCTTCGTGCATGGCGAAGAATCGCGGCTGATCGAGCACGGGCTTACCGCAGTGATTCACCGCTGCGAGCAACTGGCGCTGCTGGATCGCGCGGCGGCGAGGCGCGGTCGCAAGCGCGCTTCCTTCCATCTGAAGATGGATACGGGAATGAACCGACTGGGGATTGCGACGAGTGAAGCGGAATGCTTCGCGCGGCAACTGGCGAAGTGCAAGCATTTGGAGCTGGGTGGTGTTTTCACGCACTTTGCGTCGTCTGAGGCGTTTTCCGACAGCGTAGCGGGACGGCAAACGGCGGAGCAAGAGGAGCGGTTCTACGCGGCGCTGGAACGCCTGCGAGCGCTCGGAATCGACCCCGGCATCGTGCATCTGGCAAACAGCGCGGCCATTGTGTCGCGGCCGGAGACTTGGGCGGACATGGTACGGCCGGGAGCGATTTTGTATGGCTATCACCCCGGCTACGATCCGGTCGAGAAGCGGCCGGAAATCGAAGCGCGGCTGCCGCTTCAAGCGGCCATGAGCTTGCGCACGCGGATCATCAGCTTGCGGCGGGTCCCGGAAGGCGCTGGCGTGGGCTACAACTCGAGTTTCGTGGCCAAGCGGCCCTCGCTGATCGGTGTGCTGGCTGCGGGTTACGGCGACGGCATTCACCGCTCGCTCGGAAACAAAGGAAGCGTGCTGATTCACGGGAAGCTGGCGCCGATCGTGGGGATTATCTCGATGGACGTGACCATGATTGACGTGACCGACGTCCCCGAAGCGAAAATGGGCGACATCGCGACGATTTATGGCGTGGACGGCAAGCATCTGCACCCAGCCCACTTGGTGGCGCGCAGCATCGGTACGGTGACCTCCGACCTGTTGTGCATGGTCAGCCAGCGCGTGCCGCGTTTTTATCTTTCCTGAGCGGCCCCATCGCCCGTCTTCACGTGCCGCTGATAGCTGACGCGGCAATCTCTTGACCTGTGGCTGATGGGAGAGTATATACAGCGCGGGAAGAAAGTTATTTTCCTCAACTCGCAGGGCGCCTCTCCCACGTGCTTGCGGGCTGGCTGTACTGATTTTGCAGTGATCGCGTTACTGTGAGGTCGTATGAGCCGGAGCTCTCCCGAAGCGCCGTCCCCTGGCCGCGATTTCTCCGCATCGCCAAAAGCCGTAGATTCCAGCACCGTTGGCGCCGCATCCGCGGCAAGCCCGTCGTCCGGGGGGGCTTGGGATTTTTGGGCCTTGCGCGCGTTTCTGATCGGGTGTCTGGCGGCGCTGTGCTACGTGCTCGGGCCGTTTGGGTTGCGGGGCTGGACGGCGGCAAGCGCCGGGTTCGCGATCGCGCTGGTGGTGCTGCTGGTGGAGCAGCGGCTGCGGCGCGCGGCGGTGAAGGAATTGGTGGGCGGAGCGCTGGGCACGGTTATAGGTATGGTCGCCGCGCTGCTGGTGACGCTGATCCTTTCGCGGACTTCGGAGGCGGAGCCGACGAAGTCGTTTCTGGAGTTTTTGTCGCTGCTGGCGTTCGGGTATTTGGGGCTGGCGCTGGGGTCGCTGCGGGGACCGGAGTTGGGCGCCGGCGGGAACAGCGCGGCCAGCGTTGCTGTGCAGCACGCACCATTGCGGAATTTGGCGGTGAAGCTGCTGGATACCAGCGTGCTGATCGATGGGCGGATCGCGGACATTTGCGAAGCGCATTTTGTGGACGGGACGCTCGCGGTGCCGCAGTTTGTGCTACACGAGCTGCAGATGGTGGCGGACTCAGGAGAGGCGCTCAAGAGGCAGCGCGGGCGGCGCGGCCTGGAAGTATTGCAGCGGATTCAAAAAATGACTAGCGTGGAAGTGCGTATTCTCGATGACGAGCCGATGCAGAGCGCGGACGTGGATCACAAGCTGGTGGAACTGGCGAGGCGGCTGGGGGCGAAGATCGTGACCAACGATTTCAATTTGAATAAGGTCGCGACAGTGCAGGGGATTACGGTGCTGAACGTGAATCAACTGGCGAATGCGCTGAAGCCCGCAGTGCTGCCGGGCGAGCCGATGCGCGTGCTGATCCTGCGGGAAGGCAAGGAAGCGAGCCAGGGAGTGGCGTACCTGGACGACGGAACGATGGTGGTGGTGGACGGCGCGCGGAAGATGTTGAACAAGAGCGTGGACGTGATTGTGACGTCGGTGCATCAGACCACAGCGGGGAAGATGATTTTTGGGCGGCTAGCGGAAGCCGCAGGCGAGGTGGCAGGCGCGTCGAAGCAAAATGCGTCGGCAGCGGCGGCGGGACGGAGCGAGACGACGGGGAACGGGTGAGGGGACGGGTTAGATAGGGCGTGGACAAAGGCGCCCTTGCAAACGACGCGCGGCCGATCCTAGCGCTGAGAAGGACAATTCCTTAGAGCGAGCCTCGGGGTTTCGCCAGGCGGACTGCTTTGCGGTACACTTTTTAGTTCGCGAGGCGCTGGCGGACCTGTCTGAGATGTAGTTCGCGGCGTTTGCGCGAAGCAATCACGAATGGATCACAAGAGGGAATCGCGAGAATTGACCGCATCAGTTGAGCGCATAAAACGATGAGCCGAATTGCTGCCATTCTTCCTGCTGCGGGGCTCGGAACGCGCATGGGCGCGGAGACGCCGAAGCAGTTTCTGGAGTTGGACGGGACGCCGATTGTGATTCACAGCGTCCGGCGAATCGCGGCGTGTCCGCTGGTTACGGACATAATTCTGGCGACGCGCGGGGACGGGATTGCTTCGCTGGAAGAGCGCGTGCGCGCGGAGAAGCTGAAGCAGCGGGTGCGGGTGGTGCGCGGTGGAGATTCGCGGCAGGATTCGGTGGCGCAGGCGCTGGCGGAAGTATCGGACGATACGGAAATTGTGCTGGTGCATGATGCGGTGCGCCCGTTCGTGACGGTGGAGCAGATTACGCGGGTGATTGAAGAGGCGCGGCGGTGTCAGGCGGCCATTCTCGGGATTCCGGCGATGGATACGGTGAAAGAAGTGAAGCGCGCGAGCTTGCCGGAAGATGTGGCGCTCATTACCGCGACGATTCCGCGCGAGCGGGTGGTGCTGGCGCAGACGCCACAAGCGTTTTCCACCAAGCTGCTGAAGGAAGCGTTTGCGCGGGCGCAGGCGGACGGAGTGAGCGCTTCGGATGAAGCGGGGCTAGTCGAGCGGATCGGGCATGATGTGCACGTGGTGCTGGGATCGGAGAGCAACATCAAGATTACGAAGCCGGCGGATATGGAACTGGCACGGTTTTATCTCGAGCGCGAACGGCGGAAGGCATGAGCGCGCGCTGCGGGATTGGGTACGATCTGCACCGGTTGGAAGCGGGGCGGAAGTTGATCGTGGGCGGGATCGAGCTGCCGTTTGATAAGGGACCGGTGGGGCATTCGGACGGCGACGTGCTGGCGCATGCTTTGTGCGATGCGTTGTTGGGAGCGGCGGGGCTGGGGGATATCGGCACACATTTTCCGGATACGGATGCGAAGTGGAAGGGCGCGAACAGCATGCTTTTTCTGGAGCACGCGCGGAAGCTGCTGGATGAGAAGCATTTTGCGATCGAGCACGTGGATGCAGTGGTGATTACGGAGAAACCGAAGCTGGGGCCACATTTTCCGAAGATGCGCGAGGCGCTGGGGCGGGCGCTGGATGTTGCGCCGGAGAAGATTCACCTAAAGGCGAAGACGAATGAAGGCGTGGATGCGATCGGCCGGGGCGAAGCGATTGCGGCCTACGTCGTGGCTACGCTTGTGCCGCGCTGAAGATCGCCGGATGCAAGAGCCGGAACATGCGCGCGAGTTTTTCCCCAAGCCCAATCCTTGGAACGCAGCGGACGTGGCGGAGACTTTGCGCGAGCGCGGGTGGCTGGGCGGCGCGGCGTCGAGGGAGCATGAAGAGTGGTGCGAGCGGGCGGCCTTGCTGCTGGGGCCGCAGGCGGCGGACCGCGCGGCACTAGAAGGTTTGCTGCGGCTCGTGTTTCACTACGATGCGGCGGAGCTTATTGGGCAGGTCGAATCGCATGCGGTGCTTTCGCGGAATGCGGCGCGCGACGTGCTGCGCGAGACGGCGCTCTTGCTGCTGGATGGCGGAAAGCTGGATTCGGAGCGCTTCAAGGAGATCGTGGCGGCGTTGAAAGAACGGCTGGAGTTGCGAAGCCGGGATCTGTTTCATCCGATCCGGCTGGCGCTGGCGGGCAAAGTGGGCGAGGGCCAGCTCGATCGAGTGATTTTGTTGATCGACGGGGCGGCGGCGCTGCAGTGGGAAGTGCCGGTGAAGAATGCGCGAACGCGCATGGTGGAGTTTTGCAGCGCGCTGGATTGAAGAGGCAAGGCGAATTTTTGGGCTGTGGCTGGCGACAGCAGAATCCAGGATTTCTCTATGGACCGAATTACGGGAATACATGCGGTGCGCGAGGCGCTGGAGGCGGGGCGGGCGTTTGACCGCATTGTGATCGCCAAAGGGCGGCAGGATACGCGCGCGGAAGAAATCGTGCAACTGGCGCGCGCGAAGGGAATTGCGGTGCGCTTCGAGGAGCGCAGCCAAATCGACCGGCTGGCGAATTCGAAGGATCACCAGGGCGTGGTCGCGTTGGTTGCAGCTGCTGCGGTGGCTACGCTGGAAAGTGTTCTGGAGCGGGCGAATTCGAGCAAAGGACAGATCGGGCTGATTGTGCTGCTGGATGGCGTGGAAGATCCGCACAATCTGGGCGCGATCGTGCGCACGGCGCTGGCCGCGGGAGCGCACGGGGTGATTATTCCGGAGCGGCGGGCTGCGGGGTTGACGGATACGGTGGCGCGGGCGTCAGCTGGGGCGCTGGCGCATTTGCCGGTGGCGAGAGTGACGAATCTGGCGCGGACGATGGAAGAGCTGAAGGAAGCGGGGTACTGGCTGGTGGGGCTGGACGAGGGCGCGGAGAAAAATTACACGGAAGTGGATTACACGTCGCCGACGGGAATTGTGCTGGGCGGAGAAGGCAAAGGGTTGCACGAATTGACGCGGAAGCGGTGCGATTTTGTGGTGTCGTTGCCGACGGTGGGGCCTGTGAAGTCGTTGAATGTTTCAGTGGCGGCGGGGGTGGTGTTGTTTGAGGCGCGAAGACAGCGGAAGGGGAAGTAGTAATTGCGACGGGCTGGCCGTTGCCGGCTACACCGGTGGTAGGGGTCGTCGGTACTCGGTCAGTTTCCGGTTACTCGACTTACCACTAGTTGGCTTTGAACCGACGCTCATCCGGTGTTAGTGACTCCTTGAGAATCCGCTGAGACGTTTTCTTTGGCGTAGCACTTCGATAGCGGCCACAATTTGCACTGCCCACTCTCGCTGGAGAAAGGCTCGTTTGCCCATGAAGGTCGTCGTCTTGCTTCTTACTTCTATCGCCCTAAGTGGTGATGTCAGCGGTCAAGCAATTCGGTTGGATGACCGCTCAGATTGGTGGTCGATGTATAACGAAAAGGAACCTGGGCTGCCCGTAGAACTAGCACACAAAGATTTCGACATTAGGAATTTCAGGGTTCTGGGCCTTTCTCTAGCCAAGCTCGACTTCGCTCTGGTCGCCGCAGCCCTCGGAAAAGCTCGGATTGTGGACCGTGGGGATGCGTCCTACAGTCGCTCCCAGGTTTGTTACATCTCTGGCCGAGGTCCTGAGCCAGTCCATCTCATCTTCGAGGGCGGCGAGGGTGGCTCTTCCAGCTTCTATTTGTTCCGCGGCGGGCCGGACTGGAAACGTAGTAATCTTTGCGTCAGGTCAGACAGGGTCTCTCCGGATCTAAGTACGGAAACCGGCTTAAGACTTGGACTTTCTCGCGTTCGGGTCGAGGCTGTTCTTGGCAAGCCAGATGCGGTCTCGAAGGGAAGAATCGCATACTGCCGCGAGTTCCAGCGTAAAGCCACGAGCAGGGAATTCGAAAGTTCCGTCAAGGAATATCCTGGACACCTGACTGACGAAGAGGCGCATCGCAAATTCGATTTCGTTCCTGTGACGATACAAATCGAGGCCAGGTTCGATAGTCATGGGCTGGGCTACCTTTACGTTTCGACGGTCACGGAGTGACTCGCTGGACCGACGATGCGATATCCGAGCATTGCACTGCCCGGCGAACCGCCCCACAGCAACTATGTTCGGCGACAGTGCCAATGGAAAACTGCCCCAGCACCGAGTCGCCGGTTAAGTTAAACGGATCCCACAATGGCCGTCTACTTGTCGTATTGCATTAGGGAGAAGACGTCGAAGCCGGTTAGCTTTTGGCGGCCTTTGAGGAAGGTGAGTTCGACGGCGAAGGCTGCGCCTTCTACGACTCCGCCGAGCTGCTGGATCAGCTTGGCGGTAGCTGCGGCGGTGCCGCCGGTGGCAAGGAGATCGTCGCAGATGATTACGCGATTGCCGGGCTGCACGGCGTCTTGGTGAATCTCGAGCGTGTCGGTGCCGTATTCGAGGGCGTAGGAAATGCTGGCCGTTTTCGACGGCAACTTTTTCGGTTTGCGGACCGGGACGAATCCTGCGCCCAGGCTGTACGCGAGTGCGGGGGCGAAGATGAAGCCGCGAGCTTCAATTCCGGCCACGAGGTCGATGGTGTGACCTTGGTAGTGTTCGCAGAGACGATCGATCAGGGTGTGGAACCCTTTCTTGTCCTTGAGCAGGGTGGTTACGTCGTAAAACAAGATGCCCGGCTTGGGATAATTGGGGACTTCGCGGATCAGCTTTTTCAGTTCGTCCATTCCTCGGTGCTCCTTCGGGATTCCCCGGCTGCGTTAGCCGCCGTGGGCAATTTCAAATCCGCTGCTGTAGTCCGGGTCGGGTTCGGCGGCTTTTTCTTGTACCTGGCGCACACTGGAAAATCGCGGACCCTTCTCGAGTGCGGTACGGAACTCGGCCAACTGCTCGGGCGTGCCGGTGGCGAGGACTTCGACGCGGCCGTCAAAGACATTGCGCACGTAGCCGCTGATTTGCAGCTTTTGCGCGGCGCGTTGTGCAAACAAGCGAAACCCGACGCCCTGGACTGCGCCGGATATGAGATAGCGTTTGGTTTGTTTTATCTCCGTCACGGCTCGCAGCACTAGCCCCGGGATTGTGGTGATTTCGTAATGACGGATCTAAAGACCCGCCACTACGAATGCGGGGCCGGGAAATTGTAGCAGAGACGGAGGGAATTCATGGCTCGGCGCTGGCCTATTTGCGGCGCGATTGAAGCCGTGCCCTCCCGAGTGGCGTTTGCGGTAAGCTTTCTGCGAGGGGCGGCCGGGCGGCTTGAGAGGGCTTCCGCGCATCCAAATTGTGTATGAATGAGTTGGTCCGATCAAACGGGGAATGGCGCGCATGTATTGGCGGCCGTGTGTTTTGTGCGGCTGCAGCGGTGTTGCTGTTCGGTGCTGCGCTTCGCGCGCAGGATGCGCCGACCGGCCCGATGGCTGCTGCGCCCGAGCACCACGTGACGCGGATCACGAATGTGCCCACGCCGGAAGCGCCGCCTGATATGCCCGAAGATCAGATCATCCAGCGGTTCACGCAAAAGGAAGAGGAGTTCGCGCGCGCGCGGATGCGCTACACGTACAAGAAGACGGTACGCATTCAGGAGTTTGGACCGGACGGGCAGCCGGCGGGCGAGTACACGGTGGTCTTGCAGGCAGCGCGGAATCCTGACGGCACGTGGTACGAAAAGACCATCGAGCGTCCGCAGTCCTCAATGCCGCACATGCATTTGCTTGCCGAGGATCTCGAGGTGCTGCAGCGCATTCCGGCGTATGCGCTGACGTCGACGCAACTTGCGAAATACAACGTGAAATACATCGGCAAGGAAAAAGTGGACGAAGTGGATTGCTACATTTTTCAGATCAAGCCAAAACTTCCGGAACGCAACGCGGCGTTGTTCGATGGAATTGTGTGGGTGGACGACAAGTATCTGGAGGTGGTCAAGACGTATGGCCGGTGGATGACGGATCTTGGGGTGATGCGGTCGAAGACCCTGCCATTCACGATGTTCGAGACGTACCGCGAGTATGTGGATGGAAAGTATTGGTTCCCGGCGTATGCGCGGTCGGACGATACGGCGACGGTGGAGAAGACCGAGATTCCCATTCGAGTGGTGATCAAGTACAGCGACTTCAAGCCGCTGGGGGTGATGGCGCCGAGCCCGGCGGTAACTCCTGCTGCGTCGTCACCAAGTTCAAGTTCTCCGCCAAATACGACTCCTGCGCCTACGCCGAAACCGCCTGTTCGTCGCTGAATGCTCGTTGCAAGTGTTTAGGCCGAAGGCCCGCCTCAGAAGGCGGGCCCTACAAAAACGGTTGCGCCGGCATACGGTGGAGTTGTTGGAGGAGCTTGGGGAGTTCCGCAATTGAGTTGAGCAGGAATTCGGGACCTGCGGCGCGCAGGCGCTTTTCGGTGGGGAAAGGGCCGAGCACGGCAATGGCGCGCACTCCGGCGCGAGCGGCCATCTGCAGATCTTCTGGCGCGTCGCCAACGTAAACGCAGGCTGCGGGCTTGAGGTTCAGATGGCGCAAGGCGAGCTGCAGAGGCGCGGGATGCGGCTTGCGGCGCGGCGTATCGCCGCCGCAGACGCGCGCGGCGAAAGTTCGCGTCAGGCGAAATTCGCGCAGCTGGCGGGTGACGCGATCGCGGTCGCCGCTGGTGACGAGTCCGACGTGATGGCGCTTGACGACCCAGCGCAGCACTTGGCGCGCGCGGGCGAGCAGGCGCGGACGGTGATTTGCGTAATGCTTGCGCCATGCGGTATCGGCATCATCCCAGCGATGGCGGGGCAATCCCGCTGCTTTGTAGACGTGATACCAGTCCGGGGAATAGTGGCGGGCAAGGTCCTCGAGTCCCCAGGAGATGCCCATTTCGCGGAACATGGCCAGATAGGCGGCGGAGTCCGCAGCGTAGGAATCGATGAGCGTGCCATCCCAATCGAAAAGTACGCCTTGAATTTCTTGCGCGGGGGCGGGTTTCATGGCGGATCAGAGTAGCAGAGTCTGGCGCAAGGGTACGCTCGCTCGCGATGTCCAATCGATTGGTAGAGACGAGTGCAGACGATGAGGGCGGCTAATATTTGAGGAAGCGAGAAGGGATGTTGTCGTCGCGGTCGAACTGCATATCGTCGAAGGAAGCGGCGATGCCGTACCATCCGGGCATGGCCGCGGGTTCTGTGCGACGTACGCTGGCCATCGAGGCGATTACCACGTTACCGCGGCCCATCGGGCGGCTGACGAGGACGATCTCGAGCTCGATGGGAGTGCCCACGGCGATTTGCTTGGGGCAGAGGAAATAGACTCCGGTGGAGCTGATGTCCCGGGTCACGAGGCTAATTGGGAAATTCTCAGCGACCGCATTAACGCTGCGCAAGCGCAGCGGCAGCTTAAGCGCGGCTCGCGGATATTCGCGATGCTCGGGATGCACACCGACGGCGTGAGTGGGAACGCGGGCGAAGCGCCGCGGCTGCTCGGGCCGGACGAGCGGCACCAGCCGCAGGGCCGGCGGTTTCGCGGCGATGGGAGTTGGAAGCCCCAGCGGCGACACGACCAGCCGTTCCCTGGTTTTCACAAGGAGCTCCGATTCAATTGGAAGTGCGCGGTTGGTCGCGCTCATCTCACCCCTCAGAGAGATGCCAGTTCGCCGTTGGCGGCGTCGATCCCCACAACTTGTTTTTGTTGAAACTTGGCCCCGGTGCAAAGAGTACGAATGGGCCGCTAAGATGGCACCGGGAGTGGCTGGCGTCAACCTGTGGAAAACGAGGGAAGTGCCCTATCCTCAAACACATAGTTATAGTACCCGGCTAGGTACACTACATTCTGTGGACTTTCCAATGAGGTCCGCTACCAATATGGTGCTATACGCAGCCGGGGCGGCATCGCCAGAATAGATTTTCCTGCATGGCGAGTTCTGGTGGAGTAAATGAGCGAGCGGACGGCACTGCGATTTCCGGTTTGCCGAGCGTTTCCGGATAGAATCGCGGGCCTCGCTACGCTAGGTTTCGCTTCTCGACCGGGAGCCGCCCGGCACAAGGATTTGAGATTCGTTGATGTCTTCCACAATGGTTGCAAGGGTCCAGCCGCCGCGGTCGCCTGAAGGGACCGGCATACACGCGCATAACGCCCGGCGGACGGCTGGGCCGGTGCTAATTGCGTTCGCCATTGTGTACGTGATCTGGGGTTCCACGTATCTGGCGATGCGCGTGGGAATTGAATCTTTTCCTCCGCTGCTGCTTGCGGGATCGCGGCATTTTTTTGTGGGCTTGATTCTGTATCCGCTGGTGCGCTGGAAGACCGGAGAACGGCCGACCTGGGAGCAATGGCGCACCGCGATTATCACCGGCTCGCTGCTGCTGTTTATCGGGAACGGTGGCGTGTGCGTGGCGGAACTGACCGTGCCGTCGGGCATTGCGGCTCTTCTCGTGGCCACGGTTTCGTTGTGGATGGTGCTGGTGGATTGGGTGCGGCCGGGCGGCGTGCGGCCGGGGCCGCGAATTATCGCCGGGATCGTGCTGGGCTTTGCGGGACTTGTGCTGCTGGTGGGTCCGGCGCACCTGGGGAGTTCCGGGCGAGTTGATTTGAAGGGTGCGGCGATTCTGGTGCTTGCGTCGTTGGCATGGGCTTGCGGCTCGCTGTATTCGAAGCATGGCGCGCTGCCGAAGTCGCCGCTGCTGGGAGTTACGATGCAAGGACTAGCCGGCGGCGCGGCGCTGTGGATTGCCGGCTTTCTTACCGGGGAAGTGCACGCGCTGCATGTGGCTTCGATTTCGCTGCGCTCGTGGATTGCGCTGGGGTACTTGATCGGTTTTGGCTCGGTGATCGGATTCACGGCGTATCTTTACATTTTGAAGAACAGCACCGCCGCCCGGGTCAGCACGTATGCTTTGGTCAATCCGGTTGTGGCGCTTTTTCTGGGCTGGCTATTGGTCGGGGAAAGCATCACGCTGCGCACGATTCTGGCGGCTGCGGTGATTCTTACGGCCGTCGTGCTGGTGATTACTGCGCCACACCGTGCCGCGGCTCGAGCGGTGGAAATTGTTCCCGCGCCCGGCGAAGCGGACTGAGCGAGTTTTCTGCTTTGCTGGCGGATTCCGGATAGAATGCCTGGAATTACTCCGCTAATCTGCATGCATGAACACGAAGCACACCAAATCGCAATCTGACATTTCCTCCAGCGCCGCGGCCCGGTACTGGCGCGCTACGCTGGCTCGGGACCGCCGAGCGGACGGGGCGTTCGTGCTAGCCGTTCGCTCGACGCATATTTATTGCCGGCCGTCGTGCCCGGCGCGCCGGCCGCTGCGGCGCAACGTGACGTTCTACCGCACGCGCGAAGAAGCGGAGAAGCAAGGTTACCGGGCATGCTTGCGCTGCCGGCCGAATGAGATCGCGGCTTCGGTTGCGCTGGTCCAGCGGGCTGCTATCCAGCTTGCCCGCTCGGACGAGGAGGCCATGCGCCTCGGGCCGCTGGCGCAGGACCTGGGCATCACCGAAGCCACGCTGCGCCGCGCGTTTTTGCAGGTTACGGGTTTGACGCCGCGGCAGTTGGCTGAAGCGCTGCGGGTGCAGCGATTCAAAGCGATGCTGCGTGCCGGGAGGAGAATTGCCGACGCGCTTTACGAAACGGGCTACGGGTCATCGAGCCGTGTCTACGAGCGGAGTAATGCGCAATTGGGAATGACGCCGGCAACGTATCAAAAAGGAGGAAAGGGTATGAAACTCGGTTACACGATTACAAAATCGCCGCTCGGGAGAGTGCTGGTGGCGGCTACGGAGCGCGGCGTTTCGGCTGTGTATCTTGGGGACAAGGATTCGGAGCTGGTCGCGGAGTTGCGCGGGGAATATCCGCAAGCGGAGATCGCATCCGCGCCGGACGCGTACCAGCAGTGGGTCCGCGAGATTGTGCAGCGCACGGAAGGCAAGCAGCCGCAGGTGGATTTGCCGCTGGATCTGCAAGCGACCGCGTTTCAGCGGCGCGTTTGGCAAGAGCTGCAACGGATTCCGCGGGGCGCCACTCGCACGTATGCGCAAGTCGCGCGGGCAGTCGGCAAGCCGAAGGCGGTGCGCGCCGTCGCGCGTGCTTGCGCAACGAATCCGGTGTCCGTGGTGGTGCCGTGCCACCGCGTCATTCGCGGCGACGGCAACCTCGCCGGGTACCGCTGGGGCCTCCCGCGCAAGCAACAGTTACTGGCGCAAGAACGCACCGCTGGCTAGTTGGCGACGCAGGGGCGCCCGCCGCGGCGGGCTGCACCCCAATCATTCCGGGGTCAAAGGAACCGGCGCGCGTTTTTCTGCGGATTGCAATGCTGCGGATTTTGAACTATCCGCGGGGCTTGATCTTCTGGACGCTCTTGGGCCAATCCGGCTTGAACTTGACGTCGCCGAGCTTCAAATTCTTCATCAGGTTTGTGTAGTGAAACAGGAAGTAGTCGCCCGAGCCGGTTTCAAAGAATTTTTGCTGCAGGGGCAGCCAGGACGCTTCGTCGATCCACATCTGAATCTTGCTGATTTGCCGGCGCATAGCGTCCGATTTCGGCGTCAGCTCCAGGACGACGGTCTTTTTCTGATCGAGTTCTTCTTCGCCTTTTAGCGCAATGTCGTAGCTCTTGCGGATGTTTTCGACCTTGGTGCCGAATCCCAGGAGCACATACTGGTCGACCAGTTGCCGGTTCTTCCCCAGGTCGTACTCTTCGACGCGATTGATCTTTGGCGTGTATACATACAACTGATCGCCGGTCCGAAGGATAGTGCGCTCATCAGGTTTTAGGAATTCGATGCGCATCTTTTCGTCGCGGCGCACGTTGAAATGTCCGGTCTCGACCGAGATATCCTTCACCACGTCCGTGTATTTCACGTGCTCGACGTCCGCGCTCAACGAGCGGAAATCCTGCGCGGACTTGTCCATCAGGCCGAGCACGCTTTCGAGCGTGGGTTGCGCGGCAGGGGAGGCCGCATACGCGGCAGCGGCGGAAAGCAGAAGGCCCAGGATAAGCAATACCGGCGAACGGCGGAATATTTGGCGTTTCAAAGGCAGTCTCATTCTCCCCAAACGAACACCGCTTTCATGGCCTCGAAATCGTAACATATAGACACAGATGCGCGAACGGCAGTCTGCGTTTCCAATCTGGCCGCGGGAGGCCGGAAGCAGCCTCGATCAGCGGCGAATCTCGACCTGGTAGGAGATGACGGTGCCTTTGTCGTCGCGGACCGGCTCGATGCGCACGATGGAAAAGCGGCCGTCACGCAACTCCGGCAGGTTTTTTTGCAATACATTGTGAAGTTCGTTGGCGAGCAATGGGGTTTGCACCGGGGGAGCGAGGACTCGGGTGTCCACCTCGTAGGTTTCGGCGGTGCCTGCGGGCGAGATGCGCTGCACCTGGGCGCTGTTAGCGGGCACGCCGACCTGCGGCTGATCGTGGAACCAAGTGCGCGGCGTCAGAAACACGAAAATCAGGATGAATGCGACCGCCACGTCGTACTGCCAGGTCATACGCTCGTAGGACCAGAAAAACGTTCGCGACAGGATTTGCCCGAGGCTGGCCATTTCAGTCCGCCGGAACGCCGTCGACGATCACGCCGTCGCGCATATGCACTACGCGGTCAAAATACACCACCGCTTCCGGATTGTGCGTGATCATTACGATGGTTTGGCCCAGGTCCTTGTTCAGCTGGCGCAGCATCTGCAGCACAATTTCGGAATTCTTGGAGTCCAGGTTGCCGGTGGGCTCGTCGGCCAGCAGGATTTTCGGCTCGTTGACGATCGCACGCGCTATCGCCACGCGCTGCTGCTCGCCTCCGGACATTTCCGACGGCTTGTGCGTGAGGCGGCCTTCGAGGCCCAGCATTTTCGTGACAACTTCGAAGCGGTGCGGATCGAACCCATCGCCGTGAATGAATTGCGCGATGGCGATATTGCCTTTGGCGGTCAGTGTGGGGAGCAGATTAAAACGTTGGAAGACGAAGCCGATCTTGTGGCGCCGCAGCTTGGTGCGGTCGGCGTCGCTCATGGAGGTCAAGTCGTTGCCGTCCACGAGCACGTGGCCTTTCGAGGCTTGCGCCAGCCCGCCGATCACGTACAGCAGCGAGGACTTGCCGCATCCGGAAGGCCCCATCACGGCGACCGATTCGCCGGGCTGCACCTCAAAATTCACGCCGCGCAAAGCCGCGACTTCGACTTTGCCAGCGCGGTAGAGCTTCCACAGACCCTCTGTCTTGAGTATCGGCTCCACGCTCTTTTTTCCAGGAAGGCTCAGCCTTTCGGAAGGCTCTCGTATTGTAGCTGCGATTCCCATCAGTGCCTAGCTGCGCCTCTTCTTCCTGCTTGTCCGCGAGCCTAGTTGCTGCACGCCGTGAAAATCCGTTGCGTCAGTCGTAAGAAAGCGCCTCAACCGCGTCTTTCCGGCTGGCCATCCACGCCGGATAACTCGCTCCAAACAGCGCGCCAGCCATGGCAATCGCGGCCGCGCGCAAGATCCATCCGCGGGTGATCAGAATCGAAAGGGTCGGGAATCCGGCGATGAACGCAGCGCGTACGGCGTAGCTAATGCCGATCCCGGCCACGATTCCAAGGGCGCAAAGCGCCGCCGATTCCGAAAGCAGCGCCCGTATGATGAAGCTTCTGTCTGCGCCAAGCGATTTCAGCACGCCGATGTCGCGGGTGCGCTCGATCACCGTCGTGTACATGGTCAGGAAAATCACGAGCAAGCCAATGGTCACCGCCAGCCCGATCATGGCGTTGATGAAGGACTGCAGCCCCGGGATATTCGTGGAAGTCATCAATGAAAGAAACGCCTTCAAAGGTCTCACGGTGTAGCTGGGAAGTGTGTGTCGCATCTCATCCATCACGTCTTCGGTGTGTTCGGGCCGCGTGCACTTGATGAGAAAAATAGAAGCTTTGTCGTGCGCGCCGACCAGATCTTGCAGCGTCTTCAGCGGCACAAAGAGCCGCGCGCCCTTCCCGTGCTCAACGATACCCGCAACGTGCCAATCATGATTCAAGATATTGAACGTGCTGCCGACCTTGAGTTTTTTTGCCTTCGCCGCCCAGTCGTCCACCAGCAAATCGTCCGGGCCTTCCATGTCGTGGCCGTCCAGAAAGATCAGTCCGCCAGAAACTTCGCGAAAGCTGTTCCGATCGATGCCCCAAAGCGTATCGATTCCTCCGGTGGCGCTAAACTGGAGCAGCGCGGGCGCCACCGATTGGACGTATTTTAGTTCCGTTAATTTGTCGGCGATCTTGACCGGCATAGGAGAACCAGTAAAGTTAATGATGATAGAGGCTGCGGGAGGTTGCAGCATGATGTCCGCGCCGATGCCTTCAATGCGCTTGGCCGTTTCCGTAAGCAAGCCGCTGGTCAGCCCCACGATCAGGACTACCAGCGCCACTTCCACCCCTACCGCCAGCACGCCGATGAAGGTGCGCAGCGGCCGGTGCAGCAAATTACGCCGGATCAGTTCGCCCATCATGGCTGTTTTTTCTCCGCGGATTCGCCCATGCGTATCAACTCCGCTCCGGCAGGCTGCTCCAACTTAAAGCGGTCCGCTGGAATGTCTTCGTTCAGCATTATTTTCAAAACTTGCAGCTCCAGCTTGTAGTCGTCATGCGGCCGGGCGACCGAAATTGCCATCGGAAACGCGCTTGGTCCCGCAGGCGCTCCATTCAAGCGGTCCTGATCGCTAACCACGCCTTGCCAATTCGCAAATCGCGCGTCCGAAATCAGCGCCCCCTTCGGCCCGAACGTCTGCAAGCGCGCCACCTGCAAATCCGCGCGATCGAACCAAATCTTCCGCAAAATTTCCGTCTGGTATCCGCCGCGCAAAACGGTTAGCACGTAATACCGCGCGTTCTCATCGTTGAACTCTTCCAGTAGCACGCTCTCCGCTTTGTGCACCACGGGCCAAAGGAGCGCATCCGCCAGATGCTGCGGCCGCAGATTTTCGATGGGCTTTTCGCTGGTGCGTTCCGCCGCCACGCTGCCCACAATGAATTTGTTCTTCGACGGAATCGATACGTGAAATGTCTCGCCCTCGCTGGCCATGTCGAACACGGTCTTCCCGATCACCGCAACCTGCCCGATCATGCGGATTTTCTCTGGCCGCGCCGCCAGCAGGAACGCTTTCACTTCGTGATATTCCTCGATTAGGCCGCTGTATTTCGATCCGGCGGTTGGCCTCAGCTCCACCGTGGCATTCAGCGTCTTCACGCCCTCGGCCATGGCGTTGTATTTCTCGAGCAGCGCTTCTTTGGTCGCCTCCTTCGCCACCGGCCTTTCGGCCGGCCTCACCCGCGTCGTATTGGTCACAGCGCTTCCGCAGCCGCAGGAAATCGCCGCCAGTGTCGCCGCAATCATGCATCCAACCACCCGGTTCATCAGTGAAATCGGCCTCAAGCGCATCAAACTAGCAATCTAGCAACCACTCGGATGCCCGTCAATCCGCCCAACCCGCGTATTTTCTGGTGATTATTGCGGCCGCGAGATGTACACGTCGAACGCCTGCAGCGCCGGCCGCACGCGCCGAATCGCCTCGCTGGCCCACAACGTTTCGCTCAGCAGCGTCGCCCAGCCATCCTCCGGCTCGCACACTGCGCAGAACGTGTATCGCGCATACGCTTGTTGATACGCATCGAGCCCGCGCCGGGAAAGCTCGCGCTCAAGCGCAGCGTCGTCGGACGCCGCCGCCGCTCCCACTCGCACACCAAACGTTTCTTTCTCGAAGCGTTCAAACAATTGCCGCAATTTCTCCGTCCTCGGCTGCTCGATCACCAGGCAGCGCTCCGCCGCCTCGCGAAACGCAATCCCCTGCATCGTGCAGAATTCGCGCACGCGTTCGAGATGGCTGAAAAAGTCCACCGCGTACGGCTCGTCCGCCACCAGCGCGGGAAAAATCGCAGCCCACATTTCAGCCGCAACGCTGCCGGTCACCGGCTCGCGGTTTTCCGTCTCCACCAGCTCGAGCCCCACCGCTTTGATCCCCGGCCCCAGATCCATGGCCTGCACGTCCAGCGTATACGGCGGAAGCTCCAGCGCTTTGCTCTCCGTTGCAGCCACGCCATTTCCCGTTCCGCTGCTCATTCTTCTTCTTCCTCGAATTTCGGAAACTTGGCCTGAAACTCCGGCGACTTCTTGCGCAACTCCAGCCAATCGAAAAACGGGTCCGGCGTCTCCAGCCAGATGCGGAACCACTCCGCGATTTCTTCCTTCTCCGTGCGCTTCTGGCGCTCCACTTTGGGGTTGCGCGCGATCATTTCCGCACGCCGCTTCCCTAGCCGCGCTACATTCAGCACCCGCTCCACTGCGGCATTTTCCGCGTGCGCGCGGAACCTGCGCAGCAGTTCATCCAGCCGCATCAAGCTCACTTCCGCATCCTTCAGCGTTTTGAAGTGCAGCAGGTCTTCGAACTCTTCTTCATACTGCTCTTCCGCTTCTTCCTGCAGCGCCAGCGATACTTTGTATCCGTTGTCTTTCAGCACGTCCGCGATGTAGTCGGTGCCGGTTTTGGCGGTCTCGCCATGTTCCGCGATCAGGCGGCGGCGCAACTGGTCGATTTCCGCAGGCGTCCAGTTCTGCGCGGAAATCTGCCGCGCCGCCTGCAGAATCAGCTCTTTCTTAGTCTTCAGAGATTCGCTCATCGATTAGTTTCGTTCGTCGGCAGTCTGCTGTGCCGTTCCCCGGACCGCACGTTTGTGATGCTTCAGCGGATGTTTCGTTGCATGCTTCGGCGGCTGCGCCTGCTTCTGCTTGCCGCTCGCCGGCTGGGGATCCGCCTGCACCACCTGCGGCGCCTCCGCCGGAAGCCCCGCCAGCAGCCGGTGATACTTTGTCACGTTTCGATTGTGTTCCGCCAGCGTCGCGCCAAAAAAGTGGCCTCCTTGGGTGTTGGCCACAAAATAGAAGTAGTTGGTCTCGGCCGGGTGCAGCGCCGCGCGTAGCGACGCTTCTCCGGGATTCCCGATCGGCCCGGGCGGCAGCCCCGCATGCGCATACGTATTGTACGGCGAGTCGAAATGCAGGTCCTGCCCGGTCAGTTTGCCGTTGTACTGCCCCAGGCGCTCCAACGCGTACACCACCGTGGGATCGCACTGCAGCGGCATTTGCTGCTTCATCCGGTTCTCGAAGACGCCTGCCACCAGCGGCCGCTCGTCCGGCTTCGGAGTTTCGCGTTCTACCAGCGACGCCAGGGTCACCACGGAAACCAGTGGCCGTCCGTCCGCCGTCATGGTCTTGTCCGCTGCTCCGGGCGCTCCGGAAGCTCCCGGGGGCGCGATGCGGTTCCACGCATTCTTGAATTGCGTCACCATTTGCGACGCCAGCTCGTTGGCGGCGGGATGCCGCGGCAGGTTGTACGTCGCCGGAAACAGAAATCCTTCGAGCGACGCCGCGTGCGGCGCGATGTCGTGCACCATCGTTCCGTCGTTCGCCGCTTTCAGAAAATCGTCGGCCGGCAGGAATTTTTCGGCTTCCAGCTCGCGCGCGATATCAAACATCGTCTCGCCTTCGCGCACCGTAAACGGCTGCTCGTACACCTGCCCCTTGGCCAGTTTCCAGAAAACGTCGCGGCCCGCTGCCGCTTGCGCGAAGTAATACTCGCCCGCCTGCAGCGTGCGCTTCGGATGCCGCCTCGCATAAACCTCGAACGCCACCGCGCTGCGAACTACACCGTTTCGCTCCAGCAAGCGCGCCACGCTGCGCCGCGACGCGCCGTGCGGCACATCCACAAACACTCCCTCCGCTGAAAATCTCGCGTACGGCTGCGTAAGCGCGTACCACCCCCACGCCGCCGCTCCCCCAGCCGCCAGCACCGCTATCAACATCAATGTCAGCAAAAACTTCACTCAGATTCTCCCAAGCCCTGCTCCGTGCTTCGTCCTCGCTCCAGGTATTCCTTCAAAATCACCGCTGCCGCCACGGCATCCACCGACGCACCTCCCGCCGTGCTCGCGCCTTTCGCGCCGTCAGCCTTGTGGCTCACCCGCCCAAAAGTTTCATCCATCAATCGTTCCGCTTCCCAACTTGTCAGCCGTTCGTCCACCATTTCCACCGGGACGCCGATCTGCTTCGCGGCGCGCTGCGCAAACCGCTCCGCTTCCTCCGCCATTTCGCCGCGTGTTCCATCCAGCCGCAGCGGCAAGCCCACCACGATTTGCTTCACGCCGTGCTCGCGCACCAGTTCCCGCAGCCGCCGCATGTCTTCATTGCGGTTAATCCGTTGCAACGTCGCCAGCGGCTTGGCCATGTGCGTCGCCGCATCGGCAATCGCCAGCCCGATCCGCACCCGCCCATAATCGACAGCCAGTATCTGCGTCCGTTCCACCTGCCGCGCCGGTTGTTGTCCTTGCTTCACCTATCCAGTATACCGGCACCCGGCCGTTCTCTCGCGCCATGACGCGTAAGAGATTCCTGTGCTTTCGTACAGCAGCTTGCCTCCTTACCAGCAATGTGCTATCTCATCGGCCATGGTGCCTAGGAGATTACCGGCTCTCGCTGCCCTTTCTCTGGCCATCTCGTTCTCTGCGCTTGCACAAGAACAGGCCTGCCAGCACCGCATCCTGCCGGTGGCCCTGCGCGACAGCCAAAATCTTCCGGTCCCAAACATCTCGCCTGCCGACCTCGACGCCAAGGTCCATGGAGAGTCAGTCAAAATCCTCTCGCTCGCACCAGACTCACGGCCCCATCGTCTGGTGCTCATCCTGGATGCCAGCGGAAGCATGGGGAGCATCGACGGCGAGCCTCCGCGCTGGAAACTCGCGTTTGCGTTTGCCCGCCATTTCCTTGAACAAAATCGGCAAAAATCTCAAATCGCATTGATAGTTTTTAACGATCAAGTCAACGAAGTGGTTGATTTTACCCCCGAGAATTCCGCCGTAGCCGCCAAGTTGCAGCAAATGGCCAAGGACCATGACTTCGTAAAGGCGAACGTGAAGGGTAAAACGGCTCTTCGCGATGCCATCTTGCAAGGGCTGCAACTCCTTCATCACCCCAATTCGGCAGATGCTCTTTACGTCCTGACCGACGGCGGCGACAACGCCAGCACTCACAGTGCCGCCGACTTGACTCGGCGCCTGAGCGTCACGTCAGTGCGCCTTTTCGCTGTTCTTCTCCAAGGCGGATTGCGTAATCACGGCTGGACACCAGAGGAAGTTTCCGGTCCGAACGAACTCTCCGACTTAGCCCGAAGGTCCGGCGGTGAAGTTCTAAGCGCAGCCGCTTGGCAAGGCGATCGAATCGGCCTCACCGCCGACGCCGAAGGGAGGTTGAAAACGGCAGAGATCCTCTCGCGTCTTTATCAGACGATTCTTCAAGACAGTCTTTTGGAGATCGAGCTTCCTTTCCCCATTGCCAAGACCGAACGCTGGGAGCTAAGGCTTTCGGCATCAGCTCGCCGGCACTGGAAGGATGTTCAGATCACTTATCCCGCCGCTTTGCAAAGTTGCGCTTCCGAAGTTTACGGCTCAGGGCGCCACTAGGGTTTTCGCCCGCGTTCGCCCTTTTGCCACGCTTCCCAATACCCGAGCGCCTTTAGCTGCTGGTCTAGCCCCGTTTCCTTGACCAGCGCGTCCAACTTCGCCCGGCTCAGCCGCTTGCCGAGGGGTTCTGTGCGGTCGGCGATGCCCCAGGCGGTCAGCGCGGCCAGCGCCGTGTGCAGCTTCAACTCGCGAATATCCACTTTGTCTAGCGTGTCCGAAGCGGCGTGATAGTTCGGCAGATAATTCGCCTCTTCCTGATTGGCCACCAGTGTCGGAACTCCTTCTAGTAGAAAATCGAAATTGTCCGTGCCAAACGATGCGTCGTAGGTGTGATTGTTCGAGCCCCAGGATTCCAGCGGCTTCAGCACTTCGCGCACCCCCGCTTCCAGGTCTCGCCGGCCGCCCAGCGAATAGCCGGTCACCCGGCCGATCCCCGAATCGAACGTAATCATCGCGCGAATCTTGTCCAGCTCCGCGCGGTGCGTTTTCACGTATTCGAACGAGCCGACCGTCCCTTGCTCCTCGCCGCTGAACAGCACAAACCGGATCGTGCGCCGCGGCACCAGCCCGGTGGCTTTGATCGCCCGCGCTGCTTCGATCACCAGCGCCGCGTTGCAACCATTGTCCAGCGCGCCGGTGCCGAAATCCCAGGAATCCAGATGCGCTCCCAGAATCACCGTTTCCTCCGGCTTCTCATACCCGCGGATTTCGCCTACCACGTTCTCTTGCTCCACCGGGCCGCCAATTTCATTTGGCAGGTTCAGCCGCACGCGCACTTTGCCGGGATACGCTGCCGCAAAGCGTGCCAGCCGCATGGCATCTTCGCGCGCCACAATCGCTTGGGGAATCTTGTCGATTTCGCCGTTCAGCGTATTGGTGTGCCGGTACAGCAGCAGCCGCTCGCGCGCCGCCGTCCACAGAATCGCAGCAGCGCCGCCCTTTCTCGCGCGCTCGATAATGTCCGGCGGCCGCAAGTATTCGTTGAAGAGGTCCGCCCACGTCGTGCCAATCTCCGAATGCGCCAGCAATATCGCCCCGCGAATCATCCCGGCGCGCGCAAACTCCTCTTCGCTTCCGCCGCCGATATCGATCACCGGCGCTTCGATTCCGCCCGCCGGGGTAGCAGGTCCCCAGCCTTCCGACACCGCCCGCAACGGAAAGCCTTCACTGGAAGGCGGAACGCCAGCAGGAGCCGTGGCCTGCGCCGCCGCAGCCGGCGCGGTCACCAGCAGCGTCGTGTGCCCCTCCTTCCACGTGACGCCAAGCTTGTACTTCTCCGTGTGCACCTGCACGCCCGCCGCGCGGAACGCCGCCACCGCCCACTCCGCCGCCTTGGCCATCTCCGGCGAGCCGGTCACGCGCCCGCCCACTTCGTCCGTCAACCGCCGCAAATTCTCTTCGAGCGGCGAAGCGCCCATCACCTGCGGCAAGATCTTCGCCGCTGCCTGCGCGCAACTCGAAGCATCCGTAGCTGAGCATCCCGGACCGCCCTGCGCCCCATACCCAGCGCGCAAAGGGCCTGTTTTAGCCGGAAGCTGCCCCGCGGAAGGACGTGCAGCACCAAAACCAGCCAGCAGCAGAGCCGTAACAATCCCAGAGCGACGATTCAAGCCGCACCCCCAAATGAAATGAATTGATGAGATAAGAGCGCCCGCCAGTCTACTCCACTCTCTTGCCCAACTTACAGCCGCATCAGACCGCCCTTGCCTTCATTTATGCGCATAGAGTCAGGTGAGTTGACTCTTGGGGCTGAGGAGGCAATCCGCCGTGCGCGCCACTTGCACCATCTCCGCCACGTCATGAACGCGCACAATGTGCGCGCCGCCGAGAATGCTGGCGGTAACTGTGGCGGCGGTAGCCCATATGCGCTCTTCGGCAGGAGCAGGTTTGCCGTTGCGAGCCAGCGTCGCGCCTAAAAATCCCTTACGAGATGTGCCGACCAGGAGCGGATAGCCGAGCTTCGCGATTTCAGGCAGTTTGCTCAGCAACTCGTAGTTTTGCTCGAAGCTTTTGCCGAATCCGACGCCCGGATCGACGATGATTTGCGATTTCCGTACGCCCGCGCGTCGCGCCTGCGAGATCGCCGCGCGCAATCCTTGCGTAACATCTTTCATCACATCGCGCGCAAACGCCTTTTTCTGCATAGTCTGAGGTTCGCCGCGCATGTGCATGAGAATTAACGGCACGCCCCGCCGCTGCGCAACTTCAGCGATGCGCGGATCGTTGCGCAAGCCGGATATGTCGTTGACGACTTGCGCTCCCGCGCTGACGGCTGCTTCCGCTACTTGGGATTTGCGCGTGTCCACGCAGATCGGAATTTTCAGCGCTCCGCGCAAACCTTCCAGGACCGGCAGAATGCGCGCAAGTTCGGTTTCAGCCGATGTCGCCATCGAGCCCGGACGCGTCGACTCGCCGCCGATGTCAAGCAGATCGGCCCCCGCCCGCTCCATTTCTAATGCGTGCTCAATCGCGCGCTGCGGATCAAAAAACTTGCCGCCATCGGAGAAGCTGTCCGGCGTCACGTTGAGCACACCCATGATGAGCGTGCGCGCGGCGAGGTCCAGCGTGCCGGAGCGCAGCTTGATGCGAAAGATTTTGCGTCGAACCATACGCGTGCAGCAGTTTAGCGCACCGAGAGGAAGAGGTGGAGGATACGAGGTTCCGCCGACCATGAAGCGTTTACCGATAACGGAATGCATGGAGGGAGAAAAGCGGGAGCTTGGCTCCCGCACTCCAAATTAGTCCAGGTCGAAGTCGCGGAGGGGTTTGCCGGCGGGGGCGTCCTTGGCTTTTTTCATGCCTTCTTCGAATTTCTTGGCCAGGATGTCTTCTTTGTTGGTTTCCTGGAACCAGGAATCCGCGAATTTATCCTCGCGCTGCCGCTGCTGCTCGTTCAGGATTTTCTGCGCGTCGGTGAGATCCACGTTGGGCCCGGGCTTCACAGGCGCCTCGTGCGAAAGCACCGCGCCAAAAACCGGGTCGATTATCAGCTTGGTCTGGCAGCACGGGCAAATGACGTTTAGGTTTTCACCGTCTTTGCGTCCCATGGCGCCATTGTACGACTTTTGCGAGCGGGGATGAAGTAACGAAGTAGGAGGTAACGAGGCAAGGACGAAGGGTAGGGCCTAGTGAGTTTGCGGTGTGACTCCCACCGCAAAAGCGGGAGCTGGGCTCCCGCACTCCAAAAAGAAGCTGAGCACGAATGCTCGTGCCCCGCTTCGATAGGGATTTCGCTCAGGCCTTGGGCTCAGGCTTTGGCCGGGTTTTCGCCGCGGGTGAAGCCGGGCGCGGGGCGCAGCTCGGGGCGCGCGACCTTGGGGTCGGCGCTGGGAGCGGCCTGCGGCGGCGGTGTGGGAGGCGTGCGCGGCTTTTCCGGCAGCGGTTTGTTTTCCATCAGGAGTTTCACTTCGATGGCGTCGATGACTTCGCGTTCGAGCAAGGCTTGCGCGATGCGTTCGAGCGTTTCGCGATTGTTGTTGAGAAGATGCTTCGCCTTGTCGTAGCCGCCGTTGACGATGCGCTTTACTTCCTTGTCGATTTGAATGGCGGTGTCTTCGGAATAATCGCGGTGCTGAGTGATTTCGCGGCCGAGGAAAATGGCTTCGTCTTTCTTGCCGAAAGCCAGCGGGCCAAGCTCGCTCATGCCCCATTCGCAGACCATGTTGCGGGCGATTTCGCTGGCGCGCTCGATATCGTTGCCGGCGCCGGTGGTGATGTGCCCGAGGAAGATTTCCTCGGCGCTACGCCCGCCCATCAGCACGGCAAGCATGGTTTCGAGATAGTCGCGGGTGTAGGTGTGCTTGTCGTCCATGGGCAGCTGCATGGTCAAGCCGAGAGCCATGCCGCGCGGAATGATGGTGACTTTGTGCACCGGATCGGCGCCAGGAGTCATGGCCGCGACGAGCGCGTGGCCTGCTTCGTGGTACGCGGTGTTCTTTTTTTCCTCGTCGGAGAGAATCATGGACTTGCGCTCGACGCCCATCAGGACTTTGTCCTTGGACATCTCGAAATCGACCATCATGACGAACTTGCGGTTCTGGCGTGCCGCCCAGAGAGCCGCTTCGTTGACCAGGTTAGCGAGATCGGCGCCGGAGAATCCGGGCGTGCCGCGAGCGATGATAGAGAGATCGACATCGTCGGAAATGGGCACTTTGCGGGTGTGCACGCGAAGAATTTCCTCGCGGCCTTTGACGTCGGGACGCGCGACAACGACGCGGCGATCGAAACGGCCGGGGCGAAGAAGCGCCGGATCGAGCACGTCGGGGCGGTTGGTGGCGGCGATCAGAATCACGCCTTCGTTGGACTCGAATCCATCCATTTCGACGAGCAGCGCGTTCAAGGTTTGTTCGCGTTCATCGTGGCCACCGCCGAGCCCGGCGCCGCGATGGCGGCCGACGGCGTCAATTTCGTCGATGAAGATGATGCAGGGAGCATTCTTTTTGCCCTGCTCGAAAAGATCGCGGACACGGCTGGCGCCCACTCCGACAAACATTTCCACAAAGTCCGAGCCGGAAATGGAGAAGAATGGAACGTTGGCTTCGCCGGCGATCGCGCGAGCGAGCAAAGTCTTGCCGGTGCCCGGAGGCCCGACGAGCAGAACGCCCTTGGGAATGCGGCCGCCCAGCTTCTGGAATTTCTGGGGATCTTTCAGGAACTCGATGATTTCCTGGAGCTCTTCCTTGGCTTCGTCCGTTCCGGCGACGTCTTTGAAAGTGGCCTTTTTCTGCTGTGCGGAAAGCAAGCGCGCGCGGGACTTGCCGAAGCTGAGAGCCTTATTTCCGCCAGCTTGCATCTGGCGCATCAGGAAGAGGCAGAATCCGACGAGAAGAATGAGCGGAGCTGCGTTGAGAAGAATGAGCACCCAATCGCCGCTGCGCACTTCCTTGATCTTGATGAGCACGCCTTTGTCGCGAAGTTGCTTGGTGACGTCCGGCGCGGATTCCTTGAAAACGCTGACGTGGAACTTGCGGTTCGCCGGCCGCGCGTATTCGCCCTGCAGTTCATAGATGTTGGGGGAGACGTACAGCGTGACTTCCTTGACGTCGCCGGCCTCGACCTTTTGCATGAACTCGCTGTAACTGGGCTCTTCCTCGCGCGTTTGCGCGCCGTTGGCGGAGACCAGCTTCCAGAGCATCACGCCGAGGAAGACGATGGAAATCCAAAAGAGAATTGTTTTTGCTGTGGAACCAGAATTCACTTTGCCCTCACTAAACCTTGAAACCCCTGAATTCTTCCAAAATCGTCAGCGCCCCTTGGCGCGCTTTCTGGGAGCGGCCTTGGCTCCCGCGGAAAGCTGGGGAAGGTTGCGGCCGGTGCCGTTCGCGGCTGCCAGGCCATAGCCCACCCATATCTGATTAGATGCGGTTCGGAAGCCAAAGTAATCGGGTTCGAGGGCCACGCGGCGCTTCTCGGGTTTATCGAGGAGCACCGCGAGGCGCAACGAACGCGGGCGGCTTTCGCCCAGGCGGCGCAGGAGAAACTCCTGCGTTACGCCGCTTTCGAGCACCGCATCAATCAATAAAACGTCGCGTCCCTCCAAATCGAGGCGCGTTCCGAAAGAAACTTCGCGCCGTGCATGGCCGCCCTGTTCGACGTCGCGCACATCCTCGTGCACGAAGTGGCAGACCATCGGGGCATCGACCCGGCGAATCAGGTCTGCGGCAAAAACAAAGCCGCGATCCAGGGTGATGACCACGTCGATGCGCCGTCCGCGGTAGCCCCGCGTAATTTCCCGGCCCAGAGCCGCCACGCGAGCGGCGATGCGCGCGGCGGAAAAGCCTGCGGCGTTGCGCCCGCTCATGGGATAGGCTCCTCGACGATCACGATTCCTGCTTGCGTCCTTTCATCCGCCGCAAATTCCGCGGCGACTGGAAAACCTCGGGCCCACGCAAGAATTCCGCCGCTCGTCAAAACCGGCCATCCCGCGCGTTCCCATTTACCGATGCGTTTCTCGCTGAAAAAGCGCGTCAGCTTGTGCCCGGTTGCGCGTCCGGCGGGATGCAAACGGTCGCCGGGACGCCAGCTGCGGAGCACGAGAGGGAATGCAAGCCGGTCGCGGTCCAAGACCGCCCCTGTAAGATTAGTGTCTCGCCTCTCAGTGGGCCAGTCAATCACCCTGAGGCGGATTACGCACCGCAGTTGCGAAACGGGAATAGCGGCGGAGCAAGAGAGAGAATCGAGGCGATGCTCGAATGCGAGCGGTGTTTTACCCTTGGCGGCGGTGGAAGCGCGGAAAATCAGGACGTCGCGGTCGCGGAGAACTTCGACACCGCCCGGAAGAGCGAGGGACTTGCCGTTTTCGCCGGTTTGCGCAAGCTCGATTATGGACTGCACATGAACGGCGCCCAGCTCGCCCGGGCGCGGTTTCAGGCTTCGGACAATCTGGCGCACCACCCGCCGGGCCAACGCTTCGGAAGGTTTTACGACGTCCGCATACCCGCTGGTCGGTAGTGCTTTGGAGCTTGGCAGCAGTCCGCGCGGCGCGACTAGATCGCTCGCGGAGATGCGAATTTCGCCGCCCTCTTCTTTGGCCAGAGCGCAGACGCGCAGTTGCGCGGCGCTTTCGAGGTACGCGTCGTCTTCTCTGGCGAGATTGGCGAGGGCGCAAAGGTGTTCGATGATGGCGGGTTGAAACTGCCTTTCGAGGAGCGGGATGAGCTTGCCGCGAATGCGCGCGCGAGTGCGGGCGGTATCGCGATTGGTGGAGTCTTCGCGCCACTTTTGTTTGCGAGAACGCAAGTAGGCGCGCAGGTCGGCGCGGTGAAAGGCGAGCAGCGGGCGGAGGATGCCGTCCGATTGCGGATGAATTCCGCCGAGGCCGGCCAAGCCGGTGCCGCGGAAGATGTGGGCGAGAACGGTTTCGGCTTGATCGTCTGCGGTATGAGCGGTGGCGACGCAGTGCAGCGCGCGGGATGCGATGAGGCTGCGGAAGAACGCGTAGCGAGCGCGGCGGCCGGCGTCCTCGAGATTGATTTTGCCGTTTTTTGCGCGGGCGGCGACGTCGCCGCTTTGTACGTGAAATTCGAGAGAGTGGCGCGCCGCCAGGCTGGCGACAAACTTCTGGTCGCCGTCCGAGGCTCGGCCGCGCAGTTGGTGATTGAAGTGGACGACGCTGAGGACGATGCCGAGCTTTTCGCGGAGTTCGAGCAGCAGTAGGAGTAACGCGACGGAATCCGCGCCCCCGGAGACCGCGACAGCGATGCGCTCGCCGGCGCGGATGTATCCATCGCGCTTCAGGTGCGCGAGCAAACGGCTTGGCAGGTCGTTGTTTTCCCGCTCCGCTCCGGTCTTTGCTGAGGCGTGCTTGGCCATGGATTTCACGCAATGGTAGCAACGCGCAGGGAGCAGGTCGAGCGTCGGATGTGCATGGGGACGTTGTAATGCCAGTGGCGTACTAGGGTTTCGCCTGTTCAGCCGGCGCTTGCTTGGCTTTATTGACGATTTCGCGAACGTCGCGCAAGAGCGCTTGCGAATCGAAGACCACGCCATCGCGAATGGTGTATTTTACGCACTGCTTGTGGACTTCCTTACGGTCTTCGGTGACGCGGGTGACGCCGATGCCGTAGAAGATTTTCACGTCGGCGAGCGGATTTTCCGTGAGCAGGACCAAATCGGCGAGGTATCCCGGGCGGATCACGCCAAGCTCAGAATTCTTGACCACTCTCGCGCCGTTTTGCGTTGCCGCGTGCAGCGTCTCGAGCGGCGTGAAGCCTGCTTCTTCGAGGAGTTCGAGCTCGCGAATGGTGCCGAATCCCCACAGTTCGAAGAGAAACCCGGTGTCGGAGCCGACTGCGACAACGCCGCCTTGGTTTTTGTAGTCGTTGACGAAGTCCATCCAGCGGCGATACGCCTGCGCCCAGTCGGCTTCTTTATTGGAGGTCCATTCGTAGAAATAAGAAGCGTGATGCACGGGATTCGGGAGAAAGGAATCCATGACCACCGGCAAAGTGTAGGTGGAGTGCCAGGGCAAGTTCGCGGCGCGGCTGACATCGCGGTTGGCTTCGTAGATGCCGAAAGTGGGCACCATGATGAAGCCGTTGGTGCGCATGGAATCGAGCAGCGATTGAATGACATCGCCATGAAGTTTGGGCAAGTCGGCTTGCAGCCAGGAGCGGCCGGTTTCGAGAAAGCGGTCAGGTTCGCTCGAATAGTTGTACGCAGGCGGCAGGATCTGGATGGTGTGCGAGGTGTATGACGATTCGGGATAGCCGTAGTGATGCTCGATGGTGGAGGCGCCTGCGGTGGCGACCCGCACGGCGTTCATGGGATAAACGCCGTCCTGGCCTATGTGAACCGCGACGCCCATGCCGTCTGTGCGCGCTTGATCGGCGATGGCGTTGAAAACGTCGGGCCAGAGACCGGGCTTGCCGAGAATCTTGATGCCGTCAACTCCGAGGGCGTGCCACTCGTCAACGATTTGGCGCGCGCCTTTTTCGTTGGAGGCGCGCGGATCGCTGTCGCGCCAGAAGGGATAGACGTACATGCGCGGAGCCATGATCTGGTTCGCGGCGATGCGCTTCTTTTCTTCAACCATTTCCTTGGGGGAACCGTGGCCGACGTTGAAGGTGCGAATGGTGGTGACGCCGTGGCCGAGGAAGAGCTTGTAGATGTATTCGGCGGGGACCTCTTTGCTGCTGTTGATGTGCGTGTGTACGTCGATCAGGCCAGGCAGGAGGTACATGCCTTGGCCTTCGATGACGCGGTCGGGAGCGGATGGCTTCGCTGCAGGTTGCTTGGAGCCGGCTTCCTTAGAAGACGCGACGGGCGCTTCCTCTTTTTCTTCGCGGCGAGCGATGGCGTCCACCAGCGAGATACGCTCAATACGATTGCCTTTAATGAAAATGTCGGCAGGGCCGAAGGCCGGCGCGCCGGAGCCGTCGATGACCGTGACGTTGCGGATGACCAGGGAATTATAAGGGCCGGCTTGCTCGGGTTCGCTGGCGCCTGGTGATTGCGCAGCGGCGTTTCGGGCCAACGCGAACAGACTCAGCAATAAGGCTGCGTGGATCAAGCCGTGCAGTACGCGCTTCTTTTTCGACATTCTCATCTCCAGTAATTTTGGCGCGAATCGGCAACGTGTAAAGACACGCCAACCGGCCGATCGTTGGACGCCTACTCTATCAGCGGCGATTCGCAAGGTGTAGCAAGCAGTGCGTTGCCCGGACGCTGCTGCGAAGCAGGCGGCATTTGGCTGCCAGCGGCGGCTGTGGAAAACTTCGTAATCATTCGCAATCAGGGGTTGACAACTTCGCGGCATTCCCGTATTCTCCGTAAGTTGTTTGCAAGCCTTTCTGCTGGACAGGAGGGTCACGCTCTTTGACAATTGATACGATGTGCCAGAATCCGTTCGAAAACCATTCGGCGAGCCCGAATGGCTTTGAGTAAATCGAGCGATCAACAATTCGCTTAGGCAGGCTGGCTCCAGAGAAATCTGGGGCATTTTTTTTCGCCTAAGCAACAGGCTTCAAACGAGAGTTTGATCCTGGCTCAGAACGAACGCTGGCGGCGTGCTTAACACATGCAAGTCGAGTGCGCGTACCGTAGCAATACGGTATGGCGCACGGCGCACGGGTGCGTAACACGTGGGTAACCTGCCCTTTGATGGGGAATAACCTCGCGAAAGCGAGGCTAATTCCGCATAAGATCCGCAAGGATGAAAGCCGTAAGGCGTCGAAGGAGGGGCCCGCGCACGATTAGCTAGTTGGTAGGGTAACGGCCTACCAAGGCTTTGATCGTTAGCTGGTCTGAGAGGATGGCCAGCCACACTGGAACTGAGACACGGTCCAGACTCCTACGGGAGGCAGCAGTGGGGAATCTTGCACA
>DATNNV010000041.1:0-53428 GCA_035601655.1 Candidatus Dormiibacterota bacterium
TGCGGAAGCGAAAAAGGCCCGGACGGGAGGGGCAGTTGGCGTTCGTGTTTGGCGCCGAGGGAGAAGAGTTGCGGTCATTTTGGCAAGCGCGGTTTTATGATTTCAATGTGTACAGTCGGGGGAAGGTGAAACAGAAACTGAATTATATGCATGCGAATCCGGTGATTCGTGGGTTGGTGAAGCATCCGAAGGATTGGCCGTGGAGCAGTTGGTCGGAGTGGATGAAGGGTGAGAAGGGGTTGATCGAGATTGATGTCGTTTTATGAGGAAGAAATAGACGAAGAAAACCCGAGAGAAGAGAACCCCAAGACCCATCCTCACAAACCGAGGTTGGGGCACCCTCCGCGTTTTTGCGCTTGGTCAGCGAAGTGAAACGTCGAGTCGTTCCGTTGAACGCGCTCGCAATAGGACTCAAGAGATCTCCGGGCCACCCGTCCGGCGTCCGGGCCACCCGTCCGGGCGCTACGGCTCGACGACGATTTGCCCTTTCATCCCGCCGTGGCCTAGGCCGCAGCGGTTGCAGCAGTGAAAGGAGTAGGTTCCCGGCTTAGTGGCGGTGAACTCCACCACGGTGGTGGCGCCCTTTTCAATCTTGAAACAATCGTCTTTTGAGGCGAGAACGAGGCCGGGGGCACCCTTGGCGTCCGCGCCATCCGCGGTGAGATTGATCTTAAAGCCGTGGGTGCGATCCAGAGAGGTGATCTTCAACTGCACTTTGACGCCTTGCTTCACATGGATCGGCGCGGGATTAAACTCATATTTCTTGGCGGTGACTTCGATGACTTGGACGTCCTGATCCGGCTGTGCTGGGAAAGCGAAGCCGCTGGCAACGGCAAAGGCGACCGGTAGAAGCAGAAAGAAAAATCGCGTGGCGATTCGCAATGAGGCTCCTCCTCAGGAAATGGACTCGCGAGCAGAGACCTGGACTCGGGCGTTTTTATTCCCGATTTCCGAGGAGTGCGAGTGGCGCCAATGCAGTGCCGCGGCGGGTGGGCCGCTCGGCAAACCGACGCAAGGCGCCTCGCTAGATCAGGAGGAGTTGATTGCTTTCGAGGGCGAGGAGTTTTTGCTTGGCGGGAAGGCCGCCGCCGAAACCGGTGAGGCTGCCGTTGCTGCCGATGACGCGATGGCACGGAATGATGATGGGGATGGGATTGGAGCCGTTGGCGAGGCCTACGGCGCGGACGGCTTTGGGATTGCCGATTTTCTCGGCGAGTTGCAGGTACGAGATGGTTCCTCCGTACGGGATGGTGCGCAGACTGCGCCACACGCTCAACTGAAAGGCCGTGCCTTCGAGCAGCAGCGGGAGGTCGAAATCCTTGAGCTCGGCGGCGAAATAGGCGTCGAGTTGGCGAATGGCTTCGCGGAACGGCGCGGCGTCCTGCTGCCAATCGGGATCCGCGCGCTGAGGGCGGCGGCCTGCGACGAAACGGATCTCGCGCAAGCCGCGTGCATCGCCCGCGAGGAGCAACGGACCGACCGGGCTGGCGATCTGGGTGCAGAAGACGGTGTTCATGTGGCGCGCCATTCTAAGGGAGGCAGGCGAGCTAGGCCGAAGAAGCGGCGGCCTGCGATGCAATAACGTACGACGACGTGAGCTGTATGACGTTGTGCAAAGTGCGATAGAGCGGGCAATTCATGGCGTAGAGTCCGTGGACGCGCTCGATGGTCTGCTGCATCTCTGGGGTTTCCTGGGCCACCAGGCGCATGGCTACGTGTATGCGGCGGATCACCAGAACGCCGTCTTCGGTTTCCACTTCTCCGGTGACATCGGCGGTGAGCTTTCCATTGCTGGCATCGATTTGGCGCGCTTCCAGCGCACCTCCAAAGGTGCCCATCATTCAACCGGCGGTAGCGGAAATGACGTAGTCGATGGTGGCGGCGTGGGGCTCCTTTAGCTTGGAGGGGTCCATCTTGTAGTGCGCGGCAATGGCGCCGTGGACGCTGTAGATGACGGGATTGGGTTCGCCGGGGAGGTGGGCGATGCGGAGGGGGCCCTGCTTGCGTTCGAGACGCGATTTCGAGATGTAAACGACTGCGCTCATCGGTTGCTCCTTGCGTAGTTGCGATGCGATGGGCCTACGATGGGCCTACAAAGGTCGCAGAAGGATTATGCTCCACCATGGCGATGAGAAACCAAAAAAAGGCGCAGACGCAGAGGCCGGTTGAGGGCGCCAAAACGGCCGGGTTGCGACAGATCGCAAAGCGGACTGCCTCCCCCTATCTCGGGGCGAGCAGACGGTGATCCGTACCACGAGTGGGGTCATAATTCGTACTAGGCTTACCTATCCGGGAGTACGTGTGGTACCCACTAGCGGAGCACGCGATTTCAGTATAAATTCAGGTTTCCGCGGTAGGCAGTCCCCCCGACCGTATGACCGCCGCAGCGGTCCACAGGAGGTGCGCTGTGCCCAGCTTGGCGCACTACATGGCGCAATACGATCACGAGCACACGTCCGCATGGAATAAGGTTCTCCACGGCGTGGGGATTCCCATGATCTTCGCAGGTTTGCTCCTTCTGGTTCTCACCAAGTGGCTCTGGGGAATTGGTTTTTTCCTGGGAGGCTGGGTTTTTCTGTTTCTAGGGCACCGGATCGAAGGAAACCGTCCGGCATTTTTCCAAGGCGCGGTTTATTTGCTGGTTGGGCCCATCTGGGTGGCGAAAGAAGTGTGGACGGTCCTGACGGGAACCCATCGTTCGCGGGCCCCGGAAAGCGCTCCGGATGAACAGTCGCATTAGCGCATCGCTCGCATGAACTCGGGCGAATGAACTTGGCCGAATGAACCTGGGACGTATACGAAGAAACGGCGGCGGTCTTCAATGAATGATTCGGGCGGCAATCTTGCCGATGGGACGACAGAGGTGTCAGACAACGCCGTGAGCCCGAGCACCGAGCTGCGCAAGCGGCGCAGTACGCGCATCGTGCAGGCGGTGCCGCTTTCGGTGACCGGCGTGGATGCGCTGGGGCGGCCGTTTACGGAGCGCACCTCGACGCTGATTATCAATTGCCATGGGTGCCGCTACCAGTCGAAACACTACGTGTTGAAAAATATGTGGGTGTCGCTCGAAGTGCCGCATTCGGAAACGGGACAGCCGCCGCGCACGGTGCGTGGCCGCGTGGCGTGGATTCAGCGTCCGCGAACGGTGCGGCAGCTTTTTCAGGTGGCGCTGGAGTTGGAAATTCCCGGCAATGCCTGGAGCATCGCGTTTCCGCCGGAAGATTGGTTTTCGTTCCCCGATCCCTCCAGCCACGTAATGGGAGCCGCCGCGAATGGGCCGGAGGCGCCTGCCTCATCCGAGACGGCTGCTTCGGAACTCGAATTCTCGCTGCCGCTTGCGGACGCTGAATTGCCGCCGGCGATGGGCGCGGACAATCTGCGCGTGATGCCCGCTCCGGGAAGCACTACGGACGCCTCACTGCAACTGGCGAGGCAAGTGGCGCGTTTGCTGGCGGACGCCAAGCAACAGATTCAGGCCGCGGCGCGCGAAGCGGCGACGCATGCGGTGTCCGCGGAAAGCCGCGCGTCGTTCGATCAATGGGAACAGAAGTTTGCGGCCGCGCGCGCGGAAGTGGCCAACGAAGCATCACGCGCGATCGAACGAATCCGCCGCGAGGCCGACGAGCGATCGCGCGACGCCAACGCTGCGGCCGCGGAAGTTTTGCGCGATGAGCTGCCCCGCTGGCTGGCGCCGCAACTCGAACAACTGACGCGCGATTTGACCGCGCACCTTTCCCAGGAAGGCGCGACACAACGCAGCGAACACGCACTGCAACTGGCCAGCGCGGCCGGGAGCTTGCAATCCATCTGCGGGCAAGCGGAAGAAACCGCGGCGCGGCTGAAAGCGCAAGCGGCGGAGATGGAAGCGCGAGCCGCGGCGGAGCGCGAAGCAGGCGCGCGCGCTCAAGAAGAATCCACGAGGCAGCGCGAAGAAACAGCGGCCGCCGAACGAGAAGCCTTGCAAGTTGCTGCGCGGCAGGCGCAAGAACAACTTGGCTCCGCGGTTGAAACCGTGAAGGCCAACTGGCAGAGCCATCTGGCGAGTGAACTGGACGCCGCGCATGCGCGCTTGCAGGCCGTGCTGGAGGCCGGGTTTGGCGCGGCGCGGGAGCAGGCCGCCGCATCGCTGACGGAACATTCGCGCGATCTGATGTCGCGGGTCCAGGAAGACAGCGCGAACCATTTCACGATGCTGCGCGAGAACGCCGCGAGCAACTCCGCAGAAGTCGAGCAACGCCTGGCTGCGCTGAAAGAGGCGCTGCAGGGACAGACGCAGCGGCTCGACGGCGTGCTGGCGCGGGCGCAGGAAGCCATCCTGCAACTCGAGCACTTCTCCTCGCGCGTGGAAACCGTGCAGCTGCAGGCCATCGGCGGATTTCAATCGCAGCTGGATGACGTGCTGATCCTGCACCGCAACGAACTGCATCGTCGCTCGGAATCGCTGTTCGAAGAAATCAATGCGCGTATTCGCTCGACGTTCGAGGATGCCAGCCATCAAGCCGTCGCGCACTTCGACGAGCAAATTCAGGCAAAGGTTGAGCCACATATTTCGCGCGCGGACGAAGCTATGCACCGCCTCGCCGGCGGCCGTTCGCTTCTGGACGCCGCGCTTACTTTGCAACAAGACCGCATTCGCGCTTCCGCCGACGAAGCTTTCGCCGAATCGCTCGGACGCTTCCGGGAAAATCTGGGCAGCGTCGAGCAACTGCTGCAGGAAACCGCGCAGTCGGTGAACAGCCGCAACCTGCAGGAACTCGAGGCGCGCATCAACGAGCTCAAGCACCAGGCGGTCGAAGACATCTTCAAGTCCTCCGAGTGGTACGAGAAGAGAGCGCAGACGCAGATTCAGGCCGGCGCGGAGAAAGCGCTGGAACAAACAGCCCAGAACTTCCGCGAAAAAGCCGGCGAAGTTTCCGCTGTGTTTGCCAGCGAGCTGGATCATTCGAGCCGCAGCTTCGTCGCACATACGCGCACGCAAATCGATGACGTGGTGCGCGAAGGCTTCGACCGCGCGCGCGCGCTGTTCGCTGAAGCCGCGGATACCACTTCTGCCGCTTTCACTGACGAAATCCAGCGCAACGCGCGGACCGAGCTTGACGGTTTTGTCGAGGAAGTGCACAAGTCCGCTGCCGAAACGCGCATCGAGCTCGACACCACGCGCGCGGCCATCGCGCTTCGCGTCTCCGGCGAACAGGAAGATTTTCTGCGCCGCTTCCAGGGCGCGCTCGGCAGAGTGCTGGAATCCAGCGTGCTGGAAGCGCAGCAGCGCGTTCAGCAAGGTTTCGCCCCGGTGCTTGATTCCTGGAAGTCGCTGATCACCGGACATCAAGTGGAGCTCGGACAGCTTTTCTCGCGGCTCGCGGAAGATGCCGCCGAGCAACACCGTCATCGGCTGGAAGGCGTTTCGACACAATGGATGCTCGCGACGGTGGCCAACCTGGATCATCAGTCTCGCGAAATCATCGCCAGCATTAGCTCGACCGCCGAAGAAAAACTGCGCGCGACGTTCACCGAAGTTTTTTCTGAGATGGCCGGCACGCTCAGCGACCGCCTGCATCAGATCGCCTCCAATATGGAAACGCCCTCGAGCGACCTCAAAAGTAAAGCGCAAACCGCTTCAGGTCAATCCTGACGAGAGCGGCTCGCCCGGCGCGACTTTCAACTTTTCCCGCGCGACGGTAAACTTATTCTTCCATGGCCAACCGGGCTTACCTCCGCTTTTGGACGCGAGACTTTTCCGAATCCACGATGATTCATGAGTTCGCGCGCTTTCTCACCACCGCGCCGCGCTCTGAATCCCATCCGGAGTTCGACGAACTGCTCGTGCAGGCCGTGGAACCCACGGAGCCTCTGGCTGCCGAATGGGATATCCACGGGCTGGGCTACGGCCCCGCGGAAGTCGCCGCGCTGGCCGTGCAACATTTCCATGCGGACTCCGCTTACATCGCATCCGCGCGCTGGGATTTGTGGAGCTTCGACATCGAAACGCTGAAATGGCAACGCAAGCCGGAACCGTTGGTGCTGACGTGCCATGGCCCGCAGTACGATGACGGCGTCGCCGCCACCGCCGGCCATTTCACCGCCGATCTGGGCTTCGAGCATTTTTTCACCGGCCACGGCGGCATCCTCGCACCCGGTGCGGCATCGAATCCTTTTTCGACGTCCGATCACCCGGTCGAGCACACCTTCCGCCAATGGATGACCGTCTCCAACAACGCCAGGGAATATCACGCAAAGACGCGAGAGAACATCCAACAATTGATGAATTGGCTCGATGGGATCGAGCGCGCACTTCCGGTTGAGCGCAGCGAATTGTGGTCTGAAGGTGAGGAAAATTTTGAAGCTCGCATTGACGCCATTCTGGCTCAGCGTTAGCGCGGTTCGTACGGTCGCGGTGCTGGCTGTCGCGGGCTCGCTGTGCGCGCAGCAGTTGGGCGCACAAGCAGCGCGCCGTAACGAGCTCACCTTAGGCAGACTGCGCCCGGGCAAGCACTCCATTGAACAAGCAAAAGCGCTCTACAAAGACGGCAGCGCTGGGAAAGACCCGCTTCCCGATCCGCTGATTTGGGAGGCGGCGTCGGCGCAAACGGACACGCGATTGAGATTCGAGGGCGATGCGCGGCACATACTCCAGGAAATTGTGGCATCACGTCCGCGCGCGATGCTGGAAGCCAGTCGCCAAGCCAATCGCATTGCGGTAACGTTCGCCACGGATCGTCGCCCAGCCAAGGCCGAAAGTCCGCTATGGAAGACCGGCTTAGGACTTGGGCTCGGCGACGCGTGTGGAAAGGCCGTGAAGCTGTACGGCAACCCCGATTCGCGGAGTCCTTCCACGAAAGACGGGCAGCCATTACAATTGCTGTATTACGCTTTTGACTGGGCCGGACCCGACGTGCCACAGGTTATGCAGGTAGTGTGCACACCGGAACAAGATGGCCAAGCGGGACGCGTGGTGGAAATTACTTTGGCGGCTTCCAGCCTCTAATGAAAACGGCGATATCAAATCTCTGCCGGCATGCTCACGATGGCGGCTGCTTTCCGTCTTCCAGTAGTGAGCATCCACACGCTCGCTCCATGCCCGATCACTTGACATTTTTCGCCGCGGCACGGCGCGCTGCGTCTCGTTTCGGCCAGGCTTCGCTGGGCGCTTTCTTCCTGGGCTGTTGTCTTTGCTTGGCTGCGTGCGACTCCGCTCCCACCAAGCCTGCTGCGGCCGCAGCTGAACCCGCCAAGCCGGCCATGCCCGAAGACATGCAAGCCGTCGCAACGACTATTCTCGGACGCGAAGCGCAGGTTCTCGCTTACGGCGATCTGGCTAAAACCGGCAAGCAGCAGGTCCTGGCCGCGAACGTCGTGCCCAAAACACCGCAAAACACCATTCCCGGCACCGTGGTCACGCGCGCCGTCATTGCCGAGAATGACGACGGCAAGTGGACCGAGATTCTGCGCGCCGACGAACACTTAAAAAATACGCAGGGCTTCCTGGCGCTCTCTCCGATCGATCCCATCAGCGGCTGGCGCCTGCAATGGGAACAAAACACCGAGACGGGCTTGCAGCTTTATTTCACGCCGGTCAAAGGCAATAGCGACCCGCACGTGCTGCCTGTCGGCGTACGCTGGAATCCGAAAACGAAGCGTTACCAGTCGCTGGACCGCTCCTACGAACATTTTCTGCTCGAATCTCCATCTCTTGGCGAAGCGAGGTCGACTCTGCGATGAGCGCCGCGGCTTCCACTCTGCCCAACGCAAGCGCCGGCGCGAAAAAAGCTGCGCCGCCCGCTGGTAAAGGTCTCACCGGGCTCTTGCCGTACTTGCGGCGCTACGTGCGCGGAATCGTCTTCGGGCTGCTCGTCGTCGCGTTGATGGGTATCGTCGGCAACGTCATTCCGCTGGCCACGGGCGTGATGACGGACGTCCTCGCCGGCAATCCACTCCCGTTTGAGCACTCGTCCGGCCCTGCGGCGAATCCGATTTTGAGGGCCTCGCAACTCGCGCGCCATATTCCCTTCTACGCGCCGAGCAGCCGCCACGCTCTTCTGATTTATTGCCTCATCGTGGTGCTGTGCGTCGCGGTGAAGGGCATTCTCTCCTTCAGCGCGCGCTGGATCTTGATCGGCGTTTCCCGCGATATCGAGTTCGACATTCGCAACGACTTGCTCGACCGCTTGCTCATCCTCGAACCCGAATTCTACGTGCGTAATCGTACCGGCGAACTGATGTCCCGCGCCACCAACGATCTCAACGCCGTGCGCATGGTCCTTGGCCCCGGCATCATGTACAGCGCGACTACCATCGTCACGATGCTGCTGGCGATCGTCGTCATGCTTATGCTCTCGCCTTCGCTCACGCTCTGGGTGCTGATTCCCGTTCCCGTCGTGGCTCTCGCCGTGCGCCACTTCGGAAAAGTGATTCACGATCTCTACGAATCCATTCAGGCGGCTCTTGCCACGCTCACCGCGCGCGTTCAGGAGAATCTTTCCGGTGTGCGCGTGGTTCGCGCTTACGCGCAGGAAGACGCGGAGACTCGCGGCTTCGACGAACCCAACCGCGAATACGTGGCGCGCAACGTCAAGCTCATCCGCACCTGGAGCATGTTCATGCCTTCGCTTCAGGCGCTGATCGGCGTCACATTTCTCATCGTTCTCTGGCAGGGCGGCCACCAGTTGCTGCGCGGCCAAATCTCCCTGGGCGCGCTGATCGCCTTCAACGCCTATCTCACGCAACTCGTTTGGCCGATGATCGCGCTCGGCTGGGTCACCAACATTTTTCAGCGCGGATTGGCTTCCATGGGCCGGCTCAACTACATTCTCGCCGCCGAACCGCAAATCGACGACCGCCACGCGAAGATTGCCACGGACCAGAAGCCACGGGGCGAAATCGAATTCCGCAACCTCACGTTCGCCTATCCAACGACCATGTCCGGCGCGGGTTCGAACGGCGGAGGGAAAATCAAGGGCGGTACCGCGCATACCGTTTTGCACGACATCAATCTGAAAATCCCCGCAGGCTCTACGCTCGCCGTCATCGGCCCGACCGGAAGCGGCAAGACCACCCTCGCCGCTTTGATCGCGCGCCTCTGGGAAGCGCCCGGTGATGAAGTGCTGATCGACGGCCGGCCCATCCGCGAATGGCCACTCGAAACCTTGCGCCGCAGCATCGGTTTCGTTCCGCAGGACACTTATCTCTTCGGCGAAACCATCGGCGGCAATATCGCTTTCGGCTTGCCGGAGTATGAGCCCGAGCGCGCGCGCGAAGCCGCGGAAATCGCCAGCCTGCACGGCGACGTCGAAGACTTCGCCGCCAAATACGAAACTATGGTCGGCGAGCGCGGCATCACGCTCTCCGGCGGACAGAAGCAGCGCACCGCCATCGCCCGCGCCGTCATTCGCGATCCGCGCATCCTGATCCTCGACGATTCCCTTTCCGCCGTCGACACGCAAACCGAGGAAAAAATCCTTACCGGCTTGCGCGGCATGATGCACGGCCGCACCACCGTCCTGATTTCGCATCGCACTTCCACCGTGCAGAACGCCGATCAGATCATCGTTCTTCGCGATGGGCGCATCATTGAGCGCGGCACGCACGACGAACTGCTGGAAGGCAGCGGCTACTACGCGGACTTATATCAAAAGCAATTACTCGAGGAAGAACTCGAAAACGCATGAGCACGCAGCACGAAGAAGAAGCACTCGGCAAAGCGTACGATTCGCGCTTGATGAAGCGGCTGCTGCAGTACATGCGGCCGTATCGCTGGCAGGTGTTTTTCGCGCTCGCGCTGGTTGCCATCGTCACGCCGCTGGAACTCGCGCCGCCCTGGCTGTTCCGCTCGGCCATCGATCGCTACTTCGTCCCCGCGCTGAACCACAGCCTGGCGGAGAACACCGCTTGGCGCGGCGTCGAAATCATCAGCGCCGCTTTTCTGCTCGTGCTGATTTTCGATTTTCTCGCCCAATACATCCAGATTCGCATCATGCAGCGCGTCGGCCAGCAGACCATGTACGACATGCGCCGGGAGATTTTCGCGCACATGCAGCGCCTGCCGATGAGTTATTTCGACCGCAACCCGGTCGGCCGCCTGGTCACCCGCGTCACCACGGACGTCGACGCGCTCAACGATCTCTTCGCCGCCGGCGTGGTTACCATGATCAACGATTTTTTCCTCCTGGTGGTCATGGCCGGCCTGCTCTTCAGCATCGATCGCCGCCTCGCTCTGGACGCTCTGGCCGTTCTCCCTGGCATTCTCATCGTCACCCTGATCTTCCGCAAGTTCGTGCGCGACGCCAATCGCCGCATCCGCACCGCCATCGCGCGCATCAACTCCTTCCTGCAGGAATACATCTCCGGCATGGCCGTGGTGCAGCTTTTTAATCGCGAAATCAAGGCGCGCGCCGAGTTCAGCAAGCGCAATCGTGAAAATATGCTTGCCTGGCGCGATGCCATTCTCGCCTACGCGCTCTTTTACCCCGCGGTCGAGTTCATGAGTTTCGCCACCATCGCGCTCATCTACTGGTCCGGCGGCAATCGCATTCTCAATCACGGGCTGAGCCTCGGCGTGCTTACCGCCTTCACCATGTATGCCCAGCGCTTCTTCCGCCCGATTCAGGATCTCAGCGAAAAATTCAACATTCTGCAATCCGCCATGGCCGCTTCCGAGCGCATCTTCAAGCTGCTCGATGAACCCGTAACCATCACTTCCGATCCCAACGCCATTCCGCTCAAGAATCCTCGCGGCGAAATCGAATTCCGCAACGTTTGGTTCGCTTATCGCAACGCCACCAATCCCACGGAAGAAGACTGGGTGCTCCGCGATGTCTCCTTCCTCGTGCCGCCCGGCGAATCCTTCGCCATCGTCGGACACACCGGAGCGGGCAAGACTACGCTCATTTCCCTGCTCCTTCGCTTCTACGACATTCAGCGGGGCCAGATTCTGCTCGACGGCGTCGATATCCGCGCCATCAATCTCCAGGACTTGCGCCGCCAATTCGGTATCGTGCTCCAGGATCCCTTTCTCTTCACCGGTACCATCGAATCCAACATTCGCCTCGGGACTCCCGGCATCGATCGCCCGACTGTCGAGCACGCCGTCCAGGAAATCGGCCTCGGCGATTTCGTGCGTTCGCTTCCCGAAGGAGTGGTCACCGAAGTCAACGAGCGCGGCTCGACTCTTTCCGTCGGCCAGCGCCAGCTCATCAATTTCGCCCGTGCTCTCGCGCACAATCCGCGTTTCCTTATTCTCGATGAAGCTACCTCCAGCGTCGATACAAAGACCGAGTTGCAAATTCGCGAAGCGCTCGACCGCTTGCTCTGCGGCCGCACCGCGCTGGTCATCGCGCACCGCCTCAGCACCATTCAACACGCCGACCGCATCCTCGTCTTCCACAAGGGCCGTCTCCGCGAGCAGGGCGCGCACCAGCAGCTCCTGGCCCAGCGCGGCATCTACTACCGCCTCTACCAGCTCCAATACAAAGAGCAGGAACTCGGCATCCCCACCAACGGCCACGCCACCGGCAGCGGGTCCGCCTCCGAAATCGCGCCTGTCCCAACTCCCCTGCCCGCGAATGACTAAAGCGGTGACCGTGTTGCCCGTCTTTGTAGTGGCGCAGCATGCTGCGCCAGCCCAATCCGACGTTCGATGCGCTAAGCTAAACTCGCCCTGCGCATGACCCCCAACCCCATCCCCATCCTCCTTTCCGCCGGCGAAGCCTCCGGCGACATGTACGCCGCCCGCCTAGCCACCGCCCTCCAACAACGCCTGAACGTAAAAATATTCGGCCTGGGCGGCGACCAAATGCGCGCCGCTGGCGTCGACATCATCGCCGACTACCACGAAGTCTCCGTCGTGGGCATCACCGAAATCCTCAGCCATCTTCCCTCGCTAATCCGCGCCATGCGCAAACTCGTCGCCGCCGCCCGTCAACGAAAGCCCGCACTCGCCATCCTCACGGACTTCCCCGGCTTTCATCTCCGCCTCGCCCGCAAACTCCTCCCGCTCGGCGTCCGCAACGTCTATTACATTTGCCCGCAGTTCTGGGCCTGGCGTCCGTGGCGCGCCAATCTCGTGCGCCGCCGCTTCGTTCAAGCGCTCTGCATTTTTCCGTTCGAAGAGGATTTCTTCCGCGAGCGCAGCGTGAACGCCAAATTCATCGGCCATCCGCTTGTCGGCACCGTCCAGCCAACTCTCTCCCGCGAACAATTCGCCGCCAAGCACAACCTCGATCCGCGGAATCCCATCATCACCCTTCTCCCCGGCAGCCGCTGGGGCGAAATCTCCCGCCACTTTCCGACCATGCTCGAATCCTGCCGCGAACTCGAACGCCTGGCCCCCGCCGCTTACAATTTTGTCCTAGCCGTAGCGCCGGGCATCGATCTCGCCCGCCTACGCACACTAATCGCGCCGGACCGCCATCCCACCATCGTGCAAAACGAAACCTACAACGCTCTGGCCTCCGCCGACGCCGCCCTAGTCTGCAGCGGCACCGCCACCGTCGAAGCCGCCCTCCTCGACACGCCCATGGCTGTGGTCTATCGCGTAACGCCCATAACCGCTCTCCTAGCCAAGCCGCTCGTACGCACCAAATTCTTCAGCATGGTCAATCTCATCGCTGGCCGCGCCGTCGTTCCCGAGCTCATCCAGGGCGATTTCACCGCCCCACGCGCCGCCGCCGAACTCCGCCGCCTCCTCGATCCCGCCTTCTCCTCCGAACTCCGCCGCGGCCTCGCCGAAGTCCGCGCCCGCCTAGGTCCCCCCGGCGCCATCGACCGCGCCGCCGACGCCATCGCCGCCCTCTTACAGCGTGCAGCCCACTAGCCTCCGCTCCTGTACTTCCTCAACCTCATTTATCTCCTTTACCTCCTCTCCCAGCCATCCCGCGGAGCAACGATTACCTCTCATTTGCTATCCTATATATGGGTTCCGAAGTGCATTCCGTGAAAGGGGTCCGATGGCCCTCCGTAGAACGTCTCTGATTTGCTTATTTCTGCTCCCGCTATTAGCGCTGGCCTGTGCCGCGCCCGCGCTTCGTGCGCAAGCTCCCCGCCCCTCCAATTTTCTCGCCGAGCATTATGACGTCAGCGCCACCATCGACACCGGCGGCCAAAGCCTTTCCGCCGTCGCCAAAGTCGATCTACGTCCCGCCGAAGCTTCCAGCAACGTCCGTGTAGAACTTCACCCCAATCTCGAACTCCGCGAAGTCAAAGGCGCCGACGGCAAGCCGCTCACCTTCCAGCGCGACAACGAGAATCATCTCTTCGTCCTCATCTCGCTTCCCGGCCAGGTCGCCGCCGGCAGCAAAGTCTCGCTCACCTTCACTTACGGCGGCATTCTCGCCAACGCCGAAAACAGCCCCATTCCCGGCATCCGCGCCGCCTTCATCAACAAAGATGGCGCCTACCTCCTTCTTCCCGCGCGCTGGTTTCCGCTCACCAATTTTCCCTCGAATCGCTACACCGGAACTTTTCGTCTCAATGTTCCCGACACGCTCGCCGTCGCCGGCACCGGCAAAGCTTCCAATCCCACTCCTCTCGCCGGCGGCCGCCTGCTCTATACTTTCGAATGCAACCGCTCCGCCCCCAACGGTACTTTTGTCGCCGGCGCTCTGCAATTCAATCCTAAGCAAGCCGAAGGCATCAACGTAGCGGTCTACGGCCCGCCAGCCGCCGCAAAAAGCGCGCAGGATTTCGCCAACAGCGTCGCGCGCTCGGTCACCGAATTCTCAGACATGTTCGGCCCGCTACCCGATCCCAGCATGGCCGTCATTCAGTTGCCCGATGGCACGCTGCGCGATTTCGCCGCTCCCGGCGTGCTCCTGCTCAGCGCGCATCTCTGGAATCCCAAATCTTCCGATCGCATCCTCGCGCGTCTCGTCGCTTCGCAATGGTGGGGCAATCAGGTTTTGCCGGCCACTCCCGCGGACGTCTGGATCAGCGATGGCCTTGCGCGCTACTCCGAAGCGCTTTATCTCGAGCAGAACAACGGCAAAGAAGCCGGCCTTCGTGCGGTCGACGAATTCGCCGTCGGCGCGCTCATGTACGAAGACGCCGCTCCCGTCTCGCAAGCCGCGCGCCTCGCTCCGTATTCTCCTGACTATCGCTCCGTGGTCATGAACAAGGGCGCAATGATTTTTCACATGCTCCGCGCACAAATGGGCGATGCCAACTTCAAGTCCCTGCTCCACGATTTCTATTTTCGTTTCGCGGAAAAAAGCGCCAGCATCGAAGATTTTGAGAAGCTCGCCGAGTTGCGCGCTCGCGCTTCCACGAAAGCCGGCGAGACTCCGCCGAACTTGCGCGGCTTCTTCACCCAGTGGCTCAGCTCTACCGGCGTTCCGGAGTTCGCCGTCAGCTACGTCGTCTACCGCACGCCCAAGGGTTTTCGCATCGTCGGCAAGGTCAAGCAGCCGCTCGACACCTTCCTGATGCCGCTCGACCTGCGCATCGACACCGAAGGCAATCCAGAAACCAAAACCATCGAAGTCGTCGGCACCGACACCGACTTCACCGTCGAAACTTTTGGCCGCCCCAAATCCGGCGGCATTCGCGTCGATCCCAACAACGTCATTCTAAAAGGCAGCACCGGTTTGCGTTCGCGCGCTGCCATCGCCCGGGGCGAAGAACTCGCCGAAGTCGGCCGATACTACGATGCCGTCGCGCAATACCAAAAAGCGCTGGCCATTCAGCCCAACCGCCCGCTCGCCAATTTCCGCATGGGCGAAGCTTTCTTCTTCGAGAAGAATTATCAGGCTGCCGCGAATGCCTTCCGCGAAGCGCTGCAAACCGTCCCCGAGCCCTCCGAAAAATGGACCGAAGTCTGGAGCCACATCTATCTCGGCAAGATTTTCGATTTATTGGGCCAGCGCGAGCGCGCCGTCAACGAATACAGCAAAGCCAAGCAGACCAACGACGATACCGGCACCGCCCAGCAAGTAGCCGAATCGTTCCTGAAAAAGCCGTACTCAGAAGAAGGCACTTCCGCCGCCGCTCCTGCCACCGGCGCGGATAATCCCGCCGTCCCTGCCGCTCCAAAAAAGGACGACCGGCCGGTCCTGAAAAAGCCCTCTCGGTTTACAGACTCGAATTCGCTTGTAGCTTTTTCCACTCCCGCGCAAAAACCTCTTTAGCCGCGGCATCGAACAACACAAAATAGATTTTCTCGATCGAACTCCCCTTCTTCAAATGCTCGATGGCTTCGTCGAGCATAATCTCCGCACACTCCTCCATCGGAAATCCGGAAACCCCCGTGCCAATCGCCGGAAACGCCATCGTCTGCAATCCCCGCTCCGCCGCCAGCCGCAGCGCATGCGCCGTCGAAGTCCGCAGCGACTTGGCGGTAGTCCGCTCGCCGCCCAGTCCCATGCTCGCCGCGTGAATCACGTAACGCGCCTTCAGCTTTCCGCCGCCCGTAATCGCGGCATACCCGACCGGAATGCTTCCTATCGCGTCGCACTCCTCCTGAATCGTCTCGCCGCCTTTGCGATGGATCGCTCCCGCCACGCCCGCGCCCAGCACCAGATCGTTGTTCGCCGCGTTTACAATCGCATCCGTCTCCATCTCTGTGATGTCGCCCTGCTGAATTACAATTCCCTCTGCGGAAACATTCATGGCGCCGCCTCGCCCCGGCCGGCGCCAATCCCCGCCGACTCCCGAATCACCACCGCTCCCTTCCTCATGCGGTGCGCCACTTCCCGGCACGCCGCCACCGTCTCCTCCGAAGTAAACGCCGTCCTCACCACTTCCATCGACCTCGTCTGCGGCACCGGATCAAAAAGCCGCAGCCCCACGCAGCGCTCCCGGTGCACCGTAACGTCGCTAATCTCCGCAATCGAGAGCGTCCGCGTGCTGCTCGCAAAAATCGCCCCCGGCTTCGCAAACTTGTCGAAAATCGTGAACAGTTCCAGCTTCATCTCCATCTCGTCCGCCACCGCTTCGACAATCAAATCCGCTTCGCGAATCGCATCTTCCACCCGCATAGCGGTGGAAATCAGCAAAAGCGCCCGATCGCGCACCACGGCGTCCACTATGCCGCCCTGCACGCCCTCATCAAACGCCCGCTTGATCCACTCAACCGCGGCATCCAGCGCTTCGCGCGAAATATCCTCCACCACCGTCCGGTAACCGCCAAACGCCGCCGCGTAAGCGACCCCGCGCCCCACCGTCCCCGCCCCAATCACCGCAATCGTTTTCACCTCCACCCGCCACTCCCTCTTTGTAGTGACGCAGCTCGCCGCGCCAGTGTGCCCGATCCAAAACCACTATCGCCGAATCCCAGCCCGTTTCCTCTGCGTCTCTGCGTCAATCTCCGTCTTCTCTTCGTCCTCTCTTAATACCTCGGCACGCTCCCGTCAATCTCCGCCGACCACCGCTCAATCCCCCCAGCCAACGATCTCGCGCTCCGCACGCCCTGCCCCCGCAACCACACCGCCACATCCATACTCCGCATCCCGTGGTGACAATAACAAATCACTTCATCCTCCGTATCCAGCTCCTGCAAATGCGCCGGTATCGTTCCCATCGGAATCAGCTTCGCTCCCGCAATCCGGCAAATCTCGTACTCCCAAGCCTCCCGCACATCCACAAGCAACACACCCTTCTCCTTCTTCAAAACTTCCGCCGCCTCCCGCGGACTAATCTCCAACGGCAGCTCCGCCTCGCCGGTCTCCATTTTCTTCGCATCCATAATCTCACCTCAACCAGCGACACCATTTGGACTGCGGCAGCCCAGCTGCCGCTTTTCCGCCAGGCAAGCCTTCAGCCAGGCTAACCGACACGCTAAATCATTTCCCCTGGAATTTCGGCGCCCGCTTCTCGAAGAACGCTGTGATGCCTTCCGCGCAATCCTCAGACCGGAAGCATTCCAGCTGGTACTGCACTTCCTCTTCCAGCGCCTGCTCAAGCTGCGCGCGTTTGCTGGCAAAAAGAGCTGCTTTCGCCGCGCGAATAGCGATCGGCGGCCCTTGCGCAATCTTCAGCGCCACGGTGCGAACTTCCGCTTCCAGCTGCGCCACCGGCACCACGCGATTCACCAGCCCCAGCCGCTCCGCCGTACGCGCGTCAATCATGTCGCCGGTGTAAAACATTTCCGCGGCTTTCGACGGACCCACCAGCTCCGGCAGAAAAAATGTTCCGCCATAGTCCGGATACAAACCCACCTTAGCAAAGTTCTGTCCGAAAGACGCTTCTTCCGCAGCGATTCGTATATCCGCCGCCAGCGCGATGTTCGCGCCAGCTCCTGCCGCCGCTCCGTTGACCGCGGCGATCACCGGCTGCGGCATGGTGCGCATTTTCAGCACAATTTGCATTCCCGCGCGGAGCACCGGCTCGAGTCCCGCGACGTCCCCGCTCTGCCGGCCTTTGCCTATCAGCCCGAGATCCCCGCCCGCGCAAAACGCCCGCCCCGCACCCGTCAAAACCACAACGCGAACGGCAGGATTTCCCGCCGCCCGCCCCAGCGCCTCGCTCAACGCCACGGCCAGCTCGCTGTTCAGCGAGTTCAGCCGCTCCGGCCGGTTCATCACCAGCAGCGCTATGCCGTCATGCACCGACTCCAGCACGAGGGAACTCGACGGAATCGCCTGCGGCGCATTGCTCATAAAGCCTCCACTTGAAGGACTGAAATTCTAACGCACTGCCGCAGTGTGCGTACAGGAATCGCGTAGACCAATGAGGAAACGAAAAGAAGCCAAAACCTTCGACGGGACTACGAAGCTACAGGATTTGCTGGCCCGGCTTCGCGGCCCTTTTCCGTCTTCGCTACCAGCAGCGCCAGCTTCCGGAAATGCCGCAACTTCTCCGGTTTGCCTTTGCCTTCCGCGCCCCCGGTCAGCGGCAGTACATACACGCGCGCCCCATACAACAATTCCTTCTGCAATCCGTATTTGCATTTGCGCTGCGAAAACAACTCGTAAGCCTGCCGCCCATTGAACGCCACGACGTGCGGCGCGAACTCTTCCAGCTTCTGCGAAAGCACGATGCGCCCCTCGGCAAAATCCTGCCGCGAAAGTTCGTCGGGCGATTTCGTCGGCTTCTTCACCAGATCCGTCAGCCCGATCCCGAATTCGATGATTCGCTTGTCATCGTGATAATCGAAAGGCTCCGGAATCACCCGCCCGCTGAAGAGCATCGGCCAGAATTCGTTGCCGCGCCCCGCGTAGTAGTGCCCCACGCGCACGGCAGACTCCGTGGGATTGCACCCCACAATCACCAGCTTCATTCCTTTGCGCAGGAGGTCTGGAAGTGTTTTCACGGGCGTGTGGCCGCTCGCGGATGGAGTGTGGTCGGGCAGGCTGGCAGGTTGGCTGGCATGGGCTTGCGTCTGTCTGGGAAGACTCTATTTGCAGCGATGCGGCCCGTCAAGTGGGGTGCACTTAAGAGTGCGGTAATGGTTCACAAGCTGAATCGACAGCCATGGCTGGTTCATCCAAAAGGTGCATGGAAATGGCGTGCTCCGGCCCGCACGGCCGGATGCCCGCTAGCTCGAGAATAGCGATGAGAGAGGTTGCCGTGGGCTGTGCTATTTTAGGTGCTGGGAGATACGCAGGGCCGTTTGCCAGCCCGGACCTTCATTCCATTGACCGCACCAAATCCACACAAATTGCCTTCGCGCATCGCGAAGGACGACGAACACCTGCTGGTCGCCGCGGCCAAGAAGGGCGATATTAGTGCGTTTGAAGAGCTGGTGAACCGCTATGAAAAGAAGATTTTTCGCGTGACCATGAACATCACGCGCAATCAGGAAGACGCCGAGGACGCCATGCAGGATGCGTTCATGAAAGCGTATTCGCACCTCAAGGACTTCAGCGGCGATTCCAGGTTCTACACCTGGCTGGTGCGCATCGCCGCCAACGAAGCGCTGATGCGGCTGCGCAAGCGCCGGCCGAATGTCATGTCGCTCGATGAGCCGGTCGAAGGCGAAGAAGATTTGATGCCTCGCGAACTGCAGGACTGGGGTCCCAGCCCGTTGCAGCGCTTTGCGCAGACGGAAATGAAGGAAATCCTGACCACCGCGATCGACGCGCTGGAACCGGATTTTCGCACCGTATTTGTGCTGCGCGACGTCGAGGAACTTTCCACCGAAGAAACCTCGAAAGCACTGGGTATCTCCGTGCCTGCGGTGAAGTCTCGCCTGCTGCGCGCGCGGTTGAAATTGCGGGAAAAACTGGACCGCTATTTCCGGCAAGGCGGTCAGAATTGAATTGCAGAGATGTAGTGAAGAAACTCTCGGATTATCTGGACGGCGAGCTGGAGCCGGCGGTTGCGCTGGATCTGGATCGGCATTTGAGCGGGTGCAAGGAATGCACGCTGATCGTGAACCAGACCAAGCTCACGGTGGAAATTTTCTGCAATGCGGAAATGGTGGAATTGCCGGAGCCAGTGCGCGCTCGGCTGCATGAAGCGTTGCGCCGAAAACTAGGACTCGGCTCTCAAGCCTGAAGCTGTTCAGCGAGCCAAGAACAACGGACGAGTTACGCGGTCTCGGTCCACAGCGGAAGCTGGCGGCCGAGGCCTTTTTCTTTTGCCATGGCGTAAACCTTCATCGCCACCGCCAAATCCCACGAAGCAATGCCATTCGACTTGAAGAGCGTGACTTCCGAGTCGCTGCTGCGGCCGGTGGCTTTGCCGGCCACCACGTCGGAAATTTTTTTCACGCCCGTCCAGCAGATTTCATCGCCGTGAAACGCGATGATCAGGTCGCCAGCCTCCTGGCGGGATTGCTCCACGGAATCAACCACGATCACGTCCGCGCTGGCGACCGCTTCGGCGTCGAGCTCGCTCTTGTGCGCATGATTCGCGCCGATGGCGTTGATATGCACGCCGGGCGCAATGTCAGAGCCGCTGACGACGGGAACCGCCGCCGTAGTGGCGGTGCAAACAATGTCCGTGTCGCGTACGGCTTCGGAAGCGGAACCCACGGCGCGCACCGGAACTCCGATGCGCTCAGTCATTTCCCGTGCGAAGGATTCGCGTTTGCCCGCGTCGCGGCTGAAAACGCGAACATCGGTAAGTGTGCGAACGTTGGCAATTGCTTCCAGCTGCGTCTTGGCCTGCCCGCCGCTCCCGACGATGCCCGCGACTTTCGCGTTTTTGCGCGCGAGATATTTTGTGGCCACGCCGGAAGCAGCGCCCGTGCGCAGTTGCCCCATGTAATCCGCTTCGATCATGGCGACGAGTTCGCCGCTCGCCATTTCGTAGAGCGGCACGATGAAGCGCAGCGTCCCGCGCACATAGGTGTACTGCTTCATCGCCAAAAACCCGGCGGCATAGTCCGCAGCGGCCATATAGTGAAAGAATCCATTGCCCGGCAGCTCGAACCGCCGCCGTGGATGCACCACCACTTCACCTGTAGCCTGCTTCCGCGAAATCTCCTCCACCGCCTGAATCGCCACACCCATCGTAAGCGTAGCGCGCACTTCTGCTTCACTAATGTGTAAGGTCATTCGAGTTGGGCCTCTTTGTTCGACAGAAAATCCGCAGGAACCGTGATTCGCATCTTCATCGTTTGGCGGCCGGTTTCTTGCTGGCGGCGGAGTGCGCCCGTGAAGTTCCATCGTCTTCGCGGATGCGGCGGACGACGGTTTGCATCATGCGATAAACGCGTTCATCCTTTTTGACGCCCATTTCGCGGAAGCGGAATTCGGGTTCGCCCTTCGCACTTTTCGCGAGACGCACCGGCAACTGGCCGCAAAGATTGTTTTCGATGTATGCGGTTTCGTAGCGCGATTTTTTGACGTGCCAGGTGAAAACGCGCAGCGTCGTGAAATCGCACAGCTGCCCTTCCGCGCCGCGAACCCCCGCCACCAGGTATTGCGGCTTGTCTCCGGAAGGATCAGCCACGCGATTGATCTCGAACCACGCGATCGGCCGGATGCCCGCGGAAGCTGTCCCTTCACGGACCTGGTCAGGTAGGTCGAGCTCGATAAAGCGACCCACCACCCACCCAGCGATCGGGTTGGCGCCGGCGTCTCCCGGCGGCGTGGTGTTGGAGGTTTCCGCGGTGCGCGCGGCGGCTTCGCCGGGCGGGCGGGTGGCCACGCCGCGGACCAGGAACCAGTCTTCCTTCTTGGCGGGTTCGGAATCGCTGGCGGAATCTTTCTCGTCGGTCACTTGCGCCCAATCAGCAACCGCGCGCCCCACAATCTCCAGCGGGACGTTGCGGCCGAATTGGTAGATACGCTGCGCGGTGCGGCCAGGCTCGACGCGAAGGTTGGTGGCGACTTTGGTGCGTCCGCGCGCCTGCACCGGCATGGCGCGCACCTGCTCGAGCAGCTTGATGCTGCGCTGCCAGAACGCCGGCTCCATCAGCAGGCGGCCGTCGAGCCAGCCGACTTGTCCGGCGGCGGTGCGCACTTTCACGCTGTCGTTGCGCCGGCTGACCACGTCGACCCGGTCGCCGTAGTGCAGCACCACTAAAGCTTCGCGGACTTGCGCGACGCTGCTCCACAGTGTGACGCTGCGCTCGCTGACGAAGGCTTCGCCAAGCTTTTCGTGCCTGGGGCGCAGCAACCATGCAATCAGCGCCACGAGGCATAGCAGCGGAACTGCGATCAGAATCTTGCGCTTCATAGCGCACTCTCAGCGAAGGAACGCACACTTCCGCGCGCAATTCTTGAGTTGGCTGGGGGTTTCATAGCCGTCAAAGTATCGCTAAAGATTGTACCCGAAAGCGGCCCGCGCCAAGAACGCAGCAACGCCGCGCGGTGATGCAGGAAGCAAACGCGAGCGGCGCTGCACGAAGCTTGGGCAGGCGGCGATCTAGGAAGGAAAAGCGGGCGGGGAATGCGCGGTTTGCTTTTCTGCTAAGATGCGCCGGGTCAGTATTTTTGTTTCAGGATATTTTTCGCGGAGGATTGTTCATGAAAGCTTTGCGTGCGCTGCAGCCGCTGGGATTGTTGCTTTTGCGGCTGGCGCTGGGAATTATTTTTATTTACAACGGGTACCCAAAGCTCCTGCATCAGGGGGCGGGGATGCAGGGATTTTTCACGCAACACGGCCTGCCGGGGTACTTCCTGTATATCGCGGGAATCCTGGAAGCGTTTGGCGGCGGGCTGCTAATCCTGGGACTGTTTGCGCGGGCGGCCGGCCTGCTGCTGGCGGGGGAGATGGCCGTGGCGATCTGGAAAGTGCACAGCGGCGGCGGCGTTATGGACGTGCACAACTACCAGTTTCCGCTGATGATGGCGACGGCGTGCTTTGCGATCGTGACGACGGGAGCGGGAATGATTTCGCTGGATTGGCCGCTCTTTGAGAGCGGCGGCGGACGCAGCCGCGCACCGAAACCGCCTAAGAGCAAAAACAAGAACTGATTGCAATTTAGCAGGCCGAGGTTAGCGGTAGGGGACGCCCTGAGTGGTCTGGGCGTTTTGCGCGACTCCGGTGTAGCCCTCGGGGAAGAGGATCCAGCACACGAAGTAGGCCAGCACGCCGGTTCCGGCACAGAAGACCAGCAAAAGCCACAGGATGCGCACGAGCATGGGATCGAGATCGAAATAGTCGGCTACGCCGGCGCACACACCGGCGAGTTTGCGGTCGTTAATGGAGCGAACGATGCACCGGCGGGGAGCCGCATAGGCCGAGTACGGCGGCGCGGAGTAGGCAGGCTGAGATGCGTCGGGCTGCTTGGTGCCGCAGTTACAGCAGAAGTTCGATCCGGCTGGGATATCTTTCTGGCAATTTGGGCACAGCATGGTGACACCCCCACAGGCAAGCGATGTTGTGTTTCTATAGCAGAATACGGGGGCCGGGGTCAAAAAGTTTCCTTCAGCTTGCAGGTGACCCGCGGTCCGATCGGTGTCCCGTTTGGGCTACAAGTCCGGCTAGGATCTTCCTGCGAAAGAGCGCAGCAAGCGCGTGTAACGGCATGATTTATAAGGAGTTAGGTTTTCGCTCTTTCTCCAGGGGCGCCAGATGAGCGTGGTCAGGGGGGTGCGACAGGCACTGCGGCCGGAGCTAACGGGTGTGCAGGACGTCGTGGACCGCGCTGGTTAGCGCGGACAGGTCCGACGGCTCGATTATCAGGGGCGGGGTTAGATAGAGGATGTCGCCAAATGGTTTAATCCAGACGCCCTTCTCGACGAAGTGCGCTCGCAAGGCGGTGGCGTCCACGGGGCGGTCCATCTGAACTACACCTACCGCGCCCCTTACGCGAACGTCGGCGACGCCGGGCGCACGGCGGCAAGGCGCGAGTTCCTCGCGAAGCTGCGTTTCGATGGCGGCAGCTTGCGCGAGGCGGGGCTCAGAGGCGAACAAGTCGAGCGAAGCGTTGGCGGCGGCGCAGCCGAGTGGGTAGGCCATGTAAGTTGGTCCATGCATGAGGGCGGCTTCTGAATCATCGGAAAGAAAGGCGTCGAAGATTTTGGACGTGGTGACGGTGGCGGCGAGCGGCATCGTCCCTCCTGTGAGCGCCTTGGAAAGGCAAATGATGTCCGGGACTACAGCGGCTCGTTCGCAGGCAAAGAGTGTTCCGGTGCGACCGAAGGCGGTGAAGATTTCGTCGAAAATCAGGAGCAGGCCGTGGCGGTCGCAGAGAATTCGCAAATCGCGCAAAACGACGGGATCGTGGAACTTCATGCCGCCCGCGCCTTGGATTAGCGGCTCGATGATCACGGCGGCAATTTGATTTTTGTTTTCGTTGAGAAAGCGGTCCAACTGCGCGCGTTTCTCGGCGGTGTCCGGGATTTCCAGGACGAATTGTTCCGGCAAAACTCCGCGGAAGAGTTTGTGCATGCCTTCTTCGGGATCGCAGACGGCCATGGTGGCGAAGGTATCGCCGTGATAAGCGTTGCGGAAGCTGACGAATTTGGTGCGGCGCTCGCGCTGGCCCTGGTTCCGCCAGAACTGCACGGCCATCTTGAGGGCTACTTCGACGGAGACAGATCCGGACTCGGAGAAGAACACGTGGTTGAGATCGCCGGGCAAGAGTGCGGCTAGGCGCGCTGCCAGGCGATAGGCGGGTTCATGGGCCAGGCCGCCGAACATGACGTGAGGCATCTTTTCTAGTTGCTCGGCAACGCACTTCAGGATGTGCGGGTGGGCGTAGCCATGGCAGGCGGTCCACCAACTGGCGACTCCGTCGATCAATTCGCGCCCGTCGGCAAGCTTTAGGCGGACGCCTTGGGCGGAAACGACTGGGACGGGCAGCTCTGTAGTTTTCATTTGCGTGTAGGGCAGCCATACGTGATCGAGAGTGAGCCAGTCGGGAGTGCGCATATCGACGGATGGAATTATAGGCTTGATTTGGAGTAGCACAGGCACTCCTGCCTGTGCGGCTGCGGCCTGGCGACAGACTTGACGAGCCAGGACTTGCGTGCGCCTCCGTCGGAGTTGAAGCTGACGCTACACAGGCCCTTCGAAGCTCAGGGTAAACAGCAGTGCCAGTGCTACTACTGGGCGAAGGCGGCGCGGTCGAAGTGATTCATGAAGGTTTGCATCAGCGCGGTGCGATGGAGATTGGGAAGCTTGGGAATTTCGCCGATGACGCGGACGTGGCCAAAGCGCTCGATGGTTTCGCGATTCTCGCGGTTCTGATCGCCGATTAAGACGACGCCGTGCACTGGCAATTCCGCGGCATGTAGGGCCGCAAGGGTGAGCAAGGTGTGGTTGATGGTGCCGACGCCGCTGCGGGCGGCCAGAATTACCGGGAGCTTCAGCTTGACCATCATATCCAACACAAACTGTCGCTGATTGATGGGCACGAGCACGCCGCCTACGCCTTCCACCACGAGCCAGTCATTCGCCAGGCTGGCCGGCAGATTGACGCGAGCCAGATCGATCTCGGTACCCGCCCAGCGGGCCGCCAGATCGGGCGAAACGGGCGGAACAAATTTGTAAACCTCATCAAGCGTGCGGTCGGTGCCGATGCCGGCCAAGCGCATGACCGTGACGCGATCGGAGCCTTCGAGCGTGCCAGTCTGGATCGGCTTCCAGTACACGGCGTCGAGCGCGGCGCACAAAAGGGCGGAGAGGGTGGTCTTGCCCACGCCAGTGTCGGTTCCGGTGACGAAGAAATGGTGCCTCATGCGCACCCTGCCGCGGCGCTCCGGCACTCGCTGGCACTCCAGGCTGCGAGGACTTCGCGGAGCCGTTCGAGCTCACGTTCCGGGGTGGCCGCTGTGAGCGAAAAGCGCAAGCGTGATCGGCCTTCGGGCACGGTGGGCGGGCGAATGGCGCGTACGGCAAATCCTTCGCGCTGCAAAAAGTCTGCGGCGGCCAGGGCTTCGTCGTTTCCGCCGGTGATGGCTGGAACGATCTGGGTGGCGCTGCCAGCGGTATCCCAACCGTCGGCTGCGAGAGCCGCAGCAAAGCGCCGCGACTTTTCGCGCAGGTGGTCGCGCTGCACGTCCATGCCCTGCGCCAGGCGCAGAGCTGCTTGAATCTGGCGGGCCATATACGGCGGCATGGCCGTGCTAAAGATAAATGTGCGCGCGTGATTGATGAGGTGCTCTTTAAGGAGCGAAGAGCCGCACACAAATGCGCCTGCGCTGGCCAAGGCCTTGCCGCAAGTGTGCACGACGGCGACGACGTGCTGCAGCAAATCCGCTTGCGCAGCCATTCCGCGTCCTGCCGGGCCGTGGACGACCGTGGCATGCGCCTCGTCGAGAATCACGCCGGCGCCATAACGGTCGGCGAGCGCGAAAATTTCCGCGAGTGGCGCAACGTCGCCATCCATGCTGAAAACGGTCTCGGTAACGATGAGTTTCCGGCACGAAATAGCGGAACGCGCGCGCAGAGCATCTTCCAGGGCGTTCAGGTCGAGATGGGGGTAGATCTCGCGGCTCGCGCCGGAGAGACGCATTCCGTCGATCAAGCTGGCGTGATTGAGAGCGTCGGAGAAAACGAGGTCGCTCTTGCGCAAGAGTGAAGTGAGCAGGCCGAGATTGGCGGAGTAGCCGCTGCCAAAATACAGCGCGTCTTCGGTGCCGGCGAAGCGCGCGAACTCGCTCTCGAGTTCTTCCCAGACGATTGCGTGGCCGGAGAGCAAGCGCGAGCCCGTTCCGCTCATACGGGGAGCTTCGCTGACCGCTTCGAGAACGGCTTCCTTCAGCGCGGGATGCTCCGCGAGCCCCAGATAGTCGTTGGAGCAGAGATTCACGCCGGCCGTTTCCGCGAGGAAGCGGCTCTGGCTGCGCTGGGCGAGATGCCGCTGCGCGTTCTGCAGTTCGCATTGCAGCTTGGAGTGAAATTCAGTTGGCATGCGCTTCGAGTGGTTTGAGTCCTAGTGTTTCGAGCAATTGCTGGTCTTCATCCGGTCCGGGATTTGGAGTAGTCAGCAGTTTTTCTCCGACGAAAATGGAATTGGCTCCGGCGACAAAACAAAGCGCTACCGCTTCCGGAGACAATTGTTTGCGGCCGGCGGCCAGGCGGACGCGCGACGCGGGCATCAGAATGCGCGCCGTGGCGATGGCCCGGACCATCTCGAGCGGATCGAGCGGAGGCATGGAGGCCATCGGCGTCCCTGCAACGCGGACGAGCATGTTGATCGGCACGCTTTCCGGATGCGGCTCGAGCGTGGCCAACTGCTGCAGCAAGCCGATACGGTCGGTGTCCCGCTCACCCATTCCCAGGATTCCTCCACAGCACACGGTAATGCCCGCCTTGCGAACCGCGGCGAGCGTCTTCAAACGCTCATCATAGACGCGGGTGGTGATAATCGACCCATAAAATTCCGGCGATGTATCTAAATTGTGATTGTACGCGCTCAGCCCCGCCTCTTTGAGCTGGAGGGCCTGCCATTCCGTAAGCATCCCGAGAGTGCAGCAGACCTCAATGCCGAGCGCGGAAACGCCGCGCACCATCTTCAACACGCTCTCGAATTCCCTGCCCTCCGGCGCCTGACGCCACGCCGCACCCATGCAGAAGCGCGTGACACCGCGCGCGGCCGCTTCGCGGGCCACGCTGATGACGTGGTCGGGATCGAGCAGGCCCTGGCGGTCTACTTCGGTGTCGTAATGCGCGCTCTGCGGGCAGTACGCGCAATCCTCGGGGCATCCGCCGGTTTTGATGGAAATGAGCTGGCAGGTTTGTACGCGGTCCTGGGGATGGTAGTTGCGGTGGATGGTTTGCGCGCGAAAAAGAAGTTCGGTCAGCGGAGCATGATAAATTTCGGCGACTTCGGCTTTGCTCCAATCGTGGTGTAAATGGTCGCGGCGCAAAGGATCGTGGCGCACCGGGCTGGCTTCGGCGGCGCGCGCCGCCGCACTCGAGGTAACTGGTGAATTCATGAATCTCCGTCCGCCCGTTTGGCCCCACCGGCAGGATGGTGGGATATTACCATCGCTTGGCAAGCGCGTCGCGCCGGGGAAATGGTACGGATACCTGATTAGGCACCGGACAGCCCGTTCGGCGGAACACCTTCTGAGATCGCCATCGCAGCATAGGCAGCGGTTTGACCGGGCATTAGCGAAATGTTATAAAACATGGTTTCACAAGAGGGTCGCGGGCGAAGCTAGCAGGTTGCTGCCTTTGGAACCGGGGTGGAGGCAGACTGCGCCGCGGCAAACCTTTTCCTGTCCTGTCTTGGAAGTGGGAGCCAGTAAGAATCCGGCGATGTGCTCCCCCGTGCGTTCGTTTGCTGAGCGTAAGGCCGAAGTGGTGTGCCGGAAGCGAGTGGGAGATGAAGTGCAGCGCCTGATGCGAGTCCCCGCAAGGGATTCGGCAGGCGAGGCGGCTCACCCCGAAAACGATTTCTAGATGGAGGATGCTCGATGGGCACCTGGCTGACAAATGCCTGGTCACACGGTTGTGGAAGCGTCGCGCGATTTGGCGCGGGGAGATTTGGCGTCGCGGCGTTAGTGGCGCTGCTAGGCTCGGCGGCTGCGCGAGCGCAAGAAAGCGGCGAAGCGAACCTGAAGCTGCCGGATCTTTCGTCGGTGAACTTTCTGGGGATCGACGGGCACAAGCTCCTGCTCTTCGGGATCGTGATTTGCGTGTTCGGCTTGCTCTTTGGACTGGCGATTTACAGCCGGCTGAAGAATTTGCCGGTGCATAAGTCGATGCTGGACGTTTCCGAGCTGATCTACGAAACCTGCAAAACGTATCTGATCACCCAGGGCAAGTTCCTGATGATTCTGTGGGTCTTCATCGCGGTGGTCATCGTGATGTACTTCGGCTGGCTGGCGCCGGTGCATCCGGTGGCGGTTACGCTGCCGATTATTCTGATCTTCAGCCTGGTGGGAATTGCGGGGAGCTACGGAGTGGCGTGGTTCGGGATTCGCGTGAACACCTTTGCGAATTCGCGCACCGCGTTTGCTTCGCTGCGCGGGAAGCCGTATCCGATTTATCACACGCCGCTCGAAGCCGGTATGAGCATCGGGATGATGCTGATCAGCGTCGAGCTGCTGATGATGCTGTTCATCCTGCTGTTTGTTCCGGGCGACTACGCGGGACCGTGTTTTATCGGATTCGCGATCGGTGAATCGCTGGGTGCCGCCGCGCTGCGTATTGCGGGCGGCATCTTTACCAAGATTGCGGACATCGGCTCGGACTTGATGAAAATCGTTTTCAAGATCAAGGAAGACGATGCGCGCAACCCGGGCGTGATCGCGGATTGCACCGGCGATAATGCCGGCGATTCGGTGGGCCCGAGCGCGGACGGATTCGAGACCTACGGCGTGACCGGCGTGGCGCTGATCACGTTTATTTTGCTGGCGGTGAAGAGTCCGACGGTGCAGGTGCAACTGCTGGTATGGATTTTCGTGATGCGCATCGTGATGCTCATCGCCAGCGCGGCGGCGTACTTCATCAATGGAGCTATCGCCAAAGCGCGCTTCGCCAACGTGGACAAAATGAATTACGAAGCGCCGCTGACTTCCCTGGTGTGGATCACCTCGCTGGTCTCGATTGCACTAACCTACGTGGTTTCCTCGCTGATTATTCCGGACCTGGGCGGCGACACGACGCAATGGTGGAAGCTGGCCACGATTATTTCCTGCGGGACGCTGGCTGGCGCGATTATTCCGGAGCTGGTGAAAGTGTTTACTTCGACGGAATCGCGGCACGTGCGCGAAGTGGTGGCGTCGGCGCAGGAAGGCGGAGCTTCGCTGGGGATTCTTTCTGGGTTCGTAGCTGGAAATTTCTCGGCGTACTATCTGGGGCTGGCGATGGTGGCGCTGATGACGGCGGGGTATCTGATCACGTCGCTCGGACTGGCGGGATTGATGCTGGCGCCGGCAGTGTTTGCGTTTGGCTTGGTGGCGTTCGGTTTCTTAGGCATGGGGCCGGTGACGATTGCGGTGGATTCGTACGGACCGGTGACCGACAACGCGCAGTCGGTATACGAACTTTCGCTGATCGAGCAGATACCCGGAATCGCGGGGGAGCTGAAGAAGGATTACAACATCGACGTCAACTTCGAGCGCGCCAAGGAAATGCTGGAAGAGAACGACGGAGCGGGCAATACGTTCAAGGCCACAGCGAAGCCGGTGCTGATCGGCACGGCGGTGGTGGGCGCTACGACCATGATTTTTTCGATCATCATGGCGCTGACGCACGGGCTGACGGAAAACGTGAATCATTTGTCGCTGCTGCATGCGCCGTTCGTGCTCGGCCTGATTACCGGCGGGGCGATGATTTACTGGTTTACTGGCGCTTCGACGCAGGCGGTGACTACCGGCGCCTATCGCGCGGTGGAATTCATCAAGGCGAATATCAAGCTGGATGGAGCGGCTTCGGCGAGCATCGCGGACAGCAAGAAAGTCGTTGAGATCTGCACGAAATACGCGCAGAAAGGCATGCTCAACATTTTCATCGCGGTATTCTTTGCGACGCTGGCGTTTGCCTTCATCGAGCCGTTCTTCTTCATCGGCTATCTTTTCTCCATCGCGATTTTCGGCTTGTATCAGGCGATTTTCATGGCCAACGCCGGCGGCGCCTGGGACAACGCCAAGAAAATCGTGGAAGTGGAGCTGAAGCAAAAAGGCACGCCGCTGCATGATGCTACGGTGGTCGGCGATACGGTGGGCGATCCCTTCAAGGATACGTCTTCGGTGGCGCTGAATCCGGTGATCAAGTTCACCACCCTGTTCGGCTTGCTGGCAGTCGAGCTGGCCGTGCAATTGACCGCCACGCAAGGCAGCAACTTGACGCACTTTATGGCGGGCGCGTTCTTCGTGGTTTCCTTCTTCTTCGTGTACCGCTCGTTTTACGGCATGCGCATTCGCGAAGGCGGAGCGCACTGACGACGGTTTCTTAGAGGGTTGTAATTCTCGGCGTAACAAAAAGAGGGCGGCTCCGGCTGCCCTTTTTCCTTAGAGCATGGAGGCATGAATCATGAAACGAATCATCGGCCGCCTATCGATTCTCTTTGCCGCTTTGGCGTTCGCGGCAACCGCATCCCGCCCTGCTGACGTTCCGGGATTAGCTGCGCTGAAATTCCTGGAAGGAAAATGGGTGGGCGAGGGATCGAGCGAAGTCGGGCGCGGAGGCGGATACGCAAGTTTTGAGCAAGACTTGCAGGGGAAAGCGATTGTACGAAGGAACCACGCGGAGTATCCGGCCACGCAAGACCGGCCTGTCTATAGACACGACGACCTTATGGTGATTTACGTGGACCCGAGTTCAAAGGGATTGCGAGCGTTTTACACGGACAATGAAGGCCACGTGATTCAGTACGCCGTGAGCGTCTCCGCCGGTGGCGATACGATCACTTTTCTGGCGGACCGGGAGGCGGGCGCGCAGCAATACCGGCTCACGTACTCACGGCTCGAGGAAAACAAGATGACGATTCTGCTGGAGGCGCGGGGAGCCAATCAGGACGGCCAATTCCAGAAGGTCGTTGAAGGCCGAATGCAGCGCGTGACCGCCACGAAATGAGCTGCGCTCCTGGCCTTGCCAGCAGCGGCACCGAAGATGGCCTGCTCAGGCGCGAATCAAGCCGGGGAATTTGCGCGGGTTGTTGTCGAAGCCGGGAAAGACCGGCTTGAGATCTTTTACGCCGATGTGCTTGGCAAGGATTTCGCCGACAACATAGCGGAAGTCGCTGGTAAGCGCCAGGTCGCGGCCTTCGTTGAGCTGATGATTTTCCAGGCCGGGCCAGCGGCCGTAGACCTGTCCGCCTTTGACGTCGCCGCCCATGACGAACATGCAGTTGGCGTGGCCGTGGTCGGTGCCGCGATTGCCGTTTTCTTTTGCGGTGCGGCCGAATTCGCTCATGGTGACGACCACGACGTCTTGCATGCGGTCGCCCATGTCCTGATGGAACGCCGCGAGACCGCTGCCGAGATCCTTGAGCAGGTTCGAGAGCTGGCCTTGCGCGCCGCCTTCGTTGACGTGATTGTCCCAGCCGCCGCAATCCACGAATAAAACTTCCACCCCGATATTCGATTTCAGTAGCTGGCCGATTTGCTGCAAGCTCTGGCCCAGGCGGCTGGCGGGATACTGCGCGCCGTTTTCCGGCTGATACTTTGCGGGATCCGCTTTGCGGAGCAGATCGATAGCTTCGAAAGTTTCCGTGCCAGTGCCCTGGAGTGCGCGATCAACGGTCTGAGAATACAGCGCTTCGAAGCCGCCTTGCACGACCTGGCCCATGGCCGGCGATTGCGTCATCACTTTGAATTGCTTGAGGTCCGGCAGCGCGATCGCCCCGGTGCTGCCGCGCAACATTCGCGGAAGATTCGGACCCATGGCTACGGCGCGGAAGGGTGAAGCGTTTTCTTCGGGAACCGATTGCAGGACGCGGTCGAGCCAGCCGTCATCGGTGGATTTCAGGCCCGGAGTGCCGGACTCCATGAAATCTTGCGCGTCAAAATGCGAGCGCGTGGGATCGGGCGAGCCTGCGGCGTGAACGATGGCGAGTTGATTTTTGTGAAAAAGCGGTTCGAGCGGAGCGAGGCTCGGATGCAAGCCAAAGTAGCCGTCGAGATCGACAACGGTGTCGCCGCCGCTGCGCTTGGGCTGCGGAATGGCGATGGTGGGGCGGAGGCGATAGTAATTCGGCTCGCTGAAAGGCACGACGATGTTGAGCCCGTCGGCAGCGCCGCGCTGGAACAGCACGACGAGCTGCTTCTTGTTGGGCATGGGCGTGGCGGCAACGGCGCGCTGCAGGAAGGCCGGCATGGCGCTGAGGCCGACGAGGGAAACGCCGCCTTTCCTAAGAAAGTAGCGGCGGGAGAACGTGAGGCCGCGAACACCTTCGCAGCAGTCGTAGGTTGGATTTGTGTCGCTCATTTGATTCTCCAGTTCGCTAAAGCCTCGGTAGTAAGAAAAGCGGGAGCTGCGCTCCCGCACTCCACAATTATCTGCGCTGGAATTCGGGAGCGCCCAGGACCAGGCCGGTTACTACGCCCAAGTCGACTTGTTTCACGGGATCGTCGAGCTTGGCGTTGAGCACTTGCGGCGAGTCCAGCTGCTTTTGCAGCGTCTCCACAGTGCCTGCAGCAACCTGGCCGCCCAGGAACACCAGCACGGCGCGATCGAGCGCCGACTTCGGATCGGCGGCGGATTCCGCGCCGAGCACCGCGGCAACATCGCTGCGCGAGCCGCGCACTTTGTTCCCGGCAAGCGCCAGCGAGAAATTCAAGCGGTTCAGCAGCGCCCCAGTGTTGACCCAGGCGTCGGACTTATCGGAATACCCGGTAGGCGGCTGGCATTGATAGAGCGGCTCGCCGATGCGGCCCACCCATTGCACCAGCGGCATAGGCGTATCGACATCGGTGCCCAGAGCGCGCACGGCGGAAACCACCAGTTCGAAAGGAGTCTTGATCTTGGCGCGGTAAGCGTCGCGCGTCCAGAATTCCGGCGAGTAGATCATGGTGTGCATCACGGCGCGGATGTCGCCGCTGCTGGACTGAAAGGTTTGCGCCATGCGCCGCACCAGCGCGTCCGGAGGAGTGTCCGACACGAACCGGCGCGCCAGCTTGCTGGAAACAAACTTGGCGGTGGCCGCCTGATGCGCGAGAAGATCGATCACTTCCTCTCCGTCCTTCATTCCGCCGGCGTGAATCTTTTTGCCGAGAACGATTTTCGGATCGGGATCGTGCAGCCGCTCATCAAACTTGAATTCCGGATGCTCGCGAGGCTTTTCGATAGTCCACCCGGTAAAGCAGCGCGCGACTTCGGTGACATCTTTCTGCGTGTAACCGCCATCCACGCCGAGGGTGTGCAGCTCCATTAATTCACGGCCGTAGTTTTCGTTGAGTCCGCGCTCCTGCTTTTTATTGTGCTGCGCGTTGGGCGGAGGCTGCGGACGCCCCATGCCATAACGCCCGCGGCGCATCTGCTGGCGCATAGCCTTTTCCTGCGCGATGCGTTGCGCGGCGCGCGGATCGGCGCTCAGAAAATTATCTAGATAGAAGAGCATCGCCGGGCTCTTGGCGGTGGCGGTCAGCAGGTCCTTGAATTTACCGAGAGCATGCGGCTGGATGACGTCGCGCTCGTACGAAGTGAGATACCACTTGTCCTCGCCCTTGGGCGCGTAAACATTGAAGTGGTTGAACCAGAAATCATCCATGACTTGCTGCAACTGCCGGTCACTGTAAATCGCGCGCGTGACCTTGGCCATGGCCAGCTCTTCGACGACACGTTGCGGACGCTTGCTGTCATCGGCGATGGCGCGCGGCACGGCGTTGGGATCGCCGCCGCCGAGAACGTCGCGCTTGCCGCCGCGCGTGGCGACGTTGGCGCTGTCGTTCACCAGATTCGGATCTTCCTTCATCGACGCCGGGCGTGTGCTGTTCTCGGAAACTGGCTGCGGATCACTCGGCTCGGTAGCCGACGAGGGAGGCCGATTCTTCTCCGCGCCCATGTCGCTGGCAACGACGGCAGCCGCAGCGTCTCCGCGGGTCTGGTTGGCTTGCTGTTGCTGCTGCTTGGCTTCCAGCTTCGCCGCTTGCTTCGGCTGAGGATAGTCGGCAATGAGGTTCGCCGACGACATGCGCAGCGTAGGATAGTTTTCGAGTCGCGCTTCCAGCGCCCGGTCATCGATGGAATTCGGATTGAGCTGCTGATCGATCCATTTGGCCAGCCCAATTTGCTTGATGCGCTCAACGTCGCCAGGCCGCGGGCCGTAGGCCAGCCGATTCAGCGCGTGGACGATGGCCTCATCAACACTCAAATCAGCGATAGGCAGTCCCTTGAGCGCGGGATCCAGCTTGGGCTTTTTGTCGGCAGCGGGAAGGGCTGCAAGAGCGGGCAAATCGACTCCCAGCGAAAAGCAGCAAGAGAATGAGAGAACCGCGGCGAGCAGGGATTTCGCTGTCGTGAAAAAGTGCAAGTGGCGCGTCTCAACGCGCGGCCTCTGATTCATCAGCTCGCTCCCGGACCGGCCTCGGCTGCGATTCGGCGTTCCATGCGAGTTTAACCCTAACAGCAGGAAGAAGTTGCAGCGTGAGCTCGCGGGTGTCGAAACGCTACTTCAGGCGCAAGCCCGGTGGCCGCAATGTCTTAGGGCTCCACTGTAGAGGCCGTCCTTTTAGGGCGGCCCTACCATTGTGTACCTGGGACCGGCACCCAAGACCGTTCGCGGGGACACTCACCCGTACTCCTGCGACACGGCCTTGCCCGGCGGAAAAGCGGCTGCTTGCCTCCCGCACTCCAAATGCAACTTGCGCTACTCGGTCAAATCGAAATCGATGCTGCGGTTGGGCGCTTTGTTGTGCGCCCCGTCAATCGCCTGCATGACCAGAGTATACGGACCGGGTTTCAGGTCCTTCACCATGACCATCAGTCCAATGGGAATGACCGGATTCCCTTTTTGAATGTAGTCCTCGGCCGGAATCACGTTGCTGAAGAAAATCTCCTTGCCGGTGCCACGCTCCAGCAAGCGATAACCAACGCCGACTTTGGGCGGATTCTCCGAAGTGAGCAACGGCTCATAGACTTCCGTGTAAACGACAACTCTGTCGGTCTTCTTGAAATGATTGCTGGCCGACGGGAAGATCTGCATGCCCTTGACGACCAGCGGCGTACGGTCCTCGGTCAGCGCCTGCTCCACGCTGGTAGGAATATCGGTCAGCTTTTGCGCGGAGTTGCTTAGCGTCACGCCGCCCAGACTGAACTTCTTGCCGTCATACCCGTCAATCTGCAGTGGCGTTTCGAATTTCCCGAAGGATTCTCCGCCGCCGCTGAGCACGATGGTGAGCTTGTATTCGCCCGGCGCGGCGTCGAACTGGTTTTCGTAGCGGTACGGCAGCTTCGCAAATTCCTTCATCTCGTCCTTTTCGAGATCGAGATTGACGACGTCGCTGAACTTCGCGCCAATCGAGCCGTCCGGCTTGTAGGCGATGCCCAACACGTTCAGGTTGGCGTGGAACTTTCCTTTGTCCTTGTTGAACTGGAAAGAGTTAGAAGGAAATTCCATGGCCAGATTGACGCGCGCCACATTTGGCGCGGTATAGAAGTACGGCGTTTGCATGGCGCCGTGGATGGAGCCGACCGGGGCGGCCGTAGCGCGGGCCTCCAGCTGTTTCTCGACGGGTTTGCCTTCCAGAACGTTCGAGGTTTTCACGTTGCAATAGCCGCTGCGTGAGCGGAGATTCATCCCGCCCTTATTCAGCTTGACCTTCAGGACGTGGCAACTGCCTTCCGAGGAGTCCGGAGGAGCATAGCCCAGCACGTAGAACTCGCTCTGTTCGCGCCCGATCTTTTGCAGCCCGCCGAGCAGGTCGTTGGTATTGAAAATGGTGAACCCGCCCGTGCCTTCGGCCAACTGCGCGAGAATCTGCTGATTGGTCGAAGCAGAAGGAGGAAACTGCGGCACGATGGAGCGCGGCTGCGCATTAGGGTTGTTGTTGGAATTGAAGGATGGATTTCCCACGCCTCCGCCGCGGCCGCCTGTGCCTCCGCCAGTGCCCCCGGTGCCTCCAGTACCTCCGCCCTTGCCACCGCCAGTCCCTCCGCCGGTACCACCCGTGCCGCCGCCGCGCCCCCCGCCCGTTCCGCCGCCACCTGGACCACCGCTAGGTGGACCACCACCGCCGCCACCAGGACGCCCTCCTCCGCCGCCACCAGTTCCGCCGCCACCGCCCCCGGGACGTTGCGGATCAGGCATGGCCGCCGGATAGCTTGCCAAGACCATATGCGCGTGCACGCTGGAACCCGCACCCTGCCCCCCACCCTGCCGACGCTGATGATGCGCGACCGCACGCGTGTTGGAAGCACTCGCGCGGTGCTGCGCCATCCCCGGACCCGCGGCGGACGGACCGCCACCTACGAGCCCTCGCGCATCGAGCGCATAAATCGCCACGTTGGCCTGATTGCAAGCCGCGATCGTGGCGCTCAACTCCGATTGCATCTCGGTGGTCGGCGGAAATCCACCGGAAAACAAGATGACCATTTTGCGGCCGGGAATGCCGCGGAGATTCTTCGCCAGGCTGCGCACCGCAAGGAGCATGCTGCGCGCTCCGAAATCGGCTTCCGCGTTGCTCAGAGAGGACATGCCGATGGGCAGCCCACCTGCCGAAGCCACCTGCACGCCCGTGTCGGGCGCCGGCGCGTTGGGATCGACCGATGAACTTTTCACCCCGGAAACCGCGGCGCGCAAAATATCCGCGTTGGCGGTGAAGTTCTGCCGGATGCGCAAAGAGCCGCCAAAATCGACCACGGCCATCAGATGTTCCGGACCGGCGTTCGCGTCGATGAACTTTTGCGCGGCACTCCGGGCCTGAATCTGGTCGGGAGCGGCCATGGTGGAATTGTCAAAAAATAGAATCAGATAGCGGCGCTGCTGTGCGTTGGCGGGCTGATTGTCGCCATCGTTGCCCGACGAAAAGTTCGAGACCGGCTGCTCTTTGTTGTCCTCGAAGACTTTGAAGTCCTTGGCGGTCAGGTCCCGGACATAGTTGCCCTTCTTATCGGTGACCACGGCATCCACGAGCACCAGTTTCGTTTCGCGCTTGATCACCACGCCCGTCTCTTGCGGCGGAGCCGCCGGAGGCGCTGGCGCCGCCGGCTGCTGCTGCGCTCGCAGTGCCGCGGGAACCAGGAAAAGCGCAGTCAACGCGCACCAGCCGATTCGCATGCGGAATCTTCGCGTGTCCCTCATCAGCGTTTTCATGTGCTCCTCCTTCTCGGGCCGGCCTTAATTCGGAATTACCACCGCGCCGTTACGTGCGGCCATTTGCTGACCTTCGCCGTCACGCACGACCATGCGCACCATGTACGTGCCGGGCTTGATGTCGAAACTGGATTTCACCGTAAAACCGTTGCGCGTGAGCCGGTCATACGTGGTATCCAGCAGCTTCATCTCCACGATTTTCTCTCCGCCAGTAACAAAGTTGCCGTTTTCGTCGAAGATGGCCGTCGCGATGGTGACGTTGTCCAGGTTGCGGCCTTCGGCCTTGCGGAAACGAATGCCCTTCAAGTCAAAATGCGTCAGCACCGCGAGCCGCGCTTCGGCGGCATCCTTCTTGAAAAATTGCGTCTGCAATTCCACGGGCAGGTCGTGGATTTCTTCTTGCGAGAAAATCGCTTCCTGAATCTCTTCTTTCGCTGCTTCGCCCGGGTCCTTGAGCGCCTTCGGAGCGTAGTATCCGCGCCGGGATTGCAGCGAATACTTCAGCTTATTGCCCAGCGAGACCTTGATGGTGTGGAAGCTGCCATCGATCTTCAAGTTCTGCGGAGAGAAGCCCAGCACGTAGGAAACTTCCGGCGAAGCGCCGGCGCGTTCCATGCCCACGTCGATGTCGTTGCGATTGTGAAAAAATGTGCCGCCGGTGCCGTCGGCCAGAGCCGCGAGGACTTCATCCTGCGCGGACTGCGCCTGCACACGATAGCTGGCCTTGTAGCCGGCGGTACGGAAAGAATCCTTGGCAGGGCTGGCGATATCCCCGCTGATGTCCGGAGTGTACAGCCCGCGCGCGTCAATCGTGTTGATTACCACCTTGGCGCGAGTCGCCCGGTCGATTAGCGACGAAATGTCCGACCACAGCGTCGACGGAATAAATCCCGGCGAAACCAGCACCATCACCCGCTCGCCGGGCATGGAAACGAGGCGGCGAACATGGTCTTCCAGGTGGCGATAAACCATATTCGCGTCCGCGTCCCCCGCAGCCAAGGTATTCAGCGCTTCGCTCTCCGCCATCGCCTGAGCGGCTGCAATTTGCGTTTCGTCGCCCTGAAAAGCGCACTGCACCGCATCCTCGGTGGCTACCGCCCGGGCCTGCTGGTCGCCCTTGTTCTCCATCAGGTCGGCTTGGTAGTAGCTGATGTCGGGACAATTGTGCGTGCTCCTGGACTGCGCGAGAGGCCGTGGGACGATCCCCAGCAACGCTTTTTCCAGCGCTTCGCGATCGTTGGTAAAGTCCCGGGAGACTTGCCCCGATGTGGAAAACATGGCCACGCGGTCCGAAGGCGCCAGCTTCCCTAGGAAGCGCTCCGCGGATTTGCGCACGAAGGTAGAGTCTTCTATGGAAAGATTGATGTCGTCGAAGACCATGGCCACAAAGCGCTGCGCCACGCCGGAGACGTTCGCTTGGGCTGCTGGAGTGGCTGGGCCGGCCGGGCCCGCAGCGTCGGCAGGCTCGCTAGCGGGAGTGGTATCCACATTTTTCACCACTCGCGTTTGCGGAGTCTCCATGCTGAAGGTCACAATCGCTTGCGCTTTGCGGTTATCGAAAAGCTGAAAATCTTCCTGCTTCAAGTTACCAACGGGCTTGCCGTCGGAGTCGCGCACGACTACGCGCACGAGAACCAGGTTGACGCGCACCTTGAACGTGGCCGGCGTATCGCGGCTGGTGACTTCGCCCCCGCTGGCCGGGGCCTGGGCTGGCGTGGTTTTGCCAGCATCGGTCGCAGGCGCGACAGGCGAGGAAGTGCCGGACTGCGTCGCAGGGGCCTGGGCCTGCAAGCCGCAGCAAAGGCCCAGCGTCACAAGCAACGAGACGCCAGAGAGACTTCGCAAAAGGGACGTTCCTTCAGGCAGGCGGTACATTCAGGTGCCTCGGTGGGCGGGCCACCCCGCGCCCTCGCCAAAACGCTGGCATGGAAGACGAAACGCGTGTGCACCTGACTATACGCTGGCCGTTATTTTTGTGTCAACAGCACAGATGCGCGGGTGGCCGCGCGAAATGCCGCTAATTCCCAAGTTTTCTGCGCCTCGTAGTACTTCAGGAGGTACCGGTCACCCCCCGCAACCACCACCCGAAAAAAAGTCGCCCCCGGCGAGTACCAGCGGTCTTCGACCGTCTCGACCTCGAGACAGGCATGGCGCAGCCAGATCCCGGCGGCGCCCGGCTGGCGTCGAATGCTGCGCTCGTCGCCGATCTCATCCGGGAGAACAACGAACTCGCCGCGAGAAAGCCGGGTTGCCGAAGGATAAGAGGCATCCTCACTGCCTCAAGCACAGCTTGGCCGTCGCGCTGGTGGAACAGAACGTGAACCTAGCGACCGTCCGGGTTTCGCTCGGCCACAAGAGCATCGCCAGCACGGCAATCTATGCCACGCCCTCGGATGCGACGGCGGGTAAGACAGTCCTGGCCGCGCTGGCGTCCACGTTCTAGGTCTCAGTTGGTCCGGCGAACATGAATCTCCGAGGGGCATATGGTCCAACTTTCCGGCAATCCCTTCTCCGTCGGGACGTACTGGAAGCAATATTCCATCGTGGTGGGCCACCAGTACCGCCTGTACCTTACGTGGCCGAAAACGAATGCTTTATCCTGCCGGCGCGGCCCCCACGATGATCCGACAGGAACCGGGTTTCTCAATAGATCGATGGCCAGCGCCGCGACCGGCATCCGCAAAATTCTGAATGAATGCGCTCCCACGGGAACCTCGGTCTTGTCGGCAGGATCGGGCTGTTCAATGAGGGTGTTATTCAGCGGCCCCGTCGGTTCGCCTATTTGGAAAGATTCGTTGTGATCCGTGATTGTGGTAGGGGCTGCGCCGGAATTGTCCACAGTAACGGAGATCGTTGCGCCTGAGTTTGATGGAGCCGTAGGAGGAAGTCTCAGTTCGGGGGTACCACAGGTTGGGCAATCGATGGCTGGAATGTGATTGACCTCCAGATACGGTTGGGAGGTGCTGTACAAACCAAGGCCAAGACCCGCGAGCGAAAGGAGCGTCGCAAGCACCCCCTTCGTTTTCGCCGAAAGACTCTTCTTCTCCGTAGTCGTCGCCGAGTTCGTGCTCGGTTTCGTATCCGCCCCCGTCGTCGACTCGTTCGTTGGCTTCGGCGTAGGCTCCGTCGTCGTATTTTTTGGTTTTTTAACTTCTTCCGCCATATGCTTGATTCTAAACAAGTGTCGCTGTTTTGAAAGCACGATAAGCTGTGCGGCTGTGCCCTCGATACGGTTGGCCTCCGTGCATCGTAGAAAATGCATCAAAATAGAAGAATCGTTGCGCAGCTCCTTCCTAAGCCATCAGGCACTAACGGCGAGAAACTACCTAGGAAAACCGGCGAGTGAAAAGGGTGGGTGTGACGCGCTTCTCTTGACAATTCGCGGTCAGGCGGTGCACCGGACTACACTCCCTCACTGATTCCTCACCTCTTACCGCACATCGAATCGCGCATGAGCGTTAAAATAACGCACATGTGCGGTATCCGTGCGTTATTCCACCGCTTCTTTCTTGGTGATGGTAAAACTCCGCGAGATGCGCCTGGCGCCCCAAACCACGGCCATCAGAATCAGCACTCCCGCCCCGCCAATTACTAGGCCCTCCCACAAGCCTTGTTGGTGAGCGTTTTGTCTCGCTTCGACAGAAGCCGAGGCGTCGGACTGCATCTGCTGTTGAAGTTTGCTGATTTGGGTCTGTTGGTCCCCTGTTAGCCTCGTCAGTTCTGATATCTGCTGTTGCAACGGCGCTGTAGCTGCCTCCGACGCGAGTTCCTTCTGTCGGTTGACGTACAGCTGTATTTCTTCTCGCTGCCGCTGCGCGAATGCTTGGTTGTAGTTCGTCCATAAGTCGGCGCAGCTGCCAGTCTTGAAGATCAGAGTGCACGTTGGTTTCGGCGGTACCACGGTGAGTTGCTGGCTTTGCTGTCCAGCAACCAATGTGGAGGAAAGCAAAAGCCCCAAAACCACTGCTCGGGTCTGTCGCATACGTCACCTCTTGCAGGGCGAGATAATACACTAGTTCGACCCGTTCGATGATCTAAGAACCTCTCAGCGATTTTCAATGGGCCTCTTGACACAATTCCCGCGAGGTGTAAGTTCCGGTTTGGGAGGGATTCGCATGGCACGCAGAAAGACTCACCCGCTTGGAGCAGTCTCCCGGCTCTGTCAGGTATGCGGGGTTGTGACAGTTAAGCTTACGGATCGCGAGTGGAAAGCGAAGCAGCCGATCCACGAGCTTTCGCTGCGCAGGGGTCGCTCGTCCGCCTTGTATCCGGCGTAGCACTCCACTCGCACGCCGGGCTCTGTCACCGCGCCTCCTTTCGGGACTCGGCAAGTTCCGCGTTCCACGCAGCTCCCAGAAAAACGGCGATGACCGAGAGATTCATCCAGATCAGCAGTCCGATCACCGCGGCGAGCCCGCCGTAGACGACGCTGTACGGCACGCGCCGTACGTAGAAGCCGAACAGGATATCCACCAGCCACCACAACGTGGTCGCCACCAGCGCCCCGGGCAGCACCTTGCGCAGGCTTTCTTCCCGCGGCCGCGCTACCCGATAAATCACCGTAAGGCCCGCCATGGCAAACAAGAACGCCGCGACCGGAAAGAAAATGGCCCACAACCCGGGCCCCTGACCGCGGGCGCCCAGCTCGCTGGCCACCCAATGCCGCAGCGGCCGGCCAAACACGCCGAGGATCGCCGCAGCGATCAGCGGCGCAATGGTGATGAGCAAAAGCGCCATGGCCCGAAGCTGGCGATGCAGAAACCCGAAGCGCTCGCGTTCACCGTAGATCAGGTGGATTCCCTGCATCACCAGCTTCATCACCTGCGAACCCGCCAAGGCCGTGCCCGTCCAACCGAGCAGTGCGATCTTCCAGGCCTCCGGGCCGCGCTTGACCAGGAATTGACCGACGATCTGCTGGCTACCCGGCGGGAGGAATTGTGTGAGGTCGGTAATGAGGTCCAGCAGGCTGGTTTTGCCGCCAATGCGGCTGGTGGCAAAGCCCACGGCGATCAACAGCGTGGGAAAGAAGGCCAGGAATAAGTTAAACGCGGTGGCTTGCGCAAGTACCGTGCACCGGGGAAAGACGCGTCCAAGCATGCGCCAGGCGCGTTTGATGAGGGAAGCCGCGGCGATCATCGCTTCGCATTATACGCATCTTTGCAGGCGCGCAAACGATGCGCAAGATCCGCGGGACTTTTCTATGGCCCGAATTCCCGGCGCTCCCGGGCTTGCGCTGGAGTTCCCGCTGGCTTGCCGCTGCCTCTTCAGCGTCGTACACTTTTTGCATCGCACGGATGCGAGGCCACGGAGAGGCAATGCACGGTGTTATGAAAAGCGCGCTGGCTGGAGCCTTTCTCTCGCTCGTTCTTGCGGCGGCCTCTGCCGCCCAGACTTCTGCCCCTCCGCCGAAGCAGCTTTGGAAGCCGGTGCTCTTCGCCATCATCAAGTACAACGATGAAGCGCCCAAATCCTGGAATCTTTATCACACCGACAAAAAGGGCTTGCTCCTGCTGCACCTTTGGAAGCGCTATCTGCTCGTGAACATGAAAGAAGAAGAGGTCTACGATATCGATCCGGGCACTATCAAAGCGGCGGGCGACAACGTGGAGTGGTCCATGGCCGACAAGCCCGCGGATCCCATTGAAACCGGCGAATGGAAGACCCGCGATATCGGCCCGACGCAACGCGTCAGGTTCCGGCTCGGCAAGAACGGCAACGTCGTCGAGATGCAGATCCCTTTGCAAGTCAACGGCAAGCCGCTGTATTGAACCGCAGTGACAGATTCGCCCGCGCCACCGCCGCCCGTTTCAAGCCCCGCCCTTTTTCTAGCGGCGCCATTTTGTTTCACCGACGCCCTGTCTTACCTACGATAAACACCGTAGAACCACGGAATGCCCAGCGCCCCCGGCGCAACCCCTACGTTGACCGGATCGCCTTCGTGAAAGCGGTCGAAATCATCGGCATCGACCGCCAGCCGCTCAAATTTCTGCCCGTAGCGCCAACTGCGTACAAACAGGCGCCGGCTCCCGCGCACCACGCCGCGCATATAGTAGCGGCTGTCTACCGTAGTCGCGTGGTAGACCACCCTGCTCGGCGAGTCCAGCCGGCCATTCAGAAAAAGCGTAGCTGCCAAAACCCACGGCAGCGGAATAAATCCGTAGTACAAGCGCTTCAGGACTTCGAGCTCCCGCCGCTGGCGCGCGCGGCGATCCAGAATCACCGCCAGAGTCAGCGCCAGAAAAAAGATCGCGCCGAAGAACACCATCATCAAATCCAGATCCAGAGGCGGATAAATGTTCGTGAGATAAGGAAAAATCAGCGATCCTGCCAGGAACACCGCGGTGCGCTTCAGCAACCGCCTCCGGAACACCAATTCCGCCGCCGCCGAGGTCAACCCGCACGCGGGACACTGGTCCGCGATTCGCTCCGAACCACAATCAAGGCATCGGGTCATGAGCCGCTAGTATAAATCGGTCTCAGCCCGCTCTGCTGCTGGAGAGTGACGCGAGAAGATCCTGATAGCGCTTCTGATTGTCGGATTCGGAAACTGCCACCACAACGCCCATGCCGCGCCCCGGCTCGACGCGCTTCACGAAGCAGTCGACTTTGACTGGCCGGTCCAGCGCGATCTTCGCCGTGAAGCCCGCGCCCACCCATAGCGTGTCGGCAGATTCGATGAACATTCCATTGGCGCTGATGTCGCGGACGCTCGCACGCAGCACGGCGGAGCCCCATTCGATCTCGAGGTCCGCTCGAAACTCGTAGCGTGGCGCCCAGCGGCGTTCCGAACGCCGAGGGGTGTGGTTGCCGCTGGCCATGGACCTGGGGAAACCCCCTGCCAAGGATTTCGTGCCGCGGCGCCAGGTCGAAATCGCCGCTTCCGAATCCCCAGCATACGCCAGCTCTTTGCATAAGCATACGACGCCGGAGAGCCGTGTTTTGTTCCCTGCACTCCCGGTAGCACAGGCACTCCTGCCTGTGCGGTGTCATCCCTACCCGCACCTCACCACGAAAGCCTGCATCGACCCCACATCTGTTCTTCAGTCCGGATTAGACGCAGCAGGCCCACCCGAGGTCTCGCCCGTAGCTGAATGTCTCTCTCTGGCGCTCAGCCGCCGATGAATTTCCGCCAGCAAATATTTGCGCAAGTTTTCCGCAACAATCCCCGGAGCCGCGAGCTCGCGAAGATCGGAAACCGTAAGCTCCGGAAGATACGCCAGAATCGTAGCCAGCGAAGAACAAGGATGCCGCACCAGCGCCAGCCGAATATTGTAAACGTGTCCCCACTTCCGATGGCCGGCAATTCCCTGCGGCACCGCCGGAGGAATTTTCTCGCGCGAAAGCGCTTTCAGGATTTGCGCTTCGCTCAGATAAGGATTCTCGAGCACCACCCGCAGAATCTGCGCGTGGCCTTCCGCAAGCAAGCCGCCCGCAACGCGCGGCGGGCCGCGCCGCGCCAGCGTAATCTTCTGGCCCAGCGGAAGCTGCGGCAGCCGCGCCAGCAATTGATCTTCCGCGTTGCGCCGCAGTTCCGTGGGAACTGCCGGAGAAAGCGTCAGTTGCACCAGATCCATCAGGTATAGATCGCGCAGCAGCCGCAAACCAACGAGCCGCGGTGTGCGCGAGTGAAACGCCAGCGCGCGCTTGACGCGATACGTCTTCAGCAAGCTCTTGCGCCGCGCCACTTCTTCCAGCACTTCCGCCGGCAAATCCTTCCGTTCCAGCAGCAGACACAATTGCGTTTCATCCAGCGCGGGATTATCGAGCAGCGCGAGCAGCACGTCGCCTGACGGATGGTGCAGCAACGCGGCAAGCTCTTCGCTTTGCGCGGTGAGTGCACGCTCGCGATGCGTCTTCGCAGACATTATTTTGGCCGCACCGTAGTTTTCGCCGTGTGCAAGAGCTCCACTGCCAACTGCGCAGCAGCTTCCGCCGGCGCCATCTCCAGCGAACCCGGCGCGGCTTGCGGCAGCGTCACGCGCAGCCGCTCATGAAGCTGCGCATCCAGATATTTCGAGCGCCCAATCATGCCCCCCGTTTTTACCAACGGAAAGGGTGCGTCCGCAAGATGCAGCCGCTCGGCAAGCGTGGTCGCCAGGGAAGCCAGCTGGTACGCCGCGTTGCGCAAGATTCCCTGCGAAGTTTCATCGCCGGAGTCCGCCAGCGCCGCCACCACCGAAAACAGCCGCGGAAAAACTTCGTCCGGCGCCGACTGAATACGTTTTCGCAGCTCGGCCCAGTGCGGCGAGCCCATTTCGCCGCCCATTTCTCGAAGAATGCGCTTGCCCAGCTCCGAATCTTTTCCGGTGCGGTCAAATTCCCGCTGCGCGCCGATCACCGCGCGCCGCCCAATATCGTACGCGCTGCCTTCGTCGCTGATCATCGGCCCGTGCCCGCCGATGCGCGTCACCTCGCCGCTAGCGCTGCGCCCAATCGCCGCCGAACCTGTGCCCGCCACCAGCACCATGGCGCGCCCCGCCGGCGCCGCAGCCAGCACCAATTCCAAATCCGTGCAAACGCGTACCACCGCCCGCGGAAATTCTCTCGCCAGCAGCGCGCGCATCTTCTCCGCGTCCGCCGGCTGCCCCACTCCCGCGAGGCCCGCACAAACCGCGGCGATATCAGCGGCGGCATCCGCCGCCAGATCCGCAGCGCTGGACCCTGCAGCGCCGGGTATTGCGCCGGACGCCGCGCCCGACGCCCCGCCCGGCCTTCCGATCACGATCGGCGTTGCGCTCAGCGCCTTCTGCGCCGCTTCCCGCAGCGCCCCAAACGCCGCGCCAAATCCTACGCGAAACGCATTCGACGGCCCCGCCGTCCCCCGCGCCAATACCTCGCCCGACTCCGCCGCCAGCACGCAGTCCGTCTTCGTTCCCCCGCCATCAAATCCCAAGACCCATCGCATGCAAAAATCATACTTGAGAACCCGCGGCCAGTCGCGCCCACCGCACACCCGCCGTTGTCCCCATTGCCGCCAACGCACCCTTCGCCTAAACTGTCCCCATGGATTATTCCGGCATCATCACCATCGAACCCGGAAAGCGCGGCGGCAAGCCCTGCATTCGCGGCCTGCGCATCACCGTGTACGACGTCCTGGAGAACTTGGCCAGCGGCATGACCCATGCCGACATCCTCGAGGAATTTCCCTACCTCACCGAGAACGACATCCGCGCCTGCCTGGCCTTCGCCGCCGACCGCGAGCGCAAACTCGATACCATCACCGAGTGAACCTCGGTGAAGCTGCTCTTCGACGAAAATCTTCCACCCCGCCTCACCGCGCTCCTTGCTGACGTCTATCCCGGCTCCGCACACGTTCATCAATGCGCACTGGGCGCCTCCGACGACTCTGCGGTCTGGGAATACGCCAAGAAGAATGGTTTCACCATCGTGTCCAAGGACTCCGACTTCCAGGAACGCTCCGTCCTGTCCGGCTTCCCGCCTAAAGTGATCTGGCTGCGAACCAAGAATTGCTCGAGCGCTCATCTCGAGTTCCTCCTCCGTGCCGCCTCTTCCGTCATTGCGCATTTTCTCCGCGACTCTGAACAAACCTGCCTCGTCCTTGGCCATCGCCCCAGGCGAAAATAGCTCCAGTCGCGGCGGCCCTGGGAGCGAAGCTCCGGATTGGCGTCCGTCGGCCCAGCCCTGACCGCCCGCCGCTCCCACGCGTGGACCCTGCCCCGGCGCACCCTTGGAGGACAGTCGTTTCGTTGTTGGATATTCCGCTGTTAATGAATTAAAATCGTAAATCCATGCTCAGCCCAGAACCTGCTTGGTACATCATCCTGCACCGTACACTGGAGTGTTTGTATTACGTCTCTGGTATTGCGGTGGCCGTGTTGGTGGCATTCGGTCTACGTCAAATTCGAATCACGTCCGAACAGCTTCGATTGACGAAAGAGATTGCGGAGTTGGCCAAGAAGCGGGAGTCTGTGAAGTTTGCGGCTGCTCAATGTAGTTATTTTGCGGCCACCGTTGTGCCACAACTCGCACAACTAAACTCTCTTTGCCACGCTTCAAAAGTTACGTGCTTCGATTTACCTCGACGAGAGCCGAATATCCCTCTTACGATCTCCGAGATTGATCGTCCGCACCCATCGTTCGACCTAAAACAAGTGCAGGCACCATGGGATCATATAGGATACGCGGCATCAAACTGCTTAAACAGTCTTGAGAGTTTTGCGATACCCTTCGCCGCTGGTGTTGCGGACGACGCGGTTGGTTTTCAAGAAACGTCCGCTTTGTTTTGTGATTCTATTCACAGGTACTTGCCCATGATTTGGCACATACGCCTGACCCAAGATGCTCGTTATCCCAGTGCCTTGACTCTTTATTGTAATTGGGAAAATCGAAGACAGGCGGAGAGGGCAGCCCCCCTCGTGAAACGCGTACAAGCACTTGCCGAGAGCATCGACAAGAACAAGATCGAACCGATTTGATAGTCGGCGGCCGGGTGCCCCGCCTTTGGCCTTTGGGAGTGGGACTTAGGTTCCTCTTCTCCCCGGCCTCTACGAACTCGCCCAAATGCCTACCAACCACATCCACCTAAAACGCCTCCAATTCGCCTAGGCCTGGGAACGCCAGTCTCCGATTGGTGTCGTCGAGCCTATCGCGCGACACGTTTTGGACAGCGCCTTAGTTCACCCTCCTGGCCCAAAAATGAGTAAAATCTGTGCAAGCTTTTCCTCTTCTCTCGTTCCAAGCTTTGGAGGTAATGAGTCGATGTGTCTTCCGCAACTCGCGGTCCTCGCGAACATACTTCTATTCGCCGCAGGCATCACCGCAGCAGCACCGCAGGCAGCCGCCCCCCAAAAGTCCACGCCATCCAGTGGGAAAAACTCATCCGAGCAACTTCCATTCGCAGATGCTCGGAACATGACAGTCATGGTTTTCTTTGCGGACCCACCTCCCCAGCAAGGAATGCTGCCCATCGCCCATACGAATGCTAGTGGTTCCGGCGTCTGGGTCGGCAAGACAGGGTACGTTGCAACCTGCCAGCACGTGATTGCCGGTTGGCGCGGCCCATTCAAGATAGGTTTTGCTCGCAACGCGTACGTGGCCGAAGGAGGGCTCACCATCACAGTCGGAGCCTCAGTTAACGTTTGGGATGCGGACCTCGTCGCCTCTGACGCGGACTCCGACGTTGCCATTCTCAAGGCGCACATTTCGCCCAGCAATGCCGAGCCTCCACCTCTGGTGACCGGCACGCCTGTGCCAGGGGAGCGGGTCATCACCCCTCAGATCCGCGTTTCGCCCAAAGGCGCGGCACTTAGAACAGACTTTCCCACGCCCGGTGAAACCTTGCTTCTTGCTGGCTATCCGATATCGCAAAAAACACTGATACTGCAGATCGGGCCATCTACCGGAGTCAACTTTCTTGAAAACTCTACCAATCACGTCGCGAGCGGACTCAGAATATTCCTCTCCCTAGTATCAAACCCCGGAAACAGTGGAGGCCCTGTCTTAGATACGGAGGGCCAAGTCGTTGGCTTGCTCGAAGGGAACCTACAGTCCCCGATTAGAGACGACAAAGGTCGGCAATTGTACTCGCGAACCGTTAAGTATGATGCCACTGGCAATCCCGCAAGGGACTCCTACGACCAATTCGTTTACGAAATCACTCCTCTTCAACAGAACTCCGGTATCTCGATTGCAATCCCGGCTAGGTCTATTGCCGAACTCGCGAAGAAAAACAACATCAATCTCGAATGAGGGCTTAAACGAACTTGCCCGGTAAGCACGGATAATCGGCGGGTGGCGCAACCTTAGAACCTTGAAAGCTCCGGGGTGGCCTAGCCTTTGCGGATTTCAAAGGGCGGGCCCCTCTTCGTTTCAAAATTTGTCGGCCACCCCCTGCACACTCTACCCCTTTCTTTTCTTCATCTTCCGCAAATTCCCTTCGCATTTCACTCTTCAGGTATATTCACAACGAGTACCGATGCATAATTTACTTGACAAGTACACCCGATTCATGGTAAAATAAGACGTGTTTCAGCAGCACAAATCCGTTCCGAACCCGCAGTCTCCCACTCTACCTGTCTCCGCCAGCCCTCAACAGCGCTCTTCCCTTCACTCTTTGTCACTCTTTTGCACGACAGCGTTGCACAACTCCTCTGTTTCCAATCACCTGCGCACTCTTTGTGTGTTTACCCGGGATACCCCCCACAGCACTCCGCAAAATCAACGAAAGCCAGAACTATGAAAGGAAAGGTAGTTCCAAAATGAATCCGCAAACGCAAAGCACTCAACCATCCGTCCAGCCAGTCAACTCCGGACTTCCTCGCTGCAGCCATCGCACCCCCGCAGGACGCCACTGCCGCGAGCAAGCCCGCGACTCCCGCTCTAGCCTGTGCCCGCTTCACTACTTCCGGGCACCCGCCCACCAGGCCGACCCCTCCCTCGCCGCCGAACTCCTCGGCGATCTCACCGAGTTCGACTCTGCCGCCGAGGTGAACCAGTTCCTCTCGCGCCTCCTGCTCCTTCTCGCCCAGGACCGCGTCTCCCCGCGACGCGCCGCCGTCATGGCTTACACCTGCAACCTCATCCTCCACAGCCACCGCGCCCTCGACATCGAAAACAAAATCGCCGCCAACGCTCCCCAGGAGGTCATCTTCGACTTGGTCCGCCCCAAGCGCGAAGACTGAGTGCCCCAAACATGACCAGCCGACCCAAAATCGCACGCAGCAGCGGCGCACTCCCGGTGGCACAGGCACTCTTGCCTGTGCTCTGGCGACTGGAGAGTCGCGTTGCTCGGGGAGATCAATGCCGGATCGAGGTCGAACTGGCCTATACATCGAAAAAGAATGCCAGGCTAAAGCCTGGCCCTACATATAATCGCTGGGCTCATGCGCATTCATCCGGTGGATTTGGCGATTGTGGTGGCGTATCTGCTTGGGGTTACGGGGCTGGGGGTGTGGTTTCGGCGGGGGCAGCAGAGTGCTGGGGATTATTTTCTGGGGGGGCGGACGGCGCCGTGGTGGGCGCTGGCGTTCTCGATTGTGGCGACGGAGACTTCGACGCTTACGATCATCGGGACACCGGCGATTGCTTACGCTACCAACCTTACGTTTTTGCAACTGGTGTTCGGCTATCTGGTGGGGCGCGTGGTGATTGTGGTGGTGCTGCTGCCGGGATATTTTCGCGGGGAATTTTTTACTGCGTATGCGCTGATCGAAAAACGGTTTGGTGCGCGGATGCGGGCGATTGCGGCGTCCACGTTTCTGATTACGCGGGCGGTGGCGGAAGGTGTGCGGGTCTCGGCGATTGCGCTGGTGGTCAGCGTGGTGCTGGGGACGTCGGAGCGCGCGGCGGTGGTGCTGGTTATCGCGCTCACGGTGCTGTACACCTTCGAAGGCGGGATGAAAGCGGTTATCTGGACCGACGTGGCGCAACTGCTGCTGTATCTGACCGGAAGCGCCGTTACTTTTTTCGTGGTACTGCACAAAATTCCCGGCGGATGGAGCGAAGTGACGCAAGTGGCCGCCGCGGCGGGCAACAAACTGCAAGTGCTCGATTTCTCGTTCGCGTGGGCCACGAAATATACGTTCTGGTCGGGCGTGATTGGCGGGACGTTTCTTACCATGGCCACGCATGGCACGGACCAAATCATCGTGCAGCGCTTGCTGGCGGCAAGAAATGAGAAGGACAGCCGCAAAGCGCTGCTCACGAGCGGAGTCATTGTGTTCATCCAGTTCACGGTGTTCCTGCTCATCGGCGTCGCGCTTTTCGTCTTCGCGCAGCACGCGCCGCTACTGGGGCCCGGGGATCGCACCGACAAAATCCTGCCGCTCTTTCTGGTGCGCGAAATGCCCGTGGGCCTCGCCGGGCTGCTGCTGGCTTCGATTCTTGCGGTAGCTATGTCCAACGCCGCTGGCGCGCTGAATTCGCTGGCGGCTTCCAGCGTGCTGGACTTTGCGGCGCTGCGCGGAAGCGCCGCCGATCCGGCAAAACTGCTGCGCGTGGCACGGCGCATCACGCTCGCGTGGGGACTGGTGCTGATGGCGTTTGGCTTCGTGAAATGGGGTCCGCTGCTGGAAACTGGACTCACGGTGGTATCGCTGCCGCTTGGCTGCTTGCTCGGGCTGTTTCTTCTTGGCACGTTCGACCGCGGCGCCAACGCAAACGGCGCGCTGGCTGGAATGATCGCCGGGTTGGCTACGGTCCTCTGCGTTTACAGCTTTACTCACGTCGCGTACACGTGGTTTTTTATGATTGGCTCGCTGGTGACGTTTGCGGTCGGAGCGGTGGCGAGCAGGCTGGGCGGAAAGAATACGGAGGCAAACGCTTTGCAATCGTAGAGGGGCGATATATGGTGCCGTTGCGGCGCGGCGACCGCCCTAAAAGGACGGCTTCTACAAGGGGAATGGGCTAGCGAGGGGTTCGGCCGCCCTAAAAGGACGGCCACTACAAGGGGAATGGGGAGGGGCGCGATATATGGTGCGTCTGCGGCATCGAGGGAGCGGATGGCAATCAGCGAAAAACGCTTGGAACTAGTCCGAGGTCTTGGCGCATGGGCTTCGGGAGCGATCGTCGTCGGGACCATGATCGGCACGGGCATTTTCCTTAAGCCGGCGGAAATGGCGCGCGAAGGGCGCGCGGTTTCGGTGGTCTTCGCGGCGTGGATCGTTGGGGCTACCCTTTCGCTGTTCGGGGCGCTTTCGTTTGCCGAACTTGGCGCGATGATTCCGGAAGCTGGCGGCGAATACGCTTATCTGCGGCGCGCGTTCGGTCCTGTGTACGGATTCCTTTTCGGATGGATGCATTCGATTGTTGGCCGGCCCAGTTCACTGGCGTCGATTGGCGCGGGGATGATGCGCTTTTTCAGTTTTCTTGTGCCCGGTGTCGCCGCGCCGCTTTTCACGGTGCATCTGGCCATTCCCGGGATTAGCTCGTGGATCAAGCCGTACGATTTCGTTTTTACCTGGGCGCAGCCGCTGGCCGTTTTGTGGATCGCGGTGATGACGGGCATCAATTATCTTGGCGTGCGCCTTGGCGGCGCGGTGCAAATCTTTCTCACGGCGATCAAAATCACTTCGGTCACCATCGTTATCGGCGTGGCGTTCTTCGCTCCTGCCGCTACTAAAGCTGGCGGCACCGAGCCGTTCTGGCCTGTCGCTGGAACCGGCGCCGCGGCCATCTTCGGCGCATTCCTTGCCGCACTCGCTGCCGCGCTGTGGGCCTACGACGGCTGGGAAGATTTAAACCTGGTGGGCTCTGAAGTTGCGCAGCCAGAAAAGAATTTTCCGCGTGCGCTGGTTGGTGGTGTCGCGCTCGTAGCCGTCATTTATTTGCTGTTCAGCGCCGCTTGCCTGCAAGTGCTGCCCTTTTCGAGCGTCGCGGCTTCTTCGCACATCGCTTCCGACGTCGTGGAACACGTGATCGGGCGCGGGGCGGCGCTGTGGATCACCGTCGCCATGGTCATTTCCGCGCTTGGCTCGATGAATTCCTCGGTGCTCAGCGGGGCTCGGCCGTCCTACGCTATGGCGCGCGATGGCATCTTTTTTAAAATTGTCGACGGCATTCATCCGAAATACCGGACGCCGGGCCGCGCGCTGATCTGGCAAGGCACGCTGGCCAGCTTGATGGCGCTGTCTGGGACTTTTGAAGAGCTCACCAACCTTTTTATTTTTGCTGGCTGGATTTTTTACGGCGCGGCGGTCGTCGCGCTCTTCCGTCTGCGAAAGACCGAACCGAACGCAGCGCGCCCGTATCGCTGCTGGGGCTATCCGTGGGTTCCGGGCCTTTTCGTGGCGGGCGCGTTTGCGCTGACACTGAACATCTGGATCGACCGCCCCGGCCGCTCCTCGCTGGGCCTGCTGCTCATCCTCGCGGGATTGCCCTTCTATCGCTATTGGACAAAGCAAAGCCGTGCAGCGGCGCAATGAGATTCGGGTGAAGGAGCGTTCAGGAACAGCTAAGCGGAAGCGGCGGAAGCGGTGGGAGTGCGCGCCCCGCTATGCATCGGCGTTACCGCGTGCTCGGCTTCGGCCGAAACTTCAATACCCGGATGGAAAACCTTGGCCAGCGCCTCAATGCCGGTAACCAGGCGCGGGCCGGGCCGCGAGAAATAGCTGCTGGCTTCCAGCGCGTACACGCGATTCTCGCGCACCGCCGGAATATCGTCCCATTCCCTGGGCAGCGGCAAGCATTGGCATTCTTTGCGCGCTTGCTCGGCGTCGTAGCCGCAGCACGCCACCAGCAGTACATCCGGCGCCGCGGCGATCACATCCTTCGGGTTGATGCGGAAGGACGGCGTGCGTGGCGTGCCGAAAACATCTTCGCCGCCGGCTTTATGAATCATTTCCGGAACCCAGTGCCCGCCGACATAAAAAGGTTGCAACCATTCGAGCAGCGCCACGCGCGGACGCTTTACGTCGCCGATTCCCGCAACCTGCCGCTCCAGCGCGCCCAACCGCTCGCCGATCTGCTTCACCAGGGCTTCAGCGGCCGGCCCGT
>DATNNV010000042.1:0-13529 GCA_035601655.1 Candidatus Dormiibacterota bacterium
AACCCGCGCACCGCGAACTTGCTCGAGCAATAAGCGCTCTGCCCCACCGGCGCCACCAGCCCGAAGACGCTGGAGATATTCACGATGTGCGCGCGCGCCTGCTGCTTCAGCACCGGCAAAAAATATTTGACTCCATAGACCGTGCCCCAAAAGTTGATGTTCATCAGCCAGCGAAAATCGTCCAGCGAAATCTCGTCGAAGGTTCCGGTCAGCGCCACGCCGGCATTGTTGATCAGCAGCGTCACGCGCCCGTGACGCGCCACCGCATCTTCCGCGAGCGCACGCACCGCCGCCTCGTCCGAAACATCCAGCACATGCGTGGTCACCTCGGCGCTCGTCTTCGCGAGCGATGCGGCCGTTTCCTGCAGTCCGTTTGCGTCGAGGTCCGCCAGCGCCAGCGCCGATCCTGCCTGCGCCAGTTTCTGCGCCAGCGCTCGTCCAATCCCCGACCCCGCGCCGGTGACCACCGCTACCCCTTCGCTGAGAAAGCTCATGCACACACCTCCTGGCAGGCGGCTGAACGCGGTTTATCATAGCAAGTCTGGGGAGGCATCCGTTCCGGTAAACGGGCAATTTCGCTAGCGCTAGAACGAGCGCGCCGGTCCACCTCACCGAGGTCCCAATCAAGGGGCTAGGCGATCTGCACCTGATTGCGGCCGCCCTGCTTGGCCGCATACAACGCGCGATCCGCGCGATCCAGCAACTGCCGCAGTTCCGGCGCGCCCATGCCCTGGAAGCCGGCGATTCCGAAGCTGGCCGTTACGCGCACGCTCTTTCCGGCAAACTTGAATTTCTCGCACGCGAATTCCTCGCGCAGCCGCTCCGCGGTCCGCGAAATGTCTTCTTTGTTCGTGTAGCTCAGCACCAGCACAAACTCATCGCCGCCCAGCCGTCCGCAAATATCCGACGCCCGCGTGTTGGCTCTCAGAATATCCGCGAAACGCTTCAGCACTTCGTCTCCGGCGGCGTGGCCGAATTCATCATTCACCTGCTTGAACATGTCCAGGTCCGGCAGCACCACCCACAGGGAAAACTTGTGGCGGATCGCTCCGCGCAATTGCCGCTCCGCGAATTCTTCTATCGCGCGGCGGTTGGGCAAACCCGTCAGGTGGTCGGTCAGCGCCAGCTCCTCGAGCTGTTTGTTTTTGTCCGCGATTTCGCGGTGCAATTCCACGGTGCGCCGCCCCACTCCGATGCGCGCTTGCAACTCGCCCGGATCGAACGGCTTGGTCAAGTAATCGTCCGCACCCGACCCCAACCCTGCCACCAGGTCTTCTTTGCCGGATTTGGTGGTGAGGATGACGATATACGTATAATTTTCCACATTCGCGCGGATCTTCTGGCAAAGCTCCAGCCCGGTAATATCGGGCATCAGCCAATCGGTCACCACGATTGGCGGCGCGTGCTGAGCAAAGAGTTCCAGTCCCTCTTGGCCGCTTTTTGCGAACAGCAGCGAATACGGTTGACCTTCCAAAGCGCGCTCGACGAGCTTCCGCGAAATCTGCGAATCGTCAACGACGAGCACCTGGAACGTCGCAGGTGAATTTTCCATTCATCTCTCGCTTACGGGGCCGCTGTGGAGTCGTTGGAATCCACACCACTGCTGAAGGGACTCCCGCTATCGTATCAGGGAGCCGGAGCCAGGCAGGAGAATACGGTATCAATAGCTTCAGAAGCAGCAACACCATGCAGGCAATAGCTACCGCTTCAAATATAAAGTGCGAGATTCATGGTCGTAGGAGAGGATGCGGAATCCCAGCGCGCCGATCGGGAGCAAGCCGTCGAACCGTCTCATCTCGCCGGCGTCGCGCACCAGAAATGCCGTGTCGACGCGCACTCGCTTTCCGAGCACGACGAGTTGCAGATCCGGCAGCGCGGAAGCTGGTACTCGCCCTCCCAGGTTATCCGCGCTAGCTTTCCGCGCCATCCCGTAAGGCGCCAGCGGCGCAGTCATGTGCCCGTCGAAAAGAACCAGCCCGGCGGCACCGGTGTCCACCAGCAGACGCATTCTTTGCTTCTGGACTTGGGCGTCCACGACAACGAAAGGCCAATCGTCCCCGGCGGGCACCGCAATCCCTTCCGCCGCAATTTCTCCGAACACCAGCCGCCGCGCGTCGTAGTCCAGCCGGAAACTCGCGTCTCCCAGCACATCCAGACCGACAATGGCGGCAATCGGAATGCCGAAATGCTTTAGATAGGACAGATCTCGAACGATAGCCGGTACCGATCGCTTTCGAATCGGCCCCACCTGCAACTCCGGAATCCACACTCCGGTCGCCGGAATCGTTCCATCGAAAAGCGCCATAGTTGCGGGTGCGCTCTCGAGGCCGAGTGAGCGCGCGAGCCCGGCATCCAGCACTGCCGGCGACGACCCCGTGTCGATCATAATATTCTGCTTGGGCCGGCCCCCGATCGTGCCTTGCACAACCGGCAGATAGCCCCATAGAAAGCGCACCTGCAACGCCACCGTTTCTGGCACCGCTTGGTCGGCACCTGGCTTGGCGGCTGCTCCGGCCGCGAAACTGGCTCGGCCACCAGCCGCCAGGCAGACTCCCAGAAGCGCCATCTTCGCAACCAATTTGACTGTTGAGCTTCCCCCCATGCATGCCGCACGCTCCTGTTGCGGTGAGCTGAAGCGTGACTTCCCGGCGAGGTATCGCAACAGTTTGCACGTGGATTGCGGATAGATTCGCTGTGGCCGCGTAAACCACAGTGGAATATGACGTTATCCAGCTATAGCCGGAAATAAAGCGGAGACGGCGCGAAGCATTTTGCACGGCGCCGCGTCTTCTAGACTGAGGGTCATCATGGGTTCACCTTTCGATTCTGGGACCGTTATCCGCTTTGGCGTGTATGAGTTGGATGTCCGCAAAAGCGAGCTGCGCAAACACGGCTCGCGTATCCGCTTGCAAGAGCAGCCTTTACAGGTTTTGGCCGCGCTCCTGGAGAGTCCCGGCGAACTGCTCAGCCGCGAGCAGCTTCGCGACCGCGTCTGGCCCCGCGGCACCTTCGTTTCCTTTGATCATGCCCTCAACACCGCGGTCAAGAAGATCCGCGCGGCCCTAAACGACGACGCTGACGCCCCCCGCTACATTGAGACGGTCCCGCGCCGCGGTTACCGCTTCATCGCGCCTGTCACCCCGGCCCCGGTAGACGCTCTGACAACGGAAGCGCCATTAGCGGAAGAATCCAACAGCGGTGGCCTTCGCCTGGGAGGGTTCTCGATCCGCATATTTTCGATCACCGCCGGCGTCCTCGCGGTCCTGTTCGCGCTCGTCGGCTACCTCAACATGCATGGCATCCTGGCTGGAGCCGGCATGCGGCCAAAGCGCGCCATGGTGGCGGTCCTGCCATTCCAGAACCTCAGTGGTGATGCTTCGCAGGATTACTTCAGCGACGGCCTCACCGAAGAAGCCATCGCGCAAGTCGCCAGAATCAGTCCGGAGCAATTTGGCGTCATCGCTCGTACCTCGGCGATGAAGTACAAACACACCACGAAGAGCATCGCCGAAATCGCTCGCGAACTGCATGCCGACTATCTTGTCGAAGGCAGCGTAAGGCGCGAAGGCAACCAGATACGTATCGTCGCGCAACTAGTGCGCGCCAGCGACCAGACTCCGCACTGGACAAAAGACTTCAATTCCGAGATCGGCGAGACTCTTTCCATCGAAAGCAAGGTCGGCGCCGAAATCGCCAGCAGTGTGAACGCGGCCATCGGCAATCCTGCCGTTCCCCGCCACGTTATGGAGGCCGATGCCTACGACGCCCACCTGCGAAGCCTGGCCGGCTCCAACATCCACACCGAAGAAGGGCTTGCGCAAATCCTCGCCGCCTTCCAGCAAGCCACCAAGGACGATCCCAAGTGTGCCGTTCCCTATTCCGGCCTGGCTTACACCTATGAGCGCGGCGCCAACCTCGGCCTCCTTCGCCCCAGGGACGCTTACGCCAAAGCACGGGAAGCAGCGCTACGCGCCATCGCTATCTACCCGGAAATACCGGAAGCCCACGCGTACCTGGCCGACGCCGAGCTCACGATCAACTACAACTGGCAAGGCGCACAGCAGGAGATCGAGAAAGCCCTCGAGCTCAACGCCAACGATCCCTTCGCGCACCAGTGGCGCGGAGTGCTTCTATCCGCGGAAGGCAAAATCGATCAGGCGCTGGCGGAATCGCGGCGCGCCGTGGAGTTGGATCCTCTCGTTCCGGGCTACCTGGATCAGTACGGCGTGATGCTGATGCGGGCAGGCCGCCTCGAGGAGGCGGAGAAGCAGTTCAAGGCGGCGCTACAACTGGATCCCGCACTTGCGGAGACACACGAGCAGCTCGTCGAGCTCTACCACAACGAAAAAAGATACGACGATGCCATCGGCGAATGGGGCACGGTGCTGTGGTTACTGGGGCAGCGCGATGCCGCCGTTAAAATCAAGAACACCTACGCACGGTCCGGCTACGAAGCCGCCCGGCAGCAGGCGCTGACCGAGCATCTCGCGTATCTCAGCGAGATGAGCAAGCGGCGCTACATCTCGCCGTATGCCTTCGCCGTCGCCCATGCCAAGCTCGGAAACAAAGAGCAGACTCTGGTCTGGCTGGAAAAGGCCTACGAAGAGCGCGACGTATGCATCTTCGGCATCAGGTGGCACCGCGACTGCTGCTTCTCGCTGGTGCGCAACGACCCGCGCTACCTCGCCATCCTGGAAAAAATCCACTTCCCCGAGCAGCAGTAGCACAGACTTCAGTCTGTGCCGCCGTAACCCCAGCAAAGCTGCAATCGGAACGCGAAGGCGTAACTCTCTGCAGCCTGCCGGCTACCGCTATTGGCCGCCGCTTATGCCCCAGCCCCCTGCACCTTCACCAGCAGCTCCGCAAATTTCTGCTTCCGCTCGGCTTGGTCTTTGCCGGATTCGGCTTCGGCGAGCTGCGTGATATTCATGGAGCAGAATTTCGGACCGCACATGGAGCAGAACTTCGCTTCTTTGTAGAAATCGTCGGGCAGCGATTCGTCGTGCATGGCGCGCGCCGTTTCCGGATCCAGCGAAAGCTCGAACTGCTTGTTCCAGTCGAAGAGGAAGCGCGCGTAGCTGAGCGCGTCGTCGCGATCGCGCGCGCCGGGGCGGTGGCGCGCCACGTCGGCGGCGTGCGCCGCGATTTTGTAGGCGATCACGCCTTGCTTGACGTCTTCCGCGTTCGGCAGACCGAGATGCTCCTTCGGCGTGACGTAGCACAGCATCGAAGCCCCATGCCAGCCAATCATCGCCGCGCCGATCGCGCTGGTGATGTGGTCGTAGCCTGGCGCTATGTCCGTCACCAGAGGCCCGAGCGTGTAGAACGGCGCTTCGTGGCACCATTCCATTTCCTTGTCGACCTGCTCCTTAATTTTGTCCAGGGGCACGTGCCCGGGGCCTTCGATCATCACCTGAACGTCATGTTCCCAGGCCTTCTTGGTGAGTTCACCGAGAACTTTCAGCTCCGCAAACTGCGCTTCGTCGCTGGCATCGGCAATGCAGCCTGGACGCAGACCGTCCCCGAGCGAAAAACTCACATCGTGCTTCGTGAAAACTTTGCAGATGTCGTCGAAGCGTTCGTAAAGAAAATTCTGCTTCTTGTGATGCTCCATCCAGTGCGCCATCAAGGAACCGCCGCGTGACACGATTCCGGTGATGCGCTTGCGCACGAACGGAACATGCTCGCGCAGCACGCCGGCATGAATGGTCATATAGTCCACGCCCTGCTCGGCTTGCTCTTCGATCACTTCCAGCATCAACTCAAAGGTGAGATCTTCCGGACGCCGCACTCGCGAAATCGCTTCGTACACCGGCACCGTGCCGATGGGAACCGGCGAAGCATTGATGATGGCTTTGCGAATGGTCGGAATATCGCCGCCAGTCGAGAGGTCCATGACCGTGTCCGCGCCGTAATGCACGGAATGATGCAGCTTCTTGAGCTCTTCCGCGATATTCGAGGTCGTAGCGGAGTTGCCGATGTTCGCGTTGATTTTGCAGTTGAACGCTATGCCGATGCCCATCGGCTCCAGATTACGGTGATGAATGTTCGCGGGAATGATGGCCCGCCCGCGCGCTATTTCGCTGCGCACCAGCTCCGGCTCCAGCTTCTCGCGCCTGGCGACGTACTCCATCTCCTCGGTGATGACGCCCAGCCGCGCGAGGTGCATCTGCGACATATTCCGGTTGCCGTTAGCCCCAGCTTGCCCGGCTTCCCGCTTCTCGATCCAGCTATCACGCATGGCCATAAGATCCCCCAGTACCGCGACCGACAGTGGCGAGCGCCCCCACTAAGCACGAGACAAGCCAGCGGCGGCTGGCGGACAACAGCCCGCCTACGCCGCAAGGCACACGCACTGTGAAGATGAGATTATCGCACCGGGGCGCAGCAGCGGCAATGCATGGAACGACCGGGGACGACGTGAGGCGGATCTGCCCGCTCTCTAAGTTGGCACAACAAAAACGGGCCCACCAACAAGGTGCGCCCGCTCTTTATCTCCTTCTACGTCCTTTCCTTCTTTATTTCTTCGGCCGCGACTCCGGCGGCACCATTCCATTGATCCGGTAATACACCACCAGGTTGCCGTAGTGCTCCCCCGAATGCTCGGCCAATCCGTACGCCAGCTCGTCCACCCGGTTGAGCCGTGGTCCGCCGGCGTTCACCGCCTCGCTCATTCCTTTGTCGCCCTTCGCCTGGATCACGTCCGCCCCGTCCTTCACGCACTGCTTTACGAAGGCCACCAGGTCCGCTTTGTTGTTTATCTTCAAGTCCGCGGGCTTCGGATCGTCCGCAAAGCGCGGCTTCTTGTTCTGCGCCGGGTCCGTGAAGTAGTACATGGACGCCGAAACGTGCAGCAGCAGCGCCCGGAAGGTCCGCGAATCCGGATTCGGTTTGTAATCGTACTTGTCTTCCGGCAGGTCTTCTGCGATCGCAATCAGCTTCCTGCCGATGTCATTCCACTGCTCCAGCACCGCCGCCGCGGGGCCCGCCGCCGGTTTCGGCGGCGCCTTCTTGGCCGCTTCCTGCGCCGTCACGGGCACCAATGCTAGCCCCAGTCCCAACGCCAAACCCGCCAATTTGCTCCAATTGCTCATGTTTTCTATCCTCCGTTTCGCTCCGCCCAAGAACGGAGCGCTCTCTCATCCTCAGACGCGCCTCGCCCTCGGGCGTTTCTACCAGCTTCGCCAAACTCCTCCTAAGCCGCCACATGTTACGTCCGAACAGCCCTAGATTGCAGCATTCTCTCTGCGAACAGCGAGCCAAGCAAACCAGACGCGCCCGCAACCCGCATGCTAAACTCAAAGCTTAGGGCTGGAGGCCCTGCCCAACCCGTGAACTGGGGATTCTTTCTTCTGCGCATCGCCATCGCCGCGAGCATTTTTATCCTGCTCTTTCTTTCCCAGCGCTTTTGGTACATCACCACCTGGCGCGTTACCGCCAATTGGGGCTCCCGCACGCTTCGCGTTGCCGTCCGGCTGATTTGCATCGCCGCGTTGCTCCTCGTCATTCTCGCCACCGCCGACGGTTTCCGCATGGGCCATGGCCATATCATTCCCCGCGGCAACATGATCACCATTCTCGCCGGACTCTGGTTTTCCAGCGCCCTGTTTGCCTACCTGGCGGTTAAATCCGTGCGGGCCATCGAACGCCTTTGGCATTGGCTCCATCGCGCAAATCAGGGCAAAGCCCGCGCCGCCGGAGACTCCGCCCAGCACCACACCGCAGACTACTCAACAGTGGAAACCCTTGCCGATCCTTCCCGCCGCTATTTTTTCCGCACCGCGTCCATCGCCGCGGGCGCCGCACCGTTTCTGGGCGCCATGTACGGCTTCGCCGCCGAGCGCCTGAACTATCAGGTCCGCCGCGTCGAAATTCCCATCCCCAATTTGCCGCCCGCGCTCGACGGCATGAAAATCGCCCAGCTCAGCGACATTCACCTGAGCGGCTACATGCCCCGCTCGCAGGTTCGCCGTGCCGTGGACATGGCCAACGATCTCGGCGCCGACCTCGCCGTGGTCACCGGCGATTTCATCACTGGCGCCGGCGACCCCATCGCCGACTGCATCGACGAATTGCGCCGCCTATATGCGCCTCTCGGCGTATGGGGCTGCAACGGCAACCATGAGATTTACGCCAAAGCCGAAGGCACCGCCGAAATTCTCTTCGAGCAAGCAGGCATGAAACTGCTGCGCAGCGAAAACGCTCAACTCACTTTCCGCGGCGCGCCGTTCAATCTTCTCGGCGTGGATTACCAGCGCGAACGCACTCCCAGCGGCCGCCGCGTCCAGATGCTCAGCGGCATCGGTTCGCTGGTCCGCCGCGAAATGCCCAATATTCTGCTCTCGCACAATCCGAACTCCTTCAATCGCGCCGCGGAACTTGGCATCGAGCTTTCTCTCGCCGGTCACACCCACGGGGGCCAGGTCCAGGTCGAGATTCTCGACCATCGTTTGAGCCCCGCGCGCTTCATCACCGACTATATCGCCGGCGAATTCCACCGCCCGCTCTTCGCCCCCGCGCTGGACGATCGCGCCTGGCAAGACTCGCCCAAGCGCGTCGATCCGCGCCCTGCGAATTTCGACGCCACCCGAGGTAACGCCGTCCTTTACGTCAATCGCGGCCTCGGCACTGTCGGCGCACCGGTGCGCCTCGGCGTCCCGCCAGAAATTACCCTTCTGATCCTCCGCCGCGCTTAAAATTCACTATCCCGTAATAACCGCTCAGGAATAACTGCATCCAATCTCCGGTATACCTTGTGGGACTCTTCTACAGATTTCGAGAACTGCGTCGCTACATCAGCGCCGTATCAACTTCCAAGTTCCTCGTTCTTAGATAGGTTCCAATATCCGGTTCCCATGCAGCCGCGGAACCTTACTTGCTCCCGCTACCCAGTCCAGCCGGAACAATTCTTTCTTCGCGGCCACCTGGGACGTGTTTCGTGCGGAAATCCGATTTGGAGGAAAGACTTATGCATCGTTGCTTCAAAGCCACAAAGTTGCTCTCCGTGGCCGTAGTAGCACTCGCCGTAGGCCCTTCTGTATCTTTCGCTCAGCACTACAACCAAAAGAACCTGGTCTCCAACCTCGTCATGCCCGACAACCCTGACAAGAGCAAAGTCACTCTGGATCCCAACCTCAAGAACCCCTGGGGCATGACGCGCTCCGCGGGTAGCCCCTGGTGGATCGGCAACAACAATTCCGGCACCTCCAGCCTCTACGATGGGAACGGAAATCCCATCAACATCTTCCCCGACCCGGCTGGCAGCGTCTTCGACAACTTCGTGATCGTTCCTCCGCCGGGCTTTGCTAAGCCGGGCACGCAATCCGCTCCCACCGGAGTGGTTTTCAACGGCAGCCCCACCGATTTCATTCTCGATAAGGGAACACCGGCCGGCAAGCAGGCCCTCTTCATCTTCGCCACCGAAGACGGCACCATTTCCGGCTGGAATCCTGGCGCCAACGTCGCAGCCGGCGCCAAGCCTCCCTCGATCAACCCCGTTTTGGAAGTCGACAATTCCGATGGCGGTTCCACGAAGGGCGCCGTTTATAAGGGCGCTACCTCTGCGGACATCAACGGAAAGAAATTCCTGTACGTCGCGAATTTCCGCACCGCGCGCGTCGAAGTCTACGACTCCAACTTCAAGCCCGTGAACCTCGGCGAAGATGCTTTCGATCCGGACAGCGAAGGCGATTCCGACCGCCACGACGGCGACGACCGCGGCGGCGTTCCGCGCGGTTTCGCTCCTTTCAATATCCAGAACATCGGCGGCAGCCTCTTTGTCACCTACGCCAAGCAAGATGCTCTTCGCCACGATCCCGTGGGCGGCGACGGCTTCGGCTTCGTCGAAATCTTCACCCCGGCCGGCAAGCATATCGGCCACCTGCAACACGGACCTTGGTTGAACGCGCCCTGGGGCGTGGTTTGGACCCCTCGCGACTTCGGCAAGTTCAGCAATTCCATCCTGGTCGGCAATTTCCGCAGCGGCTGGATCGCCTCCTTCAACGGCTTCACCCACAAGTTCGAAGGCTTCGTTCAGAATCCGGACAACTCGCTGGTCTTCATCGACGGCATCTGGTCGCTGACCTTCGGCAACAACGGCACTGCCGGCTCCTCGGACACGCTCTTTTTCACTGCGGGCCTCAACGGCGAGCAGGACGGCCTTTTCGGCACGCTCACTCCCGTACCCGCGGAAGAAGACGGCAGCATCGAGTAGTCGCAGCAGCTTTTCCAACCAAAGCAGTCCAACAAACAGGCGGCAGAGTTGGGGCCAACTCTGCCGCTTGTTTTTTTGCTCACGAATCGCACACACGTCCCCATGCGGTGGGCCGCCGTCGCCCTTCGCCCGCAATTCGCATCTGCGTCTACGCCGGAGCTGTGCGCAATGCTAGAATTCGGCGCACTCGGCACCGCACATGACTGCACTCCAGGAAAAAAACTACTGGCTCACCACAACCGAGCTCCCGGCCTGCGATCCCCATCGCGCACTGCCGGACGCCGTAGACGTTGCGATTGTCGGCGCCGGCTTTACCGGATTGTCCGCGGCTCTCGCGCTCGCCAAGCGCGGCTTGCACGTTGTCGTCCTCGAGGCGCGCACCATCGGTTGGGGCGCCAGCTCACGTAATGGCGGCATGGTTTTGACCGGCCTCAAGCTGCCGGTTCCCACGTTGATCAAACGCTACGGACTCGACGTCGTTCGCCGCATGTATGCCGCGTCACTAAAATCCATCGACCTCGTCGAGCAAATCGTTCGCGACGAAAACATCGACTGCGATTTCTCCCGCTGCGGGCATCTCGAAGTTGCGTGCAAGCACTCCCACTTCAAGGACTACGCCGCTTCTGCCGCGCGCATCCAGCGCGAGTTTGGCCACGACCTGCGCATCGTCTCCAAAAGCGAGTTGCGCCAGGAAATTGGCTCGGACATTTATTTCGGCGGTATGGTCGACGAAACCAGCGCCGGCGTGAATCCCGCCCGCTACGTTGCCGGGCTCGCTCGCGCCGCGCAGCGCGCCGGAGCGTGCTTGCGCGATCGCACCGAAGTGACCGCCATCCTTCCGCAGACAACCAATGGCTCGCGAAAATTCATGGTCTGCGCCTCGCACGGCGCGCTGACGGCTCGCGAAGTTCTGCTCGCGACTGGAGCTTATACCTCCGATGTCGCTCCGGCGCTGCGCCGTAAAATCATTCCCATCGGCTCCTATATCATCGCTACCGAAGTTTTGCCCCAAGCGCTTGCTCAAGAACTCAGCCCGCGCAACCGCATGATCTATGACTCCAAGCACTTTCTCTATTACTACCGCCTGACCCCGGACAATCGTATGCTCTTCGGCGGCCGCGCCGCGTTCTTTCCGGAAACGGAGAGCACCGTGCGCCAAAGCGCCGAGATTCTGCGCCGCGGCATGATCACCGTCTACCCGCAGCTCCGCGATGCAAAAGTGGAATACGTCTGGGGTGGCACGCTCGATTTTGCATTCGATGTGATGCCGCATGCCGGAACCAGCGACGGCGCGCACTTCGCGCTCGGCTACGCCGGCCACGGCGTTGCCGCCGCTACCTGGATGGGCGCAAAACTCGCCGCCATGATTTGCGGCGATAAGCCGGACATTCCTTTCGCCAATATTCCGTTTCCCACGCCGCCGATCGGTTTGCGCAGCGGCAATACCTGGGCGCTGCCTTTTGCCGGCGCGTATTACAAAATCCTAGACTGGCTCACCTAGATTTGTTCCTGTTTCGTGGCCCCGGAGGTTTTTCTGCGCCCAAATGCGAAATACGCAAGCGGACCCAGCGCCAGCGCACTTGGACCCCACTTTAGCGAAAAGCGATCGCTCCCGAGCATCGCCACAACGCTCATCGCCAGCGGCGCGATCACCACATAGGCTAGCCCTGCGCGTCCCCATGGGATGCGAAACGGCCGCGCCAGCTCCGGCTTTTTTTGCCGCAGCTTCCACGCTGCCAGCACCGTCAGAATCGTGACGGCGATGCGCAGCCATGCGTACACCTTGATCAGTTGCGCGAGGTTCATCAGCGCCAGCGCCGCGTAAATCGCGCACGAAACCGCAATCGCCGCCCAGGGCGTGCCGAACCGCGCATGCTTCTTCGTCAGTACCGGCGACAAATAGCCGTCCTCCGCCATCGTCGACGGCATGCGCGTGCCGGTCAGCACCGTGGCATTCAGGATGGAAATATTCGTCACGCCCGCCGCGAGCCCCATCCAGAAACCCAGCCAGCTTCCGCCGATCAGCCGCGCCGCTTCCGAAAAATAGCCGGTCGTCCAGTCCTGCCAATTGCCTAGCGCGGCCAACGCGAACAGCGTCGGCAGAAAATACGTCGCCATGGAGAGCGGTACCACCAGGGCCAGCGCTCGCGGATAACTGCGCTGCGGATTCTCCACTTCTTCCGCCACGCTGGACATCTGCTCGTATCCCGAATACAGCCAAATTCCCAGCGCTAGCCCCACGCCCAGCACCTGGAACTTCGGCACATGCGGCGGTATCAGCGGCACAAACGGATTGTGGTGCCATTGCATCGCTGCCATCGCGCACATCACCGCAATCGGCAGCAGAATGAAAATCTCCAGCGCCGTCGCCACCGCGCCGACCATCTGAATTCCGCGCAGGTTCACCCACCCGATCAGCGCGATCAGCGCCAGCGACACCGCGAAATGCTTCCAGCCCGTCCACGTCGGGAAAAAGAACAGCAGGTAATCGCTGAAAAGCACCGCGTACACGCCGCCTAGCACAAACGACGCGCACCAGTTCCACCACCCGGCAAGGAATCCCCAGAAGTCTCCGAAGCCCGCGCGCACCCAGCGGTAGAACCCGCCCTCGACCGGAATCGCCGTGGTCAGCTCCGCCGCAACGAGCGACACCGGAATGCACCAAAAAAATGGAATCAGCAAGTGATACAGCAGCGTCAGCCCCGGCCCGCTGGTGGTCACCTGATCTTCCAGGCCAAACGGTCCCGCCGTGGTGTACGCATACATCACGAACACGAACGAAAGCAATCCCGCCTTGCGCGCCACGGCGCGGCCCGGCTTGCTCGAAGTGGCAGGAGCTTCGCTCAACGCCACTCAGCCCTGCACGTTTTCAACGCAGCGATTTGCGCGCAACATTGCGCCGGATTCTACCCCACTTGCGGTCGCTTTCGCCGAACGACAGCTCAGAGGCGCACGCTGGCGGGTCGATGCGGGCAAGGGAGCTTGGCAGCGCCTATTTCTGGTTCCGCTGCGCTCGCAAATGCGCCATCACCAGACGGATTTCGTCGTAGGAAATCTCGTCCGGCAGCGCTTCCTTGACCGGCTTCAGGAGATCGAGGCCAAGACGCGAGCAGGCATCGGCGATCGTGGCGTATTTTGCCGGCGCAAACCATTCTTCGCGGAACTTCGCTTCCCCGCTCTCAATCATCCCCGCGACCATCGCTACCACGGTTTGCACTTTGCGTCCGCGAATCTGCGCGATTTCTTCAAACGTGTGGCCCTTCTCGAGCAATTCCAGAGTTTCCTCGCCAGGGCGCGAGGCCTTGGCATGCCATTC
>DATNNV010000043.1:0-10058 GCA_035601655.1 Candidatus Dormiibacterota bacterium
TGCCCAGGACGACGAGGCGGCCGGGCTCGCGGGCGGTTTCCAGGGCGGCGCGGACGATGCGGCGGTATTTTTCGGCGTCGGCGATGAAATGGTCGGAGGGCAGGACGGCCATGAGCGCGTCGCCTTTGGCGGCGTGGCGGATGTGGACTGCGGCGAGACCGATGGCGGCGGCGGTGTTGACGCCGATGGGCTCGATGAGGACGCGTTTGCGAGCGGCGGCGGGGAGCTGCTTGCGGACTTCGGCGGCTTGCTCGGAGTTGGTGACGGTCCAGATGCGCTCGGCGGGGATGAGCGGAAGCAGGCGGGCGACGGTTTGCTCGAGCATAGTGGTGTCGCCGACGATATTGAGCAACTGCTTGGGCGTGCGAGTGCGGCTGCGCGGCCAGAAGCGCGTGCCGCGGCCTCCCGCGAGGATGACGGCGTGCGTGGCTAGTTTTTCAGTGGGCATATGCGAAGAAGAAAGAATTTAACACAGAGGGCGCAGAGGACACAGAGAGCACAAAGGACGACTCCTCTAAACTAGCCCATTCTGGGATCGAGCACAAAGTTCAGGCTTGCGGCTTCGGCGAATGCCGTGAAATCGCGATCGCGAGTCACCAGGGAAATTCCTGCATCGAGACAGCACTGCGCGATGAGCGCGTCGCCGAGGCGGGCCTTGCGTTTTCTGGCCAGCGCCTTGGCGCGAAGAGCGCCAGCGCGTCGCCAGAAGCCTGGCTCAACGGAAACCAGCGGCACATCGGAAAGCGTTTCGGCTACGTGCGCGGGCAGCTTGGGGTCGCTGAGCAGTTCCGTGAGGACAACGGGGACCATCACAAGTTGCCGGTCTTGAAGGGCTTGGTCGAGCAGGCGAGCGTCGGCGCCTGGTTCGCCCTGGAGGAAAGCAATCCAAGAACTCGAATCCGCAGCAATCATCGGTCGGCTTTCAGCTCTGCCAGGGTCTTCGAGAAACGGACTTTCCCGCGCAACTGACGCAGTCGAGCGTAGGTTCGCGAGGCGGCAACGAGTTGCAGGCCGGTACGAACGGTCTCCGTAATGCCGGCACCGCTGGCTTGTTGTGCCTTGTCCAGCAGTTCCTCGGGAATTTCGACGGTAATCTTGCGCGCTGCTCCCATGAGCAAATACTACCATACTCGACACCAGCATGCTATATGGTGTTTTCGGCTTTAGATGACGGGATCCAATTGCACTGAGAACTTAGAAGCGCTCTTGGGCACACCTAATTATTGGAGAGGAGCGCTGTTTATTGTGGCTGGGCCAGTTTCGGACGCGCGGATGACTCCGGTTTCGTTCATGAAAAAGTGATGCTTCTCATGTCCGATTGGGTCAGCAAAGAGTTCGTAAGCGTCGGTCTTGCCCTCTCCGACCGTATGAGGCGAGTAGTTGAACCTGTATCCGTACTTTGTGCCGGTCGCGAGAGTCGAATCGATCATCGATTCTTGTTGCGGTTCGGCGTTTACGGAACTCTCGGATCGCGACGAAAGATCGCTTAGCTTCTTGGCATAACCACCTTGTGGATGAGCTTTGGCAAAACCTGCGTTCGCGGAGTAGATCGAACGCAGCGAACCCACCGCTGATGATTCATTTGCGGGGAACCGAAATCTATCGACGTGATTGACCGCGAGAAACATAGCCAGCAAAAAGAAAGCTACAACGGCGGTGCCCGGCAGAGCCCGTCGGAGAAGGCTAGCTTTCACTGTCTGCAACCCCTCTAATCCTGGATTCCATGACGTTACTCACCAAGTCTATCTATTGCCGTTTTCCAAGAATGTGATCCGTTTCAGTGCTGGCTTCCATTTCGGTTGTGGTGTCGGTGGTGTGGGTGGTGACAGGTTGCTTGGGGCGTTCGTCGACGTGGAGTTGGAAGACGTCGGGGCGGGCGTAGTGGCCGACGACGTCGAGGTCGAATTTACCGCGGATGATTTGGGCGCGGTCGATTTCGGCGGTGAGGATGGCTTCGCCGTCGAAGTGGGGTCCGGCGAGGAAATTGCCGAAGGGATCGACGATGCAGCTTCCGCCGCGGGTCAGGATGGTGTCGGGGTCGTCGCCGAAGGGAGTGCGATAGTCGGCGGGAAAATCGCGGCGGCGATTGAATTGATTGCAGGAGAGCACGAAGCAGCGGCCTTCGCAAGCAATGTGGCGCATCGACGCGACCCAGGAATCTCGCGCGTCGGCGGTGGGCGCGCAGTAAAGTTCGATGCCTTTGGCGTACATGGAAGCGCGCATCAGCGGAAGATAATTTTCCCAGCAGATGACCGCGCCGAGTTTGCCGAGAGGCGTGTCGTAGACGGGCATGGTGGAGCCGTCACCAAAGCCCCAGACCAGGCGTTCGGAAGCGGTGGGCATGAGTTTGCGATGCTTGCCGAGATACGTGCCGTCCGGTGCGAAAAATAGCACGGTGCAGTAGAGCGTGCCGCGGTCGCGTTCGATGACGCCGATAACGAGATAGATGCTGGTGGTGCGTGCAGTGCGGGCGAGGGCATCAACCGCGGGGCCGGGAACGTCCACGCTGCTTTCCCAATAGCGCTGGAAGTCGCGGCGGCCGTCTTCGGTGCGGGCGCCGACGACGGCGCCGAAATCGAGTCCGCGCGGGTAAGCCGAGACGAATGCTTCGGGGAAGAGGACCAGGCGCGCGCCTTGCGCGGCGGCTTCGGTTGCGAGCGAATGAACTTTGTCGAGCGTGCGCTCGCGGTCGAAGGCGACGGACGCGGCTTGCATTACGGCGACTTTGAAGGGATTGGTGATGGTGGTCATGGCGTTGAGTCCAGAGAAAGAATTTAACACAGAGGGCACAGAGAACGCTGCGCGCTCAGGCGAAGAGTGGGGTGTTAGCGGAAGACGGATTGGGAGATGGCGGAGGCGGAGATGCCTGCATCGCTGAGGCGTTGTTGAAGGGTGGGGAGGTTGGGGACGTAGGTGCGGAGGAGGGTGGTGGGTTGCAGCGGGTGCAGGGTGGCTTGATCGAGGGTGGCGGGGAGGAGCCAGCATTCGCCGGGGTTGTAGCGAGCGGCGGTGTCGGGCCAGCCGAGGTTGCCGCGGCCGGTGAGGATGATGAGGAGTTGAAAATGGCCGGGGTCGGCGGGGAATTCTAGGGGCTCGGAGAATTTTAGGCGCTCGACGGCGAAGTAGGGGCAGGCGCAGAGGAGCGTGGCTTGATGGTCGTCGGCGTTTAGCGCGAGCGGGGGGACTTTGCCGCCTTTTGGCGGGCCGAAATCCATTACGGCCAGGGCTTTTTCGATGTGGAGTTCGCGGGGTTTGCCGTGCGCGTCGAGGCGGCCGAAATCGTCGATGCGATAAGTCAGGTCGGAATATTCCTGGACTTCGCAGAGGATCATTTTGGGACCGATGGTGTGAGGAGTGCCGGCGGGGACGTAGAAAGTGTCGCCGGCGTGGACTGGCAGCGGCTCGAAGAGGTCTTCGATGGTGTGCGCGGCGAGCGCTGCGAGGAATTTGGGCTTGTCGACGCCGGGCTTTAGGCCGACCAAGACTTGGGCGCCGGGTTCGACGGAGATGGCGTGCCACATTTCGGTTTTGCCGCGGCCTCCGGCGGCTTGTTCGTGGGCGGCGGCGTAGGTGTCGTCGGGGTGGACTTGAATGGAGAGCTTGTCGTTCGGGAAGATGAATTTTACGAGGAGTGGAAAGTCGGAAATAGCGGCGAGTTGCGAGCCGCGCCAGTCGGGGGGCATTTGTTGCCAGGCTTCGCGGAGAGTTTTTCCTGCGAAGGTGCCGGTGGCGGTGCGGCAGTCCAGGCCGGTTAGCCAGGCTTCGCCGATTGGGGAGTAGAGATTTGTTTGGTTGGGGAAGAGGGGGGCTAGGGAATGGGCGCCCCAGATTCTTTCGGAGAAGATGGGGTCGATGCGGAAGGGTTCGGGTTTCATGGTTGGGTCGCGGACAGGACTCGCTCATTCACTTTAGCAAGATCAAGTGGCGGGTGGTTATTTTTGCGGTGCCGGCGGACGGAAAAGCGGCGTCGGGCCGCCGCACTCCAAATTAAGCGGCGGCTTCGGCGCGGCTGAAGAAGCGGCTTAGGCGGCGGAGGCCCTCGTCGATGCGTTCGATGGAAGTGGCGTAGGAGAGGCGGAGATAGCCGGGAGCGCCGAAGGCTTCGCCGGCTACCAGCGCGACGTGTGCCTTCTCGAGAAGTAGGGTGGCGAGTTCTGCGCCGTCTTTCGCCAGCGCATCTGGGCCGGTGCCTAGGCGGGCGGAGATATTTGGGAAGGCGTAGAACGCGCCGCCGGGGTCGCCGCAGGTGATTCCGGGGATGGCGTTGAGTCCATCGACGATGTGGCGGCGGCGCTTGGCGTATTCCGCGAGCATTACGGGGATGCTATCCATGGGGCCGGTCATCGCGGCGAGCGCGGCGTATTGCGCAATGGACGTGGGGTTCGAGGTGGACTGGCTTTGCAGCTTGATGGTGGCGGTGATGATTTCGGCGGGAGCGAGGGTGTAGCCGAGACGCCAGCCGGTCATGGCGAACGTTTTGGACATAGAGCCGATGATGATGACGTTGCTCTTCGAACCGGGCAGGCTCGCGACTGAGAATGGCTTGTGCGGGGCGTAGGTGAAGTGCGAGTAGCACTCGTCGCCCATCAGCCAGATGTTGTGTTTTTTGCAGAGCGCGAGAAGTTTTTCGCACTCGTCAGGCGGCGTGACGCCACCGGTGGGATTGCTGGGTGAATCGAGGATGATGAGTTTTGTCTTCGAAGTGATGGCTTTTTCAACGGCCGAGGCGCGCACCGCGAAACCGTCTTCCGCTAGCGTTTCGACGTAGACCGGTGTGGCGCCGGTGTACTTCACAATGTCCGGATAGCTGACCCAATAGGGAGCGGGGATGATGACTTCGTCGCCGGCCTGCACGAGGACGCTCATGACGTTAAAGATGGAGTGCTTGCCGCCGACGTTGGTGACGCATTCCTTGGCTTCGTAGCCGGAGTGCAGTTCGCGTTTGTGCCAGGCGCAGATGGCGTCGCGAAGAGGCATGACGCCGGGCGTGGGCGTGTATTTGGTCTTGTTTTCGTTGATGGCTTTGATGGCGGCTTGCTTGATGTGATCCGGAGTAGGGAAGTCCGGTTCGCCCGGGCCGAAGTCGGCGATGTCCACGCCTTTGGCTTTGAGTTGATCCGCGGCGGCGATGACGGCGGCGGTGGGCGAGATTTGGATGCGGTTGATGCGGTCGGTGAGTTGCACGTGGGCTCTTCCTTGTGGCTGCAGGATTGCAGCGTACGTTCTCGCTAAATTTTACGGGTGAAAACGCAAAGTTGAAAGTTGAAAGTTCAGGAGTTCAAAACGCGAATTTGCGATGAGGATCGCTTTTGTCTCTTCCTTATTCTGGCGCAGCATGCTGCGCCACTACAAAGAGAGGGTCGCGTCTCGCTAGGCGACGGTTTGTTAGGTGACTTTTGCGCGGAGGCGCTGCTCGACGATGTCGGGGACGAAGCCTTTGAGCGGGCCGCCGAATTGCGCGATTTCGCGGACGAGCTTGGCGCTGAGGTAGCTGTACGGTTCGCCGGGTAGCATGAAAACGGTTTCGAGGCGCGGCTCGAGTTTGCGATTCATGAGCGCCATCTGCAATTCGTATTCGTAGTCCGAGACGGCGCGGATGCCGCGGAGGATTACGCCGGCGCCGCGTTTGCGCGCGTAATCAACGAGCAAGCCGTCGAAGACATCGACTTCGACGCCGGACCATTGCTTGGTGACTTCGCGGAGCATCTCGACACGCTCGGGAACGGAGAACAGCGGCGCCTTCTCGGCGTTGCGCAGGACGGCGACGATGAGCAAGTCAAACATTTTCTCGCCGCGCTCGATCAAGTCGAGGTGGCCGTTGGTGACGGGATCGAACGAGCCGGGGTAGATGGCGATCGACGTTTTCATGAGCGAGACAAGAATGCCTCATTTTGGCTCTGGCGGGAAGCACGGGGGCCGCTGCCCGGGGCCAAAATGGAGCGGAAGCCTGCGGGGAGGGCGAATCCGTTTGGCGGAGCGGGCGGGATGTGCCACTATGCGTGGGCCGCGGTGCTATGTAGCACCCGGACCGGCGAGAAGTTTGAGGAGGAATGGGACCTTGGGGAAAATGGTGCGTTTGGGCTGGAGGAAGAGGCTCGGCATGGTGCTGGTGGCGAGTGCGTTGTGGACGCAGGCGGGAGCGGCGCAGCAAGTGAGCGCGCCAAGCCTGATGCCTCTGCCGTCGCGCCTGCAGGTTGATGCCGGGAGTCTGATGATCGACGCGAACTTTTCCGTGGCGCTGACCGGGCACTCTGAAGCGCGGCTCGACCGGGCGATGGAGCGCTTCTACCGGCAGCTTTCGCGGCAGACCGGAATCGCGCTAGCGAGACGAAATGCGGACGCGAGCAAAGCGACGCTGCTGATTCGAACGGATCACGCGAGCAAGCCGGTGCAGGAGCTCGGCGAAGACGAATCGTACTCGCTGGAAGTGACCGCGACGGGCGCGAAACTGACGGCCGCGACGCCGCTCGGGACAATGCATGGATTGCAGACATTTTTGCAACTGGTCGACGTTTCGCCAATAGGATTTGCGGCGCCCGCCGTGACTATTCAAGACCAGCCGCGATTTCCCTGGCGCGGGTTGATGATCGATTGCGCTCGGCACTTCATGCCCATGGAGGTGCTGAAGCGCAATCTGGACGGCATGGAAGCGGTGAAGATGAACGTCTTCCACTGGCATCTTTCGGAGAACCAGGGATTTCGCGCGGAGAGCCGGAAATTTCCGAAGCTACATGGGCAAGGTTCGGACGGTTTGTATTACACGCAGGAAGAAATGCGCGAGCTGATCGAATACGCGCGCGCTCGCGGCATTCGCGTGGTGCCGGAATTCGATATTCCGGGACACAGCACGGCGTGGTTTGTGGGGCATCCGGAGCTGGCGAGCGGTGCAGGGCCGTACGAGGTCGAGCGGCGCTGGGGAGTTTTCGATCCGGCGATGGATCCGACGAACGAGAAAGTTTACAAAGTGCTCGACGACTTGATTGGCGAGATGGCGAAGATTTTTCCAGATCGCTTCTTTCATATCGGCGGCGATGAAGTAGACGGAAAACAGTGGGACGCGAATGCGAAGATTCAAGCGTTCAAGAAAGAGCACGGGCTGAAGAACAATGAAGCGCTGCAGGCGTACTTCAGCGTGCGGGTGCAGAAGCTGGTGACCAGGCATGGGAAGACGGTAGTGGGCTGGGACGAAGTGCTGGTTGAGGGAGTGCCGAAAGATATCGTGATTCAATCGTGGCGCGGGCAATCGTCGCTCGCGAAAGCGGCGAAGGGGGGGTACCGCGGGCTGCTTTCGAATGGCTATTACCTGGATCTCGGCTGGTCCGCGGCTCGGCACTATGCCGGCGATCCGCTGAGCGGCGATGCTGCGAATCTTTCAGCGGAGGAGAAACAGCGCGTTCTGGGCGGGGAATCGTGTATGTGGTCGGAATATGTAAACGCCGAGAATGTGGACTCGCGGATTTGGCCGCGCAATGCGGCGATTGCGGAGCGTTTGTGGTCTCCGCAGAGCTTTACGGACGTTGCGTCGATGTATGCGCGTATGGAGGCGGAGAGCCAGCGCCTGGAATGGCTGGGTCTGACGCATCGCAGCTACTACCGCTTGATGCTGCAAAGAATTGCGGGAGCCAACGCGACGCCGGAAGAATTTGTGACGCTTAAGAATTTGGCGGACGTGGTCGAGCCGGTGAAAGATTATGCACGGCAGAAAACTACGCCGGTTGAAGCAACCAGTGCTACGCCGCTATACCGATTGGTGGACGCCGTCAATCTCGAGAGCGACCGCGGGCGGCGATTCAACGAGCTGGCGGACAAATATCTTGCTTCACGTTGCCGGCAGGATTTGCCTTCTGACGAATTAGAAAAAATGATTGAACAACTACGATCGGAGCTGACCATCTGGCAAGGGAACGACTCGCGGCTGCACTCAACGTCGTTTCTCGTGGCGGAGGTTGCCGTGCCGTCGAAAGGGCTTTCGGCGATTGGCGGTGCTGGCTTGGGCGCACTCGAAGCTTTGCTGAAAGCCGAAAAGATGTCCGACGCGGCGGCTAAACAGCAACTTGGGCTGATCGATTCCGCGCTCGCGGACGCGTTCAGCAAGCAGCTGATCCTGATTCCGGCTGCCGGTGTGAAGAAGCTGGTCGAGGCAGCCGCGTCCAACGCGGGCTGCGCGACGCCTACGCCCTCTTCCAACTAAGCATAGGTTACTGTGCAGCGTTCGGGCTGTGGCAGGTGCCGGAGCCGGAGTCACGGAAGGTGCCGCCGGCGGCGGGAAGGAATTCCCAGGTGTATTTTGCGGGGGCGAGGGTCAGCTTCAGAACTCCGTAGGTAGACCAATCGCGAACCTCACTGTTGGCTTGCGCGAAACCGAGCAGGTTGTGGCTGCGGCCGCCGGTGCCGACCACGATTTCGCGGATGCCCTTCTCGGGATCGGGGCGGCCGTCGGGGTCTTGCGGGGCGAAGCGTTCGTAAGAATGTTCGTGGCCGGCGAGGATCAGGTCGGCGTGCGCCGCGTAAAGATCCTGCCAGAGCGCTTTCAGCTCGGGATGAACGGCATGGCTTTTGAAAATGCCGCTGCTGAAGAGCGCGTGGTGGCCGTAGGCGAGAAGGCAACCGTTCGGATGCGCTGCCAAGTCCTCCCGAAGCCAGGTTTCTTGCGCCGAGCCAGGCGCGCAGCCGCCCACGCCTTCCGCGAGGCAATTCGTGTTCAGCACAACGATGTGCCAGGCGCCAAGGTCGTAGCTGTAGTAGCCCTTGCCGGCGGGACCGGCTGGCGCTCCCCAATACCGAAAGTAGGCCGTAGCCGGGCCCGGCAAGCCATACTCGTGATTGCCCAAAGCGGGGCGGGTGCGGTTTTTGAAGCGCCCCCAGGTGGGACCGTAGCAATTCTGAAAGTCGGCGGAACTGCCACTTTCGTAGGCTAGGTCGCCCGCGGCAAAGACGGTGCCAGGGATCTGATCAAGGAGCGCTGCGGTGGCGCGGGCGCCTTCGGGATTTTTGCAGCTGGAAATATCACCAGCTCCGACCAGCACCACGGTCTCCGGGGGCTTTGCGGGGCTCAGTTCGGGCTTGGCGGAGTGACGGGATCGGCGCGGGTGGGCGGGCGCCGAATCTTGAGCCGCGGCACCCTGGGAACAAGCCGCGAGCAAGAGGGTCAGTAGAGCGCTGGTCTTTCTGCAGGAGCGAATCACGATGAGTCAATGTCCGTGGATGGCGGAATCAAATCGCGCGATAGCGTAACACGCCCTGGACGGTTCCATGGAAAACACCTTTCGTCTCCCGAAAACGACCATTTACTGCAACCAGCGACCATTGTCGGGAATCTATTAGCAATGGGACCGAAACAGTCGCAATATAACGTGAAGGAAATAGGGCACTTGGGGGAGCAGGGAAGCGCAAGGAAGTTGACTTTTCACCTTTGAGAGACTAAGATTCAATTGCGACTGAATCAGTCGCATATCGGTTGCACTGCCTGTATTGGGCGGCTGGGGACAAGAGTCGACTACGAAGATGTTCAAGCTTTCTAAGAAAGCCGATTACGGCTTGATTGCAGTGAAGCATTTGGCAGCGCACCGCAGGGATCACGCGTGCAGCGCCAACGAAATTGCCGAAGAGTACGGGATTTCGGTGACGCTGATGGCCAAGGTGCTGCAAAAGCTGGCACGGCAGGGCATGGTGGCAGCAAAGCACGGGTCGAGCGGCGGGTACCAGTTGGCGAAGGAGCCGGGGCAAATCAGCGCGCTGGACGTGATTACGGCGATTGACGGGCCGGTGCTGATTACTTCTTGCGTGACCAGCCACGGGAACTGCGACGCCACGGAAAAGTGCTCGGTACGGGAACCGCTGCGGCGAGTGAACGAGAGCATTTTGCAGGTGCTGGGCACGGTAACGATTTCTCAGATGAGCGAAGAACCGCACGAGCGGGCGCTCGTTGAAATACAGGCTTAGGGAGACAGAAATGGCTGTAAAACTGCCGATTTACATGGACAATCACGCGACCACGCCGGTGGACCCGCGCGTCCTGGAAGCGATGCTGCCGTATTTCGGCGAGAAATTCGGTAACG
>DATNNV010000044.1:0-44190 GCA_035601655.1 Candidatus Dormiibacterota bacterium
GAGTCTACCTCGATGATTCAGAAGAAGATTTGCATGCTGGGCTCTTTCGCCGTCGGAAAGACGAGCCTCGTTGCCCAGTTTCTGACCCGGGGCTTCTCGGAGAAGTATCACACTACCGTCGGCGTCAAGATCGACAAGAAAACCCTGGAAGTCGCCGGCGATCCGGTGGACTTAATCTTGTGGGACATTCAAGGCGAAGACAGTTCCCAGCAACTTTACCTTTCCTACTTGCGCGGTCTGTCCGGTTATCTGATCGTAATCGACGGCACGCGCCGCAGCACTCTGACCACCGCCATCGGTATTCAGGCGAACGTGACCACGCTGCTGGGGCCGCAGGTGCCCTTCGTTGTGCTGGTGAACAAGCAGGACTTGGAAAGCGAATGGGAGGTGCAGGAGAGCGATTTGCAAGAACTCGCCGCGCGTTCCTGGTACGTCGCAAAAACCAGCGCGAAAACCGGCGAAGAAGTCGAGCGGGCATTTCTGCATCTCGCCACCCAGATCCTGCCGAGGAACCTGAATGCAACTTCCGCCTCAAGTTCTTAAGATTCTCGCCGATCAACTGGTGGCCAGCCGCTATCCGGCCTATCTGGTTTGCGATCGCGATGGTCGCGTAACCAATTGTGGAGGCGAGCTCCAGCGATATGGACTGGGCGGTTTACGCGCGGGAGAAATGGCTGCGGAAAGGGCGCTTTTTCTCGCAGGACTCCTTCCTCTCGATGGTGCCAGCCTCTTCCTGCCTTCCGTACTTGCCAAGCAATCGGCAGCCGACGTTTACGCCGCCACATTCGAGAGTGCGGACTGGGTGATTTTGCTGGGCTCCGGCGCCAGCGACGCACAGAAAGGATTGATTCAGCAGGAGAGGAACGAACTAAGTTTGCTGCAGGAGCGCTTGGCCGCTGTGAATGCTCTGCTCGAAATCAAGAATCGGGAACTGGATCGCGCCACGCGGCTGAAAAGCCAGTTCCTGGCAAATATTAGCCACGAGCTTCGTACTCCGTTGACCGCGATCCTAGGCTATAGCGGCCTGCTCTTGAAGCAAATCCCGGGCCAACTCAACGAAAAGCAACACCGCTTCGTGGCGCACATGGAAAACGGCGCGAAACATCTTTTGGCGCTCATCAACGACATTCTGGATCTATCGAAAATCGAAGCCGGAGAGCTCGAACTGAAGACCGAGGATTTTTTGGTGGCGGATGCCGCGCAGGAAGTTCTGTCGATGATTGGTCCGCACGCGCGGGCCAAGAGCATCGCTCTGGAAAGTCACATTGCCGAAGGGATCGCCGTGCACGCAGACTTTTTGCGATTCAAGCAGTTGCTCACCAATTTGTTGAGCAACGCCGTGAAGTTCACGCCCGAGAGCGGCGCCGTGCGTCTAGACTCGCGTGCCGACGGAAAGTTCGTGCTCACTTCCGTTTCCGACACCGGGACCGGAATCTCTCCCGAAGAGCAGCAACGCCTGTTCCGCGATTTCTTTCGCGCCACGAATGCCAAAGAAGGAGCTATCGATGGCACGGGTCTGGGCCTCGCCATCACCAAGCGCCTGGTCGAGCAGCACGGCGGCACTATAACCGTGAAAAGCGAACTCGGCAAAGGCAGTTGCTTCGCTTTTTCGTTGCCGTTGGTGGAGAATTACGCGAAATCCGCGCCGCAAGTCCCGGCGCGTGCAGAATCCGCGCCGAAAATCCCAGTAGGGGCGGGGCTCGCCCCGCCCGCTGCAACCAAGAGCAACACCGGAGTGTGACCACGGCTGCCGGTGGCAGTCATCACGGTTCTCGAAAGGATGGAACCATCATGTCGCCAACCGCCAGGCGCAATAGCAACGAAAAGTCTTCCAGCAAGCAATCTTCGAAACGCAAGGAAAGGAGTCGGACCGTGAACAACGCAGAAGAAACCAAAGGCGCAAATGGAGCGCTCGCAGGAGATGGCGCGGCAGGCGGAGAGAATGTCGACCGCATCCGCGAGATCCTCTTCGGGACGCAGCAAAGAGAGTTCGAGAAGAAGCTCGCGCGCATGGAGGAACGCCTCGCGGGAGAAGCTGCTGCCCTGCGCGACGAGTCCAAAAAGCGCTTCGATTCGCTCAACCTCTATTTCAAGAACGAAATGGAATCCATGGCCGAGCGCGTCAAAGCCGAAAAAGAGGACCGCGTCGAGAAGCTTGGCGAGATTGCCCGCGAGCTAAAAGAGCTTACCAAGGCGATGGAGAAGCGCTTCACGCACGTCGACGAGCAGGTTTCCAGGCAGCAACGCGATCTTCGCAAGCAGATCCTCGATCAAGGCGAAGAGCTTTCCGGCGAATTCCGCGGGCTGCATCAGGAGCTTAAAGCCGCCGTCGAACGCTCCGTCCAGGAGCTCAACGCCGACAAGCCCGGCCGCGCCGCGCTGGCCAACTTGTTCACCGAAATGGCTATGCGGCTGAACAACGAATTTAATATTCCCGGGACGGAGGCTTTGTCCGCAAAGGCCGGGCGAAGCAAATAAATAATGAGCGCAGATCTTCCGGAAGCCCAGGAAAAGGGCCGCTCCGATGGGACCAACGGCTCCGCCGCTCCCATCGAAGAAATTCGCCGGCTACTGGTGTCTCCGGAACGCTTGCAGATTCGCCAGCTGCAGGACCGCGTCGAAGACCCGCAGTCAAATACGGAAATGGTCAGCCGCGTTCTTCCCGAAGCCATGGCTCTTCGCTCGCAGCGGGACAGCAAGCTCGCTGCGTCCTTTCTTCCCACGGTCGAAACCGCGATCGCTCTCTCCGTAAAGAAGCGCCCCGAGGTCTTGGCGGGTGCCATTTTCCCGCTGCTCGGTCCAGCCATCCGCAAGGCCATCGCGGCAACCCTCGGCGCCATGTTGGTTTCCTTGAACCAGACGCTGGAGCAAAGTCTTTCTCCCCGCTCGCTGGGCTGGCGGTGGGAAGCCTGGCGCACCGGCAAATCCTTCAGCGAGATCGTCCTCCTCCGCACCCTCGAATATCGCGTCGAGCAGATTTTCCTCATTCATAGCCGGACTGGTCTGCTGCTGCAGCATGTCTCCGCCACTACTATGGCTACGGGCGCGGACATGATTTCCGCGATGCTCACGGCCATCACCGATTTTGTCCATGACTCCTTCAAGCTAGAAAAGACCGAAGACATCGACGCCCTGCAAGTGGGCGAACTAAAAGTCTGGATCGCGCGCGGCCCGCAAGCTGTTCTGGCGGCCGTCATCCGCGGTGAAGCTCCGGCCGATCTGCGCGTCCAGTTGCAGGAAACCATCGAACAAATTCACCGCGAACACGCCCACGACCTCGCGGAGTTCGAAGGAAACTCCGCGCCGTTCGAATCCTGCCGTGCCTTGCTCGACGCCTGTCTCACGTTCCGCCTGCAGGAGCGAAAAGCGCAATCGTATCGTACGCTGAGTTTTGTGGCCGCGGGCGCCGCGCTAGTCGTAGCCGCACTCTTGGTTCGCCCACTTCTGCAAGAACATCGTTGGCGCAATTATCTGCAAACTCTTAGAGAGCAACCCGGAATCATCCTGATTGAAGCAGACGCCCGCCACGGGAAATACCATCTCACCGGCTTGCGCGACCCTCTGGCGAACGATCCTTCCGCGCTGCTCCACGATGCCCATCTGGCTCCGCAAGATGTGGAAGCGCGCTGGGAGCCTTATTCAGCCTCTTATCCCGACTTCGTCCTGGCTCGCGCCAGGGAACTCCTCTTTCCTCCGTCCGGCGTTTCCCTGAAAGTGCAGGACGGTGTTCTGTACGCCTCCGGCACGGCTCCGCAAATCTGGATCACCAGCACTCGAAAGCAAGCCCGTTTCGTGGGCGGAATCACCAAATACGACGACTCGCAACTCGCCGCCGAAGAAATCGCTCAATTGCGCCAGTCCGCTCAGCGCCTCGAGTCCACATCGCTTGATTTTCTGTCTGGCACCACCGCCCTCGCCCAGGGAGAATCCGATAAAGTGCTGACAATCGTCGAAGAAATGAAGGTGGTTCTCTCAAGCGCGGCCGCTGCGAACAAAAAAGCTCAAATCACCATCATCGGCCATGCCGACAAACCCGGCGACGAACATTTCAACGAACAGCTCAGTCAGTTGCGCGCCGACGCCATCCTGAGGCGCCTGCAGTCCAGCGGCCTCCCCCGCGGCTATTTCATCGCCCGCGGCGTAGGCACCCGCGTCGAACCCGGCGACACCGTAACCCGCTCCGAACTGGGACCGCGGCGAGCCGTATCGTTTCGTGTAGTCCTGCAGGACAACTGAAAGGCAAAAAGGGCGCCGCTCCGCACGCACAGCAGAAAATGCCATCCAAGAAAATCCTTGTTGTAGAAGACCAGGAAGAAATTCGCGAAATCATCGCGCTCAGCCTCGAAGAAATCGGCGGCTGGCAGGTTTTCTTCGCCGAGCCTGGCCCCGAGGTCATCCTGCGCGCGCAAGCAGAACAGCCCGATGCCATTCTGCTCGACGCCAACATGCCCCGCATGGACGGCCCTTCCACCTTTCAAGCCTTGCGCGCGAATCCGCAGACGCAACACATCCCGGTGATTCTGCTGACCGCCAGCGTGCAGAAATCGGACGCTGAAAGATTCGCCGCATTCTCTTTCGCCGCGGTCCTGGCCAAGCCCTTCGATCCTCTCACCTTGCCCGCCCAGATATCCGCCGCTTTAGGTTGGGAGTCCACCTGATGGCGGGAGCGATGCAAGATCCTCAAGCGATCAAGGCACTTTTGGCACGACTTTGGGAGCAGAAGAAAGATGTGACTCTAAGCCGCATTGCCGTCGTAGAGCAGGCTTCGTCCGCTCTAGCGTCCGGCCTGCTCACTCCGGAACTGCGCGCCCACGCGGCTGGCGAGGCCCACAAATTAGCCGGCTCGCTCGGAACCTTTGGCTTCCCAGAAGGCTCCCGGCTGGCCCGCGCCGTGGAAGAACTTCTCACTGCGGACGCCGATCTGGACCGCGACGACGGCGAACGCCTCGCGCAACTTTTACTCCAGCTACGCAACGAATTGCAGCCGCCTACCAAATAAGTCTTCGACAAACGAGACAACCGAGGCCCGGCAAAAATAATCCGGCCGGTCACAACTCCTCGCCTGCATGAACTTGCGTCTACTTACCCAACGACACACCCGCGGGACCGCCCGCAAGCCTCCGCGATTTATCCGCAAAGGGGGAACTCATCGCCGCATCCGCCATCGCGTACAGCTCGCCCGCCCACAGCAGAATATCCAGCAGCCTTCCTCGTTCCAGATTCGATAGCCTCTCGGCTTGCAGACAAACGTTCAGCGCTTGATCCGAGCACTCTTCCACGAAGTCGCGTACTTTCGCCCGCTCCACGTCAGCCACCGTCCGGCTTCGCCCCCGCGGGTCGATCCGATCGAGCTGATCGTAGCAATGCGCCACAAAATGATTCAGGCACAGAGCCTGTTCAGCCAGAGAAGCAACCGAGCCGCATTCACAGCGATCCACACTGCAATTCCGCTCTGCACGTATCGTGTCCATTTTTCCCAAGCCCAGAAAAGTTTGTTCATGGTGTTTCGCTATTTCAAAAGCCTGCGTTCTCATGCCGCGAACCGGGCATTCGGCTCGCCATCCGTGAACGATGGAATCAACGAGTGCACATCGGTCTCCCCATTGCTGCGCATCTCGATCATCTCCGCCCGGTGTGCCGCAAACGTCCGCGTCCGCAAGCAGCCTTCAATGTACGGCGCCAGCAATTTCCGCAGCCACCGTTCATTCTCGTGGCAGCTTTTGGCGCGCCGCTCCCCGACCCAGAAGGTGATCACCGTAATGAGCCGCGCCTCCTGATCCGACGCCATCACCAGACAACCCGCATACCCGGCCACGCCCTTCAGCGTGTTGCTCACCGCACCGGGAATTGCCGCTTGCGCCCGCTGCGCTTCCGCCGGCTTCGCCACAAAGTCCATGCTCAGCGCCGTCAGACTGGCTGCCGCAGCATGGCAAGGGGTCACGCCGCCCGTCGGCGCGAATCGATCCTTCGCATCACTTCTAGAAAAACGTGTTTGCGACTCTCTTTCCACAATTCCTCCAGGGTCCGGCCCAATCCCCGAAATAAGGGAGGCGCATCCTCGCCGGTTCAGGGGACGAAGATGCGCCCGGTGGGGCACACGGGGAGGGGATAGTTCCCCGTAGATGAGAACTCCCAATTCGAGGGGGTTCTATTTCAGTAGTGCGCGATCCTCCTCCTCCGTTTCATGCCACGCCACCATCGCGAGCCGAACCCCATCCGCCACCGACCCGGATCCGCTTTTGTAGGGGCGACTTTACGTCGCCTTCTTGATTCAAAACCGTAGATTTATTGCCCCGTACGCCTAGCCTAGCTATACTCCCCACCCAGCAGTAGGGGATATCCGAGGGACATTTTGGAACTTTTCGCGTTCGACCGTTTATACGTCGATCGTCTGCGCGACGGTGATCCTGCCGTCGAACACCACTTCTTCGCCTATTTCGAGCCCTTTCTTCATATGATGTTGCGCAGCCGCGCCACTCCCCCCGATCTAGTCGACGACATCACCCAGGAAAGCTTCACCCGTGTCCTGGTCAACCTCCGCAAGGAAGGCGGCATCCGCCAACCCGAGCGCTTCGGCGCCTTTGTCTGTTCCATTTGCAAAAATGTCCTCCGCGAACGCCGCCGCGCCGACGGCAAGGGCGATTCCCTCGAAGAGTCGCATCTTGAGATTCCAGACAAAGCCGTCGACCTCGACCGCGCCCTCGCCTCCAAAGAGCTCATGGTCGTCGTCCGCGAAATCCTGGCTGAACTCTCCGCCCGCGACGCCGCCATCCTTCGCGCTATCTTCTGGGAAGAAAAGGAGAAAGACGAAGTCTGCCGCGATTTCGGCATAGACCGCGACTACCTCCGCGTCTGCCTCCATCGCGCCAAAGAGAAGTTTCGCGCCCACTACGAAAGGCGCCAGCGGCCTAGGCCCCCGGCCAGCCGCCAGACCTCCTGAGCAAACCCCATGAAACGAAACCCCTTCGCCATGCACTATTTACCGGGATGAATAAAATGGACCATACCGAAGCCCTACGGCTGCAAGCCGCCGAGAAGTACTTATTGGGGGAGCTCGACGCTACCCTCCGCGACCAATACGAAGAACATTATTTTGACTGCGCCGCGTGCGCCCTCGATCTCCAGGCCGCCGCTGCCTTTGCCGCCACCACCCGCCAAGTCTTCCAGGAAGACGCCAACGCCGCCCTCGCCGCAGCCGCCGCTGGCCACCGCGCCCCAGCCAGCTCAACCCCCGACCAGCCAAGCTGGATCCAGCGTTTCCGCTGGGCCTTCGCCGCCGTACCCGCCTTTGTCGCTCTCGTCCTGGCCACCATCGTCACCTACCAGGACACCGTCCTCATTCCCCACCTCAAGAACGCCGCAACTCCAGCCGTTTCAAGCCTTTCCGCCGCCGTCCTCGATCTTCCCCCGACCGGCACGCGGAGCGGCGCCGATGCCCCCGCCAACGCCTCCCCATTCCAAGTCCGTCCCGGCGAACCCTTCTCCGTCCAATTCGATTTCACCCCGTCCGCCGCCCTCCCCGCCTACCTCTGCCAACTTCAGGACGCCAGCGGCCGCACACTCCTGCAAGTAGCCGTCCCAGCCGATAAAGCCAATCAGCGCTTCAGCTTGGCCGTTCCGGGAAGCCTTCTTCCCGCCTCCGGCAACTACCGCATCGTCTTTCTCGGAGCGGACCTCGCTTCCGGCCAGCCGCTCCCGGGCAGCAACACCCAAAGCTTTACGATAACCGTTGCATTCCGTCAGTAGCTGGATAAGATTCTAGGTCACAACTTTACCGTCGAGGTGCTGTCCCCATGCCCCACTTGCACCGTATTCCGTTCCATTTCCACGCCGAAGGCCACGCTTTCAGCGGCGAATTTCGTCATCCGCTGTGGTCCCTGATCCCTGCGCAAGCCTCCGCTTCGCTGCCCACCATCGGCGGCCACGCTGCGTCGCAGGTCGAAGGCTTCCATTTCCAGGATTTCGCCTCCTTCCGCCTTGGCCACACGCACATCTCCGGCAAGCAACGCCGCGACGGCACCTTCGCCACCCACGCTTCCGCCACCGTCCACGACCTCAACATCCTAGGCCGGGTTACCGCAGATCGTGTCGTCTGCCGCCTCACTTCCATCCACAATCCCGACGACCCCGAAGGCCACATCACCGCGGACGACACCCGTTTCGAAGGCCTCAAGATTGACGGCAGGGATGTCAACGTCATCCTCCGCCACGACCTCCTCGTCAAATGCAAGACTTACGACGCTCTCGCGCAATCTATTGCATCGGACACAAAATCCGGCAAAATAGCTCCCATCCATAAAAACCGTAAGGTGGCCATTTGCTCGCTCGTGGAAAAGATCGAGACCAAGCTCCCCGGCGTCGATGCCAAACGCCATCTCATCGAAATCAAGGGTTTTGGCAGAATCTTCTTGGCCGAAATTTTCGCCGAGCCCGGCACCATCACCCTCACCATGATCCGCCTCGAACTCGGTTCTCCCCACGTAGCCGACCTCACCGTCGCCGAGTCCCGCATCAACGGACAACAACCCCCGCCGTTCCCGTGAGGCGGCTAGCTGCCCTCGCTTGCCTCCTTGCATTTTTTACCGCTTTGCTCACGTCGGGATGTGGTAAGTCCGATAGCCCGGAACGAACCGAAGAGCGAATCGCTTGGACAATCAAGCACGGCGATCTCTCGCTCGCTAGAAAAGGCGTCGATCAGGCCATCGAGCGGGATGGGCGCAAGAGCGTGTATTGGTTGTGGCGCTTCCGTGTCATGAAGGCCCAGATTCTTGTGTCTCAGCTCGCCTGTTCGGACGCGCTGGCTATTCTCCACGGCGACCTACCTGCGTCTCTGGCGGCCTCTGATACCGCCGTACGCAAGCTTCTCTTTGAAGGCATCGCATACAGGATTTGTCAAAACTTCGATAAGTCCGGGGGTGCCCTCGCGAGGGCCGAACAACTCGCAGCGACATCCCAGGCGCAACTATTGCCGGCCGTTTTGACTGCCAGAGGCGGTCTGGAAGTAGATCAAGGACGCTACACGGCCGCAGACGACACGTTTCACCGGGCCCTTACTCTTGCACGCGAACGCCACGATAGCGACCAGGAGGCGAATCTACTTGTATCCCTGGCGCGCGTCGCCACCAGCCAACAACACTTTGATGAAGCGGTTGACCGGAGCCGCACAGCACTCGACACCTCTCGCTCGCTCAATCTGCCTGGCTTGGTCGCTACCAGCCTAGGTAACTTGGGTTGGAGCTACTACGAACTAGGCGATTTTGAAGAGGCACTGAGATTGTTCAAGGACGGAGCCGAGAGTTCGGAGAAGAGCAATTTCACGGGGTACAGCCACTACTGGCTGAGCGGCGTTGCCGATGCCTCGCGGGCCCTTCATGACTTCGGATCTTCCGAGGCTCTGTCCAAGCAAACCCTGGACCGCATCGGCGGCTTGAACCAGCCTCAGACTGAAGTCGAGTGTCTTAACAACCTGACGGACCTTATGTTGCGGACCGGTCGGCTCGAAGAATCGCAGAAATATAGTCAACGAGCCCTCAAGATCGAAGAGGACGGTAGAGACAAGTTCGGCGTGCTCGACTCCCAGGTGCTCGCCGGCCGCATCGCTGCCACCGAAAAGCGTTTTGGCGACGCCGATAGGTTCTTCCATCGCATCTTGGCTGAACCAAGCGCCGGACCGCCCCTGCTATGGGAAGCGCAGGCCGGACTAGCTGGAGTGCGGGACGCCGAGGGCAAAGCGGGCGAAGCCGACAATCTCTACAGGCAATCCATCGGCATCATCGAACAGGCCAGAGCCTCCATCGATCACGACGAGCTCCGCCTCAGCTTTCTCTCCAGCGGCATCGAAGTCTACGGCGAATACATCGATTTTCTGATTCGCCGCAACCGCGCCAATGACGCCTTGCATCAAGCAGACTTGAGCCGAGCACGCACCCTGGCCGAAGGACTCTCCCCGAAGATCGTTGCGGCCACCCAACCCACTCCCCGCGCGAACCCGCAACAACTTGCCCAGCGCCTCCACGCCACCATCCTAGTCTACTGGCTCGGCGAAAAGCATTCCTATCTCTGGGCCATCACCCCGACGAAAACCGAATACTTCACTCTTCCGCGCGCCTCCGAAATCGATCCCCTCATCAAAACCTACCGCGGCCTAACCCTCAAATCCACCGACATCCTCGCCAGCGCCACCGAAGCCGGAAAAAAGCTATATACCACCCTGGTCGAGCCGGCGAAAAAACTGCTCCCCCCCGGCTCCCGCGTAATCCTCCTCCCAGACGCCAGCCTCTACGGCCTCAACTTCGAAACTCTCATCGTCCCCGAACCGCAACCCCATTTCTGGATCGAAGATGTGACCGTAACCACCGCCAGTTCGCTCTCTATGCTTGCCTCCGCCGCCAATCGCCCGCCTTCCAAGCAGAAAAGCCTCCTGCTTGTCGGCGACGCCGTCCCCGTTCCCGAATTCGGCCCCTTGCCCCAAGCCGCAACCGAGATACAGAAAATCCAGCCTTACTTTCCGCAGACCCGCCGCACCGTCTTGCAAGGCCCGCAAGCCACCCCCAGCGCTTACCTCAAAAGCCAGCCCGGCCGCTTCTCCTATCTCCACTTCGTAACCCACGGCACCGCCAGCCGCGCCCGCCCTCTCGAATCCGCCGTTATCCTCAGCAACGAACCCGGCGCCGAGTCCTACAAACTCTACGCTCGGGAAATCGTAACCCATCACCTCCACGCCGACCTCGTCACCATCTCCGCCTGCAACGGTTCCGGCACCCGCGCCTATTCCGGCGAAGGCCTCGTCGGCCTCTCCTGGGCTTTCCTCCGCGCTGGCGCACACAACGTCATCGGCGCCCTCTGGGAGGTCAGCGACGTCTCCACCCCCCAATTAATGGACAAAATGTACGCCCAACTAGCCGCCGGCAAAGACCCCGCCACCGCCCTCCGCAACGCCAAACTCGCCTTCCTCCACTCCCACAACGTCTTCGCCAAACCCTTCTACTGGGCCCCCTTCCAGCTCTACTCCGGCTCCTAGCGCCATCAAAGGCGCGCAGCGCCTGTAGAAGCCGTCCTTTTAGGGCGGCCTCTCCGAGGTTTTCTCTTCGCTGGACAGCAGCGACCGTCGCCGCTTTTCCACAGCCGTTCCTATCAGTTACCAGGTATTCTATTACTTTACAGTAGACAAACCGCCCAATTCGTGCTATCCTTCCCTATGACCCTCAATACTCCCTACTCCTCTCTGCGCCCTCTGCACACTCTGCGTCTCCTCCCCTCTTCCCTCTGCGATACTCCTATGACTTTCGTGACTTTCGCTTCGCTCTTTTGCGCTCTTTTGCACTCATCTACAAAAGAGCGCAAGCTTACTTCTTTCCTTTCAATCGCTTCCGCGCTCTTTGCAAAAACACCGGGGGTGGCACCAGGAGATCCCTTCCCGGGTCCGACATCCTCCCCAAGAATCCTCCATAAGTTCTTTAGAATGAACACTTACAAAACTGTATCAAAACAAAGGACTTTAACTGGCTTTAGAATCAACACTTACACAAAACAAGGGGGAGGGAGACCATCGCTAACGAGCTTTTGTAGGGTCCGCCTCCTCAGGCGAACCACGCAAAACTTAGCCGTCCAGCCCCACCTTCCGATGATATATTTCCGCTGCATCGACTCCCTCTCCCCTGGAGCGGCCCACGCATGTCCAATCGAAAACGCAATCTAGCTCTGCTAGCTACCGGCGCGGTGGCCCTACTCGCCATCGCCGTCCTGGCGGCTCGCGCTCAGGACAAAAATCCCTACGCCGGCGATCCCCAGACAGCTAAAAAGATGGCACAACTCGGCGAATTCCAGTTTCGCGCCAATTGTGCCTTCTGCCACGGCCTCGGAGCCCGCGGCGGCGGCCGTGGACCCGACCTGACCCGCGCCAGGAAAAAGCACGGCAGCGCTGACGCCGATCTCTTCCACACTATCAACGACGGCGTTCCCGGCACCGCCATGCCCCCCAACGGCGCCACCCAGCAAGGCGTTGGCATGACTCCCGAGGAAATCTGGCAAGTGATCACTTACATTCGCAGCGTCGAGAAAAAAGCCTCCGCCGAAGCCACCGGCGACGCCGCTCGCGGCAAAACGCTGTTCAACGCTTCTGCCTGCGCCACCTGCCACATGATCAATGGCAAAGGCGGCCGCCTCGGTCCCGATCTCACCTCCGCCGGCTCCGCGCGCTCCTTCGACTACCTGGTCGAATCTGTCCGCAAACCCAGCCGCCGCCTGGCGCAAGGAATCTCCGAAGCCATGAAAGAATTTTCCCAGGAATACGAGACCGTGAACGTCGTCACCGCCGACGGCACCAAACTTCAGGGCGTAGTCCTCAACGAAGACAGCTTCACCCTGCAAATGATGGACTCGCGCGAGCAAATCCACCTCTTCGACAAAGACAAACTGAAATCGTTCGAGAAAACCCGCGAATCCCTGATGCCTGCCTACGACACCAAAACCCTGAGCGACAAAGATCTGCAAGACCTCGTTGCCTACATGCTGAGCGTGAGCGCGCCCCAATGAAAAAACCATCGAGGAATGTATCGGGAAAAATCAGGAGAGCGAACATGAAGCACGCTATAGCCGTCTCGCTGCTCTCGGCCACCGCGGCGCTCGCTCCGTGCGCCGCTCGCGCCCAAGTCTCGCCGCAGCGCCTGCTCGATTCCGCCAAGGAACCGCAAAACTGGCTCATGTACTCCGGCGACTACGCCGGCCGCCGCTTCAGCACGCTGGACCAGATCAACACCAAGAACGCCGGCGCAATCGCTCCGAAGTGGGCCTATCAAACCATGGCCGGAGGAAAATTCGAGGCCACGCCTCTCGTCGTCGACGGCATCCTCTACGCCACCGGCCAGGATGATCGCGCCTTCGCGCTCGACGCCCGCACCGGCCGCCCCATCTGGCAATATCAGCGCGCTCTTCCGTCCGACGTTCGGCCCTGCTGCGGCCGCGTCAATCGCGGCCTGGCCATTCTCGGCGACAAAGTCTTTCTGGGCACGCTCGATGCGCACGTCGTAGCCCTCGACGCGAAAACCGGCAACGTCGTCTGGGACGTCAGCACCTTCGATTATCGCCAGGGCTACAGCATCACCCTCGCTCCGCTGGCCGTCAAAAATCTCGTGCTCATCGGCGTCTCCGGCGGCGAATACGGTATTCGCGGCTTCATCGACGCCTACGACGCCAACACCGGCGACCGCAAGTGGCGCTTCTACACCGTCCCCGGCCCCGGCGAGCCCGGCCACGAAACCTGGGAAGGCGATTCCTGGAAAATCGGAGGAGCTCCTGCCTGGATCACCGGCTCCTTCGATCCCGCCACCAACACCACCTTCTGGACCACCGGAAATCCTTCGCCATCCAATCGCGGCGAAGGCCGCGCCGGCGACAACCTCTACAGCAATTCTTTGCTAGCGCTCGACCCCGACACTGGAAAACTCAAGTGGTATTACCAATTCTCGAAGCACGACGAGCACGATTACGACGCCACGCAAGTTCCCGTCCTGGTCGATCAGGGCGGCAAGCACTTGATCATGCAAGCCAATCGCAACGGATTCTTTTACCTGATTGACCGCACCACCGGAAAAGTCATCTTCGCGAATGCTTACGCCAAAGTGACCTGGAGCGATACGAAAGACGCTTCGGGAACTCCCATCGCCCGCAAAGACGCTTCGCCTACGCCCGAGGGCACGCGCGTCTGCCCCGGCGCCGCTGGCGCAACGAATTGGATGTCCCCAACCTACGATCCGCAAACCTCGCTCTTCTACGTTACCGCGCGCGAACAATGCGACATTTTCAGCACCGCGCCCCAGCCCTACGAACAAGGGCACGCCTACTACGGCAGCGCCTACTTTCCCAACGACGACATGGCTCCGTTCTGGGGCGCGCTCCGCGCTCTCGATCCCGCCACCGGCAAATTAAAATGGGAATTCAAGCATCCGTCGCCGACCTGGGCCGGCGTCCTGTCCACCGCCGGCGGCCTCGTCTTCACCGGAGACGCCGAAGGCAATTTCATCGCGCTCGACGCCGCCTCCGGCAAAGTGCTCTGGCACTTCCAGTGCGGCGCCTCCGTCTACGCCTCGCCCATGTCCTACGCCGTCGACGGCAAGCAATACGTAGCCGTGGCCGCCGGCTCCGCCCTGTTCACGTTCGCCCTGCCATGACGCCCGAAACGAAAACTATAAAGCTACTTCGCCAGCAGATTTTTCCATCGTACCCAGGCGTCGGCGCGCGCTTTTTTGTTGGGGTCGTTGGCGTCCGGCGCTTCGCCGGCGCGCATGAAGCCGTGCCCGGCGCCGTCATACGTCACCGGCTCGTAGCTCTTGCCCGCCGCTTTCATGTTCGTGACGGTGTCGGGAATGGTTGCATCCACGCGTGCGTCGTTGCCCGCGTAAAAGCCGTAGACCGGCGCTTTGATTCGAGCGAGCGCATCCTTTTCCGGCGGCGTGCCGTAGAACACAAAAGCCGCGGCGAGACTCGCGCGGTTGGTTGCAAAACGAAACGTTTGCGCGCCGCCCCAGCAGAAGCCCCCAACGAACAGCTTGCCGTTCGAGGCGGGCAATTTCAGCCCATAGTCCGCGGCTGCATTCAGGTCCGCGGTGATTTGGTCGGGATTCAGCTTCTGAATGGCTTCGATCGCCGCGTTTTGCGCCAAGTCTTTGGAACGCCCGCCACTTGGCGCCATGCCGGAGAGCAAATCCGGCGCGACGGCGATGTAGCCCGCTTCGGCTACTTCGTCGGCCAGTTCCTGGACCCAGTCGGTCATGCCGAAAATTTCGTGAATCACCAGAACCACGGGGCGCTTATCTTTCGACTCGGGATACGCGACGAACGTTTCCACGGACCGCCCATCATGCTTGATGGTTACCCACTCGCGGTGCCGCGGAGATTTTTCGACACGCGCGCTCGCCCAGTCCTGTGCCGAAGCGATAGGCACGAGAAAAAGGATCAAGAGAGGGAGAAGGGAAGTGCGTTTCACAGGGACCTCCGATTTTGTCGGTACGCAGAAATACGAGCAGCTGAAGGACTGCGGCCGCTTGATTTCGCTCGCAGTGATTCTAACGAGTGAGCGAGGTCTCGCGCAACGCCAAGAAAGCATTACGCCGAAAATGGCTCGCCCACGGTCAGAACGTTCGTTCGGATTGTTGTGGTGAGCTAGGAGAGGCGCTCGGGCATGAGCGCCTTGGTCATCTTTAGTACGTGTTCGTAATAAGGCTTCTGCGTGAGTTGCGCTCCTGCTTCTTCGTCGACGATGAAGGTAACGTCGCGGTGCAGTTGCAGCGCCGAAGCGGTCACCGACGCGGCCACTGGCCCTTCGATCGACTTCGCAATGGCCTCCGCTTTGGATGCGCCGGTGGCGAGCAGGAGAATGCGCCGAGTTTCGAGGATCGTGCCGATTCCGACGGTGATGGCGCATTGCGGCATTTCTTCGCCGGGCGCAAACGCTTTGCGATTGTCCTCGATGGTTTCCGCGCTTAGCTCCTTCATGCGCGTGCGTGAGCCCAGGCTGGACATCGGTTCGTTGAAACCGATATGCCCGTTGCGTCCGATGCCCAGAAGTTGCAAGTCGATTCCTCCGGCGTCACGGATGGCTTGCTCGTATTTTTCGCAGTACGCATCGTAGTCGCGCTTTATGGTGCCGTCCGGAATGTGAATGTTCGCGCGCGAAATATTCACATGCGCAAAAAGGTGCTGTTGCATGAAGTGATGAAAACTCTGCGGATGCTCTGGCGCCACGCCGAGATATTCGTCCAGGTTGAAAGTCACCACGCGCGAAAAATCCAGCCCTTCTTCGCGATGCTGCCGGACCAGTTCGCGGTAGACGCCCACCATCGTGCCTCCGGTGGCCAGGCCCAGCCGCAGCGCAGGGTTGCGCCGAATGGCGCCCGCAATCATGCGCGCGGCTTGCAAGCTCACTTCTTCTTTGTCGCGCTGTAGAACGACGAGCATGGTCAGCGGAAGCGCCGGATCACCAGGTTGTGGCGATCGGAGCGGTAAAAGCCCAGAACGTACATGATCGAGCGGCCCTTGGTCGAATAGATGACTTGGCGAATGCGCAGCAGCGGGTCGCGCTTGGGAATGCCCAGCAGATCCGCGATACGGGCGTCCGCCGCGGTGGCGTCGACTTCTTCGTCGGCGTACGCGATAACGGTTTTGTATTCGCGTTCGAGCAGCCCGAAAAGCGATTCGCGACCCAATGGCGCGGACACCAGCCCCGGAAAGTCCGCCGCCGGCAAATAGCACGTTTCCAGCGCAAAAGGCTCGTCGGCCGTTTGCCGCAGGCGTTCAAGTTTGATGATGCTGGTCTTGGGCGGCAACGACAGGCGCGCGGCCGCTTCCGGTTCATCGTCACTGATCTTCGCTACCAGCACTTTGGAGCCGCCGCTCAGGCCGCGGCCGGACATCTGCTCGGTGTAGCTCATCAGCTTATTAAAATGAATCTTCGGCGCTGCGACGAACGTGCCGACGCCGCGCCGCCGTTCCACGACGCCCTCATGCTCGAGAAATGCCAGGGCATGCCGCGCGGTCATCAGGCTGACGGAGTGAATACGCGCGAGGTCGCGCTCGGAGGCAACGCCGTCGCCTGGGCGCAACTGTCCCGCTTCAATGCGCTTGCGGATGGAACTCTGTATGCGCTGGTAGGCCGGCACGCCGGCTCGGCCGTTTCGGTTCTTCTGCGCCACACCACTCTCCTCGACGTTGTCCACAGCTTACAACGATCTCTGCGCCAGCCCGGTGAACGAATTCCGCGACTGGCCCCGGTTCGCCAATTCCGTTCCCAGGCGCCCTCGCCGCCGTCCTGCAAGAGCTGCGCCGCGACAATTCCAGTACTTTGCCCGGCGCTGCGCGGTATATAGCACCCCGCGCTGCGGTGGAGCGGTGTTATAGAGCGCGTGCCAGGCAGCCACAGGGCGCAAAGTTCATAAAGCTTGGACTTCTTTATAAAACACAATTTTTCTGTTGACAAGCATTATTTCGTGCTATATAGCTATGCCCAACTGGGCCATATAGCTGTCAGGGTACTGGTTTTGCATGTCGGGGGAAACGGCGGCCGCCGCCAGTTTACTGGACGATCGGCGGCTTCGAAACTTGGAGGCATGAACGTGAATATCAAGAATGTGAAGTCCGTGGTTGTTTTGTTGTCGCTGCTGATCGCGCTTTTTGCTGGCGCGTCGCGTACGCCCGGCCAGGAAGTCTCCGCGGCCATCACCGGCACGGTTGTGGACCCGGCTGGCGCGCCCATTCAGGGCGCGTCCGTTACCGCCAGGGACGTTAATCGCGGAGTCGTCTTCACCGGAGAGAGCAACGGCGACGGCGTATATTATCTAGCGCGCGTCCCGGTCGGCTTCTATGAAGTCCGCGTGGAATCCAAGGGCTTTCAGACCGCGCTGCGTCCCACGTTCGAACTGGTGCTCAACCAGGTCGCGCGCATCGACGTCCAGATGGTCGTCGGCTCCGTTTCGCAGACCGTGGAAGTCACTAGCTCAACCCCTCTGCTGCAAACGGAAACCACCGAGCTCAGCACGCATATCGATCACGTGGTTGCCGAAGATATCCCGCTGCTCACCAGAAACTATGGCCAACTCACGCTGCTTACGCCAGGAGCGGTAAGCACCAATCCCGGGGCTTTTACCTCCGGCCAGAACACTTTTCAGGTCGGCCGTCCTTATATCAACGGCAACCGCGAGCAGACCAGTAACTACATTCTCGACGGCATCGACAACAATCAGCACGACAACAACGAAGTGGCGTATTCGCCGAGCCCCGACGCCATCCAAGAGTTCAACCTCATCACCCAGAATCCTTCCGCGGAGTTCGGCAACTTTCTCGGCGGCATTCTCAACGCTACCATCAAGTCCGGCACCAACTCTCATCACGGTAGCGCCTACGAATTTCTGCGCAACGATAAACTGAACGCCAATTCCTGGAGCAACAATCTCATCGGCACTCCCAAGCAGGCTCTCCGCTACAACCAGTTCGGAGCGACCGTTGGCGGTCCAATCATCAAGAACCGTCTGTTCTTCTTTGCCGATTACCAGGGGCTACGCAATCCCACTTCGTCGACGCAGACAGCGCAGGTTCTTAGTGCGGCCGAACGCGGCGGAAATCTTGGTGAGTTGTGCCCAGCCGGGTTTGACGCCTCGGGCCTGTGCACCAGCGGGACCAATGGGAACGTTCAACTATACAAGCCACAAGCCGGCCAAGCTCCTACCGCCCGCGCGTTCATCCCCTTCAATAATTTGACTGCCGCAGGCCTTACTCTGAGTTCGGCGGCAAAGGCGATTGTCACGTCTCCGCTCTACCCTGCGGCAAATTTCGGGACAAATCTCTTCAATTATTCGCAGACGGTCGGCAACAGCGCCGACCAGGGTGACCTCAAGATCGATTGGACACCCACCGACAAGGACCGCGTCTCCGGCCGCTATTCGCAGCAAGCCGTGCGCAATCCGACCTCGCAAACCTACTTGCTCGCCAACAACGGCTTCACCGACTTCAAATATCCGCTGCGCAATGGCGTGATCGACTGGACGCACACCATCGGTCCATCGCTGCTCAACGATCTGCGACTGGGTCTCAGCTATTTTCCCGTTAGCCAGGGTTATACCAACCCCACTGGACAGAATCTTCCTCAAACGTTCGGCATTCCGGGCTCCCCGAGCACGTTCGCTCCGGCGATCGGTGGTCTGTTGAGTGGAGTTACGCCCATCGCCAACAATCTGGCTCAGTTCAACACTTTCGCTGACACCGTCATCCAGGTTGGCGATTCGGTGCTAAAGACCTACGGGAACCATGAATTCAGGGCGGGCTTTCAATTCAATCGCTATCGCGACAATTTTCTCTACCCGGGTAATGAGGGATTGGCTGGGTTTTTTAGTTTCAATGGCCAATATACAAATAACCCCACTGCACCGGACCCCGCTGACCCTAAAAAGATTCGCCTCAGCGGCTCCGGCTTAGCCGATTTTCTTCTCGGGTTTCCCAATAACCTCGGCATCGGCCAAGGCGTCGGCGACCGCCACATGCAGAACAGCCTCTACTCCGTCTATGGCCAGGACAATTGGCGCATCCGGCGCAATATCACGCTGAACCTGGGCCTGCGCTGGGAGGTCAACACTCCGCGCGCCGCTGCCGAAGGTAATGCCGTGAATTACAAGCTCATCGGCGGAGACATCATCACGCCAACCGTCAATAACATGGGCTTGGGCAAGGCGCTCTACCACCAGTACAACGGCATCACCAACTTCCAACCGCGTATCGGCGTCGCCTGGCAACCCGACTTCATCAAGAACACGGTGGTTCACGGTGCGTTCGGTGTTTCGAACTTTACCGAGAGCAACGGCGTGAACAACTTACTCACGCAGAATCCGCCATTCGAGCAGGCCAACAACGTCACGTTTCCTTCGGTCGGTGCAGGCTCAGACTTGCCGGCAAGCACTTTGGACCAGGGCTTCGTCGGATTTCCGACCGGTTGTACGCTTGCTTTGGCCCAGGCGTTCTCTCCCACCTGCTTTTCGGGCGTGAACATTCATGCTTTCGACGTCAACCTCCGTCCGGCGGTCCACTACCAGTGGAATTTGGCGATTCAGCATCAATTCGGCAATGCCACCACGGTCCAGATCGGTTACGTCGGTCAGGAGAATCAGCATCTGGCTAACATCATCATGCTGCAGCAGAGACAATTGAATGCAGACGGCACAGTTTCTCCGAGCCCCTTCCTCAATCCAACCCTGTTGAGCGAACCTGGCCAGCGGAGGTATACGTTGTCAAACGGCGTTTCCAATTACCACGCGTTACAAGCCATCTTGCAGGAGCGCTTCCACAACGGGTTGCAGGCGCAATTGAACTACACTTGGTCCAAGTGCATGAGCGACACGCCTGGGTTCTTCGGGCAGTTCGGCGACAACGTGGCCACCGAATCGCAGACCATCGCCGGATGGGCCTTTCCGCAAGATCCGTACAATCAGCATGGCGACTATGGCCGCTGCCCGCAGGACGTCAAGCACCTCTTCAACGGCTACGTCGTTTACGAATTGCCCTTCGGCCACGGCAAGCGCTACGCCAACAACGTTGGCCGCGCGGCAGACTTGGCGATCGGCGGATGGCGGGTAAGCTCCAGCTTCGTCTTCCATACCGGTTTCTCGCAAACGATTTTTGCCAGCAGCGATACTTCCGGCACCGGCGGTTTCTCCACGCGCGCCGATTGTGTTGCTGGAGTTCCCGCCAGGGTTCCCATGACCTTCGATCCGAACACGAACGGTGTTCACTTCCTGAATCCGGCTGCGGTCACCAATCCTGCGGCTGGGTCTTTCGGCTCGTGTCCGGTCGGCGCTTTCGATGGCCCCGGTTACAAGTCCGCGGACCTGAGCATTGCCAAGGTTTTCTCTATCACCGAACGGCATAACCTCGAGTTCCGCATGGATGCCACGAACTTTACCAACACGCCGATCTTCAACTTCGGCCAGGAGTTCAGCGGACAGCACACCGCAACCGCCAACAACTTCGGCGAAATATTCTCTTCGCAAGGCTCGCGCCAGATTCAGTTCGCTCTCAAGTATCGCTTCTGAGAGCGGCGCTTCGGCTTTTACCCCGACCACCCCGCGCAGAGCCGTTATGCTTCTTGTAACGGCTCTGCGTTTTTTTCTTGGCTTAAGCGGCTTGCTATTGGAACGCGCGAAGGATGTTAGAGTACGCGGCAGTATTCGACGGTGCTGCGGCGCGAATGCTGAAGGCGTGATTTTCGGAGGACCACTAAGACCATCATGGCTCTCACCGCCACCGACTGGATTGTCATCGCCGTCTATCTGCTGCTGAATCTGCTGATCAGCCTCTATTACCGCCGCCGCTCTTCGGGCAGCACCGAGGAGTTTTTTGTTTCTGGGCGCAACGTTTCCTGGTGGCTTGCGGGAACCTCCATGGTGGCGACTACGTTTGCGGCGGACACGCCGCTGCTCGTCACCGGCCTGGTTGCCAAGAACGGCATTGCGGGAAACTGGCTGTGGTGGTCGCTGTGCCTTTCCGGCATGATGACGGTTTTCTTTTTTGCGCGTTACTGGCGCCGCGCTGAAATTCTGACGGACGTGGAGTTTGTCGAGTTGCGCTATGGCGGGAAGCCTGCAGCATTCCTCCGCGGCTTCCGCGCGCTCTATCTAGGCGCGCTGATGAACTGCCTGATCCTCGGCTGGGTCATCAAAGCCATGATCAGCATCACCACCGTGCTTCTCGGCGACGCCATCGCGCAGGGCCGCGTCCTCTCTATCGGATTTGGCGGCCACTCACTGTTCGATTACACGCTCGGCGCCCCCGAGCACACCGCTCTCTTGATCTGCGTGCTCATCCTCGTTCCGTTCACCGGGATTTACACGTTCATCGGCGGACTCTGGGGCGTTCTGGTCACCGATCTTTTCCAGTTCATTCTGAAAATGTCCATGATTATCGTTCTCGCGTGGGTTGCTGTTTCCAAACTTGGCGGCATCGCGCTCCTCAAGGTGCAGCTTTCGCAAGTCGATGCTGCCACGCGCGCCTCCGGCCAGACCACCGGAAATATTCTTTCGTTCTTTCCTTCCTTTCATCTCGGCTGGACCACGGACGCGCTCTGGACGCTGCCGGTGCTCACGTTTGTTCTGTATCTTGCCATGCAATGGTGGGCCAGTTGGTATCCCGGCGCGGAACCCGGCGGCGGCGGTTACGTCGCCCAACGCATGTTCAGCGCGAAAGACGAAAAGAATTCGCTCGGTGCCACGCTGTGGTTCAACATCGCGCACTATGCGTTGCGCTCGTGGCCGTGGATCATCACCGGGCTGGTCGCCGTAGCCGTCTATTCCGCGCACGGCGGCTTGCATCCCAGCGCCGAATTTGCCGCTGAACCTGAAAAAGGCTACGTCATGGTGCTCCGTGATTTTCTTCCGCCCGCGTTGCGCGGCTTGATGGTCGCTGCGTTCCTCGCCGCGTTTATGTCCACCGTGGGCACGCAGCTCAATTGGGGCACATCGTATCTCATCAACGATTTCTATCGCCGTTTTCTGGTTCGCAAGGGAAGTGAAAAGCACTACGTCTTGGCTAGCAAAGTCTTCATCGTGCTGCTCGTGATTCTCAGCGGCTATACCGCCGCGCACATTAATTCCATTCAATCTGCGTGGCAATTGCTGCTCGGCATGGGCGCCGGCACCGGCGGCGTGCTGCTGCTGCGCTGGTATTGGTGGCGCATCAATGCGTGGAGCGAAATCTCATCGATGATCGCCGCGTTCATCGTGTCCACTGCGCTCACGCAGGTGCATTTTTCCGGCAACGATTCGGTGGTCTTCGCTAAATCCGCAATGATCACCACCGGAGCCACCACGCTGGTCTGGATCATCACCACGCTGCTGACGCCCGCCGAATCCGAAGAGCGCCTCCTTAAATTCTATCGCCGCGTGCAGCCCACCGTGCACGGTTGGAAACATATCGCCGCTCTCGCGCCGGACATCAAGCCGGTCCGCGATCTCGCCGCTAACACTTTCGATTGGATTATGGGTTGCGCGCTGGTCTATTGCAGCATGTTCGGCATCGGCGAACTGGTCCTGCAGGAATGGCTACCCGGCTTCGTACTGCTCGCCTGTGCCGCCGCTGCCGGTTACTTCATCTACTGGTCGCTCTCCCGCCGCGGCTGGCAAACCCTCTCGGGCACCTCGTAATCCCGCGCCGTCTTACGTCCTTACTTCTTTCCTTCCTCTCTTTCCGCAAACACTTCTTCCGCCGCATGAAACGCCGAGTTCGCCGCCGGCGCTCCGCAATAAACCGCCGTCTGCAACAACACTTCCTGAACTTGCTCCTTCGTCAAACCAATCCGCAGCGCCGCCCGCAAATGCAGCTTCAATTCCTGCGTCCGGTTCAACGCCACCAGCATCGCCACTGTGATCATGCTGCGCGTCTCGCGCGGCAATCCCGGGCGGCTCCAGATATCGCCCCACGCATACCGCGTAAGCAAATTCTGAAACGCTTCGTTGAAATCCGTACGCTTCTTCAGCGAAGCGTCCACATGCGCGTCCCCCAACACCTCCCGCCGCACCTTCATCCCTTGCTTATACCGCTCCCGTTCGTCCATCGTTCCCCCTGCTCTCGGTCCGCCTCTGTGCGCTCAGTGTCCTCTGTGTTGAATTCCGTTTTCAACCAGCCAAAAAGTCGCCCACTTCCTTCGTGAACCGCGCTTCATCCTCAATGTTCGAAAGATGCGCCGCATTCAGCTCCACAAACTTTGCGCCCGCAACGTGTTCCGCGATAAACCGCCCATCCGCTGGTGGAGTAGAAGGATCCGCCGAACCCGCAATCACCAGCGTGGGCACCGCGATTTTATCCACGCGTTCCCGGTAATCGAAATCGCGCACCGCCTCGCAATTTGCGATGTAGCCATCGGGATTCGTGTCCTCGAGCAATTTCCGCACTGCCGCCACTGTTTCCGCTTTTGTCGCGCGAAATCCCGCCGTAAACCAGCGCTCCATCACCGCCGGAGCAATACTCTTCATGCCGCCGCTCTTCACGGCTTCGATTCGCGCGCCCCAGACCTCCGGCGTTCCAATCTTCGCGCCGGTATTGCAAAGCACAAGCTTTTCCAATCGCGCCGGCGCATTGCCGCCCAGCCACATTCCGGTTTGCCCGCCCATCGACAATCCGCAGAAATGCACGCGCTCGACTCCCAAAGCCTCGATCAGCGCGACGACGTCGCATCCCAATTGCTGAATGCTGTACGGCCCCGGCGTCACCGAAGATTGCCCGTGCCCTCGCGTGTCATAACGCAACACGCGAAATGTCTTCGACCACGCCGCCGCTTGCGCGTCCCACATCGTCAAATCCGTTCCCAGCGAATTCGATAGCATCACTACCGGCGCGTTCTCCGGCCCATCCCATTGATAGCGAATCCGCACATCACCAATCTCTGCAAAGGCCATCGCTCATTCTTCTCCGGCGGGAATTTTCACGCGGCTTGCCGCCACCACGCGATACAAAAACTCGTCTGCAGCTCCAAGATAATTGTGCGGATTAAACAGCCGATCCAGATCCGTCGCATTCAAGTGCTCGCTGACCCGCGCATCGCCGCTCAAAATGGGCCGCAGCCCGCGCTTCTCTTTAATGGCGCGCATGCACGCCGCCTGCACCAGTTCATGCGCCTGCGCTTTCCCGATTTTATCGGCCAGTGCCATGCTCACCGCTTCCGCAAACAGCAAACCTTCCGTAATATTCAAATTCCTGCGCATATGCTCCGCATCAACTTCCAGCGCCGGCAGCAACACGCTCAAATGATGCACCGCTCCCGCCGTCAATCCCACGATGTCGGGCAATGTTTCCCATTCCGCTTGCCACCCGCCCAGTCCGCGTTCATCTTCCTGCACCATCGTCGCCAGCATCGTGCTCACCAGCCCCGGCATGCGCGCCGCCGTTGCCAGTAGCACCGCAGCCGTCACCGGATTCCGCTTGTGCGGCATGCTCGACGACCCGCCGCGCCCTTCCGCCGCCGGCTCAAAGATTTCGGCCACTTCGGTTTGCATGTGCAAAGAAATATCGCGCGCAATTTTTCCCACCGTACCAACACAGAGTCCCAGCGTCGTAGCAATTTCCGCCATGCGATCGCGATGCGCATGCCAGGGAATATCCGGCAGCGCCAGCTTCAGCTCCGCTGACAAAAGTGCCGCCACTTCCGGCCCCCGCCCGCCCAGCGCCGCCAGCGTTCCCGCCGCGCCTCCAAATTGCAGCGCCAAACATCTTTCTCGCGTCTCCTTCAGCCGCGTCGAATGCCGCACCAGCGCATCCAGCCACCCCGCGATCTTCACGCCCAGCGTGATCGGCAGCGCCTGCTGCATCCAGGTGCGGCCGGCCATCAGCGTAGCGCGATGCTTCTGCGCCAAGCGCCCCAGAGGCTCGACCAGTCCATCCAGATCGCGCGCGATCAGATCCAGCGCCTGCCGTAACTGCAGGATGCGCCCGGTGTCGATGGCGTCCTGGCTCGTGGCGCCCCAGTGCACGTACCGCGCAGCTTCCTTATCCCGTTGCGCCACCAGCGCGGTGAGCTGCTTGATCAGCGGGATGGCGAGATTGCCCGCGGCAGCCGCGGACTCGCCAATCGCGCCGAGGTCGAAGAGTTCAGCGCGGCATTTGGACTCGATGGCCCCGGCAGCGCCGGAAGAGATCACGCCGGCGCGGGCCTCCGCTCGCGCCAGCGCGGCTTCAAAATCGAGCATCGCTTGAATCGAGGATTTGTCCGAAAGAATATCGTCGACAGCCGGAGAACGGAAGAGAGGGTCCAGCAAGCTCATGCGCCGAGTTTAATCATTTCAGGCAGCCCGGCAAAACGAATTCCTTTCCCGTGTATGGATTTCCGTGGGTCCTTGTGGCAAGAGGGAACTAAGACCAGGAATTATTCACAGCGCACCCATTCATAACGCCCCTACTCATAACGCAGCGCTTCGACAGGATTCAGCTTTGCAGCGCGCGCGGCAGGGTACAGCCCCGCAGCCAAACTGACCACGATCGCGAAGCCGATCGCGCTAAGCGCCAGCCACCAAGGCACCGACGATATTTGCACGCCAGGCAAATCCTGCCGCTTCAAATAAATCGTAGTGCCCAGCGTAAGCGCCCGGCCGATCAGCCAGCCGCCTACAACGCCGAGGAGTCCGCCAAGAAAGCCCATGGCGGCAGCTTCGGCGAAAAAGAGCCGCTTCACGTCGCCATCGGTAGCGCCCAGAGCTTTCAGGATGCCGATTTCGCGACGCCGCTCCAGGATGGCCATCACCAGTGTATTAATGATACCGAGCGAAGCCACCGTGAGCGCCAGGCTGCCGAAGAGTCCGAGCAATAAGTCGAACACTGTGAAGAAGATACGCAAGCCTTTGGTGGCATCAAGCAGGGAAAACGCCTGGAAGCCCTGCTTCTTGATGGCGTCTTCAATCTGCTGCACGTCTTTGGGCGATTTGGCGCGCACGGTAAGCGCCAGATACGACGGCTTGCTCGGTGCGTTGGACATCAGCGACTGCAGGTCAGACGGTTGCGCAACATGCAGCGCCTCCGCCGTGGCCAGCGGAAGAAATACGCGCGCGCCGCCGAACCCGCCGATTCCGGCCGATGGGTCGGACTCGATGATTCCCGCGATGTGAAACTTCTGTTCGTGCGGCGCCACCGAGATTCCGCCGCCCAGACCTCCGCCGCTCAGCGCGTTCAGCAATCCCGCGTTCGCGTCCGCAGACGACCGCGAGGACCCGCGCTCGGCGTAACGCAACACCAAATCCTTGCCAATCAACGAGTCCGGCGCAGTACTGAGTTCGCTGGCAAAATCCTTTTGCAGAATCACCTCGTTGGCCTGCGGCGAAGCGAAGAATCTGCCCTTCATGCCCTCAAACGCGCCGCTCGCTCGCGAAGATTCCGGCAATCCCAGAACGGAAGTAGTCGTGCTACTGCCGCCGAACTGCGCTTGCGCCGCGAACCGAATCTGCGGATACACCTCGGTCACATTCGGTATTTGTGCCAACTGGCGGCGCGCGTCTTCGTCTAGCGGCTTCGCCTCTTTCAACGCCGCGGCGCGTGCTGGACCTCCGCCACCGCCTCCACCAGGCCCCCCGCCCGGGCCGCCGAATCCGCGCGGCGAAGTGACAAACACCGCATCGAACAAGCCGGAGCGCATCAGCCGCTGCGAAGCCAGCGCCTGCAAACCCACGCCCAGCGACAGCATCGCCACCAGCGAAGCCACGCCCACGGCAATCCCCAAAGTCGTCAACGAGTTACGCAGCAGCGCCTCGCGCAAATTGCGCACCGCCAGTTCGCTGAGGTCGCGCGCCTTCATTGCGCACCCCCCCTAGTCGAACTTCCTTCGCTGACCAGCTTGCCGTCCGACAGGAACACGATGCGATTCGCAAATCGCTCCGCCAGCGGCCGCTCATGCGTCACCAGAATGATAGTCATGCCCAGCGATTTCTGAATCTCCGCAAGCAACTGCAAAATGTTTTCGCCATTCTTGCTGTCCAGATTTCCGGTAGGCTCATCCGCAAAAAGAATCGCCGGCCGATTGACCAGCGCCCGCGCAATGGCCCCGCGTTGCTGCTCGCCGCCAGAAAGCTCGCTGGGCCGGTGCCGCCGCCGCGGAGCCAGCCCTACGCGCTCCAGCGCCTCCGTGACCCGCCCGGCCCGGGATCCGCGCTCCACTTCCGCAAGCCGCAGCGGCAACTCCACATTTTCCTCCAGCGTCATCCGCGGCAAAAGATTGAACGACTGAAACACCATAGCCGCGGTCTCCCGCCGGTACCGCGCCAGCTCCGCGGAAGAAAGCTGCGCCAAATCCCGCCCCTGCACGCGAATCGCGCCAGCCGTAGGCCGGTCCAGCCCAGCCAGCAAATTCAGCAGCGTGGACTTGCCAGAGCCTGAACTCCCCAGCAGCGCCACAAACTCCCCAGCCCACACCGCGATCGACACCTGATCGACGGCGCGGACGAGCGAGTCGCCAAGTCGAAACTCGCGCAACACACTTTCCGCCGACAGCAGGGAATCAGTGGCAGTCATGGGTAGTCAACCATACTACGTTGCGGCGGGTGATTATCTTTCGATGATGGGATGACCGGCGGGAACGCTCGGGCTGACCGCGCGCGCGATCCGGCGGCAGCCACGGCCGTGATTTCCGACCGAAACCCAACGTCCAACGGACTTAGCCCGGGAATGATAGTGGCGCACTTGAGATTCGGCGCTTGTCGGAGGCCAGCCAACAGTGGCTGTCCCACTGGGCGGAGAAAAAAAGAGTGTAACGAATGGGCGGGCTGGTACACTACTTCTCGATACGGGAATTTTCCCCCCAGGATGTACGTATGATGCTGGAACTGGACCCCACCCTGCCCCTCTCGGAATCGACTGCCAAAGAGGCGAAAGCCACCGACCTAACGCCATCCGCCCATGGAACGGTGGAGGATTGCGAGTTTGAGGTCCTGCTGGAGCGCGCGATGGAAATTATAAGGACGCGGCGAGTCAGCGCGGGTTCGATTTCGTCTTAGGTTAGCTGGTTTTCCTTCTTTGTTTTTCCTTCCCCGTTGGAGCGCCGGATTTGGCGCACGCGGTTTCGTGTCGTAGCAATTCCCCGATATGTATCGCGCCTACGGCGCTCGAGGCAATATTGCCTACGTACCCAGCGCTGGCGCGCTGGCCTACTTGTGTCGCGCCTACCGGCGCTGCGCGAGGGGCCGGGGGCGATGAATTGTGCCGTCGGCGCGCGCGGCGGCGAAGCGCGCCAAGCCTATAGGGCTTTCAGGGCTTGCAGCAGATTTGTGCCGTTGGGGGAGCCGAGGCCGGTGCAGGCGTCCCAGCCTTTTTTTGCTTGGTAGTCGCCGTTATTGCCGGTGACGATGTCGTTGAAAGCGCTGGTGCCGGCGAGGTTGTAAAGCTGCACGTTCACGGCGCCAACGGGCTTGCCAAGTCCTTGATTGAGCAAAGCGAGCAATCCGGCCCATAGCGGAGCGACGGCGCTGGTGCCGCCTACGGGCGGAATTCCTTGCGCCGGGTCAGGGAACGACTGGCCGTCGCACAAGACCTTGTAGCCGGAAGCGGGTGCGGCATTGCCGGCGACGTCGGGAACGCCACGCTGGGCTGGGCCGGCAGGATCGACGGCGGGCTGGCTGATGCCGGCGCTCTTCTGATAATCCGGCAGAGGAAATTTGCGGCTGACGCCGCCGCCGGTGCCATCGTTGGGGCCGTCGTGCCAGACGACTTCGTTGGTGATGCTCTTGTTGGACGCGGTGATTTGTGTGCCGCCGCACGCGAGAATGTGCGGGCTGGAGGCGGGGAAGTCGACGTGGGCGTGGCCGTCCCAGTTGGCATCATTGGCGCCGAAGTCGGCTGAGCCGTTGTCGCCCGCGGCGGCACACACGGTGATGCCCATTTGCGCGGCGGACTGCAGAATGCCGTCAAATTCGTTGCGGAACTGATCGGTGCCTTCGTCCTCGGGGCCGCCCCAACTGATGGAAACGATGCTGGGGCGATTGACGGCGTCGTGGACGATGGCGTTCATAACGCCGAGAAAGCTTTGATCGGTAGCGTCGGGAGCGAAATAGACGACGATTTTGGCTCCGGGAGCTACAGCGCCGGCGACTTGAATATCGAGCATGACTTCGACGTCGGGATTGGCTGGGTCGAGGGCGTTGGTGCCGGGATGGTTCGTGCCGCCGCCGGGGAAAGTAGCGGCGGTTACATTGGGCGCTGCGACGCCGATCGATTTGAAATAGGTGGCGAGTTCCTGGGGACGAAAGCCGCCGCCAAGTTCGAGAATGGCGATGGTTTGGCCGGCGCCGGTGAGCCCGGCAGGAAAATTGTAGAGCGCGGCGATTTGCGATGGGGAGAAGCCGGGCGGAATTTGGGAAGCGCGCGCGGAAGTGGCGGCGGCGTCACGGCCGGCGTTGACGGCTTTCGCTGCGCCGCGATGAACGCGGAAGTGCGGGCGCGCGAAAGGACGATTGTCTAGTCCAGTGACGCTGGTAACGACGTCGCACAAATTCTCAGGAAGATAAATGTCGCCTTCGCGGCCACGATAGGTGTGCGTGGGCGTTTTGTAAGTTTTGAGGTCGACGCCGAAAGCTCGGTTGAAGGTGGCGGGAGTTCCAGAGAGGACCACCTGGCGCTGCGCCGGATCGCTGCGCACCACGCGGAGCGTGTTGTCTTTGGCGAATTGCACGACGAGGGCGATGTCCGCGGGATCGGCGCCGTACTCGTCGGCTTGCTGCTCGCGCGAAAGGTATTGCCGCTGCTCGGGCTTGAGTTGCGCCGCTGCTTCGGGCGAAGGAAGCGGCTTTTTGCGGCGGACCATTACGGTCACGCTGAATTCTTCAGCAGGAGCTTCGCCAACCACCTCGGCGGATTTTGGTTTCTGCTTGGTGCTGCCTTCGAGGCGAACTTGCTTGGGACTTGCGCTCATGTGGCCTCCGTTTACTTCGGCGGTTACTTAGGCTGGTGAGGGCTGGGTGGTCACCAGCCTGTTTTCCCTTGATGCAGCATAGTGAATAGGATGCACGAAACGTTTCCTGCGCAAACGAAAGGTTGCGGCTAAGAAGTCGGCGAGATGCGTTTGGCCTGCAGGTGGCCGAGGAAGCGCTGAGCGCGTTCGATGGCCACGTCGCCGGCGTCCGCCGGGCTGGTCATGGCGCGGAAGGCGCGGGCGCGGAAAGCTTCCGCGGGTTCGACGGATTGCATTTTTCGCTCTAGAGACGCGGCGAAAACATAGAGCGCCTGCTGATGCTCGTTCAGAGGAGCAGCGGGAGGCGGCGGCAAGCCGGCTAAGCGAGCCGCCGCGGGCGCGGCGGGCAGCGGAATGTTCGCGGGGGTGTCGTCGCGCGCTTGACTGAGCTTGGTCAAGAGATCGCCGAAGGAAGTGGCGTTTCTAGTGCGGTTGCCAAGTGGCTGGACGCCCCACTTGTCAGCGAGATAGCGCAGAACGCTGGTGTGGTCGAAAAGCGTGCTGATGAAAGTCTTTTCGACCCACGGCGAAATCAGAATGGCGGGAACGCGCAGGCCGTAGCGGTCGAACGAAAAAGTCTGCGTATTGCCGTCCGGAGGAACTGCGCCGCGCGGCGGGCTCCACACGTGGTCGGCGAATCCGCCGTGCTCGTCGTAAAGAACGATGAGCAGCGTCTTTTTCCAGAGCGCATCGTTGGCGCGGATGGCGTTGTAGACCCGAGCGATGAGCGCGTCGCCTTTGGCAACGCTGGTGGGCGGATGCTGATCGTTCTCATTTTCAGAACCGTTGAAATAAACCGGCTCAAGAAAAGAAAACGCCGGGAAGTCCGCTTCTTTGCCCGCGGCATCCTGAAAGAATTTGTCGAGCGCATGAAAGTTGAATGGATGTGCCCACAACCTGGTGAGCAGAAGCGTCTGCGGAAAGTCGCCGTGGTAGATGGCCCAGCTCTTTCCGCGATCGCCAAGCTGCGTGAAGATGGTGTCCTGGTCGTAGATGTGCAGCGCGGGATCGCTGATGCCGGCGGGCATATCGACATGGCCGAGCGACGTGCCGGTGGTGACGAAGAAGCGATTCGGCCACGTCGGGCCGGGCAGGGAAGAATGCCAGCGGTCGCAGATGCAAAAGTTTTCGGCCAGAGTGTGCAGCGCCGGGAGCGATCCGCGCGGGAAGCAGGACATCACCTGACCGTGATCGAAAGGCTCTTTGTCCGCGTAGGACCTCGCGTAGTTGGTGACAAAGCCCTGACATTGGCCCGGACTGTCCAGTTGCAGGAGCACGTCGTTCACTTCGTGTTTGGGGTCGGGAGTGGTGAGATCCTGGACTTGAGACGTTTGGCAGAGCGGCTTGGTGGAAGGCGGAAAGTCCGGATTGCAGAGCGGGTTATTGGGATCGATGCCGTCGAGCGCGGAGTAGACTTGCTTCATGCAGCCGAGCATGTGATCGAAAGACCTGTTTTCCATCATGAGGAGGACGACGTGCTCAATGGGATCGGCCATGAAGGGGACTCCTGAGTGGTTATGGTCTAAGCACTATCACACAAAGTGAATGAACCGTCGAGGGGAAAAATGGCAGTGCGCGAAGCCCACGCGTCGCGCCTAGTCCGAAATCATCTCTTTCGCAAGGTCGGATAGCGGTACGGCGTGACGCCTTTGCCTTCTTCGATGGTCACGATTTCGTCGGCCGGCAAATTGCGAAGCACTTCGTGCGCGCCGCTGGGCCAGTCGATTTCAAGGGTATCGATTTTCGCGTGATTACCGAGCCCGAAATGAATGCGCGGGTCTTGCGCGGAGCAATAGCTCATGCCGCCTTTGGCTTGATCGTAGCTGACGAAATCGCCGGCCGTGAGCTTCAGCTTCGCGCCAATCGCGTCGCGATTGCTCTTCGTGCCGATCAGATGCACCGTGAGCCAGTGATTGTTTTTCGACGCGGGCTGCGTGCCGCCGTCATTGTGAAACAACTGCGCATCTTCGCCGTTGTTGTTCACCACAAAATCGAGCCAGCCATCGTTGTCGTAGTCGCCGACCGCAAGCCCGCGGCCCACGCGCGGCGCGCGAAATGCTTGGTCCTGCGTTTTGGTGATATCCACAAAGTTTCCGCCGCCCACGTTGCGGTAAAGTTGTTTATCCTCCGCATAAGTCACATTCGGATGATAAAGCGCGATATTGTCCAGGATATGCCCGTTGATGACCAGCAGATCGCGCCAGCCGTCATTGTCAAAATCAAAAAAGCGCGCGCCAAAGCTGCTGTTCGAATAATTCGTGCGCCCCAGGCCCGAAGGAATCGTGGCGTCGGCAAACGTTCCGGCGCCATTGTTGCGATAGTAGCGATTCAATTCGAAGTCGAGATGGCTCACGTATAGATCGTAGAGACCCTTATTGCGCACGTCCGCCGCATCCGCGCTCATTCCCGCTTCGGGGCGCCCCTCTTCGCTGAAGCCCGCGCCGCTGGTGTAGCTAACGTCGCGAAACGTGCCGTCGCCATTGTTCAGGTAGATGAAATTCCGCTGCGTATCGTTGGCAATAAAAATGTCCGGCCAGCCGTCGCCGTTCAGGTCCGCGAGCACGAGCGCAAGACTCTTGCCATCTTTATTTTCAAGCCCCGCTTTCTTGGTCACATCGGTGAAAGTTCCGTCGCCATTGTTGTGATACAGGCGCGGCGAAGCTCCTGAAAAACTGTCCGGGTGGCAATACGCGCGGTATCCGGGCTTCTTTTCGCCGCAAGAGACGGGATGATCGGCGTCATACTGCACGTAGTTCGTCACCAGCAAATCCAGCTTGCCGTCGCGATCGTAGTCGAACCATCCTGCGGCGGTGGCCCACGCACCGTCGTCGCCGACGCCGGCCGCCGCGGTCACATCGGTGAACGTTCCGTCGCCATTATTGTGATACAGCACGGAGTGCCGGTAGCCGGTCAGATAAATGTCGGGAAATCCGTCGTTGTCGAAATCCGCGACGGCCACGCCAAAGAAAAACGTTCCGTCGGTGTGAATGCCCGCCTGCTCGGTCACATCCGTGAATGTACCGTCTCCGTTGTTGCGGTACAGCGCGGGCTGCGGCGGCTTTTCCGGATGAAAGAACGGCGTCCATCCGCTGTTCACAAGAATCACGTCGAGAAAGCCGTCCTGGTTGTAGTCAATCCAGCCGACGCCCGCGCCCATGGTCTCGAGATAAAGTTTTTCATCGGACGCGGCGCGCTCATGGTGAAAATGAATGCCGGCGCTTTTCGTTACGTCGCGAAAGTGCACTCCAAAGGGATTCGCGGCGGCCGCGCTGGGCTGTTTTGCGTCTCCCGCAGGGGGGTTGTTCGCGGTCTTGGACGGGCGCTGCGCCCAAGCGGGAACGCCGAGCAATAGCGCCGCAATCGCGAGCGCCACACGCGAAACTATTCTTCTCCCGCATTCCCGTTTTGGTTCGCTGCCGTTCATTTCCGGAAGATGTTAGCATCCCACAAGGCGCCAGCGAACGCTTTCGCGATGTAAGACTTGTGAAGGTTGGCCAAACAGTGGCCGACACGCAAAAAAGTTTTCCACTGCATTCATTCCGCAAAGTCTACTTTTGCCTTGCGCTTCCGCCAACGCGACGCTAGCCTATGCGACAACGGTTTCCGGGGGGAATAGGTTCTGATCCGCAGCGCGCGCCTGCCGCAGTGTATTTCTCTTTCCAGCAAAGGGAAACGTCTGTTCGGCGCGCCGTGTTGCCGCGGCGCTTCACCTGAGATCGCACCTCATTTCCCATCCAGCACCGGTACCGCTCCCCGCATCGCTTTCGTGCCGTGTTTGCTGTTTATCCTTCTTAGTACGATTTTGTCTTTGCCCGCCTCCGCTGCCGGCAAGAAAATCATCTTTGATACCGACCCCGGCACCGATGACGCCATGGCCCTCATGCTCGCGCTGAATTCGCCCGAACTGGATGTCCGCGCCATCACCGTGGTTCCCGGCAACGTCACCGCCAAGCAAGGTCTCGAGAACGCTCTGCGCATGGTTTCGCTGGCCAATCGTTGCGACATTCCGGTCGCCGGTGGCGCGCAGCATCCGCTGTTTCAGAAGCTGATCACCGCGGAATTCTGGCACGGGAAAAATGGCCTGGCGAACATCGAGCTGCCCGCCAGCAAGTGCCAAGCCGACCCGCGCTTCGGGCCGGACCTCATCATTGAGCTGATTCACGCGCACCCGCACGAGATCACGCTAGTTCCCGTCGGCCCGCTCACCAATATCGCGCTCGCCGTCGAGAAAGATCCTTCTATCGTGCCGTTGGTCAAAGAGGTCATCTTGATGGGTGGCTCGATCAAAGGCGGCAACGTAAACGCCGCCGCGGAAGCCAACATCTATAATGATCCCGAAGCCGCGCAAATCGTGTTTCAGGCCGGCTGGCCGCTGACCATGGTCGGCCTCGACGTCGGCGACAAGACGCTCTTCGCACGCAAACATATCGAGTTGCTGGGGAAGACTCACGGCCCGATCAACGACTTCATGTACGGCGTAACAAAATTTCTGGTCGAGCTTTCCGAAAAATTTGGTGATACTGGCACGCCGATGTACGACCCGCTGGCCGTAGGCGTAGCCATCGACGCTTCGCTGGTCACCGCGCCGCTGATGCACGTCGATGTCGAAACGCGCGGCGAATTCACGCGCGGCGAAACCGTTGCCAATCGCCGCAACGAGATCGAGCGTAACGTGCTGCACCATTTTCCGCTAGGCTCCGGCGAAGCCGACCGCTACATCATCGAAGGGCTCGATAAGATCGCGCCTAACGCCAAAGTTTGTATCGAAGTGCAAGCCGACAAGTTTTTGCAAATGTTCGTGTCACGCATTCAAGGCAAGTAGAAGTTGAGTTGAGTCGTCAAGTGGTCGCCGGTTTTGTAGTGGCGGGTCTGGTTTTGTAGTGGCGGGTCTTTAGACCCGTCAGTAGCAGTCGTAGGGTCCGCCTTCTGCTCGCCCCGGCTCCTGTCGGGGAGGCGGACCTTCGGTGCAGCAAATGCCGTACCGTCCGGCTGGGGGCCGGACGCGCAATTAAGTCTTCGGAGGGGGTTCGAATGAAAGCATTTCAGAAGTGCGCAGTCCTCGCGGTATTTCTGTTGCTCGCAATTGCAATCAACACCGGAGCGCAAACGCTCGAGCGTGGCGCCATTCATGGCTTCGTCTACGATACTTCTGGCTCGGCAGTTCCCGGAGTGAAAGTAACGTTAACCAGTTCTGCGACCGGCCTTAAGCGTGAACTGACTACCGACGAGAACGGCTCTTACAGCTTTGATGCATTGATTCCGGGTCAATATACCGCAGCCTTCGAGTCCCCGGCGTTCAACACGTATACGGTCAAGCAGATCACTGTTACCGTCGGATCCTCGCTTTCTCTCGACGCCCACATGAAAATCAAGACCGCCGAACAGAACATCGTCGTCACCGCCGACGCCGTTGGGGTGGTCGACACTTCTACTGCTGGCATTTCTCAACTTCTTGATTCGAGGGATGTACAGGATCTGCCGTTTACCGGGCGCGACTACCGCGACCTGGCGCAGTTGACGCCTTCCGCCCAAGTCGTGCCTGGTCTGCGAGGCGGTCTCCGTCTGGGCGGCCAGCAGAGCGACTACAGCGGCCTGGTCATCGACGGCGCGGATACCACCAATAACTTTTTCGGCGAAAACTTTGGTTCGCTCGAAACCAAGAACCTGACCGTGCCGCTCGAGTCCGTGCAGGAATTCCAGGTGGTCACCAACGGCTTCGCTCCGGAATTTGGCCGCGCCACCGGCGGTCTCCTCAACGTCGTCACCAAGTCCGGCACCAACGACATTCACGGCGAAGCTCACGAGTACTACCGAGGGGGCAGTCTCACCGCCAACGACGCTCTTGGTTTCAAGCCGAACATCGACAAGCAAAATCAATTCGGCGGCTCCGTCGGCTTTCCCATCCACAAGGACCGCCAGTGGCTGTTTCTCTCCACCGACATCCAACGCGAAAATGGCCCACTCGCTACCAGTTTCTGCGCCCCAGGCACTGACGCTGCTACCTGCGCAGCAATCGCCGCGGATCAAGGCCCAATTATCCCGGCGCAGACTGGCGTCGGCGACGTGTTGCCTGCGGCCTGCGGCGGCGCCTCTGCCGTCGGGCAGCACCTCTTGAAGGCTTGCTACGGCGTCAACACTCTTGGCGACTTCGAAAAGAGCAACACTCAATTTCAGAATTTCTTCACCCTTCTTGGCCACTACGACTATCAATTCAGCCCGGCTAATCACTTCAGCATCCGCGGCATTGGCACGCGAAATCACACCAACGGATTCACCGGTGGCCGGGGCCAGAACGAAATCAACGCCGCCTTCGACAACACTGAAAACTTCGTGAATCAAGGCATCAGTGGTGTCTTCGCACTGACCACCGTTCTCGGTCGCAAAGTAAACGAAATCCGTGTTGCGGTCGAAGGTGAAACACGGAAGCGCAAACCCAATGTGCTCTCGGGCGGTACTTTCGGAGAAGCTGGTCCGCCGGAAATCAACATCCTCGGCGTCGGAATCTTTGGTCAGCGCTTCTTCCTGCCCGGCAACAACGACAACGGAAAGCTACAGGGTCAGGACAATTTTTCCTATTCCTTCGGAAAACATGACATCAAGTTCGGCGGCGACGTCAATTCCTTTGTCGATCGCAAGGATATTTTCGCGGGATGGAGCGCCAGCTCGTTCACCTTTTTTGATTTGGCCTCTTTTGACAATCCTAACGCCGGCGGACCGAACAACGGCGTCGGCTTTGTCTTCCAGGGTTTCGGCTTGAACGGCCAAAACGTGTTCGACGCCAACAAATTACGTCCTGCCTACCAAACCGGCATTGGCTTATATCTTCAGGATAAATGGCAGGTCACTCCCCGCTTCACCGTCACTTATGGATTGCGATGGGACGGAACTCAAAATCCACAACCCCAGACGCCTATTCCCGGGCAGCGAGTGCTCGTGGGCGTCGGTTCTGGCGCGCACGTAGCGCCCGTCCCACAACGCGCTCCAAACGACTTCGGGCAATGGGGACCCCGCGTCGGTGTAGCTTGGAGCCCGTGGAATTCCCACCCGACCGTCCTCCGCGCTGCTTTCGGCCTCTACTATGCGCAGACTCCCACTATCTTCTTCCCACAGGGCGGCGGCTCGAAGGCCGCAACCATTTTCTGCTTCTCTTCAAGTTGCGCGGCCCCCAGTGGCTTCCCGTACGTCTTTCCCAATTCTCTCCCAGTCGGCGCGAACGATCTTTGCGCAGACACCGTCGTAAAAATTGGCTGCACGCCAATCAACTATGTCGATCCGGCGCTCCGTAACCCCCGTGCCGCGAACCTCACCGTGGGCGCCGAACATACCCTGGCTCACGAATGGACTGTGTCGGTCAATTACATCTACATGCACACCGAGCACCTCAAAACCGGTGGATTCAGCACCTCGCAATGGTCGCGAAATTTCGCCATCGGCGGCACCGATTCGTTCGGGCGCGCACTGCTTCTGAACTACAAAGGCGACTGTACCAACATTCCCGCGAACGCTCCCTCGCCATTCACCGAGCCGTTGGATTGCACTCTCGGCGGAGCGACCGAGTTGGCTAGCTTCAGTCATAGCAACTACCAGGCATTCACCGCCAGCGTGAATAAGCGCTTCGCTCGCCACTACCAGATGTTTGCCAACTACACTTGGTCCACTAATAAGGACAACGCTTCCAGCGAGCGCGACACCGACACCTTCTTCGGCGCTCAGGATCCCGTCAACATCAATCTGGACTACGGACGCAGCGGCCTCGATATCACTCATCAATTCAAGGCCGGCTTCGTCGCCGAACTGCCTTGGCAGATCAACTGGTCGAGCAACTTCATCGCTCACAGCGGCTTGGCCTATCCCGCCTATCTTCTTTCGGATATCAACGGGGATGGCGTGTTCAACCAGGCCATCGCGGGAAATGATGCCGCGACCGTCCAACTCGGCAGCGGCGCGCCCTTCTTGCTCCCCCGCTATCCGTCGCGCCAGCCCGATTTCTTTACCTGGGACATGCGCCTTGCCAAGGACTTCAAGCTCGGCGAGCGCTACAGCGTGCGTTTGAGTGGCGACTTGTTCAACCTCACCAACCGTGGCAACCTATACTCGAACCCGGACAATAGTGCCTTCGTGAATGCCATCGGCTGCGGACCCAAACCCGCCCCCTTTGCCGGGAACGACTGCGCTCCGCTCACCTCCATTCCCGCACCGGGCCAGTTGAACGGTCTGGGCGGCAAGTACCGCACGCTCGACCAAATTTCGCCCGGCAGCACTCCCTTTGCCGCGCAGTTCGGCGTGCGCTTCCAGTTCTAACCAAACGGCACGGCACTGCCAACCAGCGGCGGCGCTTCTTGCGGCAGATCGCAGGAGCGTCGCCTTTGGAGTGCGGCGGCTCGACGCCGCTTTTCCGTCAGCCGACCAGCCAAAGAGGCAGAATCCCGAGGCTTGCTCATGCCCCCTGTGGAAGGGAGACTCTGCAACTCGCTCAACCTCGTCCGGAGCGTCTTCGTGCTCTCTGTGTCCGAACTCTGCGCCTTCTGTGTAACTTTTTCTCCCATCTTCGGGCGTGTCCTATTATTACCACTTGACAATTCAAAAAAAGTATAGTATAATGTGACATGTTCCGTCGGCAACCATCCTCGCTGCTCTCCACCCTATCCAGAATTCCCGGAATTTCGCCCGTAACCTCTTTAGAATCCGCACTTACGCGAAATGTGCCGGTAACTCCTTTAGAATCCGCACTTACAAAAACAGCCCTTTTTAAGTCCTTTAGAATCCGCACTTACGCGAAAACCCCCGGGGGTGGGGGTATTATGTTAACTAGAACTCTCTGGCTGTCGGTGCTTCTCTCCGTGCTCCTGGCCCTTCCCGTTTGGGGACAGTCCTGCCGCAAAGTCATCATTGACCAGGACGCTGCCGGACCCGGCGGCACCGACATGCAAGCCATCCTCGCGCTCATCAATTCTCCCGATACGGAAGTCCTGGGCATCACCGTCCTCACCGGAGATGCCTGGCGCGACGAAGAGGTCCAGCACACCCTCCGCCTCCTCGAAATCATCGGCCGCACAGATATCCCGGTCTTGCCCGGCGCCGCCTTCCCGCTGGTGAACAGCAAGGAGTACATCGCCAGGTGGGAGACGCTCTACGGCAAAGTGGTGTACCAGGGCGCGTGGAATTTCGCCAAAGGCCACGCGGTCCACGGCCCCGCCGAAATTCCGCCGATGCCCGAGGGCGCGCCTACCACCAAGGCGTCGAGCGAAGACGCGGCGCATTTTCTGGTCCGCACGGTGCGGCAATATCCGCATGAAGTCACCATCTATGCCGCCGGCCCGATGACCGATCTCGCGCTGGCCCTTGCGCTCGACCCGCAGTTTCCCGAACTTAGCAAAGAACTCATCGTCATGGCCGGCAGCATCAATCCGCGCACGGAGGATCAGGAGTTCGCACTCACTCCCAAACGCGAATTTAATTTCTGGATGGACCCGGAAGCTTCGCGCGCCGTTCTGCACGCGCACTGGCCGCGCGTCGCGCTCACCACCGTCGACATTTCCGTGAAGACGCGCATGGAGAAAACGCTCATCGAGCAAGTGCGCAAAAGTCCCACGCCCGCCGCGCAATACGTCGCCAAATATGCCGAAGCCAATTATTTGTGGGACGAACTGGCCGCGGTCGCGTGGCTCGATTCCTCGATCATCACCAAATGGAAGAAGCTCTTTGTCGACGTCAACATCGACCGCGGCGCCGGCTACGGCGACACGCTCGTCTGGGCGCCCGGCCAGCAACCGGGGCTCGGCGAAATCCTCGTCGACGTCCAGGACGACCTCGACAAGGAAAAGTTCTACCGCGAATACGTCGAACTGCTCTCGCGCCCGACTCCCGGCGCGAAGCCCGCGAAAGGAGCGAACTAACTTGCTTCCGTTGTGCGAATGCGCAGAGCGCGTTCAGGCCGGCGAGCCAGCGCCGGTTTCACCGGTAGCGCGGTCTTTAGCCTGCGGGTTTTTCCGGCCCGCGTGGAAAATTGGCGAGGACGGCGGCGCAAGACGCGATGAATTCTTGCTCTGTCTTGGTGAAGGTATCGGTGAAGTAGCTTTCGACGTCGAGCTCGGCGGCGAGTTTTTTGTCCACGAAGACGGGCACAACGATTTCTGATTTCACCATCGAGGAGCCGGCAAGATAGCGCGGATCGGCGGAGACATCCTGCACGACGACGACCTGGCCGCTGCTGGCTGCGGCGCCGCACAAGCCGGTGGTGATCGCGAAGCGGGCGTTGGGAGTGAAGCTGCCCGCGTACGGCCCGACGATGAGGTAGCCGGCGTCGGCGGGATCGACCAGATAAAAGCCGGTCCAGTTGTAGCGGGTCATTTTTTCATGCAGGCGCTTGGCCATGCGCTCCATGAGCGCGTTCGCCGACGGAGCGGTGCCGGCATAGTCCTGAAATTCCTTGAGCAGCTCGCGGTGCGCGGGAGTCATTTTGTGATTCGCAGGGGACTTTAACACAGAGGGCACAGAGGACACGTAGAGCCTCGGAGCACCGGACGAGACACCTACACATAGGCTCCAACAGCGAGCCTGGGCGCCCGGTGCGCAACTATGGGTGCAAGGCGGAAGCGAGGGCGCGACGGTAGTCGGAGTCGGAGGGGTCGAGAGCCGCGGCTTGGCGGAAGGCGGCTAGGGCGGCGCGGTGGTCACCTTGCTGGAGGCGGATTTTGCCGATTTCGAAGTAGGCGTCGGCTTCTTTGGGATTTATTTGGGTGACCTTCTCGAAGAAAGCCAGGGCTTCCTGGATTCTGGAGTCGCTTTCGGCGATTATCCCTGCTACGTAAAGGAAGTCTGGCTGGAAGGGCTGGAGCGCGAGGGCCTGGTCGGCGGCTTGCCGGGCGCGGATGGCGTCGTGCATGGAAAAGAAAATCTTGGCTTGCTGAGAATAGGCGAACCCGTTATTCGCGTCCTTGTCCAGCGCCTGCTGCAGCAGCTCAAGCGCCTGCGGAAACTGATTCTGCCGGGCGAGATCGTTCGCCTGCTCCGTCAGGTGCTTCGACTGCGTTTCATTTTCCTCGCGGGTGCGGTCCGCTCGCGAAGCTTCGGCAAACTCGTCGCGGACGCTCTTTGCAAGTTCCGGCTGCCCGGAGCAATCGTATGCATTGGCGAGAAGAAACAGCGCTTGCGTATCGAGCGGCGCAGCGTTCGCTGTTGAGCGCAACGTCTCCGCGGCGCGTGAACATTGTTTGAGGCGCACGAGAATTTTGGCGAGCAGTACGCGGCAGGGTAAATAGTCCGGCCGCGCGCCGACAACGCTTTCGGCGTCCGCCAACGCTTGCTCGTCCTGTCCGGTGTCGGCAAGGATCTGGGCGCGCAGGTAACGCGCCAGTTGGTTCTGCGGATCGCGAGCCAGCACGAAGTCGAGTTGCGCACGAGCGCGGCCCGAGTCGCCCTTACTCTGGTAAGCGTTGGCCAAATAGTTGCGCGCTTCGAGGTCGCCGGGCGCGAGAGCGATGGCGGCTCTCAGCGCAGCAATCGCCGCGTCGTAAGATTGCGCTTCCAACTCGAAGTTACCGAGCGCCTTTGCTACGGCAGCGCTACGCGGATGTTCGCTCCGGGCGAGCTGGAGGACGCCGCGTGCTTCCTCTTCGTTGTGAACTTTGCGGTAGCACGCAGCCAGTTCGAGCTCCGCGGGTTCGTTCTGCGGATGCGCGGCAAGAAACTGACGGTACGCGGCAATAGCTTCGGGGAATTGTCGAGACGCAGCCAGCGAGCGTGCTGACGTGATTCCAGACGCGTTGATCTGCGGCATACGCGGAAGGACCGACTGTGCGAAATAGAGCCAGGCGCAGCACAGGGCGGTACAACAGATGAGTTTGTTCACTAACGAGTTTGAGCAGGACATTTCCAGGACACGTTTCGTCGGCTGGTCGCACCCGACCCGCCTAGTTATTACTGCACTCGATTTTCATCTCCACTTCAACAGGTCTACCGGTGACCAGGTATGGAGGGAAGAGCCACTCGCGTACCGAATCTTCGCATCCTTTGTAGGCGTCGGGAGGCCCGGAGATTCCATGAGCGCTCAAAACGTGCCCGTTCTTCCCAATCACGATTTCCACGATTACCCTAAAATGCTGATTCCTCAAAGATGCCGGCCATTTAGGACTACTCATCTTAATCGGCCTCACGCTTACACCAGATATTCTGTCACCAAGTGGGCCGACCGCATCGGGCGGTGGAGTCAAGTCCAGCGTGTCCGCGTTAGGGATGAGTTCGATGGTCTCGACCCGCAACTTGAGGTACGGCTTGCCGCCGTCGGTGACTTCGACTTCGCGCGCCAGGTTGCGTCCTTGGAATTGGAAGATGTGGTTGTAAACGGTTTGAATCCAAGTGTCTCCATGACTATAACGAAGGATGGGGGTTCCGGGTTCAAAGCAGTATTGTGTTGGATCACTGAGCTGAGAGTCTTTTTCCACTGCGGTGCACTGGAATGTGTGCCCGCTGAAAGTGCGCTCGAAGTCCCTCGCGTAGAAGCCTTTGAGCGTATCGGCGTAGGAAAATGGGCTAACGACTTCTGCGCGAACCCGCAGCTCTGCGGGTTTGGGCCACCGCTGGTCTCCTCGACGGAAGAGACCTTTGTCGGTTGCTACCTCGGTTTGATTAAATTCCCAGCTCGTGTAAATCCGCTTGTAGCTATTCGGCCGTACCCAAAACTCCTCGAGCGTGCCGCTGTTGAAATTGTCGCCATCACCATCGAACTGGTCGTAGAAGATTACAATATGCCATGGCCGAACGTTGCTCGATTCCAAGCTGTTCAACAACGCCTGCTGGTCGAGCCATTTCGGCAAGTCGGTCGCGTTCTTTGGGGCGGGCATTGCTTTGTTGTCCATCAGCGCAAATCTGACTGTTGTCAAAGGCGGAACCGCGATTACCGAGTCCGGTTTTGGGAGAGAGGTGACTACTAGAGGCTTCAAATCATTGAGCCGGTCAGCCGGAGCCATCGGATCTTGAGCGGAAAGCGTGGCGGCCAGCAAAACCGACAAAGACAGAGCACCAACGTGCTTTGACATAGGGTGTGCCTACCCACGGTGAGATAAGGGACGCGCCGATTCTATTACGGTTTTCGAAGTCTAGGTACCAAAAGACAGATTTAGGAAGAAACGAGGCTTGCCGACACAAAGAGCCTTGACAGTGATGGGAGTGACGCATATAAGCGGCTGGGCTTCGCTACAGGCCAGAGGCGGGAGATATGGCGCAGAACGTGGACGTGGTGGGGATTGGGAGCTGCGGAATCGATTATTTTGCGATTGTGCCGCGGTTGCTGGGACCGGAAGAGAAGATAAATGCGGACCGGCTGGAGATTCATGCGGGCGGCGTGACCGGGAATAATTTGACGCAGGTGGGGCGGCTGGGAGTGAGCGCGGGATGGCTGGGATTGATTGGAGATGACGATAGCGGGCGGCTGATCGTGAAAGCGTTTGCGGACGACGGGCTGGATCTTTCCGGGATCGAGACGGTGAAAGGGGAGCAGTCGACGTTCGTGTGGATTCCGGTGGATGCGCAGGGCGAGCGGTGCATCTATATGTTCCCGAACGTGAACGGGAAAATCACGGCGCAGCAGGTGCGCACGCGGTTTGCGCCGCACATTGTGAAAGCAAAGCATTTTCACACCGAGGCTTCGCAACTGGCTTTGGTTCCAGTACGAGAAGGGATGCTGGTGGCGCGCGAAGCAGGGGTGCGCGTGATTTTTGATTTGGATGTGGCGCCAAGTTATTTTGCGCAAGCCAGGCTCGGCGAAGAGCAGGATTTGCTCGAATCGCTCAAACTCGTGGATGTGCTGAAGCCTTGCAAGGCGGCGGCACGCGAGATCACCGGCGAGACGGACTACGAAAAGATGGCGGCGAGGCTGCTTTCGCTGGGGCCGAAGACCGTGGCGGTGACGATGGGGGCGGAAGGGTGCTTGCTGGCGGGTGCCGGGAAAATGGTGCATGTGAAACCGTTTAGCGTGAAGGTGGTGGATTCGACCGGAGCGGGTGATGCATTCATGGGCGGGCTGTCGTTTGGACTGTTGCAGGGTTGGGATTTCCATCGCGTTGGGACGTTTGCCAATGCGTGTGCGGCGATTTGTTGCACGAAAGTTGGCGCGCGGTCGATGGGGAAGCGGGGCGATGTAATGGCGTTGATTCGGGAGCAGCGGGCGGGGGAGGCGGCGGGGTTGTAGCAGGGCGCATAGCGTGCGGTGCGGTTGACGCGGGCGGGGCAAGCCCCGC
>DATNNV010000045.1:0-38986 GCA_035601655.1 Candidatus Dormiibacterota bacterium
CAAAGATAAAGCGAAGTTTTTCTTCCATAACACTGCTCGTTTTCCATGGCATGCATTTGTTCTACACGCATAGCCCAAAATTCCAGCAGTGTCAGCGATGCTCCCGGTCTGATTTGTCAGGGATGCCCCCGGTCCGTACCCCGCCTCGATGCCTCCCCTCCCCTTTACTCTCTTGCGTTCTTTGCACACCAAAACGAAGATTATCTCTCTCCTTTTCAAATGGTTGCGCACTCTTTTGCGAAAACACCGGGGTGCCACCCGGAGCGCTCTTTCTTCTCGCCACTCGGCACTCCGCCACTATCTTCTTTAGAATCCGCACTTACAGACGATCTCCGCGTTTTAGCCGATATCGCCCGAAATCGTCCGCCAGCAAGTCCTTTAGAATCCGCACTTACAGGATTGGCGCCTATAACCCCTTTAGAATCCGCACTTACGAAAAAACCGGGGGGAGGGGGTTCTTATGTTAACCACCACCAGTAGCACGAGCACCACTAGCACGGGCTTTAGCCTGTGTTCCCGCGACTACCGCCACAATCGCCACCGCCTTCGCCACCGGGGCGAGGCCGCGCCGTTCGTTACCTCCTTACCTTCCTACGTCATTACTTCTTCTCCTCCCATCAGTTCTTTCAATCCACTCCAGCACTTTTTCGATTTGACGCTCCTTCGACCGCCGCGATACGCTTACTCGCTCATGTGCAACCACGGTACGCTTCTGGCTTCGTCCCCCAGGCATCTTTCATCTCTCGAGGAGATTCATGCCCACCGAATTGCGTAATTTTCTCGCTCTCTCTTATGAGGAGCTCGAGCAACTGAACCTACAAGCCAAGCAACAGCGCCACAAGCGCGTCCCGCCCCACAAAATTCAGGAAGACCGCCTCAAGTACCTCACCGACGAAAAGCGCATCAAGGCCGTCACCGTCCTCTTCACCGACCTTGAAGGCCGCCTCCACATGCTCGACTACGACAAGAAATTCCTCATCAAGAGCTGGGACAACCTCACCTTCGACGGCTCCTCCATCCGCGGCTTCACCGCGCAGCGCGAAAGCGATCTCCGGCTGGCCATCGATTGGTCCTCCTTCTACTGGGCACCCGCCGATGTCTTCGGCTCCGGCAAAGTCCTCGTTTTCGGCCACGTCATCGACAAGGACGGCACGCCTTACGCCGCCGACATTCGCGGCGTCCTGAAGGGTTTCGCCGACACCCTGCACGAAAAGAAGGGCTACACCCTTAACGCCGCCAACGAAATCGAAGGGTTCCTCTTCAAAGGAGCCGATGCCGAGCGCCGTTATCACGAAACTGGCAAATTCGAGTACGTCAACACCGGCGGCTACTACCACTCCCTCCCCGGCGATCCCCTGCGCACGTTCATCGACACCACCGCCGAAGTGCAGCGCTCCATGGGCTTCCAGAATGAAAAAGATCATCCCGAAGTCGCGCCTTCGCAATTCGAGATTAATTATGGTTACGGCGAAGTCGTCGCCGCCGCCGACCAGATTCAGCTCTACAAACTGATCTGCCGCCAGGTCGCCACGCACATGGGCTTTACCGCGTGCTTCCTCCCCAAACCCGTAGTCGGGGTCAACGGCAACGGCATGCACACCAACGTTTCGGTCAGCAAAGAAGGCAAAAATCTTTTCTGGGATCCCAAAGGCGAAGAAAAGCTCAGCAAAATGGGCTGGGAATTTGTCGACCGCATTCTCACGCACGGCAACGACATTTGCCTGCTCTTGAACGCTAGCGTGAATGCCTATCGCCGCCTCGATCCCCATTTCGAGGCCCCCAACCAGCTCAAGGCTTCGGCCGTCGATCGCGGCTCCATGATTCGCATCCCCATCGGCAACGAGAAGAGCATGCGCGTCGAAGTCCGCTCCGTAGCTCCCGACGCGAATCCCTACCTCGTGATGTACTCGATCTTCAAGTCCGGCCTCGACGGCGAAACCGCGAAGGTGAAAAATCTGCGCTCCGCAGAACGCTATCTGCCCGACAACATCTACACGGCCATCGAGAATTTTGAAAAAGCCGACTGGACCACCAAAATCTTCGGCGCCGACGTCAAAGGCCGCTACGCCGACCTGAAACGCGCCTCCGCCGACCGCTGCGCCCGAGCCCTCGGCACCTTCGTAAAAGCCCCTGAAGTCCAGTACCACCACGAGGTCTACAACCAGTTCCTCTGGAACATGTTCTAGAAGCCCGTGGCGGCGTGAATTTGTAGTGGCCGACCTTTAGGTCGGTCAGCATTTCCGAAGCAATGGTAGTGGCGCTGCATGCTGCGCCAGCGTAAGCAGGGAGCAACAACAGAACGAAGAGCTAGCCGGCTGCAACTAATCGCCGGAAATGCGAATGGCTATTTCGCGTAGGGACGAGAGGCAGTCACGCCTTTGCCTTCGGTAACGATGACCGTCTGTCCAGCACCGACGTTCGCCAGCTTCTCAACGAGCCCGCTGGGCCAGCGAATCTCGACAACGTCAGCCGAGTCCCGCTGCGCAAGGCCAAACGTGAGCACTAGTTCGCTGGCGGAAAGATAGCTCGACCCGCTCCGCAGCATCTGCGTTTGCGTCTCGCCGTCAGAGGTCACTCTCACGGTAGTGCCGATGCCATCGCGATTCGATTTCGTGCCGACCAGCTTGATGCGCAAGCTGCGATTCGCCGCGCCAGCCGCAGCCCCAGTCGATAATTCGTTGCGGAACAGGACGGCAGCGCCGCCATTGGTGGCGATGAGCAGATCGAGCCGCCCGTCATTATTGATGTCCGCGTAGGCTGCGCCGCGCGCCACGCGCGGCGCGGAGAAGGCCGTTCCCACGGATTTTGTGACTTCGGCAAATTTGCTTTTGCCGAGATTGCGAAATAAATGTGGCGGCATCGCGTATTTCACGTTGGTTTGCACGCGCTGAATGTCGGCATCGATATGGCCGTTCGCGACGAGAACATCGGGCCAGCCATCGAGGTCGTAATCGAAAAAGAAGCAGCCAAATCCCAGCGTGAGCAGAGAAGCGCGGCCGATATCGGAGCGCGGCGCTTCGTCCACGAAAAGGCCTTTGCCTTCGTTGTGGTAGAGGGAAAGCATTTGATTCGCGAAATTGGTGATCAGCAGACTCGGCTTGCCGGAATGATCGTAGTCGGCGGCGTCCACGCCCATGCCCGCGCGGGCGACGCCGTCTTCGCTGAAGGCGATGCCGGCGACCACACCTTTTTCGGTGAAGGTGCCGTTGCCGTTGTTGCGATAGAGTTTGTTGGGCTGCGTGTCATTCGAAAAGAGCAGATCGGGCCAGCCATCGTTGTCGTAGTCGAGCACGGCGACGCCTAATGTTTTCGAAGTGGCATCGCCTAGGCCGGCTTTTTGCGTGGCGTCTTCGAAGGTGCCGTCGCCGCGATTGTGCCAGAGGCGCACGGACGTGCCTTTGTAAGATTCGGGCGTGCAATAGGATTTGCTTTTGCCGTCGAGCGTGCAATACAGATCGGTTTCCGGCGACCATTGCACGTAATTGGCGACCACCAGATCGAGATGGCCGTCTTTGTCGTAATCGACCCACGCGGCGCTGGTGCTGAATTCTTTAGGACCGAGCAATCCGGCTTTTGGCGTTACATCGGTGAAAGTGCCGTTGCCGTTGTTGTGGAACAAATGATTTTGGCCGTATGCGGTTATGAATAGATCGTCGTAGCCATCGTTGTCGTAATCGCCGACAGCCACGCCCATGCCGTACATTTCGATATCGAGTCCGGCTTTGTGGGTTACATCGGCAAAAGTGCCGTCGTGATTGTTGTGATAGAGCTTGGGCGTGGTGTGCTTTTGCAGGTGGCCGGGCCAATCCATGCCGTTGACGAGGAAAATATCCGGCCAGCCGTCATTGTCGTAGTCGATGAAAGCCACGCCCGGACCCATGGTTTCCGGCAGATATTTTTTGCCGAACGCTCCGGTGTTGTGCGTGAAATGAATGCCGGCTTGCTGCGTGACGTCACGAAACTCGACGGCAGGAGCGTCCGGCGCGGCGGGAGCCGCAACGGTGGACAGTTGTCTCGCAAAGATCAGCGCGCAGACGAACGTGATAACCGCGAGAGTCAAGCGTTTCATGCATTCCTCGCAATCGGTTCGCGTCCCACGCCCAAAGCATCGGCGACTTTATTGATGTAGTTGAACCAGGACGCGATCAAAGTAATCTGTAGAATACCTCGGTCATCGAAGCCGACGGCGCGCAAGGCGTCGTGATCGGCCGGCGAGCAGCGTGTGGCGTCTTTCGTGAGCTTCACGACGTAATCGAGCATGACGCGATCCTGTTCGCTGATGGGCGCGGTGCGATAGTCCTTGCGCAGCGCTTCCACCATGGCCTCATCCAGCGTGACGCGACGCAGAAACTCTGCGTGGGATTCGATTCAATAGTGGCACCGGTTGGTGACCGAAACGAGGGTGGCGATCATTTCGTGCTGTTGGCGCTGCAGAGGCAGTTCCGGCGAGAGCATCGCGCCGTAGGCGGAAAAAGAATGGTATAGCGCGTCCGGAATCAGAGAGTGCGACGCGGTGATGCTGTTTGCCTCGCCGTTGTCCACTGCTGCCGCCGGGGTGCGATATTCCTGCGGATAGAGGCTACGCTGTGCTTCCATGGCGCGTTTGACGTGCTCGTCTTGATCCATACGCAAGGTTTTGATCCAGGTCATGTAACAGGCTCCTCTTGCGCGGATGAGATTAGCGTGGCGATCTGGCAACGACATTTTTGGCCTGGGCGTTTGGGCCGCAGCAGTGCTGCGCCACTACGAGGGCGCGCCGATGCGCGCCGAGCCGCCGAGAACGGATATGAGTTAGTTTGGTGCACGGGTTTGGATTCCTTCGCTTGGGTTTTGGCGGCGAGCGTTTTGTTTAGACGGAATGTTGGATGAACGGCTCGGTTGCGAGTGCGGAGAAAGTGCAACGGTTACGTGTTCGTGGATGGTTTGACGCTCGTTGTTGTCTTCAGGATGGGCTTGCCGGTACGGTCCGGTGATGGCTTGTGCGGATTCGTCGGCTTTGAAACGCAAGTAGCGGGCTTTGTGCTGCTCCGCTTTTACGTCGTCGCCCAGGCCGTTGTAGCAAAGCATCAAGTTATAGTGGGCCTGCAAATCTTCGGGATCGATGGCCAGAGCTTGCTCGAATTCTTCCACGGCTTCGGCGTAGCGTTTTTGCAGAAAAAGGATGCGGCCGAGCTCGTTGCGAACGACGCGATCGCGCGGGAATTGTCTGAGTACGGTTCGCAAGTGGGCGGCGGCGCCGTCGTAGTCGCCTTCTTCTTTTAGTACGCGCGCATAGAAAAAATTAGTCCTGCCAAGCTGCGGATCGATGGCCAGCGACTTCTCAAGGACCTTATGCGCGCCCGCGGTGTCGCCTTCCTGGACCAGGACGCGGCCGACGTTGGTCCAGCCATCGGGGTTGTTCGGGTCCGCTTCGGTGATCTTGGTAAACGCGGCGGCAGCGGCGCGCAGATCGCCCTGCAGGAAGAGGCCGATGCCGTAATCGTTCCAGCGCGTCCAATCTTCTTTTGTGCTGATCGTTTTTGGCGCGGGGGCCGACGCGTTACGCCGCAGAACGCGCAGCGTCTTGGTGTCCTCAGCGACAACCGTAGTCGGCAGATCGGGAATGGTCTTGAGATTACCGGAAACATGCGACGTGTCGCTGTCGAACGTAAATTTGCGATCGTCGTAGCCGGGAGTGTGGTCCGGTGTCGAGCCATTTGGCAGATTGCCTACGTCTTCTTCAATGCCCGCGTATGAGAAATGTGTATTGAACCAGGTGAATTTGCGGTAGTTGAGCCTGGCGTGGAGGGTAATCTCGTCGCCTGCGCTTTCGGGGACATGCAAACGATAGTGAACGGTGTCGGCCGCGCCTGGCGGAATGAGACGCACGTAAACCACGGAGCGTGTAGCCCAGGCGTTTCTCTTGTTGATCATATTTCCGTGGGCGTCGATCTGCAGTGAACGATAAAAGTGCGCTCCTGGCTCGACCGGTCCCTTGCCGTCGTCGTCGACTTTGCCGCTCCAGAAAATCTGCTGGCCCTTCTCGTCGGTGGCTTGTAACTCGAGCCAGACATCGAAGGCGTCGACCGTGCCTCCGGGGAAGAAATGGCCGACTTTGCGTGTGCGCACGACAACGTCGACGCGCACATCATCGCCGCGCCGCACTGCGGCGTTAGTGCGATCAAGCGGGGCGGTAATGGCGCGCTCTTCTCCCGCCGGGCCTTTCGGCGCGGTGACATCAGCCTCGTCGCCGACGGCGAAGGTCGTGGCAATTTCCGCTTTGCCGATTTCGTTCCGCGCGGACGCTTGGATTTCTTTTCCGGCTGGAGAAATGGCAAAAATATCCACGGTGAGTTGCTTGTCCTGCAAAAACTTTTGAGCAAATTCGAGCTGCGCCTGATCCTGATTCGCCATCGGCACCGCCGTATTCGCGCCGGGAAAGCGATGCGAGTGCACCAGGCCATTGACGTTGCCGGCATCGGCGCTGGGCACCTGGGGCATGTGGCAATCGGCGCAATTCATGGGCGCTTTCGGATAGTAGAAGGCGCGGGCGCCTTGTCCGGAGACGCCGCTGGCTTGCCAGTTGTCGTATTCGTTGAAGCCGCGAATCCAGCGGTAGCGATTCACTGGCACGTCGAGATGCACTTTGTGGCAAGAAGAGCAGAACTCGGCGGTGTCGGCGCGCATGAAAGGTTTCAAGAAGGCGCGACGATGCGGCTCGGGATTGAGGCGAACCATGAAATCGTGCAGCGAGCGCACCACTGGATTCTCGCTGGCGGCGAGTTCATGCAGCTTGGGATACTCGAGAAAAAAATCGCCCTGGCCCATGGTGCTTTTCACTTGCACGATGCTGTGGCACATCAAGCAGCCGAGTCCGGCGCGGGACTCTGGGCGGTCGACGATTTGTTTGATGGGCGTGTCGAACAGGCCGCTGTAGAGCAGTGCTGGGTCGTGGCAGCCGGCGCACCATTTGGAGGAGCGGACACCGGCGACCTCCTGCATGTACTCGATGCTTTTGCGGTACCACTGATTGTTGAAGGAAGAGAAGTGGTGCATGGAACTGTTCCACTGCGCATAGATGTCGGCGTGGCAGCGTTGGCAAGCGTCGGATTTCATGAAATATTGCGAAGGAATGTTGCCGCCGTGTTTGGTTTGCGCGGAGCTGGGAAAGAATTTGCCTTGCAGGCCGTCGCCTTCACTGTCCATGTTATCGGGCGGCATGGCAGGATTGTGGATGCGATTCGCGCGCTCCCACGCGATGGCGCGTGTCCACCAGACGCCCCAAGACACGGCCGCTGTCAGCGCGAGCAATCCCAGAAACGCGAAAGCTCGTTGCGATGCGGTGCGGCCGAGCCAGCCGCGCGCCGCCAGCCACGACGCTGCCACGAAAAGCGTGCCAACGAAGCACATCGCAATGTGCGCGTACAGCCAAGACTTCAAGCGGTTGGGCGTGCCAATGCGAATCAGAATCAGGCCGAGAATTCCGCCAACACCAAGAAACAGCCAGCCAAGGCGAGCGAGCAAGGGCACGCTGGCGAGGCGCGTGAACACGAACCACGCGAGGAGCAAAGTGAAAGCAACTCCTGCGACCACGTGGAAGAGGACGAACGATTCGTAGAAAAGGGTTGGGGCAGGGAATCCGTACAAATACACCGCAGTGAGCGCGAGAAACACCAGTGCGCGGCCAAGCCAAAGGTTTAGTCGGTTGCTCATAGCGAGGACCTGCATATCCTATAAGAAAGAGCGGCCGGATGGTTTGTCGTCCGGCCGCGATTCTTGATTGGGGGTGCTTCCAGAGTCGGCCAAGAGGCGGATAGGAAGCGTTCGGTCCTGTTGGAGCCAGTTTATAGAGAGGGCGCGATGGGGGTGCAATAGTGCAAAAGAATTAGGGGGAGCCAACGAGGTTAGACCGAGTGCATTGGCGCCGGGCGGGCCCTTCGAGGCTCAGGGTAAACAAGCCCCGCCCCTGCAACGGCGCGCCATTTCAGCCTTCGGGGAGTATGCCTTTGGATTCGGTGCAGATGTAGGTTTGGCCGGCGGCGATTTCCTTGAAGTCTTCGGTGCGGCCGGAGGGCCAGGCGATCAATACGCGTTCGACTTTGTCGCGTTTGCCAAGGCCGAAGGTTACGGGCAGCTCGGATTGTGAGAGGTAGCTGCCGCCGCTGTGCACGGCGCGGGACTGCGTTTGCCCTCCGGAAAAAATGCGTACAGTGGCGCCGATGGCGTCGCGATTGGATTTGGTGCCTACAAGGGCGAAGCGGATGCTGTGATTGCCGGCGAGTTGATCGTTGCGAAAAAGGTAAGCGGGGCCATTGTTCGTGGTCATCAGCAGGTCGAGATCGCCGTCGCGGTCAAAATCCCCGATGGCGAGGCCCCGGCCGATTTTTGGCGTTGCGAATCCGCCGCCTGCTTCGCCGGCCGCGTCGCGAAATTTTCCGGCGCCGAGATTCATAAAAAGATGCGGTGGCTGCGCGTAGCCAACGTTTCCGCGAATGTTGCGGACGGTGTCATCGATGTGTCCGTTGGCCACGGCGAGATCGAGCATGCCATCGAGGTCGATATCGAAAAACGCGCAACCAAAGCCGAGCGTGCTGCGCGAAGGGCCGCCGACGCCCGCGGAGATGGCAATGTCATCGTAGGATGCGCCGTTCGCAGCGCGGTAGAGGCCGATCATTTCATTGTCAAAATTGGTGATGGCCACGCCGGGCTTGCCGGAATTCTCGAAGTCGCCGACCGCGATGCCCATGCCCGCGCGGGCTTTGCCTTCGGTGCTGAAAGCGAAGCCGGTCTCGACGCCGACTTCCTTGAATTGTCCGTTGTGCAGATTCTTGTAAAGCTTGTTCGGCTGCGTGTCGTTGGCGACGAGCAGATCGGGCCAGCCATCCTGGTCGAAGTCGAAAACGGCAACGCCGAGCGATTTCGAGCTGCTATCGAAGATGCCGCTGGTCGGCGTTACGTCCTCGAAAGTGCCATCGCCACGATTGTGAAAGAGCCAGCAGGTATCGCCGCGATACGCTTCGGGAGTGCAATAGGATTTGTGGGCGCCATCGAGCGAACAGAAGACATCGTGTTCGGGCGACCAGCGCACGTAGTTACACACGAAGAGATCGAGGAGGCCGTCGCGGTCGTAATCAAACCACAGGGCCGAGGTGCTGAAGCCTTGATGCTTTTGCAGGCCGGACTTGGCGGTGACATCGATGAAGGAGCCTTTACAGTTGTTGCGGAACAGGAGACTCTGACCGACACAGGAGATGAAGAGATCGGGGAAGCCGTCGTTGTTGAAATCGCCGATAGCTACGCCCATTCCGTAGAGTTCGATATCGAGGCCGGCGGATTTGGTTACGTCGGTGAAGGTGCCGTTGCGATTGTTGCGAAAGAGGCGGAGCGTGGAGCGCTGGCGTTTGTGGCCGGGCCAGTCCATGCCGTTGATGAGCAAGATGTCTTGCCAGCCGTCGCGGTCGTAGTCGAGAAAAGCGCAGCCGGAGCCGAGGGTTTCCGGAAGCAGTTTGCCGCCATAAGCGCCGCTGTTGTGGCGGAAGTCGATTTTCGCGGCGGCGGTGACGTCGGTGAGGCGGAAACCGAGCGGAGCGTTTGGCGCAGCAAAAGGTTTGCGGGAGAAAAAGCTGGACGCGAATGGGAAGGCCGCGGCGCCTTCGAGAAAAGTGCGGCGGTTCATGGCAGGGTTACCAGGCCGTTGCGGATGGCGTAGACGACCAGCTCGGCGGTTTTGTGAATGCCCAGAGCGTCCATGATATTGGCGCGATGGACCGCGACGGTGTTGGCGCTGAGACTCAGGTCCGCGGCGATTTCCTTGTTCGATTGTCCCGCTACGATGTGCTGAAGGATTTCGAGTTCGCGGGGAGTGAGCGCGGCGACGCGTTCGCCTTTCAGTGCGGCGGGCTTGGCGAGCTGCGGATCGAGCACCTGCTTGCCTGCGGCAATGGTTCTGACGGCGTGGACGAGATCGAGATTGTCGGCGTTTTTGAGAATGTAGCCGCGGGCGCCGGCTTCGAGAGCCTGGCGAACGAGGGTGTCTTCTGCGTGCATGCTGAGCATGAGGATCTGCGTTTCCGGAAGTTTCTCGTGAATCTGGCGCGCGGCGGCGATGCCGGATTGTTCGGGGAGCGCGCAGTCCATCACCATGACGGCGGGCCGGAGCTGGAGCGCGAGGCGCACAGCTTCTTTGCCGTCACCGGCTTCGCCGACAACGGAAATCTCGCTGTCGTCTTCGAGCATGCGGCGGAATCCGCGGCGGACGAGCGCGTGATCGTCTACTAGCAGCACGGTGATCCTACGCGGCGGCATGAGCTTCCACTTTTTCCCGATGGACATGGAGACGGATGAGCGTGCCGCCGGCAGCGGGCCGCGAAATGGCCAGAACGGCGCCGAGAATTTCGGCGCGCTCGCGCATGGCGACGAGACCGATGCCGCGCTGCCCTTTTTCAGGATGAAGGCCCTTACCGTGATCTTCCACTTCGAGTTCGAGCGAGCAGGGCAGGAATTCTAGGCGTAGCCACGCTTCGCGCGCGCCGGAGTGGCGGCTGATATTGTTCAGCGCTTCCTGCACGATGCGATAAATGTGCACGCCGGCGCCGGTTTCGACGGGAAAAGAGGCGCCGGACTTTTGGTAATGAATGTCGATGCCGCTCTGGCGTTCCACGGTGGGAATATACCAGTCGAGCGTGCTTTCGAGGCCGGCTTCTTCGAGCAGAACGGGATGTAGAGCTTGCGAGAGGCTGCGAATATTGTTGAGCGTGGACTGCGCGATATCGCGGACTTCCTGCAAGTCCGCGCGGAGCGGCGAGCCATCGGGGATTTGATTGTTGGCGCGGGCGAGCATGGAGCCCATGGCGGTGAGGATCTGGCCGAATTCGTCGTGCAGGTCGCGGGAAATGTGACGGAGCGTGGATTCCTGGGTGGCGATGAGTTGTTGCGCGAGTTCGCTGCGTTGTGCGGAGAGTTCTTCCATGCGCGCAAAAATCAGGCGATTGGTGCGGATTAGGTAAAGGCTGGTGAAGACGATCGCGATCAGCGTGGCGGCAAGAAAAAGAAACAGCTCCCGCTGCACTCCTTGATAAATGTGCGCGATGCGCGCGGCAACTTGCTGCTCGCCTTCATTGTTTTCCACGAGCAGGCGGGAAACGGAAGTGCTCAGGGCTTGCAGGCGCGCTTGCAGCGAGAGGCGAATCTGCTCGCGGGCTTCCGCTTCGCGTTCGCCGGCGGCCAGCGCAAACATGCGGTCCACAGCGTCCCAGAATTGCGCAAGGGATTGCGCGAGAAAGCGGCGCTGCTCGGGAGTGCGGCCTTCGCCGGCGAGATCCGCTTCGATCCGCAGGCCGGCGTCGAGATCGCCGCGCATGCGTTTGAATTGCGCGGACCACGCGGTGAGGGGGTAGGGGCCCGCGGCGTCGAGCATGTCGCGCATGGCGAGGGCGACGGAGTTCAGATCGTTTTGGATGCGTAGCAATTGCAGCGAGTCTTTGCGGTTGCGGTCCACCATTTCACTTTGCAATTTGCGGAGGCCTGCAAGCTGCACCATCATGTACGCCGCGAAGGCCAGGACGGCGGCGAGGGTAATCACCAAACCGAAAAGAAGAGCGGCGGTGGGCGAACGCTGCGCGGACGTCTGCACGGAGAGAGAATACCTCAGGCCGCGGTTTGCCGCCGCAAAAGGAGCAGAAGGACAATCATGAGGAGAGCGCTGAAGAGGGGCACGAGCAGGCCGATGCGCAAGCTGCCCGCCTGGGTGGACACAAAACCGACCAGCCAAGGAACAGCCGCGCCGCCAAGCGACGCGAGTGAAAACATGATACTGCCCAGTCCGCGAGCGGCTGCGCCATACCAGCGCGAGAACCAGGCGATCAAAATCGGATAGATGCTGGCGCAACCGAAACCCGCTATGGCAACGCCGGAGAGCGCAACGGGAAGGGTGTTTGAAGCGATCACAATGGCGGTGCCGAGCGAGGCGATCGCCAGCGCGGCGAAAACCAGCATGTTCTCGCGAATGCGCAGCAGCGCGATCGGTGCGAGACCCCGTCCGGTGGTCAGCCCGAGGTAAAAAAACATCGGCGCCAACGTGGTGATCAAGCTGGCGCCGTTGACCATGCGCTTGGCGTGCTCGGCGGCCCATCCGCCGATGCTCGTCTCCATGCCTACGTAAATGAAAAAGAGCGCTGCCAGCGCGATGGTGATCCAGAGGGCGGGAAGGGTAGAAGTTTCCGCCGCCGCTGCCGCTGGATCCGCACGCTTTGCGGTTGCGAAAGGGACAAACAGAAACGCCAGGGTAAGCACGCCGCTCACGCTGGCGAAGGTGATCAGCAATCCCGGCAGAAACTGGTATTTCAACGCGAGCAGGATCAGCGGCGAACACGAAACCGCTCCAATGCCCCAGGCAAAATTCAGATAGTTCAGCAGCGCGGCATTCCGCGCGCCAGCGGATTCGGCCACGAAGAGATTGGTGCCAGGGATGACCAGGCCGTAACCGCCGCCAAAAAAGGCGGTTGCCACCAGCGCAATGGTGTGTGCGGGGGCATTGAGCATTCCAAGGCCGAAGCTGATCGCCAGGTAACCGAGGATCAGAGCTGGGCGAAAGCCCCAGCGAGAAGTGAGCATACCGGAGAGCAGCACGCCGCCGAGCGACGCGGCAAATTGCACCGTGAAGAAAAGGCCGGCTTGCGAATCGTCGAGGGCCCAGCGGGAAATGAAGACGGGAAGGATCGGACCGACGATGACGGTGGAAATACCGGTGAGCACGAAGCCGGCGAAGAGTAGCGTTAGCGTGCTGCGCGGGCTGGAGGCGGCGCTGGGGACGGCAATCGCGGTGCTCATGAGTGATAAGCCATTTTGCAGGAGCAGGGTGATAGGCGCAACTTGGGCTTGCGCGATTGCTGCAGATTCCTCGGGTGGATTGTTAATGGCTTGTTGCAGATTTGCAGGCGGCAGAATTCTTGCTCTTGCGTACGCGAAATTCGTTACTCTGGGCGGTCGGCTAGGGAGGGTGCGCTGTGGCGGAAATTGGCGTTGGGCTGATTGGATTTGGATTGGCGGGGAAGGCTTTTCACGCGCCGGTGATTCGCGCGGTGCCGGGACTGCGGCTGGCGGCGATTTTGCAGCGCAGCGGTTCGGAAGCGGCGGAGGAATATCCGGATGTGCGGATCGTGCGCAGCGTCGACGAGTTGCTGGCGATCCCGGAGACGCGGTTGGTGGTGGTTGCGACGCCGAACGATACACACTATGAATTGGCGCAGCGATGTCTGGAAGCTGGGCGGGACGTTGTGGTCGACAAGCCATTCACCACCACGGTGGCGGAAGCAATTTCTTTGGTGCGCTTGGCGCGCGAGAAGAAGCGGTTGCTGACCGTGTACCAGAACCGGCGGTATGACAGCGATTTTCAGGTGGTGCGCGGGCTGGTGGCGGAAGGGCGGCTGGGACGCGTGGTGCGATTCGAAACGAACTACGATCGCTACCGGCCGGAGTTGAAGCGGGGAGCCTGGCGGGAGAGGTCGGGGCCGGGCGCGGGCATTCTGTTTGATCTTGCGCCGCATTTGATCGATCAGGCGATGGTGCTTTTTGGTTTGCCGGAGGCCATCACGGCGGATGTGCGTATCGAGCGGGACGGGGCGGCAGCGGATGATGCGTTCGACATCGTGTTTCACTACGGCGGCAAGATGGGCCAGATGGGCGTGCTGCGCGCGGTGCTGCGTTCCACGATGCTGGCGGCGGTGCCGCGGCCGCGATTTTTGGTGTACGGCACGGCGGCGTCATTTTTGAAGCAGACGTTTGATCCGCAGGAAATGAATTTGCGGCGCGGATTCATTCCTGCGGACACGGCGTGGGGCGCGGAGCCGCAGGAGGATTGGGGCGTGGTTACGCGTCCGCAGGGCGAGGGATTTGTGCAGGAACGGATGGCGCCGGCTGATTGCGATTATCGGGATTACTATAAGAACGTGCGCGACGCGATGCTGGGGACGGCGCAACTTGCAGTCGAGCCGGAGTGGGCGCTGAACGTGATGCAGGCGCTGGAGCTTGCGAGAGAAAGCAGCCAGAGGCGATGCGCGGTGCCGTGGCGGGCGCCTGCGCTGGAGCAGCGCGAGGGTGCCGTTTAGGGCGGCGCGAAAAACGGCGACGGCCGCTTTTCGTCTTAAGTTTCGACCGCGAGTTTCCCCCTTGACGTTAGTTCAATGAGCGAGCGAGCTCTTCGGAGATGACTTGGGCTTTCTTGGCCAGGCCGCGGGCGCGGGTCCAGTCGTCGAGGCGGGCGGCTTCGCGAGCGTCGTTCATGAAGCTTTTGACTTTGTTGGACATGTCGGTCTGCGCGGGATTCAGCGCTTTGCCGCGAACCGCTGCGAGATTTTTTTCGGCGGCGGTCAAGCTAGCGTTGGTTTCCTGCTGCGCGCTGGCGGATTCTTCGGCCGTGAGTTGCGGGACGATGAGTGGGCCTTCGTCCTTGGCGTTTGCGGCGGCAGCGGGCTGGACCGGAACGCGGGGCCGCGGCGGAACAGAGTGCGCGGGAAGAAACGCGGGGCGGGGCGGGGGCAGCTCGAGTGCCGGGATGGAAGTAACTTCGGGCAAAGTGCTTTCGTCCGCGGGTTGCGCCGCGGGAATGATGGGATGAACGATGGACGCGGTTTGCCAAGAGATTGTGGGGCGGGTTCTTGCGGCCATGCAGCCGCCGAGTAAAAAGGAAATGCTGGCGAACAGCAGCGCGCAAGAGGCGCGGTGGCGCGAGTGAATGACGGTTGGGGACGGGGGATTCGGGGTCATTTTTCAGGCGGCGAGAGGCAGCTCGATGCGGAAGGTCGTGCCGCGGCCAACCTCCGAAGTAAAGTCTATCGAACCGTTGTGGAGCTGCACAATGCGGAAGGCGCTGGCGAGGCCGATACCGCTGCCGCCGGGCCGCGTTGTAAAGAACAACTGGAAAATTTTCTGGCGGTTTTCGAGAGCGATACCTTTGCCGGTATCGGCAACGGAGATTTCGGCCATCTCGCCGCGGCGGCTGAGCACGACGCGCAATTGGCCGCCATTGGGCATAGCTTCGATGGCGTTGAGAATAAGATTGAGGACCGCTTGCTTGAAGAGATCTCGGTCGACGTAGACTTGCGGAACGTCGATAGGCAGAAGCTGCGCGACCTGGACGTTGGCGCGTTGCATTTGCGGGCGAGCGATATCGAGGACTTCGCCTAAAAGCCCAGCGAGGTGCGTGGCTTCGAGCCGGACGTCCATGGGGCGGCTGAAATCCAGAAAGCGCTTCACCACAGCATCGAGGCGGTCGATTTCCTTGTCGAGGACTTGCACGGCTTGCTGCGCGCCGCTGTCCTGGTCGTCGGGGAGCGAGGCCTTGAGATTCTCGAGCCAGAGGCGCATGGAGTTGAGGGGATTTTTCACTTCGTGAGCGACGCCGGCGGTGATGCGGCCGAGCGCGGCGAGGCGCTCGCTGACCTGGAGCTGCGTGTTGAGGCTTTCGAGCGAATCGAGATCGCGCAGAGTGACGAGCGCGCCCATGCGCTCGCCGCCTTCCTGGATGGCTTGCACGCTGACGCTGACGCGCTTCACCCCTTCAGTGGTTTGCAGCTCCGTTTCAGCAGCGACTTCGCTCAACTCGTCGCCATCGAGGTGCAGCGCGTCACGCAGAGGATGGCCGGGCGGGAAAATCTCCGTGACGCGGCGGCCGAGAAACTGGCCGGATTCGCCGCCGAGAAATTTTTCAGCGGCGGGGCTGATCATCACGGCGCGAGCATCGCGAGTGAAGAGCAGCAGTCCGTCTTCGAGGCCGGCCATGACAGAGTTCATATTTTCGCGCAGCGTGCTGAAAATTTCGTGCACGCCGCGGAGTTGCTGGCCGACCTGCGTGATCTTACGGCTGACCTGGCCGATTTCGTCGCTGTGGCCGGCAAATCCCGCGAGGCCTTTCATTTGCGGAGCGGGAGCGTCGAATTGTCCCGCGGAAATTCGGTCGAGTTGCGCAGAGATGTTGCGCAGAGGAGCCAAGGCGGCGCCGCTGACGATGGCCGCAAGCAGAGTTGAAATCACCAGCGCCACGCCGACAATTGTTGCGGAGCCGCGAATGCGGGGCGCGAGATCGTCGACGAGCAGGCCGGAGGAGAGCACCACGCGGACTTCCCCGAAAGGCTGCTTGCTGACGTTGAAGGGCAAGTCGAGTTCATACTGGCGATCGGCGCCGCGAAGCACTTTGATTTGATGCCAAAGACCGCGCTGAACGAGCTGGGAAAGCGCCAGACGCCGCGGCTCAAACTTTCCGGGCAGGCTTTTGTCGGTGGAGATCAGCACCATACCGTCGTCGTCCACGATGGAGAGTTCGTACAGCGGCTTATAGTGCGAAGCCGCAGCATCCAACTGGTTTTGCAGTCCTTCGCTGATTTCGAAGGCGTGACGCACATAGTCGTGAATGTCTTCCGGTGAACTGGACGAAGGGCGGAGTCCGCGATCTCTCGCATCGTTCAAGGCGCCTTGGGCCTGGATGAGAACGAGCTGCGCAATGTAGGTCACGCGGCTGTGCGTTTCCTGAAGTACCTGTTCGAGGAGTTCGCCGAGAAAAACGGCGGAGAGAACGGTGACCACGAGCAGCACCAGGCTGGTTACGACCAGCGTCAGCTTGGTGCGCAGCCGGAGCTGCATGGGCATTACTCGGATTCGGCGCGGTCGCCGCCGTACTCTTTGAGCTTGTTGTGAAGGGTTTTGAGGCTGATGCCGAGAAGGTCGGCGGCGCGGGTTTTGTTGTTGCTGGTGGCGCTGAGGGTTTGGATGATCAGCTCGCGCTCCATGGCGTCAACGGTCGTGCCGATGGGGAATTTGACCGTGGAGAGATCGCTGGGAGGCTTCGAGGTGGATTTGCCGAACTCGCCCGGAAGCGACGCGCGAGTAATCAAATCTTTTTCGGACATGATGGCGGCGCGCTCCAGGACGTTACGCAGTTCGCGAATATTGCCCGGCCAGGTGTGGCTCATGAAAATATCCATGACTTCGGCGCCGATGCCGCGGACGTGCTTGTTGTGCTTGGCGTTGACGTCGCGAAGGATGTGCTCGACGAGCAAGCTGATGTCATCCTTGTGTTCGCGCAGCGGCGGCAGATTGATGTGGAAGACGTTGAGGCGGAAATAGAGGTCCTGGCGCAGGTGGCCGCTGGAAACGGCTTGCTCGGGATCTTTGTTGGTGGCGGCGAGGACGCGCACGTCGACGGGCGTTTCCGACTTGCTGCCCAGGCGCCGAACTTTGTGGTCTTCGAGCACGCGCAGCAGCTTGGCCTGCGTGGGCGCGGGCATCTCGCCGATTTCGTCGAGCAGCAGCGTGCCGCCGTCGGCCAGTTCGAAGCAGCCGATGCGGCGCTCGGCGGCTCCCGTAAAGGCGCCGCGCTCGTGGCCGAAAATTTCGCTTTCCATCAAAGTTTCCGGAATCGCGGAGCAATTGATGGCCACGAACGGCCCTTGCGCGCGCGGAGAAAGTTTGTGAATCGTGCGCGCGACAATTTCCTTGCCCGAACCGGTTTCTCCGGTGATCAGCACGGACGCGGAACTCGGTGCGGCCATTTCCACGATGCGCATCACTTCCTGCATGGGCTTGGACGCGCCGACAAGTTCGCCAAGGCGCCCTGCTTCGCGCAACTGGCGCTGCAGCACGACTAGCTGCCGCGCGTCGCGAGCCTTGCCCAATGCGCGATCCAGCAACGCGCGCAGCACCGGCCCCTTCAGCGGCTTTTCGATGTACCAGAAAGCGCCCGCTTCGATCGCTGCGACGGCGCGCTCTTCGCTGCCTTTGCCAGTGATGATGATGGCGGGAACATCGTGCAACTCCGGACCAAGTTGCTTCAGCAAATCCAGGCCGTTCATACCGGGAAGCTCGACGTCCGCGATCAGCGTGTCGGGCTGATAGCTGGCAATTTTAGCGAGCGCGTCTTCGGCCGTGCCCACGCTGAACACGTCGTAGCCCCAGCGCTGCAGAAGCTGCTCGTAGCCTCGCCTGGCGTTATCCTCGTCTTCGACGATAAGCACGCGATCCTTGCGTTCCTGCGTTTCCATCGCGCGCACCGCTCCCCGCGTCTCTTCGCCCATGCGTCTCAGCCTCTGATTGTCGTCGTCAAGCTCTGTGCTGGGGTACCACGACTCTAACAAGCCGCTCCACGCTTGCCAAGCCGCTCGCCGGGCCGGATAGAATCGACGGCCGCACGGCTTTTGATGCGGCAGCGAAGGAAAAAGGGAGGGATCGGCGCCGGGGCGGCTTTCTTTCTGAGCGAATTTCGCGGGCGTGGTGAAGCGCTACTCCTTCAGGAGATAAAGCGCACGCTCCAGTTCCAGTTCGAGCTTGGCGCCCTTGGGCAGGTTAATTTCATGGCCGCGGCCGGACTCCATCAGATACGCGGTGAGCGCCCCGAGAGCGGCGCCTTCGGCGGCTTCCTTCTTGTCCTTGTCTTTCACGCCGTGCATGGCGCCGATGGCAGCGCCTGCGGCTGCCGCCTCGGCAGCGTCCTGCTGTTTGCTGTGGCGGCCTTCGATCAGTCCTTCTTGCGACGGGCCGGCTTTAACGCTGTGATCGCCGGGCACGCTGACGACTTCCGCGACGATCGGCAAGTGCCCAAACTTGGTGCGGATTTCGTCGAACGTGAGATAGAGCTTGGCGCGGCCCGCGACTCCTGCGGCTTCCACGCGGCTGACGTGGCCGGTGATTTCCGCGCCGGGCGGGAGATAGATTCCGCTTCCGGCCTCGAGCGGCTCGAGCGTTTTTACTTTGAACTTTGTATTCTGGGGCGTGTCTTTTGTGCCGAGATCGCTTTCGAGCCGCACCAAGAATTTGCTGCCGGGGACGACGGCGTAAGCCTCGACGGGCAAGCCGCGCTGGCGTTGGCCGTCGGCAGGCTGGGATTCGATGTGCTGTTGTGGCGATGATGGGCCGTCTTGCGACTGGTAGCGCGGCTGCGGCTCTTGCGTTTGCGCTCGGGCCGGGGCTGGCGCGCTGAAGCCGGCGGCGCTTGCGGCGGCGAAGCTAAGCATCGCGCGAGAGATTCTGTTGGCGAGAGATTTGCGTTGGCGCTGCATTGTGGTGTCCTCCAGACTACAAAACACCTGCTTGCGATGCACTCGCGCGGCCAATGGCGAGTTTCCGGCGGCTGCGCAAGTGGATGAAATGGCAGGCACTTGGCGGGCGGGTGCGTCAGATGGGTCAATCTCGCCGCTGGAACTGTCGGGAGGAGCCGCCACAGGGCGCAAGGGAAATCCGTCACCTGAAGGGGTTTGTGGGCGGCGCGGGCGGCACTAAGTGCTCGCGGAGTCCAGGAATCGGCGGATGCGGCGCAGGACTTGAGCGTACATCGGCGGTGTGAGGCGGCCAGTCTGCGTGTTCTGCTGGCTGGGATGATATACGCCGAAGAGGCGTGGCGCGTTGCCTGGCAGTTTTTCTTCCGTGCCGTGCGAGAAAATGTACGCCGCGCGCGAAGCGATTGCCCCGCGCCGCTTGAGAATGTCGAGGTAGGCATCCCACGCGATTTTGCCGAGAGCAAGAATGGCGCGGGGCTGCAGAATCTCGAGTTCGCGCTCCAGGTAGCCTCGGCAGTTCAGCATTTCCTGCGGCAGCGGCTTGTTGTCGGGCGGAGCGCAGCGGCACGCGGCGGAAACGTAGACGCCTTGCAGGCACAAACCGTCGTCGCGGCTCACCGAAGCTGGCTGGTTAGCGAAGCCGGCTTTGTACAAGGCGGCATAGAGGAAATCGCCGGAGCGATCACCGGTGAAGACGCGGCCGGTGCGATTGCCCCCGTGCGCGGCCGGAGCAAGTCCGAGAATCAGCAGCTTGGCTAGCGGATCGCCGAATCCGGCTACGGGTTTGCCCCAGTAAGTCCACTCACGGAAAGCGCGGCGTTTTGTGCGCGCCACTTCTTCGCGATACGCAACCAGCCGTGCGCATTTGCGGCACGCGACAATCTCTTCGTTCAGCACTTCGAGCTGTTCAGCGCGATCGGCCATTTCGAACAAAGAGTATAGCTGCTGCGCGCCAGGAGTCTGCACGCAAGTAATTTCGCTCGCCCAGCGCTTGTGCGATCGCGCGGTCGGCGCTTTCTCTTGACGCGGCTTCCAGCGCTCGAGTCATTCCGCAGCGCGTCAAAGCTTCATTTCAGAATTTGCAGCACTTCGCCGTGAAACTTGCCGTTCGTACTGACCAGCGCGCCGGTGTAAATGTTTCTCTGCCCCTGCAGGTTTGTGGACACCCCTCCGGCTTCTTCCACGATTAGCAGCAGCGGCGCCAAGTCCCACGGCATCGAGGTCAAGTCCACGGCCACGTCGACCGCGCCTTCTGCCACCAGCATATGTTGCCAGAAGCCTCCGATGGCGCGCCCATTTCGCGCCGCGTCAGCTAGCCGCCGCAGGCTTTCGCGTTGCGCCGCATTTTTCTTCGTGCTCGTGCCCGTGGTGAAGATCATGGCGTCGCCGAGCCGCGCAACACTCGAAACGTGAATCGCTTTCCCGTCGCGGTAAGCGCCCTGCCCGCGATACGCCCACCATCGCGAACCCAGCGCCGGAGCGCTCGCCATCCCCGCAACGACTTCACCCTTTTCCTCGATTCCCAGTAGCGTCCCAAACGTCGGAATCCCGCGCGAAAATTCCTCCGTGCCGTCAATCGGATCGATGATCAGCCGCGCTCGCTCCGATGCGTTCGCCGCCTTGGCATCGCGTCCGCCCATTTCCTCGCCCAGAACATCCAGCGCCAGCCCGCTCGCCACGACTTTTGCCCGCGCCATCTCTTCCACCGCGCGATCCGCCTGCGTCACCGCCGACCCGTCGCCTTTGCGTTCCACGCGCAACTCATCCGCGCGAAAATAGCGCATCGCAATGGCGTCCGCTTCGTCCGCGATCGCCTCCAGCAACGGCCCGTATTCCTCCCGAAAGCCCATTTCTTCTCCTTGCTTTCTGTTAGCGTACTAACTCAGCACCGTGATGGCGCGGATTTGACACTCCATCGCTCCACACCTAGCATACAAACTTATCCTCATGGGCGCTCACGCCAATACAGGAACCGTGCTGGACCGCATTCTCGAAGCGCGCCGCGCCGAAGTCGCGCGCCGCAAGAGCGTGCTGCCGGAGCCTGCGCTCAAATACGGCGCCGCGGCAGCTTTGCCGCTTCGCGACTTCCCCGCCGCGCTTACCCGCGGCGCCCTCAACGTTATCGCCGAGCTGAAGCCCGCCTCGCCCTCGCGCGGCGTCATCCGCGATCCGTTCGATCCCGTTGCGCTGGCCCAATCGCTCGAAGCCTCCGGTGCTGCTGCGCTTTCCGTCCTGACCGAAGCCGAATTCTTTCGCGGCTCGCTGAAAAACATGCGCGACGCGCGGAAAGCCGTGCAGATCCCGGTCCTGCGCAAGGATTTCATCTTCGATTCCTGGCAAGTCTGGGAATCGCGCGCCAACGATGCCGACAGTTTTCTGCTGATTGTCGCCGCCCTCAGCGACCCGCTGCTCCGCGATCTGCTCGCGCTCGCCCGCGAGCTGCGCATGGAGCCGCTCGTCGAAGTGCATACCGCTGAGGAGCTTGACCGGGCGCTGGCGGTGGATGCGCGCATCATCGGAGTCAACAATCGCGACCTGAAAACGCTCGCGGTGCAACCCGAACTTTCTTTCGATCTGGTCGCGCGCATTCCCGACCATTGCATCGCCGTCAGCGAGTCAGGGCTGAGCACGCACGAAGACTTGCAAAAGCTTCGCGAAGCCGGCTTCGACGCTTTCCTCATCGGCGAACATCTTATGTTCGCGCCCGATCCCGGCGCCGCGCTCTCCGCTCTTCTCGCCGCCGCGCCGGCCAAGGACTAGCCGCCGTGGTGCGCATCAAAATCTGCGGCATCACCAGCTTCGCCGACGCGCAAGCGGCCTGTGAAGCTGGCGCGGACTCCCTCGGCTTCAATTTCTACGAACAAAGTCCGCGTCTCATCAGCGTAGCCGACGCCGCAAAAATCCGCGCAGCTCTTGCCAAACATGTCGAAGCCGTCGGTGTTTTCGTCAACCTGCCAATCGACGACGTCTCCGCTACATGTTCCTCCGTGCGTCTCGATGCCGCACAACTCCACGGTGACGAATCTCCGAAGACCGTTGCCGATCTCGCGCGCAAATTTGCCATCATCAAAGCCTTTCGCGTCAACGCAGATTTTACGCTCGACGCCCTCGACCGCTACGCCGAAGCCTTCGCCTTTCTTCTCGACGCCTCGCAGGCAGGCCAATATGGTGGTACCGGCCACACCACCGACTGGGCCCTTGCCCGCCGCGCCGCAGCCGCGCACCGTATCATTTTAGCGGGCGGTCTCAAGCCGGAGAACGTCGCCGCGGCCATCCGTACCGTGCGTCCCTACGCCGTGGACGTTGCCAGCGGCGTCGAAAGCAAGCCCGGCAAGAAAGATCACGCCCGTCTGCGCGAATTTATTCAGGAAGTGCGCCGTGCCGAAAAGCAATTCGACGCGCACGCGGAGAAATCCAACCTCTCATGAGCTCGATTCTGCAATCTCCGACCGCTGCGCCGGGCCGTTTCGGCCCCTACGGCGGCCGCTATGTGCCCGAAACGCTCATGGTCCCACTCTTCGAATTAGAACGCGCCTACGAGCTCGCAAAATCCGATCCAGCTTTTCAATCGCAATTCCATAATCTGTTGCGAGATTTTGCCGGCCGCCCCACGCCCCTGCAATTCGCGGAACGCTTGACCGCGCATCTCGATGGCCCGCGTATTTATCTCAAGCGCGAAGATTTGCTGCACACCGGCGCGCACAAAATCAACAACGCCATCGGCCAGGCCCTGCTCGCCGTAAAAATGGGCAAGCCCCGCATCGTCGCGGAAACCGGCGCAGGCCAGCACGGCGTCGCCAGCGCCACGGTCGCCGCGCATTTCGGCCTGGAATGCGTCGTGTACATGGGCACGGAAGATATGGCGCGCCAGGCGCTCAACGTGGCGCGCATGCGCATGCTCGGCGCGCAAGTCGTCGGCGTCGATTCCGGCAGCCGCACGCTTAAAGACGCCATCAACGAAGCCATGCGCGATTGGGTCACCAACGTCCGCACCACGCACTATCTGCTCGGCTCGGTTCTCGGCGCGCATCCCTATCCCACCATGGTCCGCGATTTTCACGTCGTCATCGGCCGCGAAGCCCGCGAACAAATCCTCGCCGCCGAAAAGCGCCTTCCCACGCATCTCTTTGCTTGCGTCGGCGGCGGCTCGAACGCCATCGGCCTCTTCCACCCATTTCTGCGCGACGCCGGCGTGAAGCTGATCGGCATCGAAGCCGGCGGCCGCGGCCCAGGCTTGGGCGAACACGCCGCGCGCCTCGCTGCTCACCAAGGCTTCACTGGCGCGCGTCCTGGCGTTCTGCAAGGCACCTACACCTACGTCCTGCAAAACGAAGACGGCCAAATCTCGACTACGCATTCCATTTCCGCCGGGCTCGATTATCCCGCCATCGGTCCCGAACACGCCTGGCTCGCCGATCAGCGCCGCGCCGAATACTCTGCCGTCTCCGATGCCGCCGCGCTTGACGCCGCCCGCACCCTTGCGCGCATGGAGGGCATCATCCCCGCCCTCGAATCCGCCCACGCCATCGCCGGCCTCATCGAACGCGCCCCCCGCATGACCAAAGACGACCTCGTCATCCTCAATCTTTCCGGCCGCGGCGACAAAGACATGGACACTTATTCGCGCCTGCTCTAGTCTTTTTCGCAGCCATGACCGCCTCGCCCGCCAACTCGACTCGCGTCTCCCGCCGCTTCGCCGAGCTGCGCGAACAAAGCGAACTCGGCCTCGTCGCCTACATCACCGCAGGCGACCCCTCGCTTGACGCCACGCTCCAGTTCGTTCTCGCGCTCGCCGAAGCTGGCGCCGATGTCATCGAGCTCGGCGTTCCATTCAGCGATCCCCTCGCCGACGGCCCGACGATTCAGCGTGCCTCCGAACGCGCCCTAAAGTCCGGCACTACGCTCCGCGGCGTCATCGATCTGGTCGACCGCATCCGCCAGTCGTCGCAGGTTCCGCTAGTCCTCTTTAGCTACTACAATCCCATCCTTCAAATGGGCCTCGATAAATTTGCCAGTGCTGCTGCCGAAGCTGGAGCCGACGGAGTTCTAGCCACGGATCTAACGCCCGAGGAATCCGCCGAGTATCGCAACATTCTTCACGCGCACCATCTCGACACGATTTTCTTGGCTGCGCCTACATCCGACGACGAACGCCTTGCAAAAATCGCCGCCGCCTCGTCGGGCTTCCTCTATCTGATTTCGCGCACCGGCGTCACCGGCGCGAAGGACGCTCTGTCTGAGGATCTGCCCGCGCTCATTCGCCGCGTGCGCAATTCTACGGATCTGCCGATCGCTGTCGGTTTTGGTATTTCGCAACCCGGCCACGTCTCCGTCCTCGGTGGCCTCGCCGATGCCGCAGTCGTCGGCTCCGCGCTCGTCGCCGAAATCGAAAGCGCTGAATCTGTCACCGCCGCCGTCACCGCGCTCCGCGCAAGAGCTTCCAGCCTCAAGGAAGCCGCCCGCCGTGGCCTCTCCCGCCGCGAGGTCGCGCCATGAATCTCAGTGATTGGCGGCGCCGCATCGATGAACTCGATAAGAAACTCGTCGAACTTCTCAACGAGCGCTCGCGCTGCGCTCTCGAAATCGGCAAAATCAAGCAAGCCGAGCGTCTACCGCTCTATCAACCGGATCGCGAAAAGGAAGTGCTGCAAAACGCCGAGCGCCACAATCCCGGCCCGCTCACCGACGCAGCCATTCGCCGCCTCTTCGAGCGCATCATCGACGAAGCCCGCGCCGCCGAACGCAACGCCATGCACGCAGACTCCGGCGGAAAGGAAAAGAAAGAAGGGAATTAACTCCGGCGTGCGCCAGTTATATTCATAAGGATTCGTAGCTGCGGTCTCCATACCGCGGATTTCCGCTCCAGGGATCGGACTCCAGCAAGCTAGAAAGAAAAGGAATTGCGACAATCATGGTCATCGTAATGCAAGAAGGCGCCAGCGACGCCGACATCCAGCACGTAATCGATCGCCTCATCGCCAGCGGCTTCAACGTGCACCGCTCCACCGGCGAATCGCACACCGTTCTCGGCGCCGTCGGCGTGCACCGCGATTTCGATCATCGCGATTTCGAGCTCCTCGACGGCGTGCGCGAAGTCATGCGCATCACCCAGCCCTTCAAGCTCGCCTCGCGCCAGTTCAAGCCCGAAGGCACCATCGTCGATTTAGGCCGCGGCGTCCGATTCGGCGGCACCGAAGTCGTCGTCGCCGCCGGTCCCTGCTCCGTCGAATCCCGCGAGCAAATCCATTCCGTCGCCGACAGCGTAAGCCAGGCCGGCGCAAAAATCCTCCGCGCCGGCGCGTTCAAGCCGCGCACTTCACCTTACGCTTTCCAGGGCCTCGGCGAAAAAGGCCTCGAGCTCATGCAGGAAGCCGCCGCCAAATTCGGCCTCTTCACCGTCAGCGAAGTCATGGACGACTCACAAATTCCCATGATGACCAAGTACGTCGACATGTTCCAGGTCGGCGCCCGCAACATGCAAAATTATTTTCTCCTCCGCGCTCTCGGCGAAGTCCGCAAACCCGTGCTCCTAAAGCGCGGCCTCTCCGCCACCATGGAAGAGCTGCTTATGAGCGCCGAATACATTCTCGCCGGTGGCAACTACAACGTCGTCCTCTGCGAGCGCGGCATCCGCACCTTCGAAACCTACACGCGCAACACCCTCGACATCGCCGCCATTCCCGTAATCAAAAAGCTTTCGCATCTTCCCATGATCGCCGATCCCTCTCACGGCACCGGCCGCCGCGACAAAGTTCCCGCCATGGCCCGCGCCGCCGTAGCCGCCGGCGCCGACGGCCTGCTCATCGAAGTCCACAACGATCCCGACCACGCGCTCTCCGACGGCGCGCAATCTCTCGATCCTCCCAGCTTCACGCGTCTGATGGCCGAGCTCCGCATCATCGCCCCAGCCATCGGCCGCCGCATGGCCTGACGCGCATGCCCACCGGCCACCTCATCAATCGCGTTACCATCCTCGGCACCGGCCTAATCGGCGGCTCCTTCGCTCTCGCTCTCCGCAAACACACCACCGGCATGCACGTCTCCGGTTGGGACCGCGCCGAAATCATCAGCGAAGCTCACGCTCGCAACGCCATCGACGCGCCGTTCTACGGCGAACTCGCCCCCGCTCTGCAACACGCCGACCTGATCTATCTCGCCCTTCCCATCAGCGTAACCCTCGATCTGCTTCCCGAAATCGCCCGCCTCGCGCCAGCCCACGCGCTCGTCACTGACGCTTGCAGCACCAAGCAGCGCATCGCCCAAGCCGCCGCCGAGCTTTTTCCCGGCGATGGCGGCCCCATGTTTTTAGGCGGCCATCCCATGGCCGGCAGGGAACTCTCCGGCATCGCACACGCTGACGCCGATCTCTTCCGCAACACCACTTACGCGCTCATCGGCGAAGCAAAGCAAAAAATGGAAAATGCCCCGCGCGATCCCCGCGTCGCCGCCTTCGTCAAAATCCTCGAAAAAATCGGCGCCCGCCCTCTTTGGCTCGGCGCCCAGCAGCACGACTACGCCGTCGGCCTGGCCTCGCATCTTCCGCAACTCACCGCCGTCGCGCTGGCCTCTTTCCTCTACGATCGCCTCGACGAAAACGGCTTGCCTATCACTCTCGCCGGTCCCGGCCTCCGCGATTCGCTCCGCCTTGCCGGCAGCCCGTACCACACCTGGCGCGACATCGTGCTCACCAACCGCGAAGTCCTCTCCGCCGCACTCGATCTCTTCGCCCGCCGCCTCGACGATCTCCGCGAACGCCTTGGCTCCCGCGATCTCGAAGCCGATTTCGACGCCGCCAACGAACTCTACAAACTCCTCCGCTCTTTGTAACGCTCTTGTAGTGGCGCCCGCCGCGGCGGGCTGCGCCAGGCTTCTCCTCCTGGCCCTCTTGCCGTTTCCCTCTGCCGCTTTCCGCCCAACCGCGCCACCCACCCTAAAAAATCTTCTTCCCCGCCACCCGCCGCGCATACGCTCCCGCCGGATTGTGCGCCGTAGTCGCCGCGGCCTTCCGGTAAAACTCCAACGCTTTATCCTTATCCCCCAACTTTTCGTAGGTCTCCGCCATCATGCATTGAATGAACGTATCGTTCTGGTTCGCCTTAGCAAATCCCGCCAGCGCTCCCGCATAGTCTCCGCCATAGAACGCCACATATCCCACCAGGTATGCAAGAAACGCAGCCTGCTGCGGATTCGTTCCCTTGTCCAGCACCGCTTTCGCCGCCGCCGCATGCTTCTGCGCTTCCTCCGAATTTCCTCGCCGCGCCGCCAGCCGCGCCTGCGCATGCTCCCAGCGAAACGCCCACAAGTCGGCCCTTTCCGCCTTGATCTCCGGCTCCTTCAGGCCTGCCTCATGCCCTTTGCGGTACCATTTTTCCGCCGCTTCCAAATCTCCCGCGTCGATGCACACGCGCCCCGCTTCGTTCGCGCTCTCGCCTTCCTCAAAATAATGTTTCCCGCTCACCCAGTAATCGAATACCTTCTCTTCGTACTCGCTCGCTTTCTTGCAATCGCCCTCAAAGGCATACGACATCGCCATCGACCGCTGCGCAATCGCTTTATCCTGCGCAGCCGTCGCCACATCGATCGCCCTCTGCAAATACTTCCGCGCATCCTGATACTGCCCCATCAGGTCCAGCACTACCCCCGCATTGTTGTTCGCGATACTCGATTGCGGCGAAGTCTGGAGCACGTTCTTGTACACCGCCAGCGCCTCCTCCAGCTTCCCCTCGCGCACCAGCTTCTGCCCCTCCACCACAAACACCGGCGGCTGCTCCTGCGTATCCGTCACTGCCGAGCCTCCCGCCTGCGCCATTGCTCCCGGCACACACACCAACCACGCCAACCCAATCCACCCCAGCATCACGCCCCGACAACCACCCAGCACACAATTACGCATAGCTGACCTCCTCACGGTCCGCGATTATCGCACTCTCCGCCGCCTTGCCGCCTCCACATCATGATCCTTCCGCAAGGCTGTAACACCAGACACTCCTCGAACGTCCTACGAAGCAAATGTACCTCCGCGCGACCTTCGGCTTCTTCGCACTCTGCCCCTTCTTCAGCGGAGCCGCCTCAGCGCAGACTCCCCCGCCAAAAACATTTTCCATCAACCACGTCACGGTCATCGACGTCGCTACCGGAAACAGACTCCCCGACCGCACTGTCATTCTCCAGGGCGATCGCATTCTCTCCGTCGAGCCCGCAAATCCCGCCTCCCCACCGCCAGGCCACGTCCTCGATGCGGACAACGCCTTCCTCATCCCCGCTCTCTGGGATATGCACGTCCACATTCAAGACACCGAGGATCTGCCGCTGTACATCGCGAACGGCGTCGCCGGCGTCCGCCTAATGTTCGGCGCCAGAAACACCAGCGAACTCAGCGCCACCCTTTCCGCCGTTCCGCTCGCCCCGGAAGTCATCTACGGCAGCGCCATCGTCGATGGCGATCCACCGGTCTGGCCCGGTTCCATCATCGTCAAGAAGCCCGATGACGCTCGCCGCGTCGTCGACGAAATCAAAGCCAGCGGCGCCGATTTCGTCAAAATCTACAACGACATTTCCCGCGACACCTACTTCGCTCTAGCCGAAGAAGCCCGCAAGCAGAACATTCCCTTCGCCGGCCATCTGCCCTACGCCGTGCGCGCCTCGGAAGCCTCCGACGCCGGCCAGCGCACCATCGAACATCTCGACGGCATCGCCATTGCCTGCTCCAGGCGCGAACAAGACCTGATCAAGCAGCTCCACCCTCTCCGCTACCTCGAAAAAGTCAATTTGATCGCCGAAGCCACCCGCAGCTTCGATGCCGCGCAATGTCAGGCCCTCTTCGCGCAGTTTCGCCGCAACCATACCTGGCAGGTGCCCACGCTCACCGTGCACCGCGGCATGGGTTGGATGAACGACAGCCATTTCACCTCCGACCCGCGCCTCGTCTACATGAGCAGCGAAGTCCGCAATCGCTGGCATCCCGAAAACGATTTTCGCTTTCGCCGCTGGACCCCCGCCGAATTCGAGCTCCACCGCGGCCTCTTCCATGCCGACCAACAGATCGTCGGCATGATGTTCCGCGCCGGCGTCCCGCTTCTTGCCGGCACCGACGCCATGAACCCGTTCTGCCTTCCCGGCTTCAGCCTCCACGATGAGCTGGTTCTGCTGGTCGAATCCGGCCTGACTCCGCTCGCCGCGCTGCAAGCTGCAACCCTTCGCCCTGCCGAATTCCTCGGCCGCTCCGACGACTTCGGCCGCATCGCCCCCGGCCAGCGCGCCAACCTCGTCCTCCTGACCGCCGATCCCCTGGCCGACATCCACAACACCACGCAAATCCAAGCCGTCTTCTTCCACGGCCAATTCCTCGACCGCCCCGCCCTGGACGCCCTGCTGGACCACGCCAAACACCGCACCGGCAAAGGCAAACTCCGCTAGTATTGCGACTCCTTTGTAAGGCCGCCCCCCTGGTATTTCATAAGTGCGGATTCTAAAGGAGTTATGGGCGCCAATTTTGTAAGTGTTGATTCTAAAGGAGTTGCTGGCGGACAATTTCGGCTGATTTCGGTTAAAACGCGGAGATCGTCCACAAGTGTTGATTCTAAAAGAGATAGAGCGGATGGAAGGAAGCAAGGTTGTAGAGTTGAAAGAACGCTCCTGGCGACCATCCTTGGTCGGCCGGCACCCCCGGTGTTTTGCAAAGAGCGTGCGAGCGATTGAAAAGTAAGGAGATGCGCTTCGCTCTTTTGCACGGGACTGCAAAAGACGCAAAAGAGCCGGCAGTTAGGGATCGGGCGTGGGGAAGTTAGGAGTACAGCCGGGCGGCGGGACATAAGAAGGCGGGCAGGGACGAGATCGGGGCCCGCGATGATAACCCATTATATCATATTTTTGGTATTTGTCAAGTGGTATCTAGTAAGTCGTTTGTCTTCCGAGGGATAGCGGGCAGGGCAAACCAGCGGGAGGGCCGAAAAGTCTTCGCACGGGCTGGTGAGGCGGTATTGAGGTCATTCTTGGTTCTTTGTTGCGGTACACTCTTCCGGCCATGGACAAGCGCGTCCCCTCAGCCGACATCGCCATTGCCAATCTCAAAGACGGCGCCACTATCCTTATGGGCGGCTTCGGGCTTTGCGGCGTTCCGGAGCACCTGATCGCTGCGGTGCACCGCAAAGGCACCAAGAACCTCACCATTGCCAGCAACAATGCCGGAGTCGACACCTTCGGCATCGGCGTGCTCCTGCAGGACCGCCAGGTTAAGAAGATGATTTCCACGTATGTCGGCGAAAACAAACTTTTCGAGCAACTGGTCACCAGCGGCCAACTGGAACTCGAACTGAATCCGCAAGGCACTTTCTCCGAACGGCTGCGTGCCGGCGGCGCCGGCATCCCCGCCTTCTACACTCCTACCGGCTACGGCACGCTGGTCGCCGAGGGCAAGGAAACCCGGGAATTCGAGGGCCGCATGTACGTCCTCGAACGCGGCCTGCGCGGCGATTTCGCTTTCGTCAAAGCCTGGAAAGGCGACCGCTGGGGCAACCTCATTTACCGCAAGACCGCGCGCAACTTCAATCCCATGATGGCTACGGCCGCCGACTACGTCATCGCCGAAGTCGAAGAACTCGTCGAGCTTGGCCAGCTCGAACCCGATCACGTGCATACCCCGGGCATTTACGTAAATGCCATTTTTCAGGGCCCTCATTATGAGAGACGCGTCGAGCGCCGCACCTTGAGGAAGGCTTGAGCGCCATGGGCCGCCAAATACTCGCTGTCATAGTTGGGATTGTCTTTAGCTTTCTCGCGACTGCCGCTTGCGGCTACGCGCTATATCAGTTCTCAGACCGCTGGTCCGAACCTCAATTAGGCACATTCGCTCGCTATGTTGCTGACCCCATCATCGCAATTATCGTCGGAGCGTTGGTTGGCCTGCTCGCCAAGTCTCGGCCAGCTTTCGTCGCTGCGCTGAGCCTAGCGCCGTGGGCTTTTGCATTTCCCCTGTCTCGGCGACAAAGCCTGCGAAACGAGATGATCCTTTTGGTTTTGAGCCTGATCTATATTGTGGTCGGAGCAATGGTTGCGAGGATCGTGTTCCGGATGCGCGCGCGGGCGCGGCAGGTCAACTAATTAAGTAGCAAACGAGATGATATCTATTGAACCGGAGCATAGTATGCCGCTGACAGACGAACAGAAGCGGGAACGGATTGCTAAACGGATTGCGCTGGAGTTGCGCGACGGCTACTACGTCAATCTGGGCATCGGCATGCCCACGCTGGTGGCCAACTATGTGCCGGCGGGGATGGAAGTGATTCTGCAATCGGAGAATGGGATGTTGGGCGTGGGGCCGTATCCGACGGAAGCTGAAGTTGATCCTGATCTCATCAATGCGGGCAAGGAAACGGTCACCGAGCTTCCCGGCGCTTCGTTTTTCTCCTCCGCGGATTCGTTTGCCATGATTCGGGGCGGGCACGTGGATCTCACCGTGCTCGGTGCGCTGCAAGTCGATGAAAAGGGCACCCTCGCCAATTGGGCCATTCCCGGCAAAATGCTCAAGGGCATGGGCGGAGCCATGGATCTGGTGGCCGGAGCGAAACGCGTTTACGTGGCCATGGAGCACGCCACCAAGGACAACAAAGCCAAGATTCTGAAGAAGTGTTCGCTGCCGCTCACCGGGGTGGAGTGCGTCGATCACATCGTCACCGAACTCGCGCTCATCGATGTCACGCCCGAAGGACTGGTGCTCCGCGAACTCGCGCCGGACGCGACATTCGAGGAAGTGCAAGGGGGCACGGAGCCGAAACTGATTGTGCCGCCGGGCGGTACCAAGCGCATGCCGGTTTGATCGGGTTGGCGTTGGGGTTGGCCGGGGCAGAAAGAGGGCACGGCAATGCCGTGCCCCTACAAGGGCTTGCGGTGGGCGCAATTACGAAGTCGGGGAGCGCTTGTGGTGGAGACTAGGTGGTTTGCACGTGAAACGAAAGAAACCAGCCAAGCCAGCATCGAAGAAGCCTGGGGCCAAACGAACGGCCATGCCCAAATTCTTTGCGGTCGATGAGGAGATGAAGCAGCTGGCCAGCTTGTTGGAAGGAGAGTTGCGTGGATGGCCAGGCGTTACCACCAAGCCGATGTTTGGCATGATCAGCTTCTTTCGCAAAGGAGCTATCTTTGCGGCGGTGCCGCGGACGCGTACGCTACGCTCGCCGCAGTCGATCATTCTGAAATTCGATCCTATGCCTCCCTCGCTGGCGGGAAAAATGGCTGAAGAAGCGCGACTGAGCCGCGATGCGCCGGGTCCCGGGGCTGGCTGGCACGCGTTCGATCTGAATTCGGAGAGCGATATCAGGGATGCGCTGTGGTGGTTGAACCAGGCTTATGAGTTGGCGGGAAAATAATTTGGCGGCGCGACGCAGGGACGGGCACGGCAATTCCGTGCCCCTACACATGGAATGGAAAAGCTGCGATTGGTTGGAAGGCGTGCCAAGGTGGGGCGCAGCAGTGCTGCGCCCCTACAAGTGCGACGGTGGGTTAAGAGGAGTGCAAGCGGCTGGCAATGGTGATGGAGTAGTGGAAGCCGGAGACGGTGGTTAGCACCGCTACGGTGTAGACGAGAATGCGGATCATTAGCGTGAACGTATCGCCGGGATAGGCCGCGCCGAGCACCACCAGGAACACCAGCAGAATTTGCGCCGCGGTAGTGCATTTGCCGAGAATGCTGGGCGGAAAGGGCCGGTAGCCGGAGATCAGCAGAATCACCGCCGCCACGGTGAGTAACAGAATGTCGCGGCTCAGCACCATGATAGTGAGCCACCAGGCGATTTTGCTCTTGAAGGCGAGAATCACGAACGAGGAAGAGAGCAGCAGTTTGTCCGCGATGGGATCGAGGTATGCGCCCAGCGCCGATTTCTGATTCAGCTTGCGCGCCAGCAACCCGTCGATGCCGTCGGAAAGCCCTGCGACGACGAGCAGCAGCAACGCCCAGCGGTAATGTTCGTAGGAAATGAGAATGAGAAAGAACGGCAGGAAGCCGAGGCGGAGAAGCGTGATTTGATTGGGTACCGTCCAGATGCGGCCTTTCATTGCAAATAGGTTAGTTCAGCGGCCCCTGTTCAGGCAAATTGCTTCACGCAAATTGCGCGAGATACTCGGCCAGCGAGCGGCCCACTTTGCGGGCGAAGATATCGGACATCGAGGGGATGGCGCCGGAAGGCTCGTCAAGCGAGACGCGCTCGATACGAGTGATGGGAAAGAAGACCGTAGGCAGGCCCATGCGCTCGCTCTCCGGTTCGTTGATTTGCTTGATGAAATGATCGAAGGAATTGAGATCGACGCCGCGCACGGTGATTCCCGCAGGCGTGATGGAGAGCAGCTCGCCCCACACTTTTTCTCGCGGGCTATGCAGACTTACCACGACGATGGAGTGAGGGTCCATGGGCGCTCCACGAGAAGAGTACAGGAAGAAGGAAGTAATGCGCTACGGTTGTTAGTTCGCGTTGTTAGTTGGCGCCGGGAAGCGGGTCTTTGAAATGGAGCACCATAAATACAAAGCAGGCAATCACGGCGAGGCCGGCGAGCCAGCCGAGCGCGGCAGCGAGGCGCTTTTCGTTGACGCCTGCGGGCGGGCGGTCGGCGAAGATCTTGCCGAGCGCAAATCCTGCGGCAAGGCCGCCGCCGTGTGCCCAGTTGTCGATGGCGATGCCTCCATAGAGGCCCATGGCAAAAAGGATGACCGTGGAGGTAATGAGTTGGGAGCGGAGCTGCCGCGCGAAACTTCCGCCGCGTTTCGAGGTGACGGCGAGCAGGACGCCGACCAGTCCCAGAATCGCGCCGCTGGCGCCGAGAGAAACGTGACCGCCGCCTCCGATTGAGCTGCAAAGGAAGCCGAAAGCGCCGGTTACCACGTAGATGAACAGAAAGCGGGAGGAGCCGTACAGCTCTTCGACGGCGGGCCCGAGTTGGAAGAGAGCCATCATATTAAAGCCGATGTGAATCAGGCCGCCGTGGAGAAACATGGCGGTGACCAGGCGCCACCATTCGTTGAGGTACTGAAGATAGAGAAAGGGAAGACTCTCTCCCAAATGGTAAGTCGGTTCGCCGCCGATGCCCCACAGGCTGCTGAGGCCGCCAGCTTTTCCGGCTTGCATGGTCATGACCAGAGTGACGCCGAACATCATGACGTTGGCGATGAGCATCACGGTGGTTACCGGAGCGTCGGTGCCGATGACGCCGGAGAGCTTTTTGCCGAGGGCGGCGAGGGAGAAATTGAGATTGGTGCCGCATTCGTGGCAGCGTGAAGTGTTGATGCCGACGAGGGATCCGCAAACGGGACAGATACGCGGGCGGGGTGGCTGGCTGCCACCAAAAAGTCCGGCGAACGAATTTTTCCACTGTGCAATGCGTGTCTGCCAGCGGTAGGGAAGCGGCAACGGTCCTCCTTGCGGCGTGCGTGCAGCGTTCCTATAATACCCAAATCGCGGAAATGAATTTGGTTTGGCGGGGCGAAAGGCCCCTGAGGAGCTGAGGGCAAGGGCGATGACAACCATGGATAAATTCGAGGAGATTGGCCGCCGGATCGACGAAGAGTTGACGCGGCTGCGGCGCTTTGTGGAAGAGGAAGTAGCGCCGGAGACGGAGAAGCGCACGGCCAGCTTCCTGCGCGATGTTTCCGGCAAGCTGAGCGAAGCGGCGCAAAAGCTGGAAGCGCGCCAGGCAGCACGCGGCGGCGCAGGCGCGCAGTCAACGCAAGAGCCGCAGACCCCGCCGCCGGACGAGACCCCCAAGGCGTGACCGGGCGCGCATTGATCTCCGCAGCCCAGTCGCTCAAACGAAGTGCAGGGAAAGAGCTTCGGGCATTTGCGGCGCTTTGTGTCCTCACTGCCGTTTGCGTTTTGGCGATGTCGGGCTGCGCATCGCGGCGGCCAGTGGTGGGTAGCGGGCAACCGCCTCCGTCACAGCCGAAGCCGACACCCGCGGGAACGGAGGAAGCGGCGAAGCGCTCGACCGACGTGCCGGATGGGGCGCCCGCGACGTCTGCCGCCGCTGCGTCGAAGCGGAATCGTGCCGCTGTGCCGCCCGCGCCCGCCGGGTATACGGAAGAAGGGAACGCTTCATGGTATGGCAATCCGTTTCACGGGCGGCGGGCATCGAACGGCGAAGTCTACGACATGTACAAGATGACGGCGGCGCACCGGACGCTTCCGTTTGAGACGATGGTACGGGTGACGAATTTGAACAACGGGAAATCGACGGTGGTGCGGATTACGGATCGCGGGCCGTTTGTGGACAACCGGATCATTGATTTGTCGATGGCGGCAGCGCGCGAAATCGAATCGATTGGGCCGGGCGTGGTGGCGGTGCGCGTGGAAGTGCTTTCGGCGGGCATCGATCCGACGAGCGGATACTTTACCGTGCAGGTGGGAGCGTTCCGCGAGCGGGCGAATGCGGAGCGGCTACGGGAACGGTTGCTGGCTTCGTATGCGCCGATTTTCATTCAGGCGTACGATTCGCCGGATGGCATGTTCTACCGCGTGAGGGTGGGCAAGGTTTCCGGCGAGGATGCAGCGCGGCAGTTTGGCGAGCAGCTTCGCAGCCGGGAGGGATTTACTCCGATGGTGCTGCGTCTGGATGAAGGCGCGGCAGGGGGAGAGAATCGGTGAGCGCAGATTGCCTGTTTTGCAAAATCGGCCGCAAGGAAATTCCCGCAAAGCTGGCGTATGAGGACGGCGAAGTGTTTGCCTTTGAAGACATCGGGCCGCAAGCGCCCACGCACATTCTAATTTGCCCGAAGAAGCATTTTGCGTCGCTGGATGAAGCGACGGCCGAGGACCAGGCGCTGCTAGGGAAAATGCAGCTGGTGGCGGCGCAAATCGCGCGGGGGAAAAAGCTGACGAGCGGTTACCGAACGGTGTTTAACACTGGCAAGGGCGCGGGGCAAACCGTGTTTCACTTGCACTTGCATCTGTTAGGCGGGCGCGATTTCCGCTGGCCGCCGGGGTAGATTCAGGGCTTGTTCTTCCCGATTGGTCGATGCAAAGAAATATGCAAAAACCCTTTCAGAAAATACTCTGGAGTTTCTTGTTGGCTGGTTTTGTAGTTCCGTGCCTACTTTTTTTAGTCATCTCAATCGGCCAGCTGGAAGTACGAGGGTCCTTCACCTGGATGCTGCTGATACCGTGGCCGACATTCCCACTGATTATGTCAGCCGAGGCGGGCGGTGGCGCGGCCGGTGAGTTCTTTGCTTTCTTCATTTCTGCGCTTGCTAACGCAGCTGTGTATGGACTAGTTGGAGGTTTTGTAGCGGCGGTCTATCGTCGATTCTCGTCGCGGCCCGAATGAATGGGCGGCGGAACCTCGTGGATCAGAGTCAGGGGTGATCTCGATAGGCCGGATGATCAAATGATCTCGATAGAGTTATGCGCGCTGGTTTTCTCTGGGAGTAAAGCGGAGACCGATCGATCCAAGGTCGCGAGCTTGGCTTTCTTGTGTATGGCCAGACCCAGGAGATAGGCATCGGTGATTTGTTGGTGTCCTATGAGTTTTGCCGCAAAGTACTGAGCGGCCTGAACGAAATCTATCTCGTCCGCCCAAAAGCTATGGGCGGGATGCTTGAGACTGGCGCTAAGGATTTTCATCGCCTCCGGCGGCGCGACGGCATCGCGAGAGAATCCGGGGTTGCTAACAATTCTGACGAAGCCGGCTTGCGTAATCGGGCAAGTAGCCCAGCCTTCGTGAGAGTGACGAGCGAACCATTGTTGGACTCGTGGGTGTGCCTCTTCGGCAGGCCACATCAAGGCGATAAGGACATTCACGTCCAGGAGAAAGGCAGTCATTCCTGCTCCGCATCCAGCTCGAGGACCCGTTTGGTCGTGACTCGGGGCGAGTCGGCGGGCAGGACGACAACGTGAATGCCATTGACGACGCGGGTCTGCAAGGGTGCGTGGAGTCCACGGCGAACCAAGTCTGAAACCGCTTTGCCGATAGCGACATCGCGGCGTTTTGCGTATGCTTTTACTTCCCGAAGGACATCATCATCCAGCGAAAGAGTGGTTCTCATGTGCATATGATGCATTAAAACAATAATGATGTCAAGGCGTGAAGAATGGCATCACTTTAATAATACGATGCTTCACGCAATCGAATTGAGAAGGAAGCGAAACCAGTCGTTAGAAGCGGGGCCGGTGCGATTTTGTTGAAGAGGACGCGGTGGCAGATGACTACTACTTCGGAACGCGTCTTCTACTGGGTGAGCGGTCCGCCTCCCACTACCCTCGGGGGCAAGCAGAAGGCGGACGCTGCAAGGACGGAGAAAACAGCAGGTGGAGAGTTGCGAGTCGGTTTGGGGCGTGCCTGTTGCGGCGAACGACAGCAGGCTAAGATATGGGCCGTTTCGAGGAGGGTTCATGCGGCGATTGCGGGCGGTTTGCGGCGTTTGGGTTTTGAGTGCGGCGTTGGTTTCGGTTTGCGCGGGCCAGGAGGCGGCTTCGCGGAAAGAACTGACGGTGGAGCGGATTTATTCGCAGCCGTCGTTGACCGGGCGGCCTACGCGGGGGTTGGCGTGGAGGCCGGATGGCGGGGCGGTGAGTTTTTTCGAGATGGCGGGGACAGGGAAGGAAACGAAGACGGAGTTGTGGTTGATGGACGCGGCTACGGGCGAGCGGCGGGTGTTGGTGTCGGCGGAGAAGCTGGAGTCGGTGTTGCCGGCGGAAAAGGGCAGAACTACGCAGGCTACGGGTGCGGCGCGGCGGCCTGCTGCGGAGTATCAGTGGGCGGCGGATGGTGCTGGGCTGCTTTTTGTGGGGGCGAAGGCGCTGGCTTGGCTGGATTTAAAGACGCAGGCGGCGCGCGTGTTGGTTTCCGGGAAAGAGGCGATCAGCGACGCTAAGATTTCACCGGACGGGCGGTATACGAGTTTTGTGCGGGAACACAATTTGTGGCTGGTGAGCATCGCGGACGGGAAAGAGCGGGCGTTGACGAAGGGCGGCACGGAGGAGATTCGCAAGGGCGAGCTGGATTGGGTGTATCCGGAGGAGTTGGAGATCAAGACGGCGTATTGGTGGGCGCCGGATTCTTCGACGATTGCGTTTTTGGAGATGGATGAGCGGAAAGTGACGCAGTATCCGCTGGTGAATTTCGAATCGTTCAGTGGAGAAGCGGAAATGGAGCGGTATCCGGTGGCGGGCGGGGCGAATCCGGTTGTGCATGTTTATGTTGCGCCGGTGGCGGGCGGGGCTGCGCGGCTGATGGATACCGGAGAGGAGACGGACCAGTACATGGCGCGGGTGAACTGGCTGATGGATGCGAAGCGGGTGTCCATTGAGCGGCTGAATCGTGCGCAGACGCAGCTGGATTTGCTGGTGGCGGATGCGGCGAACGGGAAATCGCGGGTGTTGCTGACGGAGAAGGATGCGTACTGGATCAATCTGAGCGACGATTTGCGATTCCTGAAAGATGGCAAGCGATTCTTGTGGACGAGCGAGCGATCGGGTTACCGGCATTTGTATCTGTACGATCTGGAAGGCAAACAGATCGCGCAACTGACGAAAGGGAATTGGGAAGTGACTTCGCTGGATGCGGTGGATGAAGCGAAGGGGGTGGCGTACTTCACGGCTACAGAGAAAACGCCGCTGGAGCGGCATGTCTATAAGGTGGGTTTGGACGGGAGCGGGTTTGCGAGGGTGACGCAGGAAGACGGGACGCATGGGGCGAATTTTTCGGGGAGCGGCGGCTACTTTGTCGATACTTTTTCTGAGGCGATGAGTCCGCCGCGTGTTGAACTATTGCGTGTTGATGGTTCGCGCGCGCGCGCGATTAATGAGAATAAGGCAGCGGAACTGGCGGAGTATCACTTGGTGCGACCGGAGATGTTTACGGTGACTTCGCACGATGGCATGCCGCTGAACGCGAGCATGATCAAGCCGCCGGATTTCGATCCGCAGAAGCGGTATCCGGTGCTGATTTACATTTACGGGGGACCGCATGTGCAGGTGGTGCGGAAT
>DATNNV010000046.1:0-21833 GCA_035601655.1 Candidatus Dormiibacterota bacterium
ATCATGGCGCGGCCCGGATGACGCGCGTCGGAACCCAAGTAGGCGACAGTTTTTCCGTCGCTCAGAACCTGCGGGCTCCACTCGACGCCTTCGCCGGAAGAAACTTTTTGCGGCGCGCCGCCCGCGACGCTGACTTGCCAGAGATGGCGGCGATCCACGTCGCCGCAATTGGAATTGAAGACCACGGACTTTTTGTCCGGAGTGAAAGACCATTGCTCGACTTCGCAAGCGCCGGGAGTGAGCAGTTGCGGCGCGGCGCTGCCTTCCGTGCTCAGCGCGTAGAGATGTTGCCAGCCATCCTGCTCGCTGGCGATGACCAGGCGATTGCCGTCGGCCCAATGCAATACTCCGCCGCCAGTATCGGCTGCCATGCCGGGATACGATGCGTCGGGCTTAGTCCCGCTGTGCCAGATTTCGTGGGCAGCGCCGGTATCGCTCGCGTCCGCCAGCCAAATCGCCCAGGGCTGCGGGCGATCCGGCTCGAGGAAAAATCCCTGCGGCGAGTCGCGCTGCTGCGCGGGGCGGCGAAGAAAAGCGATGCGCTTGCCGTCGGGCGACCATTGCGGATCGGAATCCCGATCGACGGACGGAGCGATGAAGCGGAGCGACTTCGCGCCGGGCGTGTAGAGAACGGTGAAAGAGTGATCGCCGCGTCCGGAGACGAAGGCCAGCGTTTGACCATCGGGCGACCACTGCGGATCGGAATTGTTTCCGCGCGCGACGATTTCGGCAGGTTTTTCGTTGCCGGCCAGCGCGGCGATCCATAAATGGCCATCGCGCGTATAGGCCACAACGCCTTTCGCGGAGATGGTTGCGCCATCGCCTCCTTCGTCGATCTTTCGCGGCGCGCCGCCTTGCCAGTCGATGGCCCAAAGCGCCATCTGCGTGCCTGCAGGATTGCTGGTGGGATTGGCGTATTGCCCCGCGGTATTTTTGCCCTGTCCGCGGACGTAGATGAGCGTGTTGCCGTCGTCGGAAAAACGTAGGCCCGAGAGTTCCGCGCCGTCATCCTCCGAGTAGGCCGTGAGGCGCCGCGCGGAGAACTGCGGCCCTTCCGCGACCCACACGTTGCGCTGGCCTTGCTCGTTCAGTGTCCAGGCAACGCGATTGCCTGATTTTGCGGCGACGAGATTTTCCGGGAAGGGCGCGCTGAGGAGCGTCTCGATGGAAACGCTGCTTTGCGCGGCGCTTCGCGCGGGCAGCACAAAAAAGACCGCAACCAGAAGCCACGAGTATCGCTTCATCGATTTTTTCCCCCGAGAATACTTTTCTGGCGCAACAACTCTTCCTCTTGCAACCGATAACTTCAATCCGCGGGTTGCCGGGCCACGGCATTCTCTACCGAGACGCGCGGCAGGTCCAGCGGCCCGGAAATTTTCAGCACGCGTCCTGCGCCGACGGAATTGCTAACGTGTTTTCCGGCTGCGCTGGTCTCCATCGAGAGGTCCGCGTCCTGGCCAAAAGTGACCCGCCCATTGATAAGCGTGAGCTCCTTGCCGTTCTCGAGATGAAAATCGTCGAGCAGCACGCCGCGATCGCGAAAGCGCAGCGAGCCTGAGCCCGCCGTCCAGCGTGAAACGCCGGCATGCGCCGTGCCGTCGGCCATGCTGGCGGGCACGTCCCAGCCGCGCAACTCGACATTTTTCACGCGCACTTGCGCCGTGCCTTCCAGAGATTTGAGCAGCACCTCTCTGCCGACGCCCGCAGCCGCCAGATGCAGCTTACCCGAGGCCAGCCCGCCCAGCCGCGCGGCAAAAGCGTCCGGCAATTGCGCCAGGTTCACGCCATCGAAGTCCACGCTGACTTCGTAACCGGGCTTGGGCGCAAACTGCGCCTTGCCCGTTCCGCGCACGCTCCCGCCGGCCCACTGTGCATCCGCTTCGCGGATTTCCGTTTGCAGATCGTGCAGGCTGCCTGTCGCGTGCACGTCACGCAGCGTCAACTTTTCAACCGTCAGGTCGTCTATGCGCAGTTCTCCTTCGGCGTTCACGCGGCGGAGCAGTTCACTTGCGGGAATAGCCGCGGCAGAATTCGCATTCGCGCCGCCCAGCAACGAATTCATCACTCGCTGCAACCAGCCTGGCCGAGCCCTTGGCCCGGCCCAGCGGTCCAGATCCGCCGCATCGATTTTGTCGGCATGCAATTGAAACTGCCATCTCGTTTCCGCATCGTTAGCCACCGCTGCAGTTGCGGCCAGCGTTTGCGCAATCTCGCCGCTCCAGTTCGCGCCGAAGCCTTGTGCCTTGGCGATTTCAGCGATGCGCCGTCCGTCTTTGTAGTCGAGCTCCGCTTCGTCGAGCAGCAGCGGCTGGTTCAGGCCCGCAACCTGAAGCTGCGCGCGGCTGAAGCCCAGCTTGCCGTTCCAGCGCCCGCGTTTTCCCGCGGACCAATTCCACTGCAGCGCCGCGTTCGCTTCACCCGTCAACTCCCAGCCGCGGTTCAGCGGCCGCCCAAAAGCCCGCGCGATGTGCAGAATCTGTTCGGCTTTGGCGGCGTGGCCGTCCAGCGTTAGCGCACCTTCACCACTCGTAAAATCGTGCGTGAGTCCAATGCTTACCGCGCTGCGAGCATCGGCAGCTTTGCGTTTGACCGCCGCGGTGGATGGCTCTGCCGCGCCAGCGGCCGATGCCGCACTGCTCCACGAAATTCGCACCGGCTCGATGGCCAGCTTCAAACGCTCGCGCCCGCCGCGCAACGCCCCGAGCTGCACACCGCCGTCGATTCCCGGAATCTTCAGCGCACCACCTGCGCTCGAAAATCCAGCCGACTCGAGCTGCAACGGCCAGCCACGAAGAATCGCGCTCCCGGTAAAGAACTGTTGCACGGAGATCCCTTCGTCGATGTCGCTCTGAAAAGCGCGGCACCACGCCAGCAAATCCGCCGCCTGCACTCCCATCGAATCCACGCGCAAAAGAATATCGGGGTGCGCAAAGCCGCCAGTCGAAAAATAGCCGCGCAGATTCGATTGCGGCGCTTCCACCGAGAAATGCGCGGGTTCGACCGCCCGCGTATCTGAAAAGAAATTCCCTTTCACGATGGCGTTAAGCCGCGGATTGTCCGCGCGTTCGGCGAAATCCCAGCGATGAATCCGCGTGGCGCGCGCTTGCACGGAAAAAGTCCATCCGCCCGGCCGCGGCACCGGCGCCAGTGGCGCCTCCGAAGCCGCGTCCGGCGCAGCAATGCCGCTCTGCAGCGTCGCGTCCAGCGCAAATACTCCGCGCACGCCATAATCCTGCCCGCTCCACAGCCGGAAAATATCCGCCAGCGAAGCTTCGTCCCAGTGCACCTGGACTTGCGCCGGCTGCAAGCGGGTCGAAGTGCCCGCCAGATCGCCGCGCACGCGAACTCTTCCCGTGGACTGCAACGCGACACCGCTGCGCCACGGCGTCGCCGCGAGCTGCAGCTCCCAGCGGCCCGGTGCGACTTGCTCGACGCTGCCGGAAACATCCGTAAACGCAAACGTCTGCTTGTCGTACTCGACCTTGAAATTAACCCGCCCTTCGTCGAATTCGATTTTCTGCAGATGATTCGAGGGCGTTGCCTGGGTCGGGCCGTAAAACACCGCGCGATCCGCAGACACGCTCTTCGCCGGCGGAAGCCAACGCTCCAGATTCCAGCGCCCTTCGGCGTTGCGCACCAGAATCAAGCTGGGCCGCGCGAAAGCCAGCGTGCCGAATTCAAAGCGGCCGCGCAAAAGCCCGGTCCAGCGAAGTCCGGCGCTGAAACTCTCGGCACGCAGAAAATATTCGTTGCCGAACGCCGGATCTTCTCCCACGGTGATCCCAGAAGCGGCCAGCGTCGGCGAAGGCAAGAGCTGCGCACCGAAATGCTGGACTTCCACCGGGCGCCCAAACGCCCTGCTCAACTGCGCGACAAGAAAGTTGTGCACCCGGTGCGTGCGCACCAGCAAGGAGACGCCAATCTGCGCCGCGATCAGCAGTACGGCCATCGCCAGCGCAAGCTTCCACCATCTTCGCAGTGCTTTCATTCCGGCAAAAAGTCTCGCAGACTCAAGCGTAAAAAGGTAGGGCAGCCGCGGTTGGGCGCTTAGCCGGCAGCCGGCCCACGGTTTAGTGCACCGTGCGCAGCATGCGGCTCCAGCGCGTTCGCTGCGGCAAATGAACGATAGTGTCGAGCACGCCGCCAAGCCGCCTCAGAAAAGTGGTTTCACCCGAATAATCGGCGGTGGTCGCATCGATCGACCAATAAATGAAGACCGGCCGCCCCATAATCGCGTCGCGATCCACGAAGCCCCAGAAGCGGCTGTCCAGGCTACGATCGCGATTGTCTCCCATCGCGAAATACTCGCCCGGCGGCACGACCAACTCCTCTCCTTGCACGTGCTTCTGCATTTCGTGCGCCCATTCCGGCAGCACTGCCGAAGTGAAGTATTGCGCCGCGGGCGGCGGAAACGAATAGTTGAGCGGATCGTAAGGCGCCAGCGGATCGTGCACCACGTACGGCTCGTTCAAACGCTTGCCGTTGATATACACGTCCTGATCCACCAGCTTCAGATGATCGCCCGGCAATCCGATCACGCGTTTCACAAAATGCTGGTGATCCGCGTATGGATACTTGAAGACGATAATGTCGCCGCGCTGCAGCGCCCGGTACGGCAGGAGCTTGTCGTACCACGCGCCCGTCCCGCCAAAAATAAATTTGTTCACCAGCAGATGGTCGCCCACCAGCAGCGTGCGCTCCATCGAAGGCGACGGAATCTTGAATGCCTGCACGATGAAACTGGTGCCGAAAAGTGCCAGCAGCACGGTGACTAATAGAGACTCGAGATATTCCGGAAAAGTGGTGTGCGGGTGCCCGCCGGTCGCTTCCAGCGGACGATCGCCGCGCTCTGTTGGCTCGGACATCTCATCGACGGCCGGCGGTGCGGCTTGCGGCGTTACGCCTTCATCGGACATAGCCGCTCAGCCTCCCGCTTTCGTCTGCTCCAAACGCTCCAACCGGCCCAGAGCGCTGCTCGCGGCCCGCTGCTCCGCTTCCTTCTTCGTGCTTCCCAATCCGTCCGCCAGGCACTCCCCGCCCACCCAAACCTCCACCTGAAACATCTTCTGGTGATCTGGCCCGCTTTCTCCCGCCAGCCGGTACTCCGCCGCCGGCTGACCGCGGCCCTGCAAGAATTCCTGCAACGCGGATTTGCGGTCGGACTCCGCCATGCGCTCGCCGTCTTCCAGCAGCGCATGCTCGAACAAAGTGCGCTTCAGCAAATTGCGCGCCGGCGCCAGCCCGCCATCGAGATACACTGCGGCGACCACAGCTTCAAAAGCATCCGCCAGCAGTGTCGGTTTTTCGCGGCCGCCCGTTTTCTCCTCGCCGCGGCCCAGCCGCAAGTGTTCCCCAAGCTGCAGCCGCCGCGCCGCCGCCTCCAGCGAGCGCGCGTTCACCATGTGCGCGCGGCTCTTCGAGAGCTGCCCTTCCGTCCACTCCGGAAAGTTGGAAAGCAGGTACTCGCTGGCAAGCAACTCGAGCACCGCGTCGCCCAGAAATTCGAGCCGCTCGTTGTCTTCCACGGCCGCCGATTTCGCCGCGTCCTCGCCCGCCGCCGCGCGCAATTCCGGTACCGCGGAACTATGCGTGAGCGCCCGCTCCAGCAGCAAGGCACTCCCAAACGAGTATCCCAGCCGCTCTTGCAATCCTGCTTCGTCGTTGGGGCTCTCCCGCATCATCCTCAGCTGCGCCGCGGACGCGCCTACTTCGGCGCGCTCAACTCGGTGGCTCCGAGCTTCTTCGCTTCCTCTGCGCCGTTCTTGCAAGTGTTGGCCATGCCGCCTGGGAACGTCGCGCACTTGTTGAAAGCCGCCACCGCATCATCAAAGTGCGAAGCCTTCTCGTTCGCCAGTCCCAGCAAATAATAGTTGACCGGGTCCGGACTCGGATCGAGCTTGACCGACTGCTCCAGGTCCGCAATCGCGTCCGCATACTTGCCCCGCCGCACCGCGATCAGCCCCAACCCGCTGTGCGCCATCGCCAGCGTCTGGTTCTTGGCGCTCGTGAACGCCTCGTCCGTAATCGTTTCGGGCTTCGGCATGGTGGGCACCACTTCCAGCGCCCGCTTAGAGTATTGCTCCGCCTTATCCAATCGCTTGACGGCATCCGGCGTGCTCGGATTGAACGATCGCGGAATCGTCTGACCCAGAATCGCCAGCGTTTGCCCGTCGTTCGGGTTCAGCGCAATTTCCTTATCCCCGGTGGCCTCCATCTTCGCCACATCGCCGGTCTGCAAATACGCCACCGTCAAGTTCGCCAGCACCGGTCCGCTGTAGCGGCTCTGCGGATACTTCTGCGCGAACGCCTCGCCCAGCTCGATCCTCTTCTTCGGGTCGCCGAACGCATCCATCAGCGCTTTGTAAGCCGCATCCTCTTCCGCGTTGACCGGTCCTGCCGGCGCCGCGCTGTCCAGCGTCAAGTCCTGCACTTTGGACTTGTCCTGCTGCGCGGGCGGACTCTGTTGCTGCCCCGTTTTGGGGTATTGCGCCGACGCCACGCCGCTCATCCCGAGCAGCGCTGCCGCCAGCGTCGTCACCATTCTCACTTTTCGGTTCCCTGTCATGACCTTTTCTCCTATTTCTCCCTCTGGCGTAAGCCGCCAGTGCATTTTTTTGTCCACCCCAAAACGAATTCGGCGTTTCGGCCTGCATCCAGAAGACCTGCATCCTACGGCCGGGCCACCGGCTTTTCGTTCGCCACATCCGCCAGTCCTCGCTCCGCCGCCTGCCGCGCTTGATCCGGTCCGTCCTGCACTTCGAGCGCCGCCTGATATTCCGTTTTCGCGCGTTCCTGCTCGCCGTCGCCGTCATACATGCGCCCCAGATACACGTGCGACCATGCCAGCACCATCGGGTCCTGCGTTGCCGCGTGCTCGCCCGACGTCAGCCGCGCGAACACCACTTTCGCTCGCGGTCCATCATGATCCATCAGCGCCACCAGCCCCAAACCATACCACGCGCGAATCTGCTCAGGATATCTTGCCAGCACACGCCGGAACGCCACCTCCGCCGCGCGCGGATTCTTCTCCGCGATGCGCCGCTCTCCTTCAGTCAGCGACGCAATGGCCTCGCTATCATTCGGAACCGTGGTCGGCGCCGGCTTGCGGCGCGCCACCTCTTCCTCGGAAAGATCGGCTTCGCGCGCCGGCGCCCCTTCGGCGAACTTGATCGTCGCGGCCCGCGCTACTTCGGCATTGGTATCCACCGCGCGCACCCAGTCCGGGAAAAACAGCTTCATGGAAGGTTCCGACCCCTCGAATTTCACCAGTGCCAAAAACAGCGGCCGCACCAGCACGTACCCGTCTTCATCGTTGCGTTGCAACGCCGCATCGCGCTCGCCCGGCGACATTCGCTTCAGCTTCAGCTCCACGGCTCGCACCGCGCACTCCGCGAAGTACGACGGGAAGTCCTCTTTCACTCCGGACGAAAGCCGTGGCGCCAGCGCCGCTTTCTCGAACACCGGCCTCTTGACCGCGATTACCCGCGGATATCGCAGCGGCAAAGGATCGAGCAAATAGTGCAGATAAGCGTGCCGCACCACATCCACCGGAATTTCCTGCGCCCCACTCAACACGATCGCATAGTGATCGCCGAAGTTGCGCACATTCGTGATCCGCCCCACCAGCGGCTCGACCACAATGGTGAACGTCCGCGGACTCGAGGTGTCCGTCAGTTCCCGCAAATAGTTGGAAGATACGAACACCACTTGCGAAACCGCTTCGTGCAGCCGCGCAATCTCGCGATTGTAGATCGGCTGCGCCTGCCGCCACAGTGGCCCGATCTGCTGCTCTTTATAGTAGTTTGAGAGGATTTCGCTGAAACCTTCGAGAGCCAGCACTTCCGGCGGCAATTCGTCGCGCCGCAGCGTCATCGAGAAATTCGGAGCCGGTCCGGAGACCAGCCCGAACCACAGATAGCGCGACAGCATCACACCCTCGTCGCGCACGCGATGCGCCTGGTAGAACTCGCGCAGCGCTTGCACCGCCGGACCGTCCTGGTGCTGCATGCGCTCGCGCATCTGCGCGCGAAAAGCCGACCAGTTGTCCCCGCTGATGTCCGACTCAAATCCCGCCGCCAGCAGCGCGCACATGGTCGTGAACATGGCTTCGCTGCCGTCCACCGTCGCGCTCGGCGGAGGGGCGGTGCGCACCCGTGGCACCTGCGCCTGCGGAGCCGGCGGCGGCGCAGCCTCTTGCGCGCACAACGGCGACAGCATCGGCGCAACCGCGCCCGCGCACAAACCCGTCAGAATCCATCGCCGCATCATTGGTTTCATGCTGTTGCCGCAGTTCCCGCCCGGGCTGGCCAAGACCACCTTGTGGGACAGCCATTTCTGGCTGTCCGCTCCAGGTGATCCACAAGTGAAAAACTGGGGCGCCGCCGCGCTATCAACGGAACGCGCCGGACGTCTCGCCACTTCCAACGGCGTCCCGCATCCCTGCTGCATCCTGTCAATTTACAAGGCCCTCGCACACCGCGTCAAGAATTCAGAGCCACTAGCCGCCGCTCAGCTCGCGGCCGCGCATTCGAACAACTCTTGCCACTTCCGCAGCCATCTGCTTACAGTGGAGATGCGCCCGATCACCAGATAGGATGGCTTGCCGTCATGCAAAACCACCGGAGATCTTCGCGCTTCACCACGCAACTGTTTCGGTTTGTAGTAGCGCAGCATGCTGCGCCAACCTTTAGTTTTTGGATCGCAAACCACCGCAAAAAACCCGCCCGCAGCGCTGCTTTGCTCCTCGCTGGACTCTGTTGCGCCAGTTCTTTGCACGCTCAGCTCGTTCGCGAAGACGCTCTGCCCGCCCCGAAACAGCAGACGCAGGTCGCCGTCGCCACAACTTCCGGCGCCGCCCGCCTCTCGCAGGAACTGCAACTCACCGGCGAATCCACCTGGCTCGATACCGGCATCGACATTCAAGCCGGCGAACACGTTCTGATTACCGCAACCGGAACGCTGCGCTACCTCGACGCTAAAGAAGACAACGGCCCGCAAGGCCTCCCACGCGGCTTCAAAGACCTTCTCCGCATTCTTCCTTTCAACGACGCCGGCCGCGGCGCCGTCATTGGCCGCATCGGCGACCAGGATGTCGCGCAAGCCTTTCTCGTCGGCGAAAAGCGCGACCTGCTCGCTCCGGTCACGGGACGCCTTTCCATCGGCATCAATCAAACCTCCAGCGACACCGGCGACGGCACCTACATCGTCCGCGTCGAAGTCTACCCGCCGGCAGCGGGCGCGGCGCGCACCATCGCCCGCACCGTCACCTCGCTGCCCGGGATCGATAATTCCGTGTTCGCGAAAATCCCTCGGCGCATCGGCGACAAAGAAGGCAACGCCGGTGACATGGTCAATTTCCTGATTCTCGGCTCCGAAGAATCCATGCAGCGCGTTTTCACCACCGCGGGTTGGGTGAAAGTCGATGCCGACGTGCGCGGCACCGTGCTCCACGGCATTCTCGAAAGCCTTTCCAAAGAGTCCTACCTCACTATGCCCATGAGCCCGCTCTATCTCTTTGGGCGCACCCAGGATTACGGCTGGGCGCACGCCGAACCCATCAGCGTCGTGGCGTCGCGCAATCATCTGCGCATCTGGAAAGCGCCGTTCCAGCTGCACGGCCAGACCGTGTGGATCGGCGCCGCCACCCACGACATTGGCTTCGAGCGCGACCAGCGCAACAACGGCCTCACTCACAAAATCGATCCCGACATCGACCTCGAACGCGATTACGTCGAAAAGACCCTCGCATCCACCGGCCTGGTCTCCGAAATCACGCACTTCCTGCCCAACAATCCCATGAAGGAAGCCAAGACCGCCACGGGCAGCACCTTTCACTCCTCCGGGCAGGTCCTGGTGCTGAAACTCATCGAGGACGACAAGAACCCTCCACAAGACAGGCATAAATGACTCGGCTGGTATCGATTTATCGCCGGAAGAGTTCGCGGATCGGCCACGGCAATTCCCTCCCGCGCAACCCACGCCGCCGACCGTCCTTTTCACTCGTAGCGCAGAGAATCGACGGGATCTAGGCGCGCTGCTTTCACGGCGGGATACAGGCCAAAGAAAAGTCCCACGCCCATCGAGGCGAGCACACCGAGAAAAATGGCCCACAGCGGCACCGCCGACGGAAACACCGCGCTCAAGGCTAAACTCAATCCCACGCCGAGCAGCACGCCGATCACGCCGCCGACTCCGGTGAGGGTCATCGCCTCGGTCAGAAACTGCCAGATCACGTCGCGCCGTCTTGCGCCAATGGCTTTGCGCACGCCGATTTCGCGCGTCCGCTGCGTTACGGACATCAGCATGATGTTCATCACGCCCACGCCGCCGACCAGCAAGCCGATGGAGCTGACTACGCCGATCAGAATCGCCGCCATTCCGGTAATCTGCCGGAATTGCCGCGCCACGGACTCGGCGCTCGAAATATCGAAATTGTCCGGGGCCGCATACGCCACTCTCCGGCGCTGCCGCAACAGGCCGCGCACTTCGTCTTCCGCTTGCGCTTTCATTCCCGGGTACGCCAGCGCGCCGATAAAATATTCGTCGTTGTTGGGATGGTGCCGCAGATAGCTGCGATACGGCACTTGCACGTTTTTGTCGGCGCTCGGATCGCGGAAGAATTGCCCTTTGTGCTTTTCCATGACGCCGATCACGGTGTAGTTCACGCTGTCGACCAGGAATTGCTTTCCCAGCGGATCGCTGTCCTGGAAAAGCGCGGCGGCCAAATCCCACCCGATGACGGCAACATCCGACCGATGCAGCGTTTCCGCTTCATTGAAAAAGCGTCCTTTGGCCACGCGGAAGTTGTAGACCAGTTCCGATTCCGGCAGCGCGCCGCTGTACTGCACGCCGCTCACTTCCTTACCTTTGTAGCGCGCGTTGGAAATAATCGGCTCGCGGGAATTCACGCGCGGGAACACGTCCACGGTGACCATTTTCACGGCTGGGCATTGCTCCTGGATGGCCATGGCATCTTCAAACGTGAGCGATTTGCGAGCGCGCTCTTCCGCCGTCAGGCCGCCGGTGCCGAACGATGGATTGATCTTGAAGACCCAAAGCGTCTCTTCGCCGAAGTCATTTAAGAACGCGCGAATATCGCGGTCGAGGCCCACCAGAATGGAAGCTACCAGAATCAGCGTGGTCACGCCGATGACCACGCCGAGCACGGTCAGCAGCGATCTCATTTTGTTCTGGCGCAGCGCGTCCAGCGCCATGAGCATATTTTCCCCGAGTAATAGACGCATGGTAGGACTCAAGCCTCGAAGCGCAGCGCTTCAATTGGATCCAGCTGGGCTGCGCGCCGCGCCGGATACAATCCGAAAAAGATGCCCACTCCGGTCGACACCGCAATGGCCACAATCACCGCGACCGGCGGTACCGACATCGGCACCGGCGTCAGCGCCGTGACCGCCGCGCTGATCAAATACGCGAGAATCACGCCGATCACGCCGCCCATTCCCGCCATTACCGCCGACTCCACCAGAAACTGCAACATTATGTCCGATTTCCGCGCGCCCAGCGATTTGCGAATGCCGATTTCCCGGGTCCGTTCGGTCACGCTTGCCAGCATCACGTTCATGATCACCACGCCGCCAATCACCAGGAAAATCGCGGCCACGCCCACCATGGAACCGGCAATCGCTCCGGTAAGTTGGTGAAACAAATCCAAAAGCACCGCCGAGCTGAGCATCCCGAAAGTATCTTCCTCGTTGGGCCGGAGGTGCCGCCGCGCGCGCATGAGCACCCGGGCTTCTTCCTGTGTGCGCATCATCCATTCCGGGCTGCTCGCCTGCACGTTGATATCGAGGCTGCGGCCGTTCGCGCTGTACGTTTTCAGAAACGTCTGCACCGGGATGTATGCGTAGCGGTCCTGCGTTTGCCCCAGCGCGCTGCCAATTTCTTTCATCACGCCGACCACTTCATACGGCCGGCTGTCCAATTCCACCGACTTGCCGACGGGGTCCACGGTGCCAAAGAGTTTCGCAGCCACCTCCGAACCGAGCACGGTCACGGTGGTTCGGTGGTCCTCGTCGGTGGTCGTAATGTAGCGCCCTTCCGCGACCTGCTCCACGTCCATTTCACCAATGCTCGCAGTGATGCCGCGCAGATTCACATCCTCGAGCACCTGATTGCCGAAACGCGCACGGCCATTCGTGCGCGTTTCCACGCCCACATTTTTCGGCAGCTTCAGGTTTCCCTTCAACGCTTCGTAGTCTTCCCAGGTGACGATACGGTTGCGCCGCGTGTACTTCACGAAATCTTCCAGGGTGGAAATCAGCGGAAAGCGCGTCACCAGGAACACGTTCGAGCCCAGATTCACCACCCGGCTGGCAATGTACTGGTTCGCGCCGCTGATCAGCGCCACCACCACGATCAGGGTGGATACCGCCAGAATCACGCCCAGCAGCATCAGAAACGACCGCAACTTGTGGGTGCGCAGCGTCTCCAGCGCCACCAGCGCAGGCTCGCGCAGCGACACCCCCTTCCGCAGTATTTCCCGCCGATCCGTCATTCTGATTCCACACTGTACTACGCGGCAGCCGCGGAGACAGTTTCCTGCGCGTCTTGCTAGCCGCAGAAGGCAGAGCTCGCCGCCCTAAAAGGACGGCGCCTACATGGTAGCCGGACGCCAATCGGGAGATTCATCCCGCTGAACCCGCGGGATGGAGGAGAGTTGGCGCTCCCGGGAACGTGGTTAACATAATGTCCCCCACCCCCCGGGTTTCTTCGTAAGTGCGGATTCTAAAGGGGTTACAGAGCCAGATCTTGTAAGTGCTGATTCTAAAGGACTTGCGGGCGGACGATTTCGGCCAAAACGCGGCAAAACGCGGTGTTTGGCTGTAAGTGCGGATTCTAAAGAACTTACAGGATGGGAGGTTGAAGAGTTCGATGTTGAAGAGTCTAAGAAGGCGCTCGGGAGTGCCATCCCGGCGTTTTCGCAAAGGAGTGCGGAAGTAGTTGAAATGGCGGGGGATGCGTTTCGTTCTCGTGGTCAAGATCGTCAAAAGAGGGCGGGAAAGGACGAGTTCGGGACGCGGCTGCTGCGGTTGAATTGGATGTGTCTGGGCGGACATGGTGAGATCCAGTCCTCCGCCCTGGCTCAATTATCGGTAGTGATAATAACACATTTCGCATCAAATGTCCAGGGAATTTGGCGGATTTGTGGGTGTCGTGTGCCCGAAGAGTTCTTACCAGTACTCAGTGAACGAGGCAAAAGAATAGAAGGAGGAGGAAGAGTTTTCCCTGTGCGGCGTGCGTTTCTAGAATCAACCTAACCCGCCGGCCGAGCACCGCGCGCACCAGAATGTTGGCATCCAGTACGATCATTTTGCGAGTGTGGTTTTTCTTCTTGTGTACAGATAATCGAGGCTGCTTGCTGGCGGACTTACTGGAGGAACTTTCGGGCCGAGGTGGATAATCTCGGAAACGCCTGTGTCATACAACTGCCAATTTGTAGTACAATGAGGCATGGGCAATGCGATTCAAGCAAGGCTGGATGACAAGTCGCGAAAGAGGCTGGCGGTACTGGTCCGCGAGCTGGGCTTGACGCCTTCGGAGGTGGTAAGGGAAGGCCTGCGCATTCTGGAAGCCAGCTATTTGCGCCGGAAAAAACAAGGGGTCATCGGTCAGGGAAAGTTCCGTTCGGGTGTGTCTGATTTGGGATCAAACAAGAAACATCTACGGGAATTTGGCAGGTGAAACCGGTTCTGCTCGATACCGGCGTGATCGTAGGACTTCTGGACAGAAGTGAAAAGTATCATGGTGAGTGCGCCAAGGCGGTCCGCGAACTGGAAGCACCGCTGATAACCTGCGAAGCGGTAATTACGGAAAGTTGCTTCTTGCTGCGGAATCTTCCTGGCGCGGCCGAAGCCGTGATCGAAAACGTCGCGGCTGGGATTTTCGAGCTCCCTTTTCAGCTGGCACGGGAAGCAGTTGGCGTGAAGCAGGTTCTGCGAAAATATCGGGACCGCAGAATCGACCTGGCCGACGCCTGCCTGATTCGCCTGGCAGATGAATTTGAAACCGGCGATATCTTGACGCTGGATAAGGACTTCGCAATTTATCGCTGGAGCAAAAACAAAACCTTCCGGATGCTGCTGCCCTTGAACTAGCGGTTTGCTTTACGCTGCTCACCCAGCCGCGGCGAGGGAGGCGGATTGGTCCTGGCGCGACTGCTGCCAGAGGGCGATGTAGGGGTGGAGGTCGTGCATCATTTGGGCGAACTGCGGGAGGTCCAGGGATTGGGCGCCGTCGGAGATGGCGCGTTCCGGTTGGGGGTGGACTTCGACGATTAGGCCGTCGGCGCCGATGGCTACGGCGGCGCGGGAGAGTGCGGGAACGAGGCTGCGTCTGCCGGTGGCGTGGCTGGGGTCGAGGATTACGGGCAGGTGCGTGAGTTCGTTGAGGGCGGGGATGGCGGCGATATCGCAAGTGTTGCGGGTTACGGTTTCGAAGGTGCGGATGCCGCGTTCGCAGAGGATGACGTCGGGATTGCCGTGGGCGACGATGTATTCGGCGGACATGAGGAGTTCCTTTACGGTGCTGCTGAGGCCGCGCTTGAGAAGCACGGGGCGACCGCATTTGCCGAGGGCTTTGAGGAGCATGAAATTCTGCATGTTGCGGGCGCCGACTTGCATGACGTCGGCGTATTCAGCGACCAGCGGGACGTCGCGGTCGGTCATGACTTCGGTGATGATGGCCAGGCCGGTGAGTTGCTTGGCCTTTTGCAGCAGCTTGAGGCCGGCTTCTTCCATGCCCTGGAAATCGTAGGGCGAAGTGCGGGGCTTGAACGCGCCGCCGCGCAGGAGTTTGGCGCCGGCTTTGGCTACGCCTTCGGCGGCGGCGAGGATTTGCTGCTCGGATTCGACGGAGCAGGGTCCGGCCATGACAACGAACTGATCGCCGCCGATTTCGGCGCCATTGATGCGAATGCGCGTCTTGCCGGGGCGAAATTCCTTGCTGACGAATTTGTAGGGCGCGGAAATGCGCACGACTTTTTCGACTTGCGGCATGGCTTCGACGGATTCGAGGCAAGCGGTGACATCGCCCACGCCGACGACGCCGATGACCACGCGCTCTTCGCCTTCGATGGAATGAACTTTGTAGCCGAAATGCTCGACGATGCTGCGGACGGCGTCGATTTGTTCGCGGGTGGAGTGGAGTTTCATGGAGATGATCATCCTTTTGTCCTTTTGTTTGTGGCCGTAGGTGCCGGCCACAGCTTCCTTTCGTTGGCGATCGAAGGACCGCCTCAGAAGGCGGTCCCTACGAAAAAATGGCCTAAAAAAACAAAAAACCCACTCGGTTGCGAGTGGGTCGGGTCTCGGTACTTGCTGGAACTTTGCTTAGAGAAACGCCCCCCGCCGCCTGGATGTGGTCCAAGTAAATCGATACCAGCGATAGGAGGTGGCGTAGGCGTTCATGTTTCTTACGGAGGAGAGTTTAGAGTGTTGGCGGGCGGGGAGGCAAGTGTTTTTTGGCTTGGGGAAGGCAGGGCAGACAGAAATGCGGTGCGCCGGGTTGCCAGGGCCGGAACGGCGCGGGAATTTGCGATCGTGCCGAGATGGGGCGCAGCCGTGCTGCGCCCCTACTACTGCGGACCGCCTCAGAAGGCGGTCTCTGCGCGGCTAGAAGAAGAGGATGGCTAGGCGGTAGCTCGTGAAGCCGGAGGTGCGTTTGGTGAGGCAGGCGCCGACGGCAGCGGAGCGGGAATGGATGTTGCCGAGGCGGGTGGCGACGCTATCGGGGAGCTGGGTGAGGTCGGAGGTTTCGAACCTTATGTAAGTGGTGGGTTTGCCGGAATAGCCGGAATCGTCGGCACAGGTCTTGCGGGCGTCTTCGCTGGCGGTGACCGGTTGGAAGCCGTTGGCTTTGAGGATGCCGGCGACGCGAGTTTCCTGCTGGTCGAGCGAGAGGGCTTCGACGGCGCGCGAAAAATCCTGCGCGGCGAACACATAGCCGCGGCGTTCGACGGCGGCGATGCCGATGGAAGTAAGCTGCGGATCGAGAATGTTGCCGCGGTGGCCGGGGGAATGCATCCAGCTCATGTGAATGCTTTCGGCGTCTTTGCCGATGGCGATGTTTTCGGCGGCCATCGAGAAATGCGCTCCAGCAGCGGCGACACGGTCGCGCAGCGGGTCTTCGCCGGAATACTGATGTTCGAGGAGGCGCTCTTCGGCCATCCGCAAGGCGTGCTTGCGGGCAGCGCCGGCAAGAGCGGGATCCCACAGGAGCGGCGGCAAGTCTTCGGCGGCGCGCTCGCGGTTGGCGGCGTCAAAGAGGATTTTTTCCGAGCCGGAGGGCGCAGCGGCCGAATGACGAGAAGCGTTGGGAGGCCGATTCTGTGCCGCGAGCGAAAGAGGGAGCAGCGCGACGAAAAAGAGCGCGGGAAGCATGAAGCGCCGAAAAGCTGCGGCCTTCCCGTTCACGGAGCGTTAGCCGCTAACTCGCACAGAGCTGAAGCTGAGAACCACGTGGCCGCCGGAAGTGGGCCGGCCGAAACTGAGCATCGGACTGAAGCGGGAGAAGAGCAGCATCTGGTCGAGCTGGTGGCGCAAATCGGCGCTGTCCGGCCCGGCGAGAATTTGATAATCGACCATGTGGCCTTGCGCGTCGACGGTGACGTCGAGGAGCAAGCCGTGAGGAAGAGACTGCTCAGTATCGTGCTGCTCCGGCGCCCAGGCTTGGGGATAGTCGGAGATCGAAATAAGTTCCGCGGGGCGCATGAGATTGATGGGCACATCGTTTTCCACGGCGCCGACCGTGATGCCGGGAGCGATCATCTGGAAGACCAGGACGAAGATGAGCATGGCGGAAAGGAAACCGCCGGTGGCGGGAAGGGTGAGCGGACGGAGAACGTTGTCGAGCAGAATCTCGGCGCGGTCGCGCATTTTGCGGAAACGCGTGGCCCAAGTGGGAACGGGCTGGGCTTGCGCAACAGCGACTTTGATGCGCACGGCGAGATCGGCCGGAGGCGCGGCCTTGGGAACGCGCGAAAGCAGGACCGAAAGCCTGCGGAAGCGCTGCAGTTCCGCGCGGCAGACGGAGCAGCCGTCGAGGTGCTGGCGAACCGCAATGCGCTCTTCGACCTTCGCGGCGCCGGTGAGGGCGTCGTCGAGGTAACCGGCGAGCTTGGTACGTACAGTGGTGCACTTCATTGGATTCCCTCCCCGGCAGCATCTGCCTGCAGGGATGCGCTCTCGGAAGCAAGCGGATGGGATGTGAGAGCGGCGTTCATCGTGTTCATAGAATGCTGCGACGAATCTGGTTGCGAAACTTGTTGAGCAACTCTTGGGTGCGCTGGATGGGCGGCTTCGCCGAGCATGGGCTCAAGAAGGTCCTTGAGCGCGCGACGTCCGCGCAGAATCCGCGATTTCACCGTGCCCACGCTGCATTCCAGCACTTCGGCGACTTCCTCATAACTCAGGCCTTCGAGATCGCGGAGAATGACCGCGGTGCGAAACACGCCAGGCACCTGCTGCAGCGCGTCTTGCACGGCGGCTTGAATCTCTCGCGTGGCCAACTGCTCGAAGGGCGTGGCGCCCAGGTCTTCAATCTCGATCGGCGCGTGGCCTTCTTCGACTTCCGCGTCGATGGAGACATTCTTCTGCAGGTGGCGCTTGAACCAACGCTTGTGATTCAGCGCTTCCCGGATGGCGATGCGATACAGCCAGGTCTTCAGCGAACTGCCCTGCCGGAAATTGCGAATCCCGCGAAACGCCTTCAAAAACACTTCCTGCGAGCCATCGGCCGCGTCCGCGGGGTCGCCCAGCATGCTGACGATGAGGTTGTAGACCGGCGCGTGGTAGTGCGTCACCAGCCAGTCGAACGCCGACTCCGAGCCGGCTTGCAGCTCGGTGACGAGTTCAGCTTCATCGCGGCCCCAAGGAAGGGCACTGGCCCAGTCGGACACTGCCGGCCTTTCCGACCCGAAACCGTCCAACATCCTTCTCAATCAGGGTTTTGCAAGTACAAACCCGGAACCCGGCTCAATCAGGGTTTGCGAGTACAAACCCTGAAACCCGGAGGGATGCGGCGCTCGGGCCTCCCTGCTCGAATGCCAGGCGCGACCGGGAACGGCGAATTGCGAGCCGAACCCGATGTCCAATTCTAAGAATTAGACACCGGCGGGGGCCGGCAAGTTCCCGAGGTACGCTTCCTAACGGGGCTATTTTCCCACCATAGGTGGCCGGGCGCAATGGTACGGTTCGGTACCGTAATACCGGCCAGAGCCCGTATAACCAAAGGCATACGCGCTGGCGTTTTTCGTGCCGCGATGGGGGAACGGGAGTAGCATGAGAAAAAGCTTTCCCTCGGGTTCGAAAGGAAACAACACGTGGAACAGGAACGGCGGCGCTCGCCGCGATATCCCTTCGTGGCCACGGCTGAGCTGGTGGAACAAGCTTCGGACACGCGCATGTCTTCGCGCGTGAGCGAGCTGGGGCTGCACGGGTGTTACCTGGACATGATGAATCCGTTCCCGCAGGGCACCAAAGTGCTCGTGAAGATTTTCACGGACGGGGAGTTTTTTGAAGCGCTGGCCACGGTGATGTATTCGCAGCACAACATGGGCATGGGCGTGAAGTTTGAAGACGTGAAGCCGCACTTTGTGAGCGTGTTGAACCAGTGGCTGCTGCGGGCGATGGGCAATAAGCCTGAAGTTACCCAGTAGTTGCCCGCTCACACAAATACCATCCGAAACGCAGGCCCACCGGTGCGCAGGATAGCCTCTTTTCTCCGGACGCATTTCGCGATATGAACAAGGCTGGTTTCGGGCTGGCCAGGCGGCTAGCCACGAGCGGTGATTTTCCGCGAGGGCCGCAACATCAAGGAGCAGCTTATGGAGCGAAGCGTCGAATCGCTTTTGAATTTGTACAATCCGCACGACACGCTGGACAAGGCATGGACCATTCCTTCGCCTTGGTATTTCGAGCCGCGCATTGCAGAGCTCGAGAATGAAACCGTGTTTGGCAAGACCTGGCAGGTAGCCGGGCGCGTGGATCAGGTGCGGGGCAAAGGAGACTTTTTCACCGCGGAGGTGGCCGGAGAGCCGGTCGTGGTGGTGCGCGGAGACGACGGAACGCTGCGCGGCTTTTACAACGTGTGCAGGCATCACGCGGCCGCGGTGGTGCCGCAAGCGGAAGGCTGCGCGAAGCAGTTTCGGTGTCCTTATCATGGCTGGACCTACGGGATCGATGGCGCGCTGAAGGGCATGGTGGAGTTCGAAGGAGTATGCAATTTCGATCGCGGGAAGAATGGGCTGGTGCCGATCAGCGTCGAGACCTGGGAAAACCTGGTGTTTGTGAATTTGGACCAGCAAGCCGGGCCGCTTCGCGAGTTTCTGGGGAAAGTGCCGGATCTGGTGGCGCCGTTGCAGCTGGCGAAGAAGCTGCGCTATTTCGACCGGCGCGTTTACACCCTGAAGTGCAACTGGAAAGTGTACGTGGACAATTATCTGGACGGTGGGTACCACGTGCCGCATGCGCACAAAGGCTTAAGCAGCGTGATCGAGTACACGAAATATACCATCGAGAATTTCGAGCGCGCGTGCCTGCAATCCAGTCCGCTCAGCTCCGGCAAGAAATCGGAGTCCGGCGTGGCCGCGACGCGGCAGGGGCGCGCGTTTTACTTGTGGATTTATCCGAACTTCATGATCAACGCGTACGAAGGGGTGATGGACACGAACCTGGTGCTGCCGATGGGCGTGGATCAGTGCGCGGTGATTTTTGACTATTACTTCGCGGACGTGAGCAAGAAGGCGCTCAAGAAAAACCAGGCGAGCATCAAGGTGAGCGAAAAGGTGCAAGACGAAGACATGGCCATTTGCGATTCGGTGCAGCGCGGGCTGGCGTCGCGAGCGTACGTCGCGGGGAGGCTATCGCTGCGACGCGAAGCGGGTGAGCATTTGTTTCATCGCCTGCTGCACGCGGATCTCACGCGCGCACTGGGGCGCCCCGCGGCTGCGGATTAGCCTATTCTCCTCTACGGAAGCACCACGGTTTTGTTGCGGTAGAGCAGGATGAGGTTTTCGACGTGCCCATCACGCGACGCGGGAGCAATATTGTCCGCGTGACCAGGGCCAGCAGTTCTGTCAAGCAATTCGGTCACATGGGAAAGCCTGATCGGGTTTTCTCCGGCTGGGTCTCTTCATTACTTCCCTTTTTTCTTTGCAGCAGGACTAAATAGGCGCCGCCAGCCAGCGCCAGTAAGCCGACGATCCCGGGGATGAACTTAACTATCCGTTCTCCCTGAGTGGGAGTTGCGGGAGCCTGCGTGGGACTGCCGGACTGCTGTGCCGAAGAAAACAGAATGTACAGCTGCAATGCGAGAAGCAGAAGTCCCAACACCGCGAGGCCGCCGCCCTGTACTTTCGCAAATTGCATAAAAACTCCTTGGAAACGTCGATAGCTTCAGATGCCGAGTCCGGGTCTCGTAAATTTTGAGAGGAACGCGACGTTCAGCGTCGCTTTTTGCGGCCCCGGCTGACCACTGTGAAATAGCCCGGAGCTATACTAGCGACGACGAAGGCGGGGGGCTATGCAATTGTAGACAGCTTACTGAAAGCGTTTCCCCTGCGATTGCCGGCAAGTGCTGCCCTACCCTGGCAGCGACAAGCGAACCGTTGGTTAGCCGGCTGGCCGGGAAACTCAACGGCTGACGGCGCCTGGGCGAATTGACGATGCCTGAAACCTTTCCTATACTGTTCCAGCAGGTCCTGTGCGGGTTTTCCACGAACATGGTTCGAGAGGAAGCTGGTTGTAGCCGCCTTCGTTGCTGGCCGCAGATGTTCCCGACCGCGAGCCGCCAGACCACCAAGCCGTTGACTTGAGTTGACCTGAGTTGACCTGATCAGAAGAGAGGAACCGTGCATGGCTGAAGCCGCAAGCTGCCGCCGCGAATTGGAGCTGGAGATTCCAGCCGACGAAGTATCGAAAGAGATGGAGCGCGTCGCGAAAGAACTGGCGCGCGTCGCCCGCGTGCCGGGATTCCGGCCGGGCAAAGCGCCGATTTCGCTGATTCGCCGCCGCTTTGCGGACGATATCAAAGGCGAAGTGCTGCAAACACTGGTGCCCGACCGCGTGGAAAAAGCCGTGGCCGAGCAGAAGCTCACCCCGGTCTCGCGTCCCGAAGTGGATAAGCTGGATTTCAATGAGGGCCAGCCGCTGAAATTTCGCGCGGTCTTCGAGGTTTTGCCGGAATTCGAGCTCGGCAATTACAAGAATCTCGAGCTCGAAATGCCGCCGATGGAGATTACCGACGAAGACGTCACCAAGACGCTCGATGAAATGCGCGAACGCGCCGCGGCGTTTGCTCCGGTCGAGGGCCGCGCCATCGAGAACGGCGACTACGCGCAGCTCAAGCTCATGGGCACACCGGAAGGTGAGGGCGAACCGCTGCAAGCCGACAGCGTGCTTTGCCATATCGGCGCCGAAGAGACCATGGAACCGTTCAACGAGAATCTGCGCGGCGGAAACACCGGGGATCATAAGACTTTCGACGTCGTCTATCCCGCCGATTACCCCGACGCCAAACTCGCCGGCAAGACTTATCACTACGCCGTCGATATTCTCGGCGTGAAGACTAAGAAGCTTCCCGAGCTGAACGACGAATTCGCCAAGGACGTCAGCAATTCACCGACGCTGGACGAGCTGAAGACCAAAGTTAAGGAAGGCCTGGAGCACCAGCGCGATCATCGCCAGAAGGAACTGCAGCGCGAGAAAGTCCTCGCCGAACTGATCAAGCTGCACGACATTCCGGTGCCGCAATCGCTGGTCGAGCATCAAATGGATGTGCGGCTCGAGCGGGTGGTTCGCTCGCTGGCGGCTCAGGGAGTC
>DATNNV010000047.1:0-30408 GCA_035601655.1 Candidatus Dormiibacterota bacterium
CTGCAATTCCTTATCGCTCATCGCTGTCCTCGCCACCGCGGCCTCCTCAACTGGCCGCAGTCTAGGGGACATTTCTAATGTGCACGCAAGGGGACATTTTCAACGAGGCACAACAGGAAAATCGGAGGGAGGGTTAGAAGCCACCACCGCCGCCGCCGCCGAACCCGCCGCCACTTGACCCGCCGCCACCGAAGCCGGAGCCTCCGGAGCTGCGAGGGGCGGAGGTCATCATGGAGCTGGCCTGGGAGGACATGGTGTTGAGATCGGAGATGAAGAGGAGCGGGTAGAAATTGGGGCCGTAGGCGCCCCGGTACCAACTGGGTGGCTGGGTGTAGATGCCCTGAAAGGCTTTGCTCCAGTTTTTCTCGACGCCGAGAGCCATGGCGAAGGGCAGGAACTTCTCGAACATTTCGGGAGTTTTGATGGTGCGGTTGAAGCGGTCGGCTTCGACGTGGCTGAGGAAATCCTCGAAGCCTAGGACGCCTTCGAGGGCGCGGGTGCCCTGCTCGGTGTGCGCGGGCATGAACCAGCCGAAGCCGAGGATGATGGCGGCGCTGAGAATGCCGGCGACGATAAAAGAGAGCGGGGCCATGCCCAGGCTCGCGGCCATGGCGCTGCCGCCCCAAATCATCAGGAAGCCGACGATCAAGCCGATGCCGACGTAGGTGGTGCGGACGCGGTCGGGGCGGCGGGCGTAATAGCCGTGCTGGACCAGGGAATCGAAAATATCGTTTTTGATGTTGGGCAGGAATTTGTAGAAGCGGTTTTGGAGGTCGGAGAGCGAGACGTTGTCGCCATCGGCGAAGAGGCCGCCTATGAGGTCTTGTTCGTGGGACTTGAGGGCAGTCCATTCGGTGCGGGGCTTTTTGAGGTGGAAGATGTAGTTCTTGTCGTGCACGAGGCCGAGCAGGTGATCTCTCTGAGTTTGTTCGATGGTGAGATAGCCGCGGACGGCGAGATCGACGATAGAGGCGGTAATGTCGCGCATGTCGGCGGAATTATCGACGAGCGTGCCGACTTCGCCGGGAGTGAGTTTATCGGGCGGCTCGTATTGCGCGGCGATGGGACGGAGGCGGGGGTCGCGGCCGCGGGTCCACCAGAGATAGAACATGATGATGAAGACGCCGACGGGGATGAGCAGCGGAAGATTGCTGCGGATGGTGCGGAGAAAGGTCTCGAAACCGGAAGGTTCGTGGACGAAGCCTTTATCGAAGGCTACGGCTACGGTGAGGCCCTCGTGATAGTGGAGCGGGCCGTCGGTGTGGACTTCTACGCCGTTGCCGGCAATTTGGGCTTCGGCATTGTGGGCAGTGCTGCGAAAGGCGCCGGTGAAGACGTTGGCGCGAATGCCGGTTGCGCCTTCGGGCAGGATGATGCGGGCGGAGGCGGACTGGATGGGGACGTCCCAGGCGTCTCCGGTGACGTTCCAATAGAATTCGTCGTGATCCTCGAAGAAGCGGAGGGCGTCGGAAACGGTGTAGTTGATGGAGATGGTTTGTGTGGAGTTATCGGCGTCGGGGACGAAGATTTTGAGTTTGCGGTAGTGGCGCTCGCGGCTGGACTCGAATTTGAGCTTCTTGCCAGTGCCGTCGGTGACGCTTTTGACGTCGAGGAAGAGGGTGTAGTTCAGGCCTTGCGGGGTGACGTATTCGATGGGGATGGTGCGATAGAGGCCGTGCCAGGGGCCGCCGATGAAGTGGGCTTGAATGTTTTCGGTGACGTCGACGGAGCTGTTGGGAGCTACTACGATTTCGGCATCGAATTTTTCGATGCGCAGTTCTTTGGTGGCGAGGGCGAGAGAAGAGGGGAGGTAAAGGAGGGTAAGGAAGTAAAGGAGGTAAAGGAGCGGACGACGGGGCATACGCATGTGTCTGAGTCAGGCAGTCGGCGCGGGGGGCGCGTTGAAGCTGACTTTGGGAGCTTCGCGTTCGGCGGGGGCGGAGATTTCGAAGAATTCGCGGGGCTTGAAACCGAGCGAATTGGCGAAGATGTTGGTGGGGAACTGCTGAATTTTGGTGTTGAGATCGCGGACGACGGCGTTGTAGTAGCGGCGAGCGTTTTGCACGTTGTCTTCGATTTCGGTGAGGGAAGTCTGGAGCGAGGTGAAGCTTTCGACGGCGCGAAGTTGCGGGTAGGCTTCGGAGAGAGCGAAGAGGCTTTTGAGGGCGCCGGAAAGCATGTTTTCGGCTTGGGCTTTGTCGCCGGGAGCGGTGGCGGTCATAGCGCGATTGCGAGCGTTGATGACGGCTTCGAGAGTGCCTTTTTCGTGTGCGGCGTAACCTTTCACGGTTTCCACGAGATTGGGGATGAGGTCGTAGCGGCGCTTGAGCTGGACGTCGATGTCGGCCCAGGCGTTGTCGGTCTGCACTTTGAGGCGGACGAGGGAGTTGTACATGCCGACGAGGATGACGACCGTGAGGACGAGCAGGCCGACAATTGCGTAGATCATGGAGATGACCTCACAGAGGCGCGGTTGCGAGAATGGCCAGCAATGGCTTCACTATACGTGCGGGGGGTGGGTTAGTAAAGGCGGGGCGACGGTGGTGGATTACTAGTGGTAAGGCGATTCCAAGACTCGTGCCGGTGAAATGCGACATCTTAAGAATTGTTGCAGGCGGCTATTTTGAAGAGTCGGTAGTTATGCATTCTCTTCAATCGCGCGTGGACTTGTGGAGCCGCAACCCTGATGTCCTTGTCCGTCACGACAATCTCAACCGATTGTCCCGTTAGCGCAATTAGCTTCTTGCCCGCCCGGGCCCAAGGCACTCGCCACGGGCTATAGACGGCAGCGTAGTAGGTCTCAGCAACCCGAAGACAAACAGTAACATCAACTGGCATGGGCCAAGGCGGGCAATCAAAGGCGGCGCAGCCTGGAATAGCTTGGGCCTCAACCAGAGTTGCAATCGTCCTTTGCTGCCTGGGAGCAACCGAGTCTCCAGGCAGAAGGACAAGGCTGAGAACCACTCCAAAGGTCAGCCTCCCCATGGCCGGAGACTCCAATACAATTTCTTGCTCACACGCAAACGTGGGGCAATTTTCACGCCATGTGAATGAGGTTTTTTCCGTTGTGGCACAGGACTTTGCCTCCCGCGGCTTGCCCAAACGCGGAACGTTGCTGGCTTTGCCATCCAGAAGTGGATACTGCGTCCTCCATGCTTTCACATGCCCGACAGTCGCGCTCACCGGAACCGATGCACGGCTCGGTGGCAATAGGTGCTTAGAGCTGCCGTTCGCGGCGAACTCTCAGCGAGGAGACGGCGAAGGAGCTTGGCCGGCGGTGGGCGGCAGCTCTTTGCGGAGTGAGATTACTTGGGAAACGGGCCGGCCATGATGGGCCCGGAGAGCATGGGCTCCCAGGACTGCCTGCAATGGGCACATTTCGCTTCGCGCGCAGCGGGACTACTGGTGCCGGAATGGGTGTACACGGCGACCGAGTTTTGCTTGTGGCAGTGAGGGCACGTCAGATCAACCAAGATGTGCAGTGGGGCTGGTTCGGCATCCGTGTGGGCGCGTTGTTCTGGCTCCTTGCGGTGGCTATCTGCGAGCGGCTGCGTCTTCTTAGCGTCCCGCTTTCTGGCGTACAGGACTTCATCCGCGCGTGCCAGCATTTCCTCTGGCCGCTCGCCCATTTCGTACTGCTTCCATCCGGCGGAGAAGGTGACCGGAATCTTATGGGCGTGCCAGTCCACTACCAATGAGCCGAGACGACCCAGCACAAGTTCTAACTGTTGCAAGGTGCACTCTGGAAGCAGAACCAGGAACTCGTCGCCACCCAAGCGCACCGCCAAGTCGGCTCCCCGAATCACGTTATTCAGACGAGCGGCAAATTCCTGCAATACCAGGTCACCCGCGGGATGGCCGTAGGTGTCGTTGATGAACTTAAAATTGTTGAGGTCCAACGTGAGTATGGTCAGAGGGTGGCCCTTGCGCTCTGAGCGAGCCACTTCAGCCGCAAGGCGTTGCTCCGCAAAGCGCCGGTTATACAGGCCGGTCAACGGATCGACCATGGCAAGATTGCGCAAAAGGTCGGAATGGCCCTGCTTCTCAGCAAGCTGGCGGCGAAGCCTTTTGATGAGAATCGCTTGAGAGATCGCATGGATGTTAAAAAGGACGACCAAAGCGATCAAGCCAAAAACAACATCTACCATCTTGATCTTGAAGATCGTGGCGGCGCCGCTCCGTACTGCTGGGAGGCTAAAAGCGGTGAGGGCAAAGACGAGGAGAATAGCGACAAAAATGGAGTAACCGCGGACCCACCAATCGCGCTTCTCAATCTTCTGAAATTCGCGCGCGAGTTCCTGGTCTCTGGCCTGCACAGAAGCCGCGATAGGAGGTATGCGGGGGGGAATCATGGAGTGGAAGTGCGGGGCAGCATTCCCCCCGTTTCAGCTAAGGTAGTCTCTGCGAGATTGCGGGTCAAGACAGTTCGAGTTTGAGATTACAAGTTGGTTACTCGAGAGATGGAAGCGCAGTGAAGCGAAGTGCGAAGCTTAGGGCCAACTAACATCGGTGTAATGAGCTACTTGCGACACCTTCGTACTACGGAACAGTTTTACCGGCTTGGTACTCCTGTTCCATTGGCCAGATTGGAACGCGATGAAAAACTTGGCTTGAGCGAAATATGCTTTCAATCCTGATCCTCGTGTTCGCAGGGTTCGCCCTGGTGAAATTCGGAATCGCGCAATGGCGCGCGATCTGGATAACGGCCGCCAATCAGCCGCTGTCTGAGTCGTTGCAACTGACAGCCGGGATTGACGGAGCGCACGTTGGCGCAGGTGATTTCAGTACACTCATGAATTTGTGCAATGAATTGTCCCCTGATTTGACAAAGAAAAGCCCCTGGCTGAGGGAAGTGTCTGTCTATTACCGCGCGGTTGAGAAACTCGAGCACGCTTTCCGAATGAAACTCCCGGCCATTTCCAGATGGGCGAAAAGCGAAATGCAGATCTGCTCGCGCTATGTTGCGGTGGTTCTTGACCAAAGTCTCTCGATGAGCGTGGATCGCGAGTTCGCCACGCGGGCCGACTGACCGCAACCGGCGCGTAATTAATTTTTAAAATCAACATCTCAAGCGCCGCTAGTGGTGCGATGGATGGCGAGCGGGCACGTGCGAATGCTGGGGCGGCCGGAATTCAATGGTGACGTCCCGTTGCGTTTGGACAGGCCTGCTGTCCAAGAGGGTGGGCTGGTAACGCCACTGGCGAATGGCGCTCATGGCAGCAGGAAGAAGAGATGTCGAGCCGCTCACGTGCTTTACATCCAGCACTTGGCCGAGCTCTCCGATGGTGGTGCGGACCTTTACGGTTTCCGACGATCCATGGCGATCCCCCGGCCTTGGATAGCGAGGCCAAGCGAAGGAGACAAGCTCACCGGCTTGCAATCGAGCGGATTTATGAGCCGGTGCCGGTCCGGGCTCGGGAGCAACAAGAACAGAAAGCTGCGAGGTCATCGCAAACGAAGAGGAGGCGGCGATGGTTTTTTCCGGGAGGACCAGCCGGAACGGTTTGCTGCCGTCGCCTGGGCCACTGACAAGGATTGTGGAAGGCGATGAACCGTGCGCCGGTGCGCGCATCGCGGGCGTTACCCTGCGTGGGGCGGGATTTGCCGGCGCGCCACTCATCGGGCCGACCGCCCTGGGTGCAAGTGCGGGTTGGGAATTCGCGGGTGGCGGCGCGGTTCGCGCGATTAGGCCGGTCGAGCTCTTGCGCTCAGGACTGGCTTCGGGATTATCGGAATCAGGGAAGGATCGGGTCGTTATCGCTGAAGATGGTGCGGTCGGCCCCACGCGGGCAGCGGAATCTTCCGGTCGTGCATGGAGGGATTGCGCGGACGCCGACGGAGTGGAAGTTCGCGAAGTCGCTTCGCCTGGGCGATTCAGCAGTGCCGGTGAGGTGGCATCCAGAGTCGGTATTGAGTTCTGGGTGTCCCAGAGGCGCTTTCCGAGCGCGCCGCGTCCCGCTGTGAGCCCAACGGCGAGACTGATGACCGCGAAGAAAAACACTACTGCAGCGACCTGAGATCCGGATATTTCAAGACCATATAAGCGCGAGGGCGAGTTCTCGAGGCGATGCGCTGACGACGCGACTTGGCGTGTGCGAACTTGCGGTGCGAAACCGGCGAGTGAAGCGTAGTGGTGTGCTTTTTCGTGGAGCTGTTCGACAAACGATGGCGGGTACGCATCCAGAATCTCAGGCGTCGCGATCTTAGATGCTGGAGACGCAGTGTGCGCCATCCGTGCGGGCGATGAGGGTTGGTCTGGCTCCGGGAAAACATTCCCAATGGGCCCAATGGGCTCTTCCGGGAAGCTTTCGAGGGCGGCAGGCATGAGGCTCTCAACAGGCGCCGGCGTTAAGGCTGCAAATTCCGGGGCCGGCTTTTCGGGGGCGATCCAATTGGAAATTTGCTGTCGGGCCTCGGCGGTGAGATCCAGAAATCGCAGGCCGGCGCTTTTTTTCGATTCCGCCAGCCAGACAATCTGTGCGGAGATTTCGATGCTATGCCGAGAGCTGGGCAATTGAAAGCGAATGCGTGGGAGGCAGTCCTCTACGACAAGGGGATCGGGGGCGGCAACGGCCATGCCCGTGGCACTTATATTGAGGATACTGCCGCCATTGGTAGCGCCGAACTGGACGTAGGCGCGGGAGGCCGGAGTGGTGCGCATGTGAAGGCGGCGGTCGCGTGGGGGATGAATGGCCTCAACATGAATGGCTTCAACCGGCGCGTGGCGTTCGGCGTCGGGTGCGGCTGCTTCCGCTTTTGCCGGTGCGTGCACTCCCTCTTTTGCCGGTGCGGCCGATCCTTGCTGCGTCTTATTCCGCTGTGCGATTTCCAGGAGTGTAGCCAGCTTCCCGCCGGCCTTCGAAAGTGCGTCAAAGACGTAGGCAACATTCTTCGGGCTGAACTGAAGCTGGCGAGCCGTAAGAGTCAGCCGGATGGTGTCGTCGATTTCCTCTTGCTGGTTTTCGGAAAGATAGTCCCGCAGACCGGAATAGAGTACGCCGTTCTCGTAATTTTCTCTCCACTCGAGAATGGCGTGGAGACGACGACTGGCGTCCTTCTCCAATTCTTGTTCTTGCGGTTCCGCGGCGGCACATTCGTCGAAGACCTGTGCTTGAGCGTGGGGTAATGCCATGGTTATTTCTGTCAATCCGCCACGCAGCTCCTGAACCTTGTTGGACGGTAAAGATGTTTTGCGACAGACCCACTCTCCGCGCATCTTGTCGAAATCAATGGAGGCGCGATACTCATCTGTTTCATACTTGAATACCGGCAAGGGCTTGAGCGGCGGCCACCTGCCGGCCAGGAGCAATTTCATCTCGGCCTGTTGGACTGGAGACGCGAGTCCAGCAATGTTGGGCCTGGCTCGTTCGTGTTCGCGCAATTTCATGATGCGGCCCGAAAAGTGCTACGGAACTGTACACGATGTTCACACCGGCAGGGCAGTTCTTCGCAGGCCAGAGAGACCGTCTGGAGATCGGTGCGGTTGGACTTAGGGCAGAGGACGTACATCTCGTCACCCGTTGCAGCCCCCACTTCAGTGTGGGAAGAATTCTTATCTGAGCAAGTTCCCTCGTCCGCGGTCGTCACGTTCCTGAGTGTAGGAAATCCTAAACCCTGTGCGGCGGGATTAGTTGCTCGCCAGCCTGCGATCCCCTTCTTGCGGCTTGGCCGACGCTCCCGTTTCCTGCAAACTCTTCATTTTGAGCTACATGCAAAGAGAGCCGGAATAGCGCGAGGATAGCTTGGTCGGCGGAATGATGCTGCTGGATGAGGACGATGGCGCGGTTCAGGGAGTGAAGGATTGGTTTCGGGCTATTGATGACATGCAGTGGTGACTCGGAGCAGGGGCGGCGGGGTTGACGGGGGCACAGACCGTTTGAAGCTCAGGGTAAGGTGAAGTCCGTGCTACTGTGAGTAAACGATTGGTTATTACCGGATTGTGATTTATGCTTGCGGCGTTGCGGACGGGCAGTGTGGGGCTGGTTCGAGCGATGCTCTTCAAAACCATGAGCGCTTCGGTGTACGGGATCGATGCTTACGTTGTCGAGGTGGAAGTGGACGTCGGTTCGGCGCGGATACAGGACTTCAATGTGGTGGGCTTGCCGGACAACGCGGTGAAAGAAAGCCGCGAGCGGATCAAGAGCGCCATGCGGAACTGCGGATACGAGTTTCCGCACGGGCAGGGCGTGACGATCAACCTGGCGCCGGCGGATGTGCGGAAAGAAGGCTCGGGATTCGATTTGCCGATGGCGCTGGGACTTGTGGGATGCATCGGAACGTTTTTCGGCAAGCAACTGGACAAGACGATGTTTCTGGGAGAGCTGTCGCTGGACGGGAGCGTGCGTCCGGTGCGCGGGGCGCTGTCTGCAACACTGGCGGCGCGGGAAACCGGGATGAAGGCGATCGCGGTGCCGGAAGCGAACGCGCGCGAGGCGGCGGTGGTGGATGGCGTGGACGTGTTTGCGGTGAAGAGTTTGCCCCAGGCAGTGGATTTGGTGAATTCGCCGGAATCGTTTGTACCGGTGAAGGTCGATGCGAAGCAGATGCTGAACGAAGCGGCGCAGTATGCGGTGGATTTGAAAGATGTGCACGGACAGCAAGCGGCGAAGCGGGCACTCGAAGTGGCTTGCGCGGGCGGGCACAACATTTTGTTTATCGGGCCGCCGGGCGCGGGGAAGACCATGCTGGCGAAGCGGATACCGACGATCTTGCCGCCGATGTCGCTGGACGAGGCGATCGAGACGACGCGGATTCATAGTGTGGCGGGGACGCTGGAAGACAATCGAGGGCTGGTGGGCACGCGGCCGTTTCGTTCGCCGCATCATACGATCAGCGATGCGGGTCTGATTGGAGGTGGGGCGGTGCCGCGGCCGGGCGAAGTGTCGCTGGGGCACAACGGGGTGCTGTTTCTGGATGAGCTGCCGGAGTTTCAGCGCAACGTGCTGGAAGTGATGCGCCAGCCGCTGGAAGACGGCGCGGTGACGATTTCGCGGGCGGCGGTGTCGGTGACGTTTCCGTCGCGGTTCATGCTGGCGGCGGCGATGAATCCTTGCCCTTGCGGATATTTTGGCGATCCGACGCGGGAGTGCCATTGCACGCCGCCGATGATTCAGCGGTATGTGTCGAAGATTTCCGGGCCGTTGCTGGACCGCGTGGACATTCACATTGAGGTGCCTGCGGTGAAGTACAAGGATCTGCGCGCGCCGGTGTCTACGGAAGATTCTGCGATGGTGCGCGGCCGGGTGATGGCGGCGCGGGAGCGGCAGCTTGCGCGGTTCCACGGCGAGAAGAAGACGTACTCGAACGCGCAGATGATGCCGAAGAGTATCCGCAAGCATTGCGCGATTTCGGCCGAAGGGGAGAAGCTGCTGGAGAATGCGGTTACGCGGCTGGGGCTTTCGGCGCGGGCGCACGACCGTATTTTGAAAGTGGCGCGCACGATCGCGGACCTGGACGGCGCGGCGGATATCGAGCCGAAGCATCTGAGTGAGGCGATTCAGTACCGTACTTTGGACCGGTCGTACTGGGCGTAAGGGCTGGGCGTAAGGCTGGGCGAGTACTCCCGGGCATGAGCTGGGCGCAGCGCTATTTGGCGGCGAATAGCATCCAACTAAAGAGAGCGGCTTTGGAATATCGGCACAGGCGGCGCAGTCCCATCTATGCGAGGGATTTACGGCGACGCACGGAGAGCCGGGCAGTCCATTGACTCCGTTTCCGCCGCTGTGTTACCCATTATGCGCTCCCACGAGAGGCTGTTCGGGTTGTTCGGGCGGCGACCGAGGGTATGACGCCAGAGACCAAGCACTTGGAAGTAACGTTGCAGACGCAGGTCGAGAGCGTCAACGTCGCAGAGGAAGTGTGTCTTCGCGTTGCGGAAGCGGCGGGATTCGGGGAAGACGATTGCTACCGGATCGGAATGTCGGTGCGCGAAGGAGTGATCAACGCGTTTCACTACGGCAATCAGGAGAAGCCGGACAAGAAGATTTACCTGGCGGTGCATCTGACCGCAGATAAGATGATCATTCACGTGCTGGACGAGGGTAAAGGCTTCAGCCTTGCGGACGTACCGGATCCGTTGGCGGAAGAGAACCTGTTGAGCACGTCGGGGCGGGGAATTTTCCTGATGCGCGCGTTTATGGATGAATTCGATGTGGTGACCGGGCAGAACGGCGGGGCGGAAATTATTATGTCGAAGAAGTTGCCGGGAAGCAGCGAGTCGAATGGACAGGGCGGTCAGGACGCATAGGGCGGCCAGGGTGAGGGCGGGCCCGGGAAAACACCGCACCAAGAGGCATAGGAAATATGGCTTTGCATGCGACACCTCGGGACGCGGGCGGAGTAACGGTGGTGGATTTGAGCGGGCGCATTACGCTGGGCGAAGGCAGCGCGCTGCTGCGCAAGACCATCCGCGCTTTGCTGGAGGAAGAACGCAACCTGCTGCTGCTGAGCCTGGGTGACGTGGACTATATCGATAGCTCCGGGATCGGCGAGCTGGTGAGCGCTTATACAGCGGTGAAGAATCGCGGCGGCGACATGAAGCTGCTGAACCTGACGAAGAAAGTCCGCGACCTGCTGCAGATCACGAAACTCTTTACCGTTTTCGAAGTGTTTACCGACGAGAACGAGGCGCTGCGGTCTTTTAGCTAGTCTGCGCCTGGCTAGCCCACCTTTCCTCCCGGCCGCCCTAAAAGGACGGCCTCTACAGGCGGCAAGATACAAAGATGAGCGGCGAGATGCATTTCGGCACGATTCAAGAACGCGCCGCGGCGCTGGGATTTTCTCTGTGCGGAGTGGTGCGCGCGGAAAGCTTCCCGGAACTGGCGCAGATGCGGGAATGGCTGGAGCGCGGTTACGCCGGGGAGATGCGGTATCTCAGCGATCCGCGGCGGAGCGATCCACGCAGCGCGATGGATGGGATTCGCAGCGTCATTGTCTGCGCGCTGAATTACAACACCGACCGGCCGCGCTCGACGGAAGCCGCTGCGAATCCCAATGGCGCGGAGCCGCGCGGCTGGATTTCGCGCTATGCGTGGGGGCGCGACTATCACGAGGCGGTTCGCGAAAAGCTCGAGGCGTTGCGCGCGAGTCTGCACCAGGAAATCGGCGAGCCGTTCGAATCGCGAGTCTATGTCGATACCGGGCCGTTGTCGGAGCGCGTGCTGGCGAAGCATGCGGGGCTTGGATGGATCGGCAAGAATACGCTGCTGCTGAATCAGCGAATTGGATCTTTTTTCTTTCTGGGCGTGATTCTGACGAGCCTGGATTTGCAGCCTTCGATCAGTGCCAGCGATGCGCCTGCGGGGGACTTGTGCGGTTCTTGCCGGCGGTGCATCGACGCGTGTCCGACGCAGGCGCTGGTCGAGCCGTACGTTATGGATGCGCGGCGGTGCATCTCCTACCTGACGATTGAGCTGCGCGGGAGCATCCCGGAGGATCTCCGCGAAGGCCTGGGCGCGCACGTCTTCGGCTGCGACATCTGCCAGGACGTGTGCCCGTGGAACCGCCGCGCGCCGAATACGGACCTCGCCGATTTCATGCCTCGTCGTTTGCCCTCCTCCGGGTCCGTGCCAAAGGACACCGTTGCTGCGGATGCGGCAGGCGATTCTCTTTTTCTTCCAAAGCTGACGCGCCTTGCCGCGATAAGCGAAGCGGAATTCCGCGAGGCGTTTCGCGGCAGTCCGGTGAAGCGCGCAAAATGGCGCGGGCTGGTCAGGAATGCGTGCATCGCGCTGGGCAACGCGGGCGCGTCGCTGCAACCGGAGGCTCGCAGCGAGTGCGCCGGCCTTCTCGAGAGACTGAGCGCCTCACCTGAAGCGGTGATTGCCGAATCTGCCCGATGGGCTCTCTCGCGGATCCAAGCAGGTGACTAAGTCGAGAGTCCGTCAGATCGTACCGCTGGCCCGCCCACAAGCGGTATAATCAGCGCGCAAGCCAATGTTCTCCCCTCCGGGCTTACAGGAGCAGCATGAACCGCCGCAAGTTTCTGACCATACGAGTATTGTCGGCGCGGGATTGCTGGGAGCGGGCAGCGCGGCCCTTGGCCTGTTCCGTGCCGGAAGCACAGTCAACTCGCATTCAAATCTCAATCTGGAGGACAAACCCGTGGCATTTACAGTGCCCCCGTTGCCGTATTCGTTCGACGCACTAGAGCCGTACATTGACGCCAAGACGATGGAAATCCATCACGACAAGCACCACGGTGCTTACGTGACCAATGTCAACAAGGCGCTCGAAGGCCATCCGGAACTGCAGGCGAAATCCATCGATGATCTTCTGAAAGGGCTGGACTCCGTCCCCGAGAACATCCGCGCCGCGGTGCGGAACAACGGCGGCGGCCACTGGAACCACTCGCTGTTCTGGACGCTGATGAAGAAGGGTGGAGGAGGCGAGCCTAAGGGAGAGCTGTCGGCAGCCATTGCTTCGTCGTTCGGTTCGTTTGCGGGATTTCAGGAAAAGTTCGCCGCTGCGGGGCTCGGGCGCTTTGGCTCCGGCTGGGCCTGGCTGGTGGTGCGCGACGGCAAGCTGGCCATCGATTCCACACCGAATCAGGACACTCCCTATTTGCTGAGTGGCAAGAGCAAAGCCGTTCTGGGTCTCGACGTCTGGGAGCACGCCTACTATCTGAAATACCAGAATGTACGCGGCGACTATATCAAGGCCTGGTGGAACGTGGTGAATTGGGACAAAGCGGCGGAACTCTACGGGGCCGCAAAGTAGACGACCGTTTGTGGAAGAAACAAGAAGGCCTGCCGTGGCAGGCCTTCTTTTGTTTCGTAGCCAGTTTCTCTCTTGTAGATGTAGGCCGAGAGAGACTAAGCCATCATCGGACGCTTGAGCGGCACGACGGTGACGGGATGCACCATGTTCGGGAACTCATTCACGCCTGCAGCGATAGCGTGCGATTCCCGCGATGCGAAGGGCGCCGGAATCGACATTCTACCCGACGTCTGGCGTGTAGCTTCGCGCACCAGTTCCATGCGGCCCCGGACACGGAACTTCGCCAGCAGCGAAGACACGTGAAACTTGACGGTGCGCTCGGAAAGATTCAGGGTGGCGGCAATTTCCTTGTTGGCCAAGCTGCGCATCAGACCGCCAAGAACTTCCTCTTCGCGGCGCGTCAGCTTGACTTGGCTGTGAACCGATGCTCCGGCTGCCAGCAGGTGCTGGGCTTTCTCCTTCAGACCTTCCAGCAGGTCTTCCTCCGCCTGGACCATAACCACGTAGTCCGACGGAGCTTGACCGCGGACCATGCAATGCATGGCCAGCAGACCGGCGGCTTGCTCGACAGGAAACCGACCATCCGAACCGGCCTCCACATGAAAGTGGGCGACCCCGGTGTTTTTTTCGTAGAAGAAGTACAGGTCTCTTGGGAAAGCTGGGCGTGGTTTCACTAATTGATGCGGCTGCTCACTTCTGCGGACTACCTTCAATATTGCACCCCTCCGAATGCAAGCCTCGTACGCAACCGAGCCTTTGCTTGAGTTTGTGCGTCCCGTGGCGAGACGCAAATCAACTGGGCAAGCGGTCAAGTGAGCGCCCGAGACAGAGGGCCCTGAACCCAGCGCGACTGACCGAATGAGCAACGCCGAGGCGAGAAGGAGAAACGTGTTTGCCTGCGACCGTTACACTGAACCGTTGGGCGGGCTGCATTTTCCTGGCCGAAGCGCAAAAATGGTAAGACGCTTAGAAATGCGCGACTTACTGGCACTTCCTACGGGGAACCCCTTATATTTATGGGTAGGAATTGCACAGATAGCGAAAAATTTTCCACGATTGAGCGCTAACCTGTGCTGCGCGCTGATGGGGTTTCTCTTATGCGGGGTCAGCCATCTTGGGAATCGCCGCTGTCGGAGCAGGTTCTTTCCCCCAAGCGCCGAAAAACCCACAACCTGTGGACCGTCTGCGCATTTCCCTCTAACTCTCACTAATAAGCGACGATGCGAGTTTCCTGAGGGGAGATAAGCTCGTACTCAACGCCGCGCCATTGCACCCTGCGTGTTATCAGCGAATTGCCGAAATTCACGAGATATAGGAACGGCGTCGCGCAATTCAGAAAAATATAGATCCACGCCTCGCCCATGATTTGCGTCCGGGAGGCAGGGAGCAGCTCGGTGACTGCCGCTACCCGCAGCGCCCCGCGAATCGCGGAGAGCAGTACAGGTAAAAACGCCAGCGTCAGGAACTGAAAATACGGCCGGCCAGCAATCAAGTTTCCAAGGATCAGCAACAAACTGAAAAGGAGGGTCAAGCAGTAGAGCAGGTGCACGAGCAGGGCCGGCAGCCACACTTTCTCCGCATACACGCGCGTAATCAGGATCTGCCGGTTGGTGAACTCGAGAAGCCCGCGGAAATCGGTTTCGATGAAGGAAGGAGTGAGGCACTCGGGAAGGAAGAGAATCGGGCGGCCCACGTTTTGCAGCGCGCGGGTCATCGAAAAGTCGTCGCTTACCGAATTTTTCCACTCTTCGAGCACGTTGGCCTGCTCGAAGACGCTGCGGCGAATGGCCGTGCCGCCGCCCCAGCAGAAATTTTTTCCTTTCTCGCTCAACATGGTCACCACGGGCGCATTCCAGGCAGCCAGCAACGCCGTCGGCAAGTTATTGCGGTTGGGAAAGAACCAGCGCATGGTCGTGGAGGCGCCGAGCCGGGTATCCGCCAGGGGCGCGACCAGATGGTGCAGCCAGCCGCGGCTGGGCCGCCCATCGGAGTCCGCGAAAACGAGGACTTCAACCTCGGGCGGCAGTTGCTGGACGGCGGAGCGCAGGTTGTTCACTTTTTCCCCGCAGCCTTGCGGCTTCTCCGCGATGATGACAGTCGCTTTGGTGCGCGAAGTCTCGGCCACGCGTTTCACCGTGCTGTAGGCGGGATCGGACGCCGATGCCAGGATGAAAAATACCTCATAGTTTTTGTGATCGAATTCCGTCAGCGCGACCAGATTGCGCTCGAGCCCCGGCTCCATTCCTTTGCATGGGCAAAGGACTGCTACGCGCGGCGCGTAAAAGCCCGGATCTGTGCGCGCCCGGCGGCGCGTGAACGCCAGCCACTGCAGGCCTTGCCAGATCATGTACGAACCCATCAAGATCTGGGCGATCACAAGAAGGTAAAAGATCGTTTCCATGCGGATTCAGCATAACAAAGGCCGAAGGCTCGCACTCGCCGGGTTGCGCGGGTAGAATCGCACCGGTAAACGTCTCCCAAGGAGGAAAACAAATGCCCGGACGCGTGGATACGGCCATGGTGACGACGGCTTTGGAACTGCCCGGATACCGGATCGTCCGGAATCTCGGAATCGTGCGCGGAATTATCGTCAGGTCGCGCAGCGTGATTGGCAATCTGGGCGCTGCGCTGCAAACCATAATCGGCGGCAACATCACGTTGCTCACCAACCTGTGCGAAAGAACACGCGAGGACGCCTTCGAGCTGATGCTGCAGCATGCCGGCGAGCATGGCGCCAACGCGGTCGTGAGCATGCGCTACGACGCCACCGAGGTCATGCAAGGTGTCACGGAAGTGCTTGCCTACGGCACGGCTGTGCAGGTCGAGCGCATCTCCTAGAAATTTTCAGTTTCCAGGTCATGGCGGATTCGCGGCAAACTCCGCGCTGGTGGTAGAATCCGCGCTTCATGTTCTGTACTTCCTGTGGGAACCAAATCGCTGACCGCGCGCGCTTTTGCGCTTCGTGCGGCACTGCGGTTCGTGCCGACGCCGCGACGCTTATGGGCGGCGATATCTCCTCGGACGGTGAAACCATCGCGCCTTCCGTCGCGCGGCGCGCTGCAACTCCGGCTTCCTCGCCGAGAACGCCGGGCAGCAGCTCTTCGAATCCGCCGACCAGTTCCGATCCCATCGGCGGCGGCAGGTTCGTTCCGGGACAAATTCTCGCCGGCCGCTACCGAATTGTTGCTCTGGCCGGGCGTGGCGGCATGGGTGAAGTCTACCGCGCGGAAGATTTGACGCTCAGCCAGGTGGTAGCCATCAAGTTTCTTCCGGAAGCGCTTTCGCAGGACGCTTCCGCCCTCGCGCGATTCCATTCGGAAGTGCGCATCGCGCGGCAAATCGCGCATCCCAACGTTTGCCGGGTGTTCGATATCGGCGACGCTGACGGCACGCCCTTCCTCACCATGGAATATGTCGACGGCGAGGATCTCGCTTCCGCGGTTCGCCGCTTCGGGAAGTTTTCGCCGGAAAGAGCAGTGGAAATTGCCCGGCAGATGTGCGCGGGTCTCGCCGCTGCTCACGATCGCGGCGTTGTCCATCGCGATCTGAAGCCTGCCAACATCATGCTGGATGGCGCTGGGAAAATTCGCATCACGGATTTCGGCCTTGCAGGAATTGCGGCCACGCTTCAGGGCGCCGAAATTCGCGCCGGCACGCCTGCGTATATGGCGCCGGAGCAACTCGCCGGGCAAGAAGTGACGATCAAGAGCGATATTTATTCGCTCGGTCTCATCCTCTACGAAATCCTGACCGGCAAGCGCGCCTTCGAAGCCGCCACGCTCGGGGACCTCGTCAAACTCCGCGAAAGCGGAACGCTTGCGAATCCATCGACGCTGGTCCGCGATCTGGATCCGCTGATCGAGCGCGTCATCCTCCGCTGTCTCGACAAAGACCCCGCGCTGCGTCCCGCGTCAGCTCTGCAAGTAGCTGCCGCACTTCCTGGCGGCGATCCACTCGCTGCCGCGCTTGCGGCCGGCGAGACGCCTTCGCCGGAAATGGTTGCTGCCGCGGGAACTACTGAAGGCATCCATCCGCGGCTCGGGCTCGCCTTGGTAGCTACGGTGCTCGTGAGTCTCATCGCCTACTTGTTCGTCGCCGATCGCTACAAAGTGCAGAACCTCACGCCGCTCGACAAGCCCCCCGAAGTTCTTCTCACGCGCTCGCAGGAGATCGTCGAGCAGATCGGGTATGCGGACCCGCCGGCCGACAGCGCCTATGGATTCCTGCCGGACGCCGGCTACCTCGACTACATCCAGGATCACGACAAATCCCGTGGGCGCTGGGAGCGGCTCTCCTCGGGTCGCCCCGCTACCCTCCTTTTCTGGTATCGCCAGAGCCCGCGCGAAATGGTGTCTCTCGCTTTCTTCAATTCCGTCGGCGGCGGAAGCGTCACACCTTCGGACCCACCCTCGGATGTGACTGGCATGATCAGCCTCTGGCTCGACTCGCAAGGCCGCTTGATCTCATTCCGGTGCCTGCCGCCCGAGCACGATCCGCCTGGCGCTTCTGCTCCCGCCCCGGACTGGTCTGTGTTATTCAGAGCAGCCAACCTCGATCCAGCTGCGTTTACTCCGGCCGTACCCGAGTGGACTCCGCTCTTCCACTCCGACACGCGTGCCGCCTGGACCCGTCAACTCACCGACCCGCCGGGCACCATTGAGCGCGTGGAAGCCGCCGCCTACCGTGGCAAGCCGGTGTTCTTCCGTGTTCTGTATCCCTGGAACACGCCGGCTCGTGACCAGGCCTTTCAGCCTTCGACACACCAGAAATTCGCCAACATCACTGGAATCCTGATTTTTGCTGCGATCATTCTCGGCACCGTCGTGGTTGTCCGGCGCAACATTCGGCAAAAGCGCGGCGACGAAGTGGGTTCCACGCGCCTCGCTAATTTTCTTTTCCTGGTGTTTCTCGCGATGTGGGCGCTGCGCACCCATCATCTGGCCTCGACCGCTGAATTTTCGCTCGTCGTCCTCGCGCTGGCGTGGGCTTTTCTTATTTCGTCCTTTGCCCGGCTTCTTTATTTTGGTCTCGAGCCTTTTGTTCGCCGCCGCGATCCGCACACTTTGATCGCCTGGGCGCGGCTGATCAGCGGAAAGATTCGCGATCCACTTGTCGGCCGCGACGTCCTGATTGGAACGGCCTATGGTGTGCTGCTGGCCTTATTCGAGTCTGCGGACAACATCCTTCTTCCCGTTTTCGGCGGCCTGCCGCCCCAGCCGAGCACACCCTCGATGGATGCACTTCTCGGCGTGCGTCCCGTCCTCGCTTCGGTTTTCGCTTACACCTGGGTCTGGGTGCTCTATACGTTGGCGATTTTCTTTGCGCTGTTCTTGCTGCGGCTTCTCGCGAAAAAGGATTGGATCGCTGCTCTCGTCATTGTGTTCCTCGGCGCTATCACCAACACGGGAGGCGACTACTTCTGGGCCACGTTTATCGCTTCAGCGCTAATCTGGACATCGATCTACCTGGTTTTGCGGCGGTTCGGGCTGCTCGCTCTTGTTGTCGGGCTGGTGGTTCAAAACATGCTCGCAACGTTTCCGGTGACCTCGCATCTCGGCCGCTGGTACGCGTCCGGAGCTATCGCTGGCATGGTCACGATTATCGCTATCGCACTATTTGCTTTTCACAGCGCCCTGGCGGGCCAGCCGCTCTTCACCGCGAAGGCTTTGGACGACTAGTTCTTCCGCACTCTCTCGTTATCGAGGTCTGCTCCTCCGTACACCTGGGCGGCGAGCCTTTCCAGCTCCGTGAGCGCGCGGCTCGCCGCCAGCCTGGCTTTTTCCAGAAACGACGAGTCCAGCAGGAACGCGCAGCGGTCTACGAACGGATGGTTCGCCGCTTCAAACGGTTTCCGGGTACGTCGCGTGGCCGCAGCCCGCGCGATCAATTGCTCGTACATCTGCAAATCACTCTGAAACTCCAGCGCGTCCCCGGCGGTCCACTTCTGCTGCCGCGTCATCGCTGCAAGAAACCTCCGGCGGAACGCCGCAATCTCTTGCCGCGACCGGAGCCGCGGCTTGGCCAAACGGCGGCCGGCCTCCGGCTCGTACGCCGCCACCTCCAGCAGCTTCGCACAAGCCGCGAGAAGCGCCTCGCGCTGCAATAAGGCCAACAGGTCGCGGTACATCCCTGCATGCACCTGCAGCGCCTGCCGCCCCTGCTCCACGACGTAGGAATCCACGAAGCGCGGCACGATGCGCTCTTGCAGCAGCGCTGCCGCCAATCGCTCCGCCAGCTCCGACGCGGGATCGTTTGCTTTTGGTTTCTCCGCTGCCATGTACGGACACCAACTCCGGACCCATGTTAGCAGGAGTTCGCAAGGCATCTTTGAACGGTTGCGGTTCTTTGTAGGTGCGCCTTCTCAAGCTGGCTGCTTTCTTGTGCGTGGCCGAAAAAAAAGGCCCTCGACGAGTCGAGGGCCTTCTGGTCTTGGTTTCGGTTGATTTAATGAATCGGGCTCGGTCCGTCTGTTTTCGCGAGCTTCGCCTTCGGTTGCGGTTCCGGAACAATCGGCGGCGCCACCGGATCCTTCGACAAAGCGTGTTCCAGGACTTCATCGAGGGTCCGCACGTAGGTGATCTTCATGTCGCCCAGCAGCTCGGCATCCAGATCGGCCACGGCGTTCGGCTCGTTGTCCGCGGGCAGGAGCACTTCCTTGATTCCCGCGCGCTTCGCGCCGAGCACCTTTTCTTTCACGCCGCCGATCGGCAGCACGATTCCGGAGAGCGTCATCTCGCCGGTCATCGCCAAGCGGTCTTTCACGCGCCGTCCGGTGAGCAAACTGATCAGCGCCGTAACCATCGCCGCGCCCGCCGAAGGTCCATCCTTCGGCACCGCGCCCGACGGCACGTGAATGTGCAAGTCATGCTTGCGGAAGAAGTCCGGATCGATTCCGTAGCGCTCCGCGTTCGCGCGCGTCCACGTCAATGCCGCGGTCATGGACTCTTGCATCACTTCGCCAAGGTGCCCCGTCATCGTGAACTGTTTCCCGCCGCGCATCCGCGTCGCTTCGATGAAAATGATGTCGCCGCCTACCGGCGTCCACACCAACCCCACCGCCACGCCCGGCTTCTTGACGCGTTCTTCGACTTCCTTCTCGGTGCGGAACTTCGGTACTCCCAGGAACTGCCGCACGATTTCGGGAGTGACCACCATCTTCTCGGTGTGACCTTCGGCCATCTTGCGCGCCTGCTTGCGCGTGATCGTGGCGATCTCCCGCTCCAGGTTGCGCACGCCCGCTTCCCGCGTGAAGCTGTGAATCACTTCCTGCAGCGAAGCGTCCGAGAACTCAATCTGCTCGCCGACCTTCAAGCCGTGTTCCGTGGCTTGCTTGGGGATTAGATACTTGTGCGCGATATGGATTTTCTCCTCACCGGTGTAGCCCGGCAATTCGATGATCTCCATGCGATCGCGCAGCGGCTCCGGAATGGGATCCATCCAGTTGGCCGTGGCGATAAACAGTACCTTCGAGAGATCGAACGGCACGTCCAGATAATGATCGCGGAAGGCGTTGTTCTGCTCCGGATCGAGCACTTCCATCAGCGCCGAAGATGGATCGCCGCGGAAGTCGCGTCCGAGCTTGTCGACTTCGTCCAGCATCATCACCGGATCGTTGCTCTCCGCGCGCTTCAGGCCTTGAATGATTTGTCCCGGCAGCGCGCCGATGTACGTCCGGCGATGTCCTCGGATTTCCGCTTCATCGTGCATTCCGCCCAGCGAGATGCGCACGAATTTGCGCCCCAGAGCACGCGCGATGGATTTGCCGAGCGAAGTTTTACCCACGCCCGGAGGTCCGACAAAGCACAGGATCGGCCCCTTCATCCCCGGCTGCAGTTTCTTTACCGCCAGGTAATCCAGGATGCGCTCTTTCACCTTCTGCAGATCGTAGTGGTCCTCATCCAGGATCGCATGCGCCTTCGGAATGTCGATTTCCGTCGCCCCCGAGGATTTGCTCCACGGCAGCGAAGTCACCCACTCGAGGTACGTCCGCGACACCATGTATTCCGCCGACGCCGGCGTCATCTTTGCCAGCCGCTTCAGTTCGCGGTCGCACTCTTTCTTGGCTTCCGCCGGCATTCCGGCTTCGTCCACTTTCTTGCGCAGTTCGTCGATTTCCTGCGTCGAATCGTCCGATTCGCCCAGTTCCTTCTGAATCGCCTTCATCTGCTCGCGCAGCAGGTATTCCCGCTGGTTTGCGCTGACTTGTTCCTGCACCTGCTCGTGAATCTTCGAGCGCAGCTCCAGCACTTCCAGCTCTTTCGAGAGTTCGCGCACCAACATATCCAGCCGCTTGCGCACGCTCGGCGTCTCGATCAGCTCTTGCCGAAGCAGCGTCGAAAGCGATGGCAACGTCCCGGCGATAAAATCCGCCAGGCGTCCTGCATCGTCGATATTCATGGCCACGGATTGCAGATCGTCGGAAAGCTGCGGCGAGTGGCTCACTACATCGCGGAACAAGTCCTGCGCGTTGCGTTGCAGCGCTTCCAGCTCCGCGTCGAACTCGCCAACGATATCCGGCTCAGCCTGCACACGAGCGCGCAGATATGGTTTCAGGGTGATCAGCTCAACGATTTGAATCCTCTGCAGACCTTCCAGGAAGATGACCACGTTGCCGTTGGGCATCTTTACGGTCTTGTGCACCTTCGCCAGCGTTCCGACCTTGTGCAGGTCCGCGGCGCTTGGGTCTTCCACCCGTGGATCGAGCTGCGCGACCACACCCATCAATTTCTCTTCGCCCTGCAGCGAATTCACCAGTTGCAGCGAGCTTTCCCGCCCCACCGTCAATGGCAGCACCGCGCCCGGAAACAACACCGTATCCCGGACGGGCAGGATCGCGAGAGTTTCTGGCACTGTAAACTTTTTGTCGGCCATGGTTTCCCCAGTCTACCAACGCGCCCAAGAAGGGGTCGCGCCATAATTCCTTAGATGCAGCGTAAGGTCAAACGGTGCAAATGCGCATACTGGAATCAGCACAAAATCTTAGCGATTCATGCTCATATTGTGAGCCAATCTCCACTTTTCCGCAATTCCCGACTAACTCCCTTGTTTTCAATCAATAACCCTGTACGCATTCCGAATTGCACCCTATTCTCTATCCTATCGGCATTCCGCTCAGTTTCTGGAGTCGTTTGGGCTTCTAGACGCAAATTGCCGCTCCACAAATTCCCTGGCCTCCGCAACTGTTCGGACTTGCCCTTCCAACTGTGCATCCTCCAAAGCCGCAAGTACCTGCGAAAACGCCGGTCCAGGCTGGTATCCCATGTCGATTAGATGTTGCCCGGTCAGCAATCGTGCCGGTCGCACCTGCTCCGGAGGCGTTTCCGCCAAAAATCGCCGCACAAAGTCGTACGACTCCAGGTGACGATGGCTCGACAAGCAATCCAGCCGGTGCAGCGCCATATGCTCCTCAAACCGCGGCAGCCGCACGAACCGCTTCAGCGTGGCTTTACGCATACCTTCGACGTCCTTGAACTTCATGTGGTTCGCGATCAGCGCCACAATTTGCTCTGTTTCGTCATTCGAGAACCGCAGCCTCCGGCAGATTTCCTCCGCCATGCGCTCTCCCACGTCCACGTGTCCGTCAAACCGGATGCGGTCTCCCGTTTCCGAAACCGGCCGGAACGTCGGCGGCTTGCCCACATCGTGCAGCAGCACCCCCCACGCCAGCGTCGGCGACGTTCCCGCAGGCAGTCCCTCGAGCATCAGCAATGTATGGACCCAAACATCCCCTTCCGGATGGTATTGCGGCGGCTGCGCCACTCCCTTCATCGCCGCCACTTCCGGCAACACGATCGGCAGCAGCCACGTCTGGTCCAGCAAGTCGAATCCGTTTCGCGCCGCGCCTTCCGTCAGCAGCTTCGTCAGTTCATCCCGCACCCGCTCGCTCGAAACCGCGGTCACTTCCTTTGCATGACGCCGGATTGCGGAAAAAGTTGCAGCTTCAATCTCAAATCCAAATCGCGCGGCAAACCGCACCGCGCGCAGCATCCGCAGCTTGTCTTCCGCAAACCGCCGCTCGGGTTCGCCTATCGCGCGAATCACACCCGCTTTCAGGTCCCGCTGCCCATCCACAAAATCCAGAATCTCGCCGGTGTCATGCCGCATCAGCAGCCCGTTGACCGTGAAATCCCGCCGCTGCACATCCTCCGTCGCCGTCTGCGAGTACACCACCCGGTCCGGATGCCGCCCATCCGAATAACCCACATCCGATCGGAAGGTTGCCACTTCCACCTTCATCCCGTCACGCGGCACCAGGATCACGCCGAACTGTGCGCCCACCGCCAGCGCATCGGGAAATAGCGCCATCACCTGTTCCGGCGTGGCGTCCGTCGCCACGTCGTAGTCCGCCGGCTCGCGCCTTAGCAGCAAATCGCGCACACAGCCGCCCACCAGCAGCGCCTGATGCCCGCCGCGCTGCAACACCTCGCAAATCGCATTAGCCAGCGCTCGTGGAGTCATACTGTGATTATGCGACACGGAAGCGTGCTGGCGCAGCACCGGTGGCGCCGGCATTTTGCCGGCGATTCTGGCTCAAGTGCTGCGAAACACCATGCAAGTAATATCGTCAGACTGCCGAGTAGCCCCAACGAACACATCCACCCGCGACATCAAGTGCTGCAACGCCGCCGCCGCTCCCGTCGCAGGCAGCGCACGAATCGCCTCCAGCCAGCGCGCGTTACCGAATTCCTGCCCCGATTCATCGAAAGCCTCAACCACGCCATCGGTAAAGAAAATCAGCGTATCGCCCGGTTCCAGCTTCGCCGCGCCAACGTCATACGTCGCTGTCGACTCAATCCCAAACGGCAGCCCGCCCGCGTCCAAGACCGCCGTCGTGCCGTTGGCCCGCCGAAGAATCGGCAAATTGTGCCCGGCATTCACGTAAGCAATCTGCCGCGTCGCGGGGTCGTACTCCGCAACCACCGCCGTCGTGAATCGCCGGCCATCGAGACTGTGCGCGCAAGCGTAGCGATTGAGCCGCATCACCAACTCCGCCAACGATGCGCCTTCCCCCGCAATCGTGCGCAAACTGGCCTGCAGCGTAGCCATCAGCAACGCCGCGGGAACGCTTTTGCCCGCAACGTCCGCGATCACCAGCAACAGCCGCTGTAATTGCGGGTCCGGATAAAACGCATCGTAATAATCGCCTGCCACCGAATTCTGCGGCCGCGTTGCAAACGCGATGTCCCCGCCATCCACTTGCGGCGGCTGCGCCGGCACCAGCCACGTCTGGATTTCGCGCGCGATCTCCAGATCGCGCTTCATGGTCACTTTGTCGGCCAATTCCAACGCCAGCAGCAGCAGGAAAATAATCGTTGCAAACCCTTCCATCTTGATGTCGAGAAAAGTGTGGCTGCCGATCCGCAGGGTGGTGGCCGAGAACATGATAAGGACCAGCCCGATAACCAGCAGGACGCGGCGCGCCGGCGTCATCTTCAGCAGCAGCGCCCAGAAAAACTCTTTCGCTACATGAAACGGCCGCCGCCACCTCGGCAGCCTGTGAATGCGCTCCCAATCGACATCGTGCCCGTAAAACCCGTAGCTCGCCCGAGCGTCCGCCACGAAATGCGTCCACAAATCATCAATTTGCCGGCCTTCGCTGATACGCCGCCAGAACCCGCGTAAGCGTCCGCCGGTGGATCCACGAGCCTTATAGCCGTACGACGCTGGAGGAGTAGGAGGCGAACTCATATCCCTGCAGTATATGCGATGTTCCTGTAGGGTCCGCCTTCTGAGGCGGACCTTCTGCTTCAGCCCTGAGGCTTTCCACCGCGTCTTGCCGCGGCGCTTCCTTGGCTGTCTTCCCGGTCGACGCGCGGTTCATCCCGCCGCAACGATCCGCCAAACTGTACCTTGCCAAATCCAAACCGGTCCCTCAACTGGTCCGTAGCCTGCGTGAGCTTTTCCAGTTTCGCCCGCCGCTCCGCATCCAGCAAATCCAGCTGCACTCCGTTATGCGAAAAATGGCTCAAGCTTACGCCGATCAGCCGGATCTTCCGGTGGCGGTTCCGGTGCAACCGAAACAGCTCCTGAAACACCGCGAAAATCTCGCTGTCTAGCCGCGAAGGCTCCGCCAGCGTCTTCGCGCGCGTATACGTATCGAATCCCATGTAGCGAATCGTCAGGGTCAGCGTTTGCGCCGCCAATCCCGATTCCCGCAGCCGCTTGCACGCCTTCTGCGAAAGATGGCTCAGCATCGCATCCAGCGCTCCGTCGTCATCCGTGTCCTCGCCAAATGTGTGATTGTGCGAAATCGATTTCGGTTCCGCATCCATCACAAATTCATAGGAATCGCCGCCTCGCGCTTTGCGGTACAGCGCATCGCCCCATTGCCCGAAAATCTTTTCGAGCTTTTCCTGCGGCACCGCCGCAATCTGCGCCACCGTTTCAATTCCCAGCGCGCGCAGTGCCCGCTCCGTCACTTTCCCGATTCCCGGAATCTTGCGCACCGGCAGCGGCGCGAGAAACGCTTCCTCCGCGCCCGCCGGCACCCACGTCAACCCACGCGGCTTCCCCTGATCGGAAGCCACTTTCGCCACCAGTCGTGTCGCCGCGAGGCCGCCCGAGCAAGGCAGTCCTGTTTGCGCCGTGATGGTGCGCAGCAGTTTGTCCGCTGCCGCCAACGGCGGCCCGTGCAGCCGTAGCGTCCCGGAAAAATCGAGATACGCCTCGTCGATCGAGACCATTTCCACAATCGGCGTGAATTGCGCGAGGATCCCCGCCACGCGATCGCTCCACTCTGTGTATTTGTGATGATGCCCGTCCAGAAAAACGGCGTGAGGGCATAATTTTCCGGCGGTGCGCAACGGCATGGCCGACTGGATTCCGTACTTGCGCGCCTCGTAGCTCGCCGCCGTCACCACGCCCCGCTGATCCGGCCGCCCGCCCACCACCACCGGCTTCCCCCGCAGCTCCGGCCGCTCCAGCAATTCCACCGAAACAAAAAACGCATCCATGTCCACGTGCAGAATCGCCGCAACTGCATTCGCCGCCCGCTCCTCCAGCGGCCCATGCTTCGCCCGAAACCGCGCCAGCTCTGCCATCCCGCTAGCCTACTCTTACCGTTCCGCTTTCGCTACAGCTTCGCCTGGGTATTGGCGTCCCGTTAGCGGTCCGTCGCAGCAGCCCGTTCCGCAGCAATAACGCGCGGAATGCCCGCGAGATCGTTCGTGACGCCGACGTTGTTCCAGTGCGCGGAGTCAAGCAATGGCTCTACGGCGGGCAAACTGTTGTGGCCCAACTCCAGCACCAGGATGCCACCGCGCTTCAGGTGCTGAGCAGCCTGCCGAATCAGCTCGCCATACAACTCGTAGCCTTCCTCGCCGCCGTAGAGCGCCAGTTCCGGCTCATGCTCGCGCACCTCGTGCGCCAACGTTTCCGCTTCCCGCCTCCCCACATACGGCGGATTGCTCACGATCAAATCCAGCCACGGCAAGCCACTCGCCGCAGTTCTTCTTTGTAGTGTCGCAGCATCCTGCGCCAGTGTGGGCGAACTCGCCAGCTCTTCCAGAAGATTTCCTTCGACAAAATCAATGCGATCCGCCACGCCATGACGCGCAGCGTTACGCCGTGCCACATCCAGCGCAGCAGCCGAAATATCGATCGCCTTAATGTCCGCACCCGGCAGTTCCTTCGCCAGCGCGACCGCGATACAACCGGACCCCGTCCCGATGTCCGCGATCCGCAGCCCAGCGCCATCATTCTTGTTCGGCCGCCCCGCCCGAACCTCCCGCAACGCCAGCCGGTCCAGCGCCACCTCGATTACATGCTCCGTCTCCGGCCGCGGAATCAGTACCTCCGGCGTGACTTCAAACTCGAGCCCCCAGAATTCCTGCTTTCCCGTGAGGTGTTGCGTCGGCTCGCCCGCCGCGCGTCGCGCAATCAGGCCGAAGTAGCGCTGCGCATCCTCGTCGCGAACAACTTCTTCCGGGTGCGCGTAAATCCACGCGCGGTCCCGCCCGAGAACATGCAGCAGCAGAATCTCCGCCGCCAGCGTGAAAGAAGCCACATCCGCATCGCGCAACCGGCCGATGCCTTGCTTCAACGCGTGTCGAATTTCCATGTTCTTCGCGGTCGTGGGTCGAGTCGTTCCGGGCATTTGTAACGGCCGCGCGTTGTCTCCGCGGGCGCTTTCCTTGCTACCTACTAGACTTCCGCGAGCTCTTGTTTCAGCCGCGCCGCTTCGTAATGGCCGGTCAAGCCGTCCACCAGCGCCGCCAGCTTCCCGTCCATCACGTCGGTAAGCTGATGCAGCGTCAATCCGATCCGATGATCCGTAACGCGATTCTGCGGAAAATTGTACGTCCGAATCTTCTCCGAACGGTCGCCAGTCTTGATCTGCCCGCGCCGCTCGGCTCCAATGGCCGCTTGCTGCTTTTCCAGCTCCCTTTCGTAAAGCCGCGCACGCAGAACGCGCATCGCTTTCGCCCGATTCTTGATCTGCGACTTCTCGTCTTGCTGCGAGACCACCAGCCCGCTCGGTAGGTGCGTGATGCGCACCGCCGAATACGTCGTGTTCACCGATTGCCCGCCCGGACCCGACGAGCAAAACGTATCGATACGCAAATCCTTCGCTTCAATCTTGATATCGATTTCGTCCGCTTCCGGCAGCACGGCCACCGTCGCCGCCGAAGTATGAATCCGGCCCTGCGTCTCGGTAGCCGGCACGCGCTGTACGCGATGCACGCCGCTTTCGTACTTCAGCTTCGAATACACCTTGGCGCCCTGAATTGCCGCAACGATATCCTTCATTCCGCCAAGCGATGACGTCGAACTCTCCAGCACTTCCACTTTCCATCCCTGCGTTTCCGCGTACCGCGAGTACATCCGGAAGAGTTCGCCGGCAAACAGCGCCGCTTCATCTCCGCCGGTACCCGCGCGAATTTCCACGATCACGCTCTTATCGTCGTTCGGATCTTTCGGCAGCAGCAGCAGCTTCAGCTCGCGTTCCACTCTTTCTTTTTGTTCCGCCAGCTGCTTTTCTTCGTCGTGCGCCATCTGCTTCATTTCCGCGTCTTCTGCTTCCACCGCCATCTGGTGCGCGCCGGCCAGATCCTTTTCGATCCGCTTGAACTCCCGGTGCTTGGCCACGATTTCGCCCAGCTCCGATTGCTGCTTGGCGATCTTCTGGAAGCGCGAAGAGTCCGAGACGATTCCCGCGGACGACAGCTCTTGCGTAAGCTCGTCGTAACGCGTGCCCAACTGATCCAACTTCTCCGATAACGTCAATCCAGCCATGACCATCCTCCGCGACCTCGTCGCGATTCGTGTTCTTTGTGGTTTGTGAAATGAGGAGCGCCCGCCGGAACCGGCGGGAAGGCGTGGCAGCTAATAAAACGCGGCGTACATACTCCTCCAGAATAAACCCAAATCACGAAACCAGCAACGCCTCCAGGCGTTCGCTGTGCCTCCGCTCCCTTGTAGTGGCGCTCCTTGCAGCGCCAATCGAACATCCAGGCCGACAAGTTGCCCACAGCAAGTTGCTCGGTGCCGTCCCCTGTACTACGATTCGATGACGCAAATGAGCGAAGCGACGCGAGCCATCTTTCAAACGCAGAGCGATCCGGCCAGCCCCGCCGATCCCGGCTTCCTCTGGGATTTCTGGTATCCAGCGTTGCGCAGCCGCGAAATTCGCGGCAACAAGCTAGCCACCGCCATGCTCCTCGAAGTCCCGCTAGTCCTCGGCCGCACCGCTGAAGGCCAACCGTTTGCCATGCGCGATTCCTGCCCGCACCGCGGCATTCCCCTCTCCTACGGCCACTTCGACGGCAAAGTCCTCGAATGCAGCTATCACGGCTGGCGATTCGACGCCTGCAGCGCGCAATGCCTCGAGATTCCCTCGCTCACCTCGCAGGACAAATTAAAAGTAGACCGTATTTTTGCCGGCCATTACCCCTGCGAAGAACGCGACAGCTACATATGGGTGTACATGAACGCTCCCGGAACGCGGCTTCCGGAAACCGTTCCCGCGACGCCGGTCCTGCCGCTGTTCAGCGAGAAATACAAAATCGCGCATCTCGTCTGCGATCTGCCCTCGCACGTCGATCAGGGCATCATCGGCCTGATGGACCCGGCGCACGGCCCGTTCGTGCATCAATCCTGGTTCTGGCGCAAGCGCGCCAGCATTCACGAAAAGCAAAAGCAATTCGAGCCCATTCCCAACGGTTTCCGCATGAGCCCGCACTCGCCAAGCTCAAACAGTGCGCCGTATCAATTGCTGAAAAAAATCACAGGCGAAGCCGTCACCACCACCATCGATTTTGTCCTCCCCAACCTCCGCACCGAAATCGACCGCAGCGGCAAACTCTGGTTCTCCAGCCGCGCCACGGTAACGCCAGTGCGCCGCGACCTCTGCCGCATCGATTTCGTTGCCGCGTGGAACATTCCCTTTCCCGCCGCGCTCTTTCGCCCCTTCGGCAAAAAGTTCTTGAAGCAAGACCAGCAAACCATGATCCGCCAAGCCGAAGGCCTGAAACACCAGCCGCACTTGACTCTGATCGACGACGCCGACCGCCAGGCAAAATGGTATTTCGCGCTGAAAGCCAGCCTCCTCGACTCCCGCCGCACCGGCGCCCCCATGGTCCATCCCATGACCGGCCCAGTCACGCTCCGCTGGCGCTCCTGAAAAGCTAAAAATTACCGGATGTGGAAAGGCTGCGACGTAACCTGTCCGCTAGAATTACCGGGGTGTTGGTGTGAAACTGCGCACCGATGTTAGCAGCAGTCATCGCAGGCTGGCGAGATCGAAGTCCACGGAGACCGGCTCGCCAACGGGTGGAGTGATCTCGATGGTGGCGGAATTGGAGGTAAAGAGCTTTGCGGGAAGTTCGAAGCGAATAGTGGCGCCGAAGAGGTCGCAGCCGCCCTCGGAGGGACACGCGTACCTGGGCTCGCCGGTGAAACCGCTGAGGGCGAGATTTTTCTCGCCGTCGAAGACCTTAATTTTGAGATCTTTCCAGAAGTCCGGGTTGCGAAATTGGTAGCCGATTGGAGACCCGGAGCGAGAGTTCGTGGGCGTAGGAATGGCGGCTCCATACGATGCGGTGAGGAGGATTTCGATCGACGCCGAAACGATTTCGTCGTCGCCATGATGCCGTTTCTCGACGTCCTGCGCGCTGGCATTGCTGAGCTGGCTGGATTGCTGCACCAGCAGCGCGAAAGGCGTAAGGAAAGTCACCGAATAAATGTGCGGTCCCGTTTCCGGCACCGGGAGAAATTGCGTGTAGCGATTTAAGAGCTTGGCCATGGAGTCGTCGTGCCGCTGCCCCAGGAAATAAGCTTCGCGTACGGCTTGATCCGACAAAGGAGTGTCAAACGCAAAGGATGGCACAGCGAGGAGAGCGACAAGCACTACGGCCAATGAGCTGCGCAGCGAAGAGCGCATAGGTTAATGCCTCTGCTTATTAGAGGGCAGAAGTGCCCGCGCGGTTTCCCGGGATGCACCGAAAGAGTCAAGGGCCAGGAGCGGGTTGGTCGAGCGATTGTTTTGCTCACACGCTAGATGCGGCGGGGCGTGTTGGGAAAGTCGAGCCAGACTTTTACGCCGCAGAAGTGCGAGCCTTCGGTGCAGATCGGGGTGGTGACGTTGGCGCGGAGATGGCACGGGGGGCCGACGTAGCGCGCGAGCTGGGGATGGACTTCGCGGAGCTGCGCCAGCTCGTCCATCGATGCCGCGTAGATTTCTTCCTGGGCGTT
>DATNNV010000048.1:0-11139 GCA_035601655.1 Candidatus Dormiibacterota bacterium
ATCGGTGCCAACACCGCGATCTTCAGCGTCGCCGAAGGGTTCCTCCTTCATCCCGTTCCGATTCCCCATGGCGATCGCTTGGCAGCCATGGGCTATGCCCGCATCCAACAAAACATTGATCTTGATTCCGTAGCTCCCGCCACTTTTCTGGACTGGAAAAAACAGGTTCGCTCCTTCGACGAGCTCGCGGCCTACGATTGGGACGAAATCAATCTGACCGGAGATCGCGAGCCGCAAAAAGCCCAGGCCTTTGCCGTCACCTCCAATTTCTTCCACCTCGTCGATGTTTCTCCCACCATGGGACGCGCTTTCCTCCCGGAAGAAGAGGAACCCGGCAAGGACCGCGAGATCATTCTCAGCTACGGACTCTGGGAGCGGCGCTACGCTTCCGACCCCAATATCCTCAATAGAACCGTCAAAGTCGATGGACTGGGCTTCACGGTCGTCGGCGTCATGGGCAAGGGCTTTAACTTTCCTTATCCTGCCGAAGCTTGGGTTCCGCTCGCGCTAACCACCGCACAGCGCCAAATTCGCGACACTCGATATTTGTGGGTGCTCGGTCATCTCCGCCCAGGCGCAAAGCTGGCGACCTCCGCATCCGAACTGCAAGCCATCTCCGAGCAGCAAGCCGCCGCTTATCCTGACGCTTACAAAGGCTGGCAGATCAAACTAATCCCCCTGGCCGAATTCGCCACCGGCGATCTCACTCGCCAATACACCCTTCTGCTTCTCGGTGCCGTCGGTTTCGTTCTCCTCATCGCCTGCCTCAACGTCGCCAATGTCCAATTCGCGCGCATGACTTCCCGCTCCAAAGAGCTCGCCGTGCGCGCCACTTTAGGCAGCAGCCGCTGGCGCATCGTCAGGCAGTTGCTCACCGAAAGCATTCTGCTTTCGCTGGCGGGCGCCGCAATCGGCCTGTTCCTGGCGCAATGGGAACTCCAGCTCATTCTGAAGAACATGCCCGCCGACGTCGCCAAGTTCATCGCCGGCTGGACCACCATCCACCTGGACGCCGGAGCCTTCCTCTTCACACTCGCCATGGCCGTCGCCAGCGGCATCCTCTCGGGAATCGCTCCGGCTTTGCTGAGCTCCCGCGCAACATTGGGCGAAACGCTCAAGGAAACGGGTCGTGGCTCTTCTGGCGGCGTCAAACGCCATCGCGTGCGCAACGCTCTGGTGGTAGCGGAAATCTCTCTCGCACTGATTCTGCTGGTCGGCGCCGGGCTCCTGGTCAAGAACTTTCAAGGCTTGCTCGCCGTGAACAACGGCTTCTCGCCGCAAACTCTTCTGACCCTCAACCTGACTCTTTCCGACGCCCAGTATACCCAACCCTCTTCGCGAGCAACGTTTCATGCGCAAGCACTCGAAAAGCTCGCCTCCCTGCCTGGCGTCGAATCCGCCGGTCTGGTTAGCAGCGTTCCTTTTGCCGGCGGAGGGCTGGCCCGCCGCCTTTTCACCATCGAAGGGCGCGCTCCAGAAGCGCGCGGCGAGCAAGTCACCGCCGGAGTCGAAACCGTCAGCCCAAATTATCTGCGCATGCTGCACATCGGCCTGCTGGACGGCCGCGAGTTGCTAGACAGCGATCAGGACGGCGCGCTGCCGGTCTGCCTCGTCAGCGAAAACCTGGTTCGCCGCTATTTCAGCGGCCAAAACCCCATCGGTCATAAACTCAAAATCGGGAATGCCGACGCTAAGAATCCCTGGATGACCGTCGTCGGCGTCGTCTCCGAAGTTCGCTACAGTTGGATCGACAAGGACTTCATTCCCACCATTTACCGCAGCTTCCGCCAGACCCCGCCCGCCTACACCACATTCATTCTCCGAACCACCGGGGGTGATCCGGCACAACTGATCTCCAGCGTGCGCGCACAAATCAGCGCCATCGATCCCAACCTGCCTCTCTACAACGTCAAGCCCTTCGACCGCCTCATTGTCGAGTCCATCGTCGGCATCGCCTACGTAGCCACCATGATGGCCATCCTAGGCGCCGTCGCCCTTGTGCTCGCCTCGATCGGCATCTACGGCGTCATGTCCTACCTCGTAAGCGAGCGCACTCATGAAATCGGTATCCGCATGTCCCTGGGCGCAGAAACGCGCGACATCCTGAGTCTCGTCCTTCGCAACGGATTGCTCATGACCGCACTGGGACTGGCCATCGGCTTCCCCATCGCCCTGCTCATGGCTCGCGCGCTTTCCGGTTTGTTCTTCGGTGTAGAAGCCACCGACCCCGCCGTTCTGGTCGGCCTTCCTCTGCTCCTCGCGGCGGTGGCCGCCCTCGCGTGCTATCTCCCGGCGCACCGCGCATCCCGAGTGGACCCGCTGCAAGCTTTGCGGTACGAATAGTGATAGCGTCTATGCCCGCGAATACCTCGAGGATCGATACCGTGCACGGCCTCAGCCGGCACTGTCGTTCCCCGCGCGGGTTTTGCGCGGGGAATCTGCTTTTCCCTTCTCGCGTGACGCACAACCAACAGAGAGGCTGACACCCATCGTGGAACCCATCATTCACATGCGCAATCTGGAAAAATCCATCGAAGCCGGTCCCAACCGCTTCTATCTCCTGCGCAGAATCAATCTCGAAATCCAGCCTGGCGAATTCGTCACCATCATGGGCCCCAGCGGCGCCGGAAAATCCACCCTCCTCAGCATCATCGGCATGCTCGACGGCGCCTGGACCGGCGAATTTTTCTTCAACGGCGAGCCCGTCCACAAGCTCAACGTCAAGAAACGCAACGAACTCCACAAAGCCAACATCGGCTTCGTCTTCCAGAGCTACCATCTCATCGACAACCTCACCGTCTTCGAAAATCTCGAAGTCCCGCTCTCCTACAAAAACGTTCCTCACAAAGAGCGCGTCAGCCTGGTCTGCGACATCCTCGACCGCTTCAACATCGTCGGCAAAAAAGATCTCTTCCCCAACCAGCTTTCCGGCGGCCAGCAGCAGCTCGTCGGCGTCGCCCGTGCCGTCATCATGACCCCCAAGCTCATCCTCGCCGACGAGCCCACCGGCAACCTCCACTCCGCGCAAGGCGACGAAATCATGCATCTCTTTAAGCGCCTCAACGACGCCGGCACCACCATCATCCAGGTCACGCACTCCGAACGCAACGCCACTTTCGGCAATCGCATCGTCCAGCTCAAAGACGGCTGGGTCGTCAGCCAGGAAGCCGTCGCCGCTGCCGAAGCGCATTGACCGTCCCGGTTCCTTTCGCCACCGGGGAGACCCAGTAAGCAGCCGCAGTAAGGAGTCCAGTAAGGAGATTGAATGACCACATTTCTTCAAGACCTGCGCTACACCCTTCGCACTCTCGCGAAGAAGCCCGCCTTCACCATCGTCGCGATCCTCACCCTCGCCCTCGGCATCGGCGCCAACACCGCCATCTTCAGCGTCATCAACGCCGTTCTCCTCAAACCTCTTCCCTATCCGCAGGCCGACCGCCTCGTTTTCCTCAGCGAAGCCTCCGAGCAAATCCCCGGCATGAGCATCGCCATGGCCAATTTCAACGATTGGCGCGCGCAGAACACCGTCTTCGAAAGCATGGTCGCCTATCAAAATAACGACGCTGTCCTCAGCGGCCGCGGCGAACCCGAGCGTCTCCGCCTTCGCCGCGTTACCGCTGGCTTCTCTCCCACTCTCAAAGCCGAACCCATCCTCGGTCGCGGTCTCACGCCAGACGACGATAAGGTCGGCGCACAACGCGTCGTGCTCCTCGGCGAAGGCTTCTGGGACCGCCGTTTCGGCCGCGATCCTAATATCTTGGGCCAGCAGCTCACCATCGACGGCGAACCGTACACCGTAGTCGGCGTTCTGTCCTCCCGCCTTCACGGCAGCGTGCGTCAGACCGATCTCTTCACCTCCTTGTGGAGACTCGAAGACAAGCTAGGCGGCGAAGCCAACCGCGGCAGCCATCCCGGTGTCTACGCCTACGCCCGCCTGAAGCCCGGCGTCACTCTCTTCCAAGCCCAATCCGAGATGAAAAGCATCGCGCAACGCATCGATCAACTCCATCCCGTCAGCAACGGCAAAAACACCATCACCGTCCAGCCGCTCCTCCAAGCCATCGTAGAAGATGTTCGTCCCTCTCTCATCGTCCTAATGGCCGCTGTAGGATTCGTCCTGCTCATCGCCTGCGCCAACATCGCCAATCTACAGCTCGCCCGCGCCACCGAACGCCACCGCGAACTCGCCGTGCGCATGGCTCTCGGCGCCGGTCGCGCCCGCCTCATTCGCCAGATGCTCACCGAAAGCGTCGTGCTGGCTCTCGCTGGCGGCGTGCTCGGTCTCGTCCTGGCCGTTTGGGTCACCGCCGTCCTCGCCCACTCCACTCCTGCAGGCGTCCCGCGCCTCAGCGAAATCTCGCTCGACCGCTCGGTCCTCCTCTTCTCCCTCGCCTTGTCGCTTCTCACCGGCATTCTCTTCGGCATTTTCCCCGCGCTCCAAGCCTCTCGCGCCAATGTCCACGACGCCCTGAAAGAAGGCGGCCGTTCCGCCAGCACCAGCGGTAAGCGCGCCAACGTCCGCGATGTCCTCGTCGCCGCGGAAGTCGCCGTCTCTCTCGTTCTCCTCGTCGGCGCCGGACTCATGACCAAAAGCCTCTGGCACGTCTTGCAAGCCGACGCGGGAATCGCCCCAGCCCACGTCCTCACCGCTCAGTTTTCTCTTCCAAACAAAAATTATGACAGCCCCGCGAAGCTCCGCACCTTCGTCCAGGAACTCACCGCCAAATTGCAGGCTCTTCCTGGCGTAGAGGCGGCAGGTGTCAAGCAGCCGTTGTTGGGAGGCTGGCAGTCCGCGTACTTGATCGCCGGCCGCCCAACTCCCGATCCAGCCTTCGTGCCCTCGGCAGATATCGGTCGCGTAACTCCTGACGCCATGCGTGCCGTGGGCATGCGCCTCTTGCAGGGCCGTTTCTTCGACCTCCACGACACCGAAAACGGCCAGCCCGTCTGCATCGTCGACGACACGTTTGCAAAACAAGCCTTTCCGAACGACAACCCTCTCGGAAAGCTCATCTCCAAAGACGGAATTCCTCAGCCAGGCCGGCCTCAGGTCTGGAGGACCATCGTCGGCGTAGTCGCCCATGTAAAGAACTACGGCGTCGACCAACCCTCCCGCGTCGAGATTTACGTGCCGCAGGCGCAAGATCCCACCGACGGAGCCGTAGTCGTCCGCTCGGCCGCCGATCCGGGCATTTTGTCCTCCGGCATTCGCTCCGCCGTGCAATCGCTCGACCCCAATCTCCCCGTCTACGAAGTTCGCCCCCTCGAAGACATCATCGCGGACAACTCTTCTTCCCGCCGCCTCGCCGTAACTCTAATCGGCTCGTTCGCCGTATTGGCACTGCTCCTCGCCGGTATCGGCATCTACGGCGTAATCTCCTATCTCGTCACCCAGCGCCGCCAGGAAATCGGCATCCGCCTCGCCCTCGGCGCCTCGGCAAACAACGTCCTGTCTATGGTCCTCCTGCAAGGCGCTCGCCTCGCCGCTTACGGCATCGCAGCCGGACTCGTCGGCGCTTTCATTCTCACGCGCCTCATCTCCAGTCTGCTATTCGAGGTCAGCGCCTTCGACCTGGCCACTTTCGCCGCCGGCGTCATCGTCCTCGCCGCGCTAGTTCTTCTGGCCTGCTGGCTCCCAGCTCGCCGCGCCACCAGAATCGATCCCTTAGTCGCGCTGCGTTACGAATGAGCCGCCAACCGCAACACCAATCCGCCCGTTCTTTCGCCTTAAAGGCGCAATACCCTTTACAATTTACTGTTCACGGACCCGCATGAAGACCACCACCACCCATCCCTACCGCGTCCTTCTAGCCGACGACCAAGCCGATATTCGCGATGCCTTACGCCTCCTCCTCAAGCGCGAAGGCTACGAAACTCACGCCGTAGCTTCTCCCGCCGACGCTCTCTCCTCCATCGAATCCCGCGAATTCGACGCCGTCCTCATGGACCTCAACTACGCTCGCGACACCACCTCCGGCCAGGAAGGCCTCGACCTCCTCACCCGCATCCAGATGCTCGATAGCACTCTTCCCGTCGTGGTCATGACCGCATGGAGCAGCGTCGAAATCGCCGTCGAAGCCATGCGCCGCGGCGCCCGCGATTTTCTTCAGAAGCCTTGGGAAAATACCCGCCTCCTCGCCATCCTTCGCACGCAAATCGACTTGCGCCAGGCTCTCCGCCAGGCTTCTCGCCTCGAAGCCGAAAATCGCCTTCTCCGCGCCGAATCCCGCCCCGCTTTTCTCGCCAACTCTCCTGCCATGCAGCCGGTCCTCGATCTCATCGCCCGCATCGGCCCTTCCGACGCCAACGTCCTCATCACCGGCGAGCACGGCACTGGCAAGGAAGTAGTCGCGCGCACCCTGCACGCCATATCTGCCCGCGCCTCCAAGCCCATGGTCACCGTAAACGCCGGCGGCCTCTCCGAAGGCATCTTCGAAAGCGAACTCTTCGGCCACGTCAAAGGCGCTTTCACCGACGCCCGCTCCGACCGCGTTGGCCGCTTCGAGCTCGCCGAAGGCAGCACCCTTTTCCTCGACGAAATCGCCAACGTCCCGCTAAATCTCCAGGCCAAGCTCCTCCGCGTTCTCGAAACCGGCGAAATGGAGCGCGTCGGCTCTTCCACCACCCGCCGTGTAGACGTTCGCGTCCTCGCCGCCACCAACGCCGACATCAACGCCGAAGCCGCCGCCGGACGCTTCCGCCAGGACCTCCTCTTCCGCCTCAACACCATCGAAATCCACATCCCCCCTCTCCGCGAACGCCGAGAAGATCTCGATCTTCTCGCCCATCATTTCCTTCGCGGTTACGCGCAGCGCTACCGCAAAAATCTTTCCGGCTTCGATTCCGCCGCTCTCAAAGCCATTCACGAACATCCCTGGCCCGGCAATGTCCGCGAACTCGATCACGCCGTCGAGCGCGGCGTGCTCATGACTCCCGGCCCGGTAGTCCGCGCCGCCGATTTAGGTCTCCGCGCTCCCGCCGCAGGCGCCACCCGCCTCGAAGAAATGAGCTTGGACGAAGTCGAGCGTCATCTGATACAACGCACCCTCGGCCGCCATGATGGCAACGTCAGTCAGGCCGCCAAAGCTCTCGGCTTGAGTCGCAGCGCCATGTACCGCCGCTTGCAAAAACACGGTCTCGAATGAGCCGCGTCACCTACGAGCGCCGCATCCAGCTTCTCGCGCTGGCCGCAGGCTTTCCGGGCTCCGCCATTGCTCTCATTCTGATTTGGACCGGCTCCTTTTCCTCCGGCGCCGCCTGGACGCTCACCCTCCTCATCGTCAGTCTCTGGCTCGGCTTCGCCGCTTCTCTCCAGCATCGCGTCGTTTTTTCTTTGCAAACGCTCTCGAATCTACTCGCCGCCCTCCGCGAAGAAGACTTCTCCATTCGCGCACGCGGCGCCAGCCGCGAAGACGCCATGGGCGAAGTCATCCTGGAAATGAACGCCCTCAGCGAAACTCTCCGCGAACAGCGCCTCGGCGCCATGGAAGCCACCGTTCTCGTCCGCACGGTCATGGAAGAAATCGATCTAGCCATCTTCGCCTTTGACAACCACGCCCGTCTCCGCCTCGTCAATCGCGCCGGCGAACGCCTCCTTGGCCGCCCCGCGGAGCAGCTCCTCGCCTTTACCGCCGAAGAACTAGGCCTCGCCGCCTGTCTCGAAGGCGACACTGCCCGCACCATGGAGCTCAACTTCCCCGGCGGCTCCGGCCGCTGGGGCATGCGCCGCGGCTCCTTTCGCCAGCACGGCCTCCCGCATCAACTCGTCGTCCTAAGCGATTTGAGCCGCACCCTCCGCGACGAAGAACGCAAAGCCTGGCAACGCCTAATCCGCGTCCTCGGCCACGAACTCAACAATTCCCTCGCCCCCATTCAATCCGTAGCTCAAGGCCTCGAAAGCGGCCTGCAAACCGTCCTCAAATCCCACGATCCCGCCAGCAACGAGTCCACCCTCACCATCCTCGACGATCTCCGTCAGGGCCTCGCCATCATTCGCTCCCGCACCGAAGCCCTCGGCCGCTTCATGTCCGCCTACGCCCGCCTCGCCCGCCTCCCGCAACCCAAGCACGCTTCGTTGCATGTCTCCCAGTGGATTCACCGCACCGCCAAACTCGAAACCCGTATCAAAGTCACCGTCGAAGAAGGTCCCCCCATCGTAATCTCCGCCGACGCCGACCAACTCGAGCAACTCCTCATCAATCTCATCCGCAACGCCGTAGACGCCTCCCTCGAAACCGGCGGCAGCGTCTGCGTCGGCTGGGGCAAGCAAGGCTCCCACCTCGACGTCTGGGTCCTCGACCAAGGTCCCGGCCTACCCAACACCGCCAACCTCTTCGTCCCCTTCTTCACCACCAAACCAGCCGGCTCCGGCATCGGCCTCGTCCTAAGCCGCCAAATCGCCGAAGCCCACGGCGGCGAACTAAGCCTCCGCAACCGCCTCCAATCCCCCGGCTGCGAAGCCCTCCTCCGCCTCCCGCTCTGACGCTTTGCCTCACACACACCTTGGTGGAGGCGCGGCACTGCCGTGCGCCTCCTCGCATCATCACAATCCGAATCGACTCCCCTTCGGCCTCGTTTTTTGAAAGCGTGGCCATTTCTTAGCCATCCGCCACCCACCGCTACCGTGCTATGCTTCACCCCACATGCCGAAATATATCGCCTACAACGCCAAAGCATGTCGCTGCACCCACCCAATCAGCATGCATCCCGCCGCTAGCCCAAATAACCGCGGCGCCTGCAACTTGCAAAACTGCAAATGCAAACGCTACGTCCCCATGCAGCCCAAGAAGAAGTCGTAGGGCCGGCTGCCGAGGCGTCCAGCCCACCTTAACTTTCAAAATCAGGGAATTTCTGGCCCAGCCAATCAAATGCGAACACACGGGCCTGCTCTTGAAGAGCCGCCAATGGTTCCATTATTCCAGCCATCGGCAAGCCCGTCTGCTCGGACACAACGAGAACGGTTAGTAGAGGAAAGTCCTGGCGCTTGCAGTACTGCGCGATCACTCCCAGGGTGTCGGCCTGCGCATAGCTCGGAATGCCGGTTAGTCGTTCCATCAGAGAATAGGTGACAATTTGCTGCGTGCGTACCGCAAACGCCAAAACAGCCCAGAACTGGGCCGCCCGTTGTTGTATCGTCATGTGCATCTTACGCGCCCCTCGGCCAGCATTATAGAGCCGAGATGCCTACAAACAAGTTAAGAGCACGACCCCCCAGTGAAGGCAATGACCCGGCCCGCGCACTTGCTGTCGCAATGAAGATATACTGCGCTCATGGCTACACCACAGGCGCCTCCCAGCGCGCAGAAATGCCAAGTGGAAATGTCCGACGGAGACCCGTGCGGACGCCCTCTTTACCTCCGGCAAGCGATAGGGGACCACGGCTACGTTTGCGTGATGCACTCGCACGATTGGGCCAAAGAGAAGGATTCAGACGCCTTCGAGCAAGAATGGAGGGCAACTTGCGACGGAAGCTCAATTCACAACCGTATCAAGAGCACGCGGGACTTCCAGGGATTCGTCTTCTTCAGATCTAAGTTACAAATGGGGTGGACCGGCGACGTCGAGATTAATTTTGCGAATGCGACCTTCGAGCGGGATGCTGATTTCAGTCATTCATATTTTGACGGGCACGTCGACTTTAGGAATACACGCTTCAAGAAGCGAGCTAATTTTGAGCAAACGAGGTTCAAGGGACGGGCGGTCTTCGCCGGGGCGTCGTTCGCTGAAAACGCAAATTTTGGCTGGACCTCGTTTGCTGAGGAGGCCACGTTCTATTTGGCTAGATTCCAGAGGGAAGCGAAGTTCGTCCAGGCCAAGTTTTCTGAGAACGCCCAGTTCGGCGAGACCATCTTCGACGGGCCGGCGTATTTTGTATTCTCGAGGTTCTTGCAGGAAGCAGGCTTCCCGCGTGCGACATTTTCGGAGAGGGTAGAATTTGGATTCGTCACCTTCTCAAAGATCGCGGACTTTAGGTGGGCTAACTTCAAAGACCCAACGCAGGCCGTCTTCCACCGTATCAATAACGCAAACGCGGACAAAGCAGTGACTTCGGGGCTACGCCTACGCCTCGTGGGCTGCCTCCCTGAAGACATACGGTTCGAAGACGTGAATTGGAACCGAAAGAACCACCGCATATATCTTCAAGACGAAGCCGACCTTCGAGAGCCATCGCAGGAAGTTGTGAGAGATACGCCGGAACATGGAGGCATTCCGCCTCCTTTGACGCACGAGCTCGTTGCCGACGCCTATAGGAGACTCGTCAACAACTTTGAGAAGAGTCGCCAGCATGAATGGGCGGAGGAATGTTTTCTCGGCGAGATGGAGATGCGGAGGTGTAACCCGCACCTTTTCGTCTTCGCAAATCGCTATTGGGCCAACCGGCTCTACGCAAACTTCGGGTGGGCTCGCTGGCTCGGAGAGTATGTCAGTCTGACTAACTTTTACGGACTACTCAGCAGGTATGGCAGCAGTTATAAGCGAGCCCTCGCCGTCTTGGCGGCCCTTCTGTTGCTTTCGCCCTTCTTCTCCCCGCGTTCGGTTTGCGCATGCCAGTTGACTCAAAGATTCAGGCACTGTGCCCCAATATTGACCCGCACTCTCGCAACGCCGGAACGATTTCCTGGCGATGCGCCCTTGAACATTCGCAGCGCTTCTCCCAATTGCTCCATACCTTCGACGCCGGACTCTGGGACGCCCTAGAAGCAGCCACGTTTCAGAAGGTCCGAACGGTGGAACCCGCCTATGCGGGAGCCCGCCGCCTAGAAATCGTTGAAACCATCGCAATACCGGGGCAACTCGCGCTCGTACTCCTCGCCATTCGTCGCCGTTTCCGCCGCTAAGTGCTTTCCTTGGACGACGGGGGACGGACGGGACGTTTTCCGAAGTTCTCCGCATCCGCGACGGTTCTCCAGCGCGTGCGGAGATTCTTCACTTTTCCTCTTCGTCCTTCCGTCTCGCCATTCCTCTATCTCTCAGAAGACAAGCCACTTACTAGATACCACTGTTGTGCCTCGTTGAAAATGTCCCCTTGCGTGCACATTAGAAATGTCCCCTAGACTGCGGCCAGTTGAGGAGGCCGCGGTGGCGAGGACAGCGATGAGCGATAAGGAATTGCAGCGAGTGGAGGTACTGGGGCGGGTG
>DATNNV010000049.1:0-37049 GCA_035601655.1 Candidatus Dormiibacterota bacterium
GCAATGCGTTCGGCCACGTCGCGATAATCGATATTCATCGCATAGACCTTGGAAAAACTTTTTAGCGCCGCTTCGGGCTCGCCAGCCGATTCCTGGGCAATACCCAAATCATACCGCAAGGCGAGAATGCTTTCCGGTTCGACGCCGGGAGTCTCAAGAGCGCGCTCATACCAGATGGCCGCGATGCCCGGCTGGCCTTTCTCCATGAACGCGAGACCGAGAAGTGTACAGCACTGCATGGCGTACCGGAAAGGACGGCCGCGCTCATTGGCTTTCGCCACTTTTTGAAATTCGCTGATGGCTTCTTCGAGCAAACCCATTTCGCGGAAGGCGATGCCGAGGCTGTAATGGGTCTCGAGATCTTCGTCTTCGGCGCCCATTTCGCCAAGTTCGGCGCGGAATTCCTCGAAGACTTCCTTGAGCGGGCCGGATTCGGCCGAGCGGGCGATGGCGTCGCTGCTGAGTGTAGCCGGCGGCTGAGCCTTCGCAGGCGCGTCAGGTTGCGAGAAAGTGGGGGTAAGGCCGAGGGAATCGATTTCGTTGGCGAGGTCGGAGAGGAATTGATCGGAGGCAAAACCTCCAGCGGGAGGAGCAGCGGCAGCGTTATGCGCAACGGGCTCCGGCTCGTGGGGGACAATTGGAGTCTCAGGCGGCTTTTGGTCGTAGGCCGGAACCAGCGCTTCCGGTTCGATGACCAGCTCGTAGTCCTGGTCCAACTCAAATTCGGAGTCGGAAGCGGCCGCTGCGGGCTGCTGGTGAGCCGGTTGCGCCGGAGGTTCATGCTTTGGCGCGACACTAGCCGGGCTGGCCGACAGAATCTCGCCCAGGTCGATCTCATGGGTCTCAATCGGAACCGGTTCAGCCTTATGCCCGACTTCGGGAGCGGCCAGCTCCGAAGAAATCTCCGCGAAAGGATGACCTTCTTCCTGCACGGGCAGAGACTCCGGCACCGCTTCGGGCGCGGCATCGATGGGAATGGCGAATTCCTCTGCGGCGGCGGAAGGCGGTGGAGCAGCGGCAGTCTGGGCAGGCGGCGGGGCAGGCCGGGCAGCCGGCGAGGCCGCTTTCGCTTCCAGGAGCGAGGCCCACTCGTCGGAAAGATCGACTTCGTGCACTTCCTCTTCGTGAGCGGCGGAAATGGGCTGAGACGCTGTAACTTCGCGTACCTCCGGCGCCTGAGGAGGCGCAGGCGGAGTCAGAGGCTGCGCATCAATCTCGGCAATGCCGATTTCTTCGGGCTCGGAAACCGCCGGCGCGGGCTCGGCCGGTGCTGCCGCGGCAAGTTCTTCGTCCGTAAGGCCGGCGGCGCGCTGGAAACGGCGGCGCAATTCGCCGAAGCGATCGGCGCTGCGGGAATCGCCGCGCTCGCGATGGATGTGCTCAAGCTGTGAGGCGAGTTCGGCGGTGCGGCGATCGTCGCCGGCGCCGAGAACAAAATCGAGAAGTTTTTCCAGAGTGGGCGTATGGCGGGGCGCGCGCCGAAGAATGGCTTCGAGCAGCCCGATGGCTTTCTGGGTCAGTCCGTAGCTGGCGAAAAGATCGACGTCGGTGAGCGACTGCGCGATGAATCTTTGCGTGTCTTCATCCAAGGCCGCTTCGGCGGCAGCGGCCGATGCCTCGGCTGCGGGCACAGGAGCAGAAGGTTCCGCGCTCGGGCGAACTTTTGGAGCGGGCGCCTTGGTGAGTTCCGCCTGCATGGATTCTTCGACCGGGGCCGAAGAATCCTCCGGGGCCAACAGGCCCATTTTACGAAGGCAGTCATTGAGCTTGCGCTTGGCCGAGTCGCTTTCCGGTTCACGATCGACAAGCTGTTCGAGGATGGCTTTGGCGCGGTCAAATTGCTTCGCGGCAACCAGCGCATCGCCTAACTGAGCCAACGCATCGGGCAAGCGGAAGGAATCGCTGGTGCGCCCGTACGTTTCCACGAGCCACTCGAGCGGTTGGACGCGGCCCGGGAGCCGAGCAGCTAATTCCGTGAGCAGCTTGCAAATGACCTCATGTTCGCCCGCGTCGATCATGGGGATGCGCACGCGATCGAGAATGGGCATAGCCTTTTCGGGCTGGCCGGACTCGAGCAGGGCTTCGACGACTTTTTGCAAAGGTCCAAAGTTTTTGGCGTCCGCGTCAAAAACGCGCAGCGCCAGAGCGTTGGCCTGATCCCACTTGCTGTTCTTCAGATACAGGTCGAGGAGGAGTTCGGTTTGCTCGCCACCCTTTTCGAGGTCCGGGACGCCTTCGAGAGTCTTGGCGGCGTCGTTGAGATTACCTTGCGTGGAAAAGGAGCGCGCGCGCACGATGACTGCGGCGAGGTTTTGCGGCTCGATCTTGAGAGCCTTCTCGGCAAGCTTGTCGCATTCGGCGTGATCGCCACGCGCGAGGGCCCGCTGGGCCGCCGAAACGTAGGCCTCGACGGCGTCCTTGGGCTGGCCCATGGCCTGGTAGAGATCGGCCAGGCGAATCTGAATGCGCAGGTTGTCTGGTTCCGCCTGCAACAGTTTCTTGAGCAGGCCGATGGCTTCGGTCTGGCGGCTGTTCTTCAGATGAATTTCGGCGAGCTGCAGAAAGAGCGGGCGCGCCTCGCTCATCACTCCTTGCTGCACGTAGAGATCCGCGAGCTTTTCGAGCGGGCGAATTTCTTCCGGAGCGAGTTTGGCGATGCGCTTGTAGACGGCGATGGCTTTGGTGAGGAAACCGTCGCCGACAAAAATCTGCGCGAGGCGCTCAAAGTAGTCGATGGCCTGAAAGGTTTCGCCCTGGCGGATGTATAGCTCGCCGATGGTCATCAGGGTGACCTGATCGCGCGGTTCAAACTTGAGAATCTGCTGGTATTCGGCGATGGCCTGAGCGACTTTGCCCTGGTTCAGCAGCTTTTGTGCGGCTTCAACGAATTTGCTCTTGTTATATGCCATGCGCTAGTAAAGACGAGCTCTCTCCGCAGAGAGCGCCCGAGACGTTCTCCCTGTATCGGTTGCTGGCTGGAGGTCAGCCGCAACGCTATTTCCACAAGCTACAGGCCCGAAAAAGCCAAGTCAACGAAGGCAGCCGGGGGTGTGAGCAGGCAGTTATCCCCGTTTGAAATAGGAAACTTGACGGCGAAGACAGGGCGAAGCGGGGGTAACCGAGGAAACGGCTCATGGTGCGGCGGATGGCATGATCGAGGCGCGGAAAGCAGGCAAAGGTCGAAGGGCGAATCGCCTTAGCATCCGCCCAGCGGCAAGGGTTGCTGAACGGCATTGGCGGACCAGCAGCCCGCTTCGCGCACCGGCGAAAACGAAAATCGGTGGTACGGAGTGGCGCCGAACTTTTGCAGGGCTTCGAGATGGTCGGGGGTGGCGTAGCCTTTGTGTTGCGCGAGACCGTATTGCGGGTAGACGATGTGCCATTCTTCCATGCGCGCGTCGCGGTGGGTCTTGGCGAGGATGGATGCGGCGGCAATGGACACGCTCTTGGCGTCGCCCTTGATCAGGGATTTCTGTTCGACGATGACATCAAGGTGCATGGCATCGAGCAGCAGATAGTCCGGCTGGATCGAAAGTTGCTGCAGCGCAGCGGTCATGGCCTGGCGTGAGGCTTGATAAATGTTCCAGGCGTCGATGCGCTGGGCGTCGATCTCTGCTACCGCCCACGCTAGAGCGTGCTCGCGAATTCGTGGCGCGAGTTCCGCGCGGCGCTCCGGCGAAAGTTTCTTCGAATCGTCGAGGCCGACGATGCGGCGCTTGGGATTGAGGATTACGGCTGCTGCTACGACAGGCCCGAATAGGGCGCCGCGGCCGGCTTCATCGAGCCCGGCGATGCGCGTCCAACCCTGTTTGCGTGCCGCGCGCTCGAAACGGGAAGAGCAAAGACGCGCCATGTTCTCGGCTGACCTCGCAGGCGAATGCGGCTGCGAGTCTACCACGCCGCGCGCGGGAGAAATCGCTTCTCCGGAAGCTATTCGTAGCGGAGCGCGACCAGAGGATCGACGCGCATGGCGCGCCGCGCGGGAATCCATACCGCCAGGAAGGTTGTGAGCAGCAGGACGAGCAAGGCACACGCCAACATGGCGAGATCGTGCTGAGCAACCTCGAACAGAAGGGAGGTCAGGAGCCGCGTGGCGAACCAGCTTCCTGCGAGTCCGAGCAGCGCGCCCGCGAGAGTCCATCGCGCGACGTAGCCGAGCACCATCTTTAGAATCTCTTGCGGACTAGCGCCGAGTGCCATACGCACGCCGATCTCGCGAACGCGCTGGGTCACCAGGTACGCGACGACTCCGTAGAGACCAATGGCTGCCAGGACCACGGCAATCAGTGCGAACAGCGAAAGGAGCAGCGCGTTGAACTTCGGCCCCTGCGTCAGTTGCGATACGCGTTGATTGAGCGTCTCGACCGAAACGGGAAGCGTGGCGTCGAGTTGCGCGGTTTCCGAGCGCACCCACGCAGCGACGGGTTGGGGTGGCATTTCCGCGCGCAGCAGGACAAACGCGGAGGCCGTGGCGATCAGAGCATCGTTTTTCCAGGGGAGGTAGAACTCAGGATCAGCGGCAGATTGTAGTCCATTGTTGCGGACATCGCGTGCGATCCCCACGATGGTCCGCCAAGGCCCTTGGCGCCCGAAGCGCATTTGCTTGCCGAGCGGATTCTCGCCGGGAAGAAGAGAGCGCGCCAACGATTCGCTCAGAATCACGGGATTCTCCACAGGAGAAGCATCCTGGTTACGAAACGCTCGCCCTTGAAGAATGGGGATTCTCAGCACGGAAAAATAATCCGGTGTGACTGCTCGCCAGCCCACCATCCCGCCAGTGCCCTTTTCGAAGGGAGGATGGCCGGCGATTTCCATGCCGGCAAAAATCGTGGAGCGCATGGGGCCGGACGGAGGAACTGAATCGCTGAGAGCGGCGGCGGTAACCCCGGGAAGCTGGCTCAGGCGCGGAAGCAGGCGCTCGAAAAAATCGACCTGCTGAGCTGCTTGCGGATAACGCAACTCTCCCAGGGAAACAGACTCGGCGATGACGCTTTCCGCGCGCAGGCCCAGGTCCGTCTTCTGCAAATTCCAGAGGCTGCGCAACAGCAGGCCCGCGCAGGTCAGCAAGATAAGCGAGACGGCCAGGTGCACGGCGATGACACTGTGGCGCAAACTGGCGCGCGGCGACGCCCCGCGTTCTTTCCCGGCCAGCAGTTCTGGTGGCGGCTGGCGCAGCGCCGGCAGCAACCCAAAGAAAATTCCGGACAGAACAGCTACGCCGAACGAGAATGCAATTACGCGAAGGTCGACCTGCGCCTGCTCAAGCCGCGGTATCCCGTGCGGCGCAATCGAGACAAAGACGCGAAGGAGCGCCGTGGCCAGAAGGCAGCCAAGTGCGCCACCGGCGAGACTCAGCGCCAGACTCTCCGTGAGCGCCTGGCGAACCAGCCGGGCGCGGCTCGCTCCGAGGGCGGTGCGGACGGCGATTTCACGCTCGCGAGCAGCGGCTCGAGCGAGCAGGAGGTTGCCGACGTTGGTGCACGCGATCAAAAGCACGCCGAAGACGGCAGCCAAGAGAATCCAGGAGGTGAGCCTGGCGTCCTGAACCTGGCGGTCGCGAAGCGAGCGTACGCGGAGCTGGACTTCTTTTCGAAATTGCGGCTGTACAAACTGCAGCGATTGCTGAAAGAGGGGTTCCAGGGCGGCGGCCGCTTGCGTTTCGCTGACGCCGGGCTTGAGCCGCGCAAAAGCGCGCAGCACGGCGCCGGCGTTGGGACGCTTCTGAGCTGCTTCGTCCAGGTACTGAGGCAGAAGGACATCGACGGAAGCGAGTGTGGGCATTTCGAACGAAGCCGGGAGAACTCCGACGATTCTGGTGACGTGGCCATCGAGCGAAATGGTGTGGTCGAGGACGCGGGGATCGCCGCCAAATCTCGAAAGCCACAGTCCATGAGTGATCAGCGCAACGGGCGGTGCGTTCGGACGATCTTCGTCGCGGGTAAAATTGCGCCCGAGGACCGGCTGGACGCCGAACACCGGAAGAAAGGTAGATTCGACGGACCCGCAAGTGAGCCGCAGCGGATTCTGCTCGGCCAGATCGCATGGGGCCGTTCCGGGGGTCATCGAAGTCGTTGCTGCGAAGGGAGCCTGCACCGGACGCCATTCGACATAGTCCGTCCCCAGCATAAATTCGATGGGCTCGATGGGCGCCACGAAGCCGTAGGACACGAGGCGATCCGCTTCCGGATACGGCAGGCTGCGAAACAAGATGCGATCCACGGCGCTGAAAACGGCAGTGGCCGCTCCAATGCTGACCGCCATGGTAAGGAGAATCGTGAGCGTGAAGGCAGGCCGCTTGGCGAGACTGCGCCACGTGAACCGCAGATCCTGCCAGAGCACATCGAGAGCCGGCAGCCCGCGCTGATCCCGAACGCTTTCTTTCACCTGCTCGACGCCGCCGAATTCACGGCGGGCGGCTTGGCGTGCTTGTTCGCGCGTCATGCCCCGGCGCATATTCGCTTCGGCGAGCATCTCCAGATGTGCGCTGAACTCGGCGTCCATCTCCTGATCGGAGCGGCGTGGGCTGAAGATGCGAATGAGCCTAGAGCAGAAGATGCGCAGGCGCGTCACTCTACGCTCCCTCGGTGCCCGCGAGCAGGCGGCTGATCACGGCGGCCATGCGTTCCCAGCTTTCGGTTTCCGCGGCGAGTTGCTTCAGGCCGGACTTGGTGAGCGAGTAGTATTTCGCTTTGCGGTTGTTGTCGGAGAGGCCCCACTTCGAGCTGATCCAGCCTTTTTGTTCCAGGCGCAGCAACGCGGGATAAAGCGTGCCTTGATTCAGCTTCAGTAGATCTTCGGAGACTTGCTGGATGCGCATGGCGATGCCGTAGCCGTGTAGCGGCCCCATGGCGTGGAGTGTTTTGAGCACGATGAGGTCGAGGGTGCCTTGCAGAACTTCGGCTCTGGAATCGGGCACGGCGCTCTCCTGTAGTCGGTCAACAGGAAGATAAACGGGTTCCTGTTGATTGTCAACAAGAGAAAAGACAAACAAAAAGGCCCCGGAATCCGGGGCCTCGTCAAAACGGGTTTTGCAGCTATAAAACCAGAAGGCCGGCGACTAGGCTTTGGTCTCGCTGCCAGCGGTCGCTGCGGCGGCCACCACTTCTTCGCGGCCTGCACGCTTGATGCGCGCAGCTTTGCCACGCAGCTCGCGCAAGTAATAAAGGCGCGCGCGGCGCACTTTGCCCTTGCCGACCACGTCAATCGACGCAATCGAGGGCGAATGCAGCGGGAAGATACGCTCGACGCCGGTGCCGAAGCTGACGCGGCGCACCGTAAACGTCGCGCTGGACGCCCGGCCCTTCTTCGAAATCACCACGCCTTCAAACGCCTGCAAACGCTCTTTTTCCTTCTCGCCTTCGCCTTCTTTCAGGCGGACATTCACGCGCACGGTATCGCCCGGGCGAAATTCGGGGAGGTCTTTGCGCAGCTGCGCGTCGTGCAGTTTACGGATAATCGGATTCACGGTCGTATTCCCTGCAGACCCACTCAGGCGGGGCCAGCACATCGAAGACAAACCACAATTATAGACAAACTGTCACAATTTGCCTAGCGAGGAATCGCAGCGCCGCTACGCGCTCAAATCCGCGCGGAAACGGCCGGACTTCGGCGGATGACGGTTTCCGAGAAGCGTTCCATTTCTTCCAGTTGCGGGCTGAACTGCAGCAGGAGCAGGTCCGCGCCCGCCGCCTCGAACCCGGCCACGCGCTCGGCCACCTGTTCCGGCGTGCCCACCAAACCTGAGCGCAAACCGCGGTTCGACACGGAATAATCCTCGAGCGAAACGCGCTGCTCGAGCTGCGTTCCGGCCAGCCATTGCTGATAGTTCGCATAACCGGCAGCCGATTGCTGAACATCCGTGATGCGTTTCAACTCGTCCTGCGCTTCGCGTTCCGTCTTGCGCACGATGGCGTAGCCGGCTACGCCGAATTTCATCGGCGGCAGACCGCGGCGCTCCCGGCGCTCCCGCAGGTCGGCAATTTTCTCGCCGACGCGCTCCGGCGCATCGCCATGCATCAGGTACGCGTCGCACTTTTCCGCGATCAGCTCTTTCGCGGCGGGCGATTCTCCGCCGGCATACAGCGTGGGCCGCGGCTTGGACACCGGCTTGGGCTGCAGCACATTGTCTTCGACGCGATAGTATTTGCCGGAGAAAGAGAAATGATCCTGCGACCACACGCCGTTGAGGACGTCGAGCCACTCGCTGGTTCGCGCGTAGCGGTCGTCGTGCTGCTCGAAATGCACGCCGTATTTCCGCGCTTCGTCGGCCCACCAGGAAGACACAACGTTGAGCGACACGCGTCCCCGGCTGATGTGATCGATGTTCGCCGCCGCCTTCGCGAGCAGCGCGGGATTGTGAAACGTCGGCCGGACCGCAACCATCAGCTCGAGCCGCTCGGTCACCGCAGCCAGCGCGGCGGCCGTGGACCACGCGTCGAGAGACGGCGCTTCAGGCCCCTTGATGTCGTTCAGGTTCAGTTCCGCCAGCAGCGTAAGATCGAAACCGATTTGCTCGCTGCGCTGCGCCAGCCGCTTCACGTACGGCCAAGTCGGCTCCATATTTTCATCAGCTACGTTGCGCAGCCATCCGCCAAATACCGGTAGCCAGTAGCCGTATCTCATGAGCGCACTCCGTCCGCAGCCAGTTTCTTGGCGCCGTGCGCTTCGTGTTTGCGGGCCTCCGAGATGAGAAAATCGGCGAGCCGCGTATAGGGATTGAAGCCGATCACGCGATCCGGATCGGCCACGAAATTGGAGAGCGCGTTCACGTCGTAGTAGAGCTGCCGGCCGGTGCGCTCGTCGAACACGTATTCGATGCCGCCCACTTCGATGCCCGCTACTTCCATGATGCGTTCGACGTCTTCGATCACACGGCGCGGCGGCTCGTAACCTTCCACTTTCAGCCCGCTCTTGGGGGCGTCGACCGGGCAAGCGGTGCGCGTCAGTTCTTCGCCGGTAGTGCTTTGGCAAATATCTCCGGGGCAGAGGTTGTAGCCGTCGTTGCCGGTGAGGTGAATCTGAATCGCGTAGAGATATCGCCCGCCGACAACCTCCACGCGGGTAATAATATTGTCTCGCGGCGTGAACGCTTCCTGAATCAGCGCGACTGAATCGATGCCGAAATAAAGCCGCTTTTCCTCGACGGCGCGCCGCAATTCCTCTTTCGAAGTAAACTTCTCGACTCCCGCGCCGCTTCCGCCGATATTCGGCTTGATCACCACGGGATATCCGATAGCCTCAGCGGCCTCCAGCGCTTGCGAAATATGGTTAATCACGCGCGCCTTCGGATACGGCAAGCCCAGGCTTTCCATCACTTGCAGTTGCAGCGCCTTGGAAGTTTCGTGAGTGAAGGCGCGCGAACCATTCACCACGCGCACGCCGGTCTCTTCGAGATGCGCGAGATAGTTGAGCGTGTAGAAAATCGCGTGGCCCAGTCCGCGCTGCCACGCCGAAGGACTCATGCGATTGAAGAGCAGCGAATATTCGCGCTCGCAGGAAGCTACATCGTAAGAATGTTGCCGCGCGTCGATTTTTTTCCAGTTCGCGCCGCGCGCATCCAATTGCTGAAAGAGTGGCCGGAACCAATCCGGATGCTCGTAGTACACCGCGATGGGCTTCTCCAACCCGGTGCCGCTGCCATTTAACGGTTCGTTCATGCGTCCTCGCAGAATCACGTTCGCAAAACAAGAGCCGCTCGTCGCGCGGGCGGCTGGTGGAATCCTTGCAGGTCAGAAGCGCGCTAGACCGAAGGACCTCTCACGCCGCCTGGCGCGGTACAACAAGCACGAAGCCAACAAGCGCAGGCCTTCAGGTATCCGGAATTGCTCGCGATGTTCACAGCACCCTGATTATACCGCCTCGCGAACCCTGGACAATCGCGCAACCTGGAAGTCCATCTTTAACACGACTCTGCGCGGTTGGCATTTATTCCCAGCGATTAACCACGATTCAGACGGCCCGGCATGCTCTACCGTTCCACTAGAAGATCCGGCCGGTTGCGCCGGGTCTTAGCCAGAGCCTGCTCCCGCCGCCAGCTCGCCACCTGCGCGTGATGGCCGCCGATCAGCACTTCGGGCACTGCCCAGCCGCGGTAGTCGGCCGGGCGCGTGTAATGAGGAAAATCCAGAAGCATCGCCGCGCCGCTCGCCGCTTCAGAGCTGGCTACCGGTGCACTGCTGCGGTCTACCGGGAATTCACGCGCCGGCGAGCTGAATGATTCGTTCTGGGACGATGCCTCATTGCCCAGTGCTCCCGGCAGCAGCCGCGTTACGGCATCCACAATCAGCGCCGCCGGCAATTCGCCGCCGCTCAAGACAAAATCGCCGATCGAGATTTCCTCGGTCGCCAGGTGCTCGGCCACCCGCTCATCGACGCCCTCATAGCGCCCGCAAAGAAAAATTATGCGCTCGAGCGCCGCATAGCGCCTCGCCGTCTCCTGGGAGAATCGCTTGCCCGCCGCCGATAGCAGCACAATCGCGGTTTTTGCGTCCGGGGCCACTTTGCTCGCCGCATCGCCCACACTGTAGCCCAGTAACGCTTCCACAGCTTCAAACAGCGGCTCCGGCTTAAGCACCATGCCTTCGCCGCCGCCAAAAGGCCGGTCGTCCACCGAGCGGTGCCGATCCTTCGTGAATTCGCGCAAATCCTGGATGCGCATGGAAATGATTCCGGTCTCGCGCGCCCGGCGCACGATGCCGTGCTCAAAGGGGCCCGCGAAAAACTCCGGAAATATGGTGACCAGATCGAATCGCATGCCAGCTAAGTCTAACCAACGAGCAAAGCGTTGTCATGGCGATGCGCCTCGCGCGAAAACTAAATCCGTCAAGCGAGTCATTGCGCGCTGCTACGCGCCAACCCGTGAATTATTCGGGCTCGCTCAGTTCGCGCAAACCATCCGGCAGCCGCACATCGATACGCTTTGCTACCGTGTCAATCCGAAAGCAAATATCTTCCGCCAGCGGAATCAGCAGCTCGCCCCGGGAAGTCTCGACGCGCAGCAAGGGAGTGCCCGCTTGCGCTTGCCCAACGAATTCGACCTCTGTCACCTTGCCAAGCGCCGACGGTACGCTCGCCGCCGAGCACGGCGAGGAAGCTACAACCGGCGCCGCGTCGCTATGCTCGAAGACCGCGCAGCCCACCAGATCCGAGACAAAGTACATCCCGGCTGGCAGCTTCACCCGCTCTTCGATCGGCAGCAACACATCCCGCCCGCGCAATTCCTCCGCGGAAGAAATCGAGTTAACGCCGACGAAATGAAACACTGCCTGGCCTTTATGATTTTGGCTGATCCAGAAAGAGCACACTTCGTAAGCTTGCGGCTCGCCGCGCCCGGCGGCTGCAGACAAATACACTTTCCGTACCTGAGACAAGCGTTCGGGAAAGTCCGTCAACAGGTGCGCTGCCACTTCGCCCTTATTCCCGCGCGCGCGTAGAATATGCGCAACCGCGACCCAGCGATGCTTTTCGTCGCTCAATCTTCTCGAATCTCGAGGGTATAGCGCTTGCGCAGTTTCATGCCGGCCGCCGCAAGCAGCGTGCGCATAGCTTTGGCCGTGCGTCCCTGCCGCCCGATGACCTTGCCGAGATCCTCTGCGTGCACGCGCAATTCGAGAACCGCGCCTTGCGGCCCGTCCACCGCTTTCACCTGCACATCGTCGGGATGGTCCACCAGGGCTCTGGCGATGGCTTCAACCAGCTCCTTCATCAAGCGCCTCCAAAGGGCAGACTTGCGGGATCATGGGCCATGGGAAACCGAAACTGGCGCCTTCCCGGCAGGGAGTCCGGGAGGCCCGCAGGAATTCCGGCGGGAAGCAAACTACGAGATCTTCTGTTTACGAATCAGGCTGCGCACCGTGTCGCTGGGTTGCGCGCCGACTCCAAGCCAATGCTTGATGCGCTCGGCATCCAGCTTGATCTCCGCGGGCTTCTTCAACGGATCGTACGTTCCCACGTTTTCTTTCACGCGGCCGTCGCGCGGGCGCGTCCGCTCAATCACCACCACGCGGTAAAACGGCTTCTTCTTCTTGCCAATTCTCGACAAACGTATCGTTAGCACTAAACCATGCCTCCTGAACCTCTTATTCTAGCCTGTCAACCCATAACCGGGCAATCGAAGACTCTACTCGACTGGGCATCACTGCTTTGTCAGGCTTGACTCCACTCTCCCCAAGGCCTATGCTTTCCCTATGAAATCCCTAGATCGCTCCTAGCCTGCGCCTAGGCTTTGGATAGGAGGCCTTCATGCCTACGCTATACGTCGAAAACGTGCCTAAAGACACCTACGAAGCCCTTCGCAAACGCGCCAAAGAAAATCGCCGCTCCCTCGCCGCCGAGGTTATCGCTCTTCTCGAAGCCAATATTCCCACGGAAAAGGAGCTTCGCCGCCGCCGCGAAGTCGTGCGCAAGCTCATGCAACTGCGCGCCTCCGTCCCCGTCGTCCCCGGCAGGTTCCCCACCGCCGAAGAGATGATTCGTGAGGATCGCGAGCGGTGAGTCCGGCGCCAAAAGCGGTAGTCGTCGACGCCAGCACCATAGCGAAATGGCTGCCACCACTGCACACAGAACCGCTTGCGGCGCAAGCTGAAGAATTGCTCCGCCAGTGGATGCGCTCGGAACTCGAGATCCTCGTCCCGGATTTGATGCCTATCGAGGTGGCCAACGCTCTCTGGAAAGCCGTCCGCAGGGGCCGATGCACCAGCGAGCAGGCCGCAGCGGCGATGCAAATTCTGCTCGAACATGAGTTGACCGTGATCCCATCCCGCCCTCTGCTCAGCGCCGCCTTGGCGATCGCCGTCGAACACCATCGCACCGTGTACGACAGCATCTACCTGGCGCTCGCCGCAAGCTCCGGTGCACAGCTCATTACCGCTGATGAAAAACTAGTCATCGCGCTTGTGGGCCACTATCCAGTTCGTTGGTTGGGAGCGCTCTAGCAGTTTGCGCAAGCGCCTCTACTTCAAGCGGTTCAGCCCGTTGAACGCCGCGGTTTTGTAGCATTCCGCCAGCGTCGGATAATTGAAAACCGTGTTGATGAAGTACGTGACTTTGCCCTTCAGCAGGAACACCGCCTGCCCGATGTGCAGCAACTCCGCGGCGTCCTCGCCGAAAATGTGTACGCCCAGCAACTCCAGCGTCTCGCGATGGAAAAGTATTTTCAGTCTTCCGTCGGTATGCCCGCTGATTTGCCCGCGCGCGATCTCCCGGTAATACGCCACGCCCACTTCATACGGCACATCCGCATCCGTCAGTTGCTCTTCGGTCTTCCCGATAAATGAGATTTGCGGAATGGTGTAAATCCCATAGGGATACCCGGCCGGGTCTGATTGCACCTGCACACCAAACGCCCGCGCCGCCGCAATGCGCCCCTGCTCCATGGAAACCGACGCCAAGCTGGGGAATCCGATCACATCCCCGACCGCAAAAATGTGCGGTTGCGAGGTGCGGTAGTCCGCATCCACTTTGATTCGCCCGCGTTCATCGGATTCCAGGCCCGCCGCCGCCAGGTTCAGTCCTTCCACATTGCCTTGCCGCCCCACTGCATACAGCAGCGCATCCGCGTTGATTCGTTTCTTGCTCACCAGATTCGCGGCCACTTTTCCTTCCGGCAGCTCCTCGACGCTTTCCACTTCTTCGTTCAGCCGCAGCGTGGCCCGTTGGTCGCGCATGTGATACGTCAGCGCCTCGACCATCTCGGTATCCGCAAATTCCAAGAGCCGCGGCCGCTTTTCCACGATAATTACGCGCACCCCCAGCGTCGCGAACATGCACGCGTACTCCACTCCGATCACTCCGCCGCCCACTACGATCAGCGTCCGCGGTATCTGCGGCATGCTCAATATCTGGTCGCTGTTGATAATGTTGCGCCCGTTGATCGGCACCTTCGGATTCACCGACGGCTGCGTTCCCGTCGCCAGCACCACGTATTGCGCTTCAAACTCCCCGAAGCCGTTGCTGTTCTCCACGCGAATGTGATGCGGATCGGTGAACCGCCCCGTTCCATGAATCAGATCCACTCCGTTGCGCTTCAGCTGGTTCTGCGTGACTCCGACTTCGTTTTCCACCACGTGCTGCACGCGGAAATTCAAATCCGCCATCGATACGTTGTCTTTAGGGTTGTAGGCCGCGCCGTAGAAACTCTTGTCGTAAAAACCCGAGAGATGCAGCACCGCTTCTCGCATCGTCTTGCTCGGGATGGTGCCCGTATTGATGCACACCCCGCCGATAGACGATTGCGATTCCACGATCGCTACGCGTTTCCCTGCCTTCGCTCCCTGAATCGCCGCGCGTTGTCCGCCGGGTCCCGAACCAATCACCATCAAGTCATACGGCTGCATTCAAGGTTTCCTGTGTGTCCGATTCGGCCGACTGGCCGTCAGAAGGAGTGTTCACGTCATTGGAAGTATAAACGACAGAAGGCGTTCGCAAAACGCCGCGCCTGCCGGCCGTACCGCTGCCGGACTCTGCCAGACACATCAAAGACCCTGCGTGGAAAATCCATGCCCCTTGCTACCGCGTGTTTCTCGCGGAGAAACCTGTCATACGCTTAGGGGCGTTGCAGCTTGATGAATACCGCGGGTGGTGGTCTTGCTCGCACCCATTCGAACGCCTTGCTACTTTCCGCGCCCGCGCGAGGCCTTCGATCTGCCCGCCATCGCCGCAACCTTCTTGCGCAGCTTCTTCACCAATTTCCGCGCCAGCTTCACGTGCTCATCGAATTCCGTGCCGCCCTTTCGATCAGCGCGAGCCGCCCGGCCCGCCCGCGGCGCCTTCCTCTTCTTCGCTTTGCGCTTTCCCCGCCGCCTCTTCATCGCCTCAGGAAAGCCCCGCCAATTTCCCCAGCCCCTTCATCTTTGCCCGCGCCGCCATCGCGCCGTACTGCTTCATCATCGTGCGCATCTGCAGGTATTGTTTGATCAGCTGATTCACGTCCTGCACCGTCGTCCCGCTGCCCTTCGCAATGCGCTTTCGCCGCTTCCCATCGATCACGTTGTGGTCCCGCCGCTCCTGATTGGTCATCGAATTGATGATCGCTTCCACTTGCTTCAGCTTTCCTTCATCCACCTTCGCGTCCTTCGGCAAATTCTGCAGCGGCCCCACTTTCGGCAGCATGCCCACCAGCTGCTCCAGCGGCCCCATCTTCCGAATCTGCTTCAACTGATCGCGAAAATCTTCCAGCGAGAACTCTTCCTTCCGCAGCTTCCGTTCCAGCTCCATGGCCGCTTTGCGGTCGACCGTCTGCTCCGCCCGCTCGATCAGCGACATCAAATCGCCCATGCCCATCACGCGCGAAACAATGCGCTCGGGATAAAATCCTTCCAGCGCATCGTACTTCTCGCCCAATCCCACGAACTTCACCGGCGCTCCGGTCACTTTCCCGATCGAAAGCGCCGCGCCGCCGCGCGCATCGCCGTCCAGCTTCGTCAGAATCACGCCGGTCAGCCCCAGCTGCTGGTGAAACGCGCCTGCCGACCGCACCGCGTCCTGCCCAATCATCGAATCCGCGATAAACAAAATCTCGCTCGGCTGCAATTCCTTCTTCAGCGTACGCAACTCGTTCATCAATTCATCGTCAATGTGCAACCGCCCCGCGGTGTCCACCAGAATCACGTCGCTCGCCGAGAGTTTTGCTTCTCGAATCGCCCCGCGCACAATTTCCAGCGGCTTGTCAGTGCCCACTCCCGGCCAAATCGCCGTGCCCACCGCTTTCGCCACTTGTGCCAGTTGTTCCCGCGCCGCCGGCCGGTACACGTCCGTCGACACCACAATCGGGCGGTGCCCATGCTGCGCCAGCCATTTCGCCAATTTTCCTGTCGTCGTGGTCTTACCGGACCCCTGCAATCCCACAATCATCCACACCGAAGGCGGCCGCGACGCGAACAGCGGCTTGGCATGTTTCCCCAGCAGCTCCAGCAATTCATCGCGAACCAGCTTCACCACTTGCTGGTCCGGCGAAAGCTGCAGCATCACTTCGCTGCCCAGTGCCTTCTGCCGCACATTAGCCAGCAGCTCTTCCACTACGCTAACCGCCACGTCGCCTTCGAGCATCGCTTCGCGGATCTCGCCCAGCGCCGCGTCCAGATGCTCTTCGGTCAGCTTCCCCTGCCCGCGCAGGTTCTTGAACGTTCTCTGCAGCTTCTCTGTTAGGTTCTCAAACATGATTCCCGCCGCGCTCCCAACCTCCATTTTAGCAGGCTCCGGGAAAACTGCCGCCTTTTGTAGAACAGGCACTCCTGCCTGTTCAGCCCGAGCCTGACGTCCCCGCCAAATGCCTTTGGAAGAAACTAGCTCGCCGCAGCCACACGCGCCAACTCGCTAACGCAACGCCGTCGCGTCCGTCTCCATCTCAGAAAGAGGTAACCCCAGAATGCCCAACGTTCTCCGCACGTTCATAGTGCTTCTAGCTCTCGCTCCCTGCGCCGCCGCGCAATCGCCAAAACTCGATTCCGTCCTCAACATGCGGGAATTCATCCACGATTGGCGGATTTCGAAGCAGTTCACGCTCGACGTCGCCAACGCCATGCCTGCCGAACTCTACAATTTCAAGCCCGATCCCGACGAAATGACTTTCGGAGAACAAATCATCCACATCGCCGCCGCCAACCTCTTCCGCTTCCAGCAAATCTCCGGCGTGAAGCCCGCCTTCCCCTTCGATCTCGCCAATCTTCCCGCCGCCGACAAACCCACCGCCACAAAACTTCTGGAGCAATCCTTCGATTTCGTCATCGCCGTCCTCCCGCAGATCACCACGGAGCAACTCAAGCGCAGCTTTCACATCCCGTCCTGGAAAGGCCGCAACGACCCCGATGGCCGCGCCATGATCCTCAATATGTTCGTGCACACCGCGCATCATCGCGCCCAGTGCGAAGTCTACATGCGCGTCAAAGGCATCAAGCCTCCCGACTACACTTTTTGATCGGTAAGGTTCGGCGCGATTCAGTCAACTCCCGAGATTAGCGTGCGGGAATTCCGCTGTGTTGCGAAACACTCAGTACATTGCCGTCCGGATCCTTAAACCACGCCACCTTATCTCCGTTTGGCGTGCTCCAGATCCCCAGTTCTTTGTCCTGCACGAACGGATATTTCTCGCAGTCCACCCCTCGCCCCTTCAGCCACTTCACAACCGCCTCCACATCCTGCACTTCCCAGCCCAGCACCGTGCTTTGCAGCGCCGTGGAATTCGGAACCTTCGAAATCCGGATCATGTTTTCGCCCGCTTTCATTACCAGCGCAAACTGGTCCAGGCTCACAAACGCAAATCCCAGCTTCCCTTCGAAAAAAGCCCGCGCCTTGTCGTAATCCTTGGTGAGCACGAAACCCATCATTTTCGCTGAAGTCAGCCCCGAACTTAGCCCCGAACTCAACATGGTGTGCCTCCGTCCGCTCTTGCGGCCCGGCAGAAATAGCACTTGCCGCCTCGCTTTTCTCCCGCTATTGTGACAACAAATGTCGGAAAAGTGTCACAGCATCCTCCGCGATCCCCATGGCCGTCTCCACGCTCAAATCGCCAGCGTCTCCTGCGACTTCGCCGACGGCCACGTCATCCCCGAGCATTTCCATCCCGAAGACCAGCTGATCTTCGCCTCGCAAGGCGTCATGACCGTCCGCACCGCCCAAGGCACCTGGGTCGTCCCGCCGCTGCGCGCCGTTTGGATTCCCGCGAAAACGCCGCACTCCGTGGCCATGTCCGGCCCGGTTTCCATGCGCACGCTCTACTTCCTTCCCAGGCTAGTTCGCGCGCGCCCCGCAAAATGCTCGGTCATGAACGTCTCGCCACTCCTCAAAGAGCTGATTCTCCACGCCTGCAAATTCCCCAAGCTCAACAAAAAAACTCCGCTGCAACGCCGCATCATCGAAATCCTCGTCGATCAATTGCAGGCCGCCAACTCCGTCCCTCTGCAATTGCCTCATCCCGCGGACGCGCGCGCCCTGCGCGTCGTGCAAACCTTGCTCGCCGATCCCGCTGACCAGCGCCCGCTCAACAAACTCGCCCGCGATTGCGGCGCCAGCAAGCGCACCATCGAACGTGTTTTCCTAGCGGAAACGAAAATGACCTTCGGTAAATGGCGCCAGCAACTCCGCCTGCTCCACGCCATGCAACGCCTGGCCTCCGGCGAAAAAGTCACCGGCGCCGCCCTCGACGCCGGCTACAGCAGCCCCAGCGCCTTCATCTCCATGTTCCGCAAACAGCTCGGCACCACCCCGACGCGTTACTTCCGCCAGCCAGCTCCCGCCTCGCCCCAGCGTCAAGCCGCAGACTGACCGCCGTTACTCTTCGTAGTGGCGATGCTTGCAGCGCCAGTCCGAGCCCGAAACCGCGCTACACCATACTCCGAACGCGCGCATCCGAAAATGTAGTGGCGGATCTTCAGATCCGTCACCCTTCTAAGCGCCAGGTACTGAGCGCGATATCAAGGCAAGGAATATACGACCAGTTCTTCGCGATAGGCCACGCCCGGCGCAGTTTTCGCAAGCACAATCATGGCGAGGCTTTTCGAGTCGCTGCTCCACACCGCTTCATCCACCTCGACCATTCTCGGAAAAGTGAAGAGCTTCCTTCCATTGGCCGTCTCGTACAGGACGAAATGGGTTGGTTCGTCCGCTGGCTCCGCAGCCAGATAGTGCTTCCCGTCCGGGCTGTAGACGCTTCTTTGTTTTGCGTTTCGTGGTCCCACGTCAGGTAGCCACTCGTGGGTTCTGGTTGAGAAGGGTTTCCAATACTCCGAAAAGATCATGACCCTGTCACCAGTAGCTGCCTGTATGGAGAGATTTCCTATACTCCCGATCCCCAGCTTCCCTAGCGAAAGGATTTCGCGCCTCTCGGGCCATAGAGACGCCAACTGAAACTCGTAGCTCGACGCCAGGTACATATCTCCCGGTGAAGGAATGGGCTTGCCCAATAGCGCAATCAGTTGTTCGCCAGAAGCCACCGTCTGGAAGAGGATTTGCGGGAAATCACCGCTCGTCGCGTTCCCAAACTGCGAACATACGAACGCCTGATGACCCGAGAGCTGGGCAGAATCTTTCGCGGGACACGGTACGTTCGAGACCCTTTCTTGGGAAAGCAGCACTGTCTTTTCATGTTTCAACAAGTCGATTCTTTCTAGGCCAACAGCGTCACCATAGGCTCCGTTTACTGCCCGGTTTACGCTGTAGCTGACCGAAGTTCCGTCCGTTAGGAACCTCGGCGTGTCCAGATACTCGCGCGGGTCGGGCTGTGCCAACACAGTGGTTTGTTTTTTCTCACAGTCACGAAGCTCTATGTCGTTTCCGGCTTGCGTTTCGGCCAACACCCTGAACCCGGTAATTGGTTTCTGCTGTGCCGAAAAGACAATCGCATTGCCATCGGGCGCGATGCTTGGATTCCACCCGTAGCTCGCTTCGCAGACTACCTTTCCCTGCACGTCGATCATCTCGATGATCGGATCGGCGAACCGCGGTTCCTTCTTTTGTCTTTCCTCGATTTTCTTAAAATAGCTTTCCGGAAGACTTTCGGCTTCGTGGCCGTCGGCTACGTGCACGCGCGTCACAAACACGATCCGGCTTCCGTCGTCAGAGAATTGCGGGCTGCTTATCTCGTTCCCCGCTCGAAACCATACGAGTTCCTTCTTGACTGCAATCGCCGATTGCGCCACCAGGTCGACGGCAGGAGTTGCCAGAAGACAGAACAGCAAGCCGAAATAAGAGAAGCTGCCAGGAAGCGATGACTTAAATGAAATTAGATTCATGAATCGAGCTTAGGTCGAACCGGTTTGAAGAGCTAGAAGTTCAATGACTCGCTGATATCAAAACGTCAGCTTGATGCCGATTTGTGCGGCGAAGGGGATGCCCACCGTAGTGCCCAGCCCGAAGAAATCGCCGAGCGCGCCGGCGGGCACGCGCAGTTGGTTGATGCTGGTGATGGGCCTGGTTTGTGTGCACGAGGCATTCAGGCAGAACGCCGTGGCGTTCGATATGTCGTTCACCGGCGTGGGCAGCGCGGAAATATCCGGCAGGTAGTTGTTTCCCGGATTGCTGCGGTTGAACAAGTTGAAAAACTCCACGAACGGACGCAGCGTCACCCGCTCACCAAGCGCAATGTTCCGGCTTACTCGAAAATCCACCTGATAAAACGGCTTCCCACGGAATTGATCCAGGCTCGTCTGCACTCCATTGATCACCGCGCGGTCCTGCGGCACCCCGTCGCCGTTCACGTCGAACGGCGTAAACATCGTAAACGGCCGCGCGCTCTCGAATTGCGAGAGCGTCGAAGCCTCGAACTTCCACGGCAATTGCAGCACCCCGATCAGCACAAACCGGTGCCGGATATCCTCTCCCGACGGACCATAGTCACCCGGCCCGAACGGGTTCAGCACGTTCGATACGCCGTTCACGTAATCCGAGAGTTCCCCGACCGTCGCGCCCCACGTATTTGCCCGCGACAATACATAATTCGCCGTCAGCTCAAACCTCTTCGAGAACCGGTGCTGCGCCTGGATCGCCACCCCGTCGTACACCGACCGGTTGTCGCTCCGGAACAGCGACACCGCCGATGCCGCCGTCGGTATCCCAAACCCTGGCGTGTATTCGTACCGCCGGTATTGGTGCATCCCGGTCAGGTGCTCGTACGTCACGTTCAGCCGCCAGCCGTTCGCAAACGCATGCTCAAACCCCGCGCTCGCCGTAATTGTATACGGCGTGCGGTAGTTCGGATCGATCAGCGCAGCCGTGCTCGTTCCCTTCGCCAGGTTGAAGCTGTTCACCGCCGTGAACGCATCCACCCATCCGTTCTGCAGCAAGTCCATGAAGTACAGCCCCGCGCCCGCGCGAATCACCGTCCGCGATGATCCCCCGGGCGCCCAAGCGGCGCCCAGCCGGGGCGCAACTGCTTTGCGATAGTCGTGCGGAATCCCGCTGATAAGGCTGCTGCCCGCCGCCTGCAACCCCGCCAGCGCCGGATTCACGCTCTGCGAACGTCCCGACGCCGTGAACAATCCAAACGTCGTGTCGTAACGCAGTCCCGCATTCACCGTGAATGACGGCGTAACCCGCCAGGAATCCTCCGCGTAAAAACCCAGCCGCCGCAGGCTTTGCGAAAACGTTCCGTCGCCTCCACCCGAAGCGTTCTGCGTCGGGCAATCGGGAAAGTTAGGATTCGCCGTACTCGGCAGCGGGTTGGGGCAGCCTGCCAGAACGCCGGGATTCGCCACGTAAAAGCTGGGATTCTGTGGATACGAAAAGAGCGTTTCCGGAGTCGCGGACAACGCGCCGCGCAACACCGGCTCGTGAATCAAGTTCACGCCAAACCGCAACCCGTGCCGGCCAGACGCTCGCGATACGTCATACCGGAACTGATATTTCTGCTGGTCTCGCGCCACCGGAAACGCCGTAATCGCCGTCGCGAACTGGTTGTCGCCGAAGGTTTCCCGGCCCGAAGTCGTCAGAAAATTCGCCGTAAATGGAAAGTCGAATCCCTCGCCCAGTGTCGCTGTCCGCGCCTTGGTGTGATGAAATCCGCTCGCTTCCACTGTCAGCGAACCCAGCCACGCTGGACTGAACTGAAATTGCTGGTTCACCAGCACGTTGTAATAGTTCGAGACCGTCGTCGCTCCCGTCGATGGCAGGGTGCCCTGCTGCAACAAATCATCATTCGTGTGATTCCGGTCCAGCGACCCGCGCACGAACCATTGCGACCGCGAAGATTGCGCCCAATCCAGCCGCGTCGAAAATAGCGTGTCGCGAAACGGCGCAGTTACCGCACTTGGAACCGCGCCGATCGAATTCACGCCCGGTAAATCCCCGTTCGCTGCCAGTTGCGACAGCGCGTTGAACTCGCTCAGCGAAAGATTGCTGTACGCCACACTCGCGTTTTCATCCACATACTCATACGACGAGAAAAACCACAGCTTTCCCGGCTTGATCGGCCCGCCAACCGCCGCCACTCCGTTCTGCCGCGAAAACGGCTGCTTCGGATTCGGCTCCGGATTGTCCAGCACGTTCCGCGCATTCAAATCTTGGCCGCGGTAATAGTAGGAAAGGCTGCCGTGCCATTCGTCGTTCCCGCGCTTCGTCGAAATGATCACGCTGCCGCCGTTGGTGTTCTGCGTGTCCGCGCCAAATTGCGCCGTGCGCACCACGAATTCCTGCATCGCTTCCGGCGAATAATTCTGCAGAAATCCGCCGATGTAATCGTCGTTGTTGTTTCCTCCGTCCACGGATAAATCCACGTTCAATCCCGAACTTCCGCCAAACGAAACCGCGGTAATCCGTGCCTTCGTCGGATCCGAAGGCTCCACCGGTGCCGTAAACGGCGCCATGATCGCAATGCTCGCAAAACTTCGCGCCGCCAGCGGAATCTCATCCAGGTCCCGCGCCGCAATCACCGCCTTGATCGTGTCGCTGGTCGTCTCCACCGGCTGGTCCGTCAGCGATTCCTCATGCTCCCACACCATAACTTTCTCGCTCACACCACTCGGCGACAAACGAATCAGTAACGTCGGAGCCCCGTTTACGGCCACGGCCGCGGAAACCGCCTTTCGCGCAAACCCCACGACCTCCACCGTAACCAAATACGTTCCCGGCGGCAGCACCGCAAAACGCGCCTCCCCCCGCTCATCTGTCTTACCAGTACGCGTGAAGGCGGATTTGGGCTGCGCCAGCCCCACCTCCGCCCCGGGGATGCGGCCGCCGGTACCGTCTTCCACGGTAACCAGGAGGGAGCCTTGCACTTGCTGCGCGCGCGCTGCGCCGCTCGCCACGAGGGCGAGAAGCGCAACGCATATTGTCCGGAGGAACGGGGAACGACACTGACGATTCATAAGGTGGAGGCCAACACACCGACTATTGGATTTGAGACGCGTAGTATCGCGCCGGGGTTACGCGGTGTCGACCTTTTTTTGCCGGCGGCGGCGAGTGCCCCCGGCTGGCTTTTGGCTGTACTCTGCTCGGCCACGAACTGCCAATGGCCGAGATTGCGCTGTTGTCAGCGGCTAACTTCAGCTTTTGGGGGCCCAGGCGGAGGTGATCAGGTGGCTGGAGAAGGCCGGTGGCACCTGCTTGAAGCAGGCGTAGCGATAGAGCGCGGCGTTGAAGATGCCCTGTACGGCGGAGCTGATCACCGAGAGCAGCAGGAAGTACAGGAACATCAAGGCCGTACCGATGAGCATGCCGTTGATGCCGCCGAGAACCGCGGCAGCGATCCACAGACCGATACCGGGCAGCGCGAGGACGAAGAAGACCAGACTGAAGCTGAAGCCGCCGACGACTTTCTCGCCCCACGTTTCCTTGAAGAGTTTGGAGGAGCGTTTGATGGCTTCAAAGGGAGTGAGGTCTTCGAAAGCAAGGACAGGGACGACGAAATAATTCGCGAGCGCCCAGGCGATGCCGACGAAGCGCAGGATGATGCGGCCGAGAATGCCGAGGCGTTCCTCGAGAGACTTGAGAATGACGCCAACGGTGGCGGCGACGAGCGCCCACTGAAGAATGGTGCCTTTGCGCGCCCACGCGAGTTCCAGGCCGTCGCGGAAGGTCCACGAGCCGCCGACCAGGCGGCTGTTGGCGACGCCGACGAGCGCGACGTTAAAGAAAACGATCACGAAATAGTTGGCCACGTACAGCAGGAACAGGCCCGGATAGAAGAGCGGAGACATGGCGGGAGTCCACTTTTCGCCGGCGGCGGCAGCGGCGGCCATGGAAGGCATGTTCAGGAGCGCGCCCCCTGTGCCGATGATGACGCTGACGATGAGGCAAGCGGCCGCGGACAGAATCGGAAAGAGCATGAGCTGCTTATCCGACCGCAAAATGCCAAAGCTTTCCTTGACGAGTTCCCAACTGCGCGAAAACTTACCCATCGCACCCTCCTACGATGATGGCTACATAGGTATAGCCGGGGACACTGTATACCTGGGGAGAAGTGTGTCGCAAGAGAATGCGCTGGGAAATAGGACGGCAGGACAGGTGTGCCAGATTGAAACTGGACGATTGGACGGCCGGGGACGAAGTAATGAGGTAGAGAGGTATTGAGGTAAAGATGGTTTGCGACCGTCGGCTCAGGGCTGAGGTCGAGTGGTGCGGGCCGAGGTCAGCGACCCACCCGGCGAAGTCTGGAGCAGCAGGCTACGAGGCGGCGGCGCGGTGGGCGGCAGCCTTGAAGATGGCGAAGGCGGCGCCTTGTGGATCGGCCATGACGGAAATGCGCCCGACGTCCTCGAAATCGGTAGGCGGCATGTAGAGGGTTGCGCCGAGATTTTTGGCTTCGGCGGCAGTGGCGTCGCAATCGGAGACGTTGAAGTACGCCAGCCAGTGAGCAGGAGTGCCGGGCTGGCGATGGGAAGCAGGCGGAATGCCGCCAATAAAATCCTCGCCGTTCTTGATGTGCCAGTAGTTGTCAGCGGGGTCTTCGTCTTCCTTCATGATCTGCCAGCCAAAGAGGTCCGAATAGAACTGTCCGGCGCGCGCCTGGTCTGGCGTACTCAAGTCCGCCCAGCAGAGCGTGCCATGCGGCGCGGAGACGCCTATGCCCGTGTTTTTCTTGGGTTGCCAGAGGCAGAGAGTGGCATCGGTGGGATCCTGCACGACGGCCATGCGGCCGGCATCGAAAACGTCGAAGGGCGGAGCAAGTACAGTGCCGCCAAGCTGCGCGGCGCGGGCAGCGGAGAGGTCTGCGCTTTCGACCGCGACGTAGAGCTTCCAATGGGGAGGAACACCGTGGGAGAGCTCTTCGGGACGAAGCGTGCAGCCCGCGGCCGCGTCCCGTCCTGCGAGTTGGAAAATGGTATAGAAGTCGCTGGGGCCCATGGGCATGTTGTTGGCGGACCAGCCAAAAATTTTGGAGTAGAAGCCGATGGCGGCGTCTTGGTCGGTGGTGGCGAGCTCGGCCCAGCAGAATGCGCCGGGGGCGTGTTTTTCGATGTTGGCCATAGTGGGGAGAGAGTACTCCCAGAAAAAGAGAACAGGCAAGGGGCGAAATGGCGAGAGGAACGCTCGTAGGCCGCGGCCCCCGGAATGCTCAAGAGTAAAGACTGACCGCTTCCACACGTAAAACAGGCGTGTAGGGCAACCGGCTAAATGGGCAGAGAGTCCTTCGGCTAGAAGTGGCTGAAGAGGCCGACCAAGATTATTAGCGGAAGGGGAACGCCGAGAATCAGCAATAAGATGGAACGCATTAAATCCTCCTTGTACAAATCCCTTGCAACAGATTCCTTGAGACGAACTCAGTTTGTGCGACTTGCGTCAGCTGGCGCAGAGCGATTAGGCATTTTGCAGGGCGTGCAGATGGTCGCGTTGTTTGCCGCCGACGGTTGCGGCGAAGCTGGCGCAGAAGGCGCCCAAGAGCAGGGCCACGAACAGCCAATAGAGCGAGTGGGCGACGGCTTTGCGGGTGACGTTGGCGGCTTGCTGCTCGCTTTGAAAAGCGTCGGTGACCCGTTGGGCTACTTCGGTTTGGCTGAGACCGGTGTGAAGACTGAGGGAATTGCCTTAGTGCATGGGCGGACTCTGTGCCTGGGCGATGCCCGAGCGGATGTGGCAAAACTGCCACGAGAAAGGCGATCCAGCCCGAAATGGGAACGATGCTTCAAGTAATACTTTAGGTGTTGGATGGATTGGGGGGTACACCCCCTATGTTTCTGCACAAGAGTGCGCAAGCGATAGATTTCACGGGGTTTAGCTTTCGATCTGGTGCAAAAGAAAGAGTGATGCACGAGTGCGCAAGGCTATGATTTTGCAGCGGTTATTTTTTGCTGTTTTTGCGCTTGAGAGAGAAGAGCGAGGTCCGGGATGGACTCGCAGTATTACATAGGAGTAAGTATACCACGAAATAGAAAAAAGTCAAGGAAAATCGGCGATCGGTGAAAATTCTCGCAAGTCCAAATTTACAGAGGGAACAGCGAAGAGCCGAGTCCGCTTTCTGCAAAAAGCATAGAAAGGATGGGGCACCCAAGAGGTCTTCAGGGGATGGAGGGTGACCCGACCCGCCCGGCCCTCCGGCCGCCTACGAACGACTTCTTGCCGCGTGGTATATATCTATGGTATATATTAGTGAGCAGGAGGCGGATATGGCGAAGAGTGGAATTGCAAAACTGTTTCGGAACGGACGGAGCCAGGCGGTACGGCTGCCGCGGGAGTTTCGCTTTGAAGGTGATAGCGTGCGGGTGCGGCGGGTTGCCGAGGGCGTGCTGTTGGAGCCGATGGTTACGGACCCCAAGGAGTGGTTCGCGGCGATGGACCGCAGGCGTGGAGAGCCATTTCTGAAGGGTGGCAGAAAGCAGCCGCGAGCGCCGAAGCGGCGCATTTTTGACTGATTGAAATTGAGCACGCCGTGACGGACTACCTGCTAGATACGAACGCGTGTATCGCACTGAACAAAGGCACACCTGCGCCTGTCCGGGCGCGCTTCAACGACGCTGTGCGATCGGGGGCGCAGATGTGGGTTTCCACGATGGTGCTCTTCGAGCTTTGGTATGGCGTAATGAAGAGTGCGCGCCCGAAAGAGAATGCAGAAGACCTACAGGTTTTTCTCGGCGGACCGGTGCGCTTGCTGAGCTTCGAAGCTGGGGATGCGCGCGAGGCGGGGAATGTGCGCGCGGCACCTGAACGGGTAGGCAGACCGATTGGAGCATACGACCTGCTGATTGCAGGGCAGGCGTTGAGCCGCGGGCTAACGCTGGTCACGGCGAATACGAAGGAGTTTGCGAGAGTGAAGGGGCTGAAGTGGGAGGATTGGGGTAAAGGCTGAGAGTTGGAAAATCGAAATTGAAAAGCGCGCGGGGGCAGAGCACACTCAGGAAAACAGCAGAGAATCTCCGCACGCGTAGCGCAAACTGCGCGCTACGGATGCGGAGAACTAAGGTGCGGTGTCGTTGAGCGGGCTTTATGTCAGGGCTGAAGCCCTGGCCCCCTAAAGACGAGACCTCTAGTGAGAGGCATTGGCGTAGGCGCTGGTAGGCGTGGCGGACCTCAGAGACCCACCCGCTCGTCCGCAGTTGGTGCAATGTGGTGCAGAGTGGTGTAAGATAAGGTTATGGCAAACACGGAAAAGGCTGTGCGGCAGAGTGTTTCGATTCCGGCGCGGATAGCGAAACGCGTGAAGGCGCTGGCGAAGACGGAGAAGACCAGCGCCAGCCGGGTGCTGGTGGATTTGATCGAAACGGGTCTGGCGTCCAAGGAAGCGGAGAAGGAACGGTTCTTCGCGCTGACGACGCAGCTTACGGAATCTACGGATCCCACCGAACAGGAACGGCTGAAAAAAGAATTGGCGCGAATGACCTTTGGTGAGTGATGCCGAAGATTCAATGGACGAATCTTCCGCAAGCTTTGCGCCAACACTTGTTCGACCGCGTGGCGGAGCCCAAGATTCGTGCCGAGGATTTATACGAGCTCAAATTGTGGCGCGAATTGGAGCCGGAGGCGCCGGACGGGCTTTGGTTCAAGGACTTCGGGTCGTTCAAGATTTGCGGTGAAGGCAAACTTCCCAAAACATTTCTATTGAAGGGCCAGGCCGCGAAAGGTAAGGCGTTGTAGACGCTGCGGACGCTTGCGTAGCCAAGCCGCGCACCGACTGAATAGCTAAGCGAGGCGGTAGGAGCCGGGGACGAGGAATTGGAGGAGGCCGAGGTCGCGGAGGAGTTGGAGTTGCTGGCGGATTTTGTCGCGGATGTGGGCGTTGTTGGGGTGAGTTTGGCGAGAGCGGCGGTGTGGGCGTAGACGTCGGCGAGTGAGAATTCGGTTTTCTTCAGTGAGCGGACTACGTTGAGTACATCAAGAGTCCAGCCGCGTTTTTCCGATTTGAGTTTTTCGAGGGACGTAGGCGCTCGTAGGCGCTGCCGACCTCGCAAGCACCCAAGCCACAGAGTCAAAAACCCCACATGTAAAACCGACGCGTGGGGCACTCGGCTGGGAGCGTTTTATGGTCCGCTGAGAAACGCGGTCTCCACAAAAGACGGAAATAATGGATAATGGTGTCCTAAGAACAGTGAAGGGAGGCGCCGTGCAAGTTCACAAGACTATCGACCGGCGCGACGTGCCCCGGTACGGAATCGAAGAAGCAGCCCGGTGTTTGGGAATGTCGCCGGCGACCTTGGATTCCTGGGTCCATGGCAGGAAGTATCCTACCTCCGCGGGACAGAGGTTTTTCAAGCCACTCATTGAGCTGAAGGCTCCTCGTAGTCTGTCTTTTTACAATCTAGTGGAAGCGCATATTCTTCTGTCGACTCGAAAGAGGCACAAAGTGGAAATGCCGGCGATTCGCCGGGGAATGGATTACGTGCGCAAGACTTATCCTTCGGCACATCCGCTGCTCAGCGAGAATTTCCTGACGGATGGGAAAGATCTGTTCATCAAGAAGATCGCAGAGACGACTGGGCAGGAGCAGACCATCAATGTATCGAGCTGGGGACAACTTGGCTTGGGCCCCATCCTGGATTTTTACCTTCGCCGCATCGACCGCGACGAAAAGGGCTGGCCGATCAAGCTCTACCCGATACGGATGAACTGGCCCGGCGATTTGCAGCACGATCCCCCCAAGGTAGTGGTAATCGATCCCGCGGTATCGTCGGGCAGGCCGGTGGTAAACGGCACGGGTGTGATGGCGGAGATTATTGTTGGGCGCTTCAACACCGGCGAGAGCATGGAGCGCATTGCCGAAGACTACGGGCTCGAAATCCCTCAGGTTGAAGAGGTAATCCGATACGCTCCAGCAGCCTGAAGCCTACATCCTCTTTCTCGATCGCAACCTCGGGAGCAAGCAACTGGCTGGAGCGTTGACGAGAGAAGGATTCGTAGTCCGAGTCCACGATGAGTATTTCAAACGCGACGAGGCTGATGACGTGTGGCTGGCATCTTGCGGCCAGCGGGGGTGGGTGGCGATCACGCCAGACCGCCGGATTCTGAAAGATCCGGTTAGCATGAAGGCCATCGGGGAAAACAACGGCCGAGTGTTCTTCCTTCCGCAAAACAACAAGAATCCGCAGATATGGGCTCCGATTCTCGTCCAAAACTGGGCAGCAATTCGGAGAGTTCTTTCGAATCACACGCCGCCTTTCGTTGGCAGAGTATCGCCGAATGGCGTCTGGGGCGTTACGGAACTGAATCGGTATGGAAGAGAGAAAAAGAAGCCCAAGCGACACCGGTGAGTCGATCGCAATGAGTTAGTTGAGGCGGTAGGAGCCGGGGGAGAGGAACGCGAGGAGGCCTAAGTCGCGCAGGACTTGAAGTTGTTGGCGGATTTTGTCGCGGACGTGGGCGTTGTTGGGGTGGAGTTTGGCGAGGGCGGCGGTGTGGGCGTAGACGTCGGAGAGCGAGAATTCGGCTTTCTTCAGTGAGCGAACTACGTTCAGTACGTCGAGAGTCCAGCCGCGTTTTTCTGATTGGAGTTTTTCCAGGGGACGTAGACGCTCGTAGGCGCTGCGGACTTCCGATGTTGGCCTGAATTCTCCACTTTGCACAATGGGAATGCGTGCATCTTCGGGGATTTTGTCGAGGAGGATATTGCAGCCGACCCAGCCGGCGCGTCGGGCTGTAGGTGCGAGAGGCGGGCGCTTCTCGACGGCGGATAGAGCGAATGCGAAGTGTGGAACGAGAATTACGGAGCGGACGGCCCAGTCGGCGAGGTCGTAGTGGAGAACGTAGAGATTGGGGGTGCGGTCTTCGACGATGGCGCGCTTCATTTCGGAGTAGGCAGCGTCGACGATTTTCGCGCCTATCGGTCTGGACTGACTCTTTAGTTGGAAAGGTGATTCGCAGGACGGGCAGAAGTAGTCGACGGCGGCGAACCCCTGCGGCGCGGGTTTTAGGCGTGGCGATTGGCAGGAGGGGCAGAAGAAATTTGCAGCGCCCCAGGATTCGGTGCCGACGCGGGCGCGTTGCGAGGCGGATTTGTAGCGGTCGAGGTTGGCGGTGGGGAGATGCAAGTCCACGCGGGGATTAGATCATGGACGGAACGTCGGGGCAAAGAAGGTAGATGGTGTGACGGACCTAAAGGTCCGCCACTACACGGGCTTTGGTGGTTGTGTAGTGGCCAATCTTTAGATTGGTTCGGTTTGTTTCCATGGTGCAGACCAGGACGGTGTGCGAGCGGAGCGCTGCATCCACTCAATTGTCTGCGAGCCAGAAAAAGCAAATTCCTGGGGAGCGGAACACAGTTGTTTGCGTACGGGATTCCACCATATATAGCAGGCGACGTCCTCAATAGCGTCGGATGAGCGCAGGATGTGATCGTGGTAGCTCATTTCCCAGAGGGGGATGCCACGAGATTGGCGAAACTCGAATGCGGTCCGTTGTTTGAAGACGCGGACGAATTCGCGCAAGTCAGAGGCGGGTTCGGAACCTTCTGCTAGGAAGTGAAGATGGTCTGGCATTAGGCAATAGGCGTGAAGGAGGAAGGACGCGCGAGCGGCGCAGGTTTGAAGCAAAGCGAGTACGCGGGTGGCGACTGGTGGTTCGGCGAGATAGGGCTTCCGCATGTCGGAGCAGATGGTGACAAAGTGGGATCGAATACCCAAGTAGTTCTCGGGGGAGAGGCGGGCGGCTTTGCGGTGAACGGTCATACCGCAGGATTATATATTAAGTGAGTATAGAGTGGGCCGAGGCGATGAAACACCCGATGGTTGAATAAGACCGCCGACGGGTGACGGACCTAAAGGTCCGCCACTACATTCGGAGTCCTCGTGGCTGATTGGTCGGTAGCGCCGATGTTCAGGCGAGGTAGATTTCGGTTTCGGTTTTGATGATGAAGAGTGCGGCGGTGTCGGGGTGGCCGGCCGCGTGGAATTTTTGGCGGGCGTCGTCGAGGGAATCGGCTAGGACGGTGAAGAGGATTTCGCGTTTGGCGCGGCCGATGAAATAGAAGCGGCGTTCTTGCTGGACGAGTTGTAATGAAGATTGCACGCATTTGGATCGATCCATACGATCCGAATCGAGATCAAGAGAAAAGTGAGCGCAGGAGACAGTTAATTCCATCTGTACCATACTGGAACAGAGATGACGGACTGCGAGGCTGACGAATTCTGCGGACAATTCACAACCCAGAGCATGGCGATGAAGGCGGAGCGCTGCGAAGAGAGTGGTGCCGCCGCCGAGGAATGGGTCGAGGACGAGGTCGCCTTCGTTGGAGGAGGCTAAGAGGATGCGTTCCAGTAGGGCCACTGGTTTTTGCGTGGGGTGTTTGCCGAAGCGCTTTTCCCAGGTTTCGGGAGGCTTGATTTCCCAGACGGATTTCATCTGTTTGCCGCGATTGATTTCTTTCATGAGTTTGTAATTAAAGGTGTGGCGGGATTTGGCGTTTTTGGCGGCCCAGATGAGGGTTTCGGTGGCGTGGGTGAAATAGCGGCAGGAGAGATTGGGCGGAGGATTGGGCTTGACCCAGGAAATGTCGTTGAGGAGCTTGAAGCCGAGCTGCTGCATGGCGAAGCCGACGCTATGGATGACGTGAGCGGTGCCGGAGACCCAGATGGAGGCGTTGGGTTTGAGGACGCGCTGGCACGCGGCGAGCCAATCGCTATTGAATTTGTGATTGGCGTCGGGGCCTTTGGATTTGTCCCAATCGCCTTTGTGGACGGAGACCATTTTGCCGGCGTGGCAGGTGATGCCGCCGTTGGAGAGGAAGTAGGGCGGGTCGGCGAAGATGAGGTCGACGGAGGATTCGGGGATGGCGGCGAGAATGTCCAGGCAATCGCCTTGGAAGATGCGGAGATGGTGTTTGGGGTCGTCGAAAGCGGGAGTGGGCAATGTGGGCATTTTGTTGAAGCGTGCTGGGGTTGACATCGAAGACCCACCCTTACAAACCAAGGGTGGGGCACCCTACGACCGGATCGGATCGTTAATCAGATCGGGATCGTTGATCAAGGGGTAAAGCGGGGTGCTAGCGGCGGCTACGGCTGCTGCTCTGGCGGATCAGCGGTGGTGGAGTGTCAGTGGGCACAGGCAGGAGTGCCTGTGCTACCAGATTTTGCATTGGGTTTCGCGGACCATGGGGTCGCCTTTTTTGCAGGCGAAGGCTTTGGCGAATTCGGCGATGTTGGAAAGCGGGCCGTTGACGCGGAAGCGCGGGAGCGGGTGCGGATTGGTGTTGGCGAGGAGGCGGGCGTATTCGAGGCGTTCGTTGGCGCCCCAGACTTGTGCCCAGCCGAGGAAGAAGCGCTGCTCGGGAGTGAAACCGTCTTTGGCGGCGGGGCGAGGCTTGCCGTCGATGGATTTTTCGTAGGCGGCGTAGGCGATGGTGAGTCCGCCGAGGTCGGCGATGCTTTCGCCGAGGACGAGGCGGCCGTTCTGATGCAAGTCGCCGTCGACGACGTAAGCGTCGAATTGGTCGGAGACGCAGGTGGCGCGGCCTTTGAAATTTTTCAGATCGTCGTCGGACCACCAGTTTTTGAGATTGCCGTGGGCGTCGTACTGGCTGCCGCGGTCGTCGAAGCCGTGAGTGATTTCGTGGCCGATGACGGCGCCCATGCCGCCGTAGTTGATGGCGTCATCGGCTTTGGGATCGTAGAAGGGCGGCTGGAGAATGCCGGCGGGGAAGACAATTTCGTTCATGGCGCTGTTGTTGTAGGCGTTGACGGTGGGCGGAGTCATGCCCCATTCGGTGCGGTCGACGGGTTTGCCGATTTTGTCGAGGCGGCGGGCAAATTCAAATTCGCTGCCGCGAAAATGATTTTGCAAGTACGAGCTGCGATCGATTTTCAGGGCGGAATAGTCGCGCCATTTGTCGGTGTAGCCGATTTTTACGGCGAAGGCTTCGAGCTTGGCGGTAGCTTGCGCGCGGGTTTCGGGGCCCATCCAGGAAAGGGTTTGCAGATCGTCGTGCAGAGCGGAGATTAGATTGCGGACCATCTGAAGGGCGTGGGCTTTGGCTTCGGGCGGAAAATATTTTTCGACGTAGAGCTGGCCAAGCGCTTCGCCGAGATTGCGATCGGTGGCTTGCACGCAGCGTTTCCAGCGCGGCTGGATTTCCTTTGCTCCGGTGAGGGTCTTGCCGCGGAAATCGAATTCTTCGGCGACGAAAGCTTCAGGCAGAGCGGATGCGGCGGAATTGACGAGATGCCAGCGGAGATAAACTTTCCAGTCCGCGATGGGCGTGGCGGCGATCTGGGCGCCGAGAGCTTTGAAGAAATCGGGCTGGCTGACGTTGAGTTGCTTGAGCTCGGGATGGCCTTGCAGCTTGAAATAAGCTTCCCAGGAAAAGGCGGGAGTGAGCGTTTGCAGATCGGCGACGGGCAGCAGGTGATACGTTTTGTTGGGATCGCGGAGGTCGACATTTTTCATGGAGGCGGTGGCGAGGGCGGTTTCGATGGTCATGACGGTGGCAGCTTCGGCGGCGGATTTTTCCGGGGAGTCGCCGAGGAGTTCGAGCATTTTGGCGACGTGTTTGACGTAGGCGTCGCGAAGCTGCTTGGATTTTTCGTCATCGCGGAGGTAGTAGTCGCGATCGGGGAGTCCGAGTCCGCCCTGGGAGGCGGTGGCGATGACTTGGGTGCTGTCCTTGGCGTCTTGATTGGAGCCGAAGCGGAAGAGGGCGCCGGCGCCGAGGCGCTGCAGGCGGGCGGATTCGGTTTGCAGATCGGATGTGGATTTGATCAGGGCGATGCGCGCGAGTTCGGGCTCGAGAGGTTTGGTGCCGGCGGCTTCGACGGCGGAGGTGTCCATGCAAGCGGCGTAGAAGTCACCGATTTTCTGCTCGTTGGCGGCGGGCTTGGCTTGGGATTTGGCGGCGTTGTCGAGGACCAGGCGAAGATTCTGCTGATTTTTGTCGGCGAGCTGGGTGAAGGTGCCCCAACTGGAATATTCGGCGGGGATGGGATTGCTTTTCATCCAGCCGCCCATGGCGAATTGGAAGAAGTCGTCGCAAGGCTTGCAGGTTTTATCGAGATTGGCGGCGGCGAAGCCCCAATATGCTTCGTTGGGGGCGGGAGTGGCGGCGTGGCCGCGGGCTGCGAGTGCCAGGGCTATGGCTGATGCGAGGAGTGTGAGCGCGAGGCAACTTGCGAGGATGCGGCGTTTCGTCATGATTTTTCCTTATGATGCAGTGAAAATTGGAATTGCCCCGAAAATGCGGCGCTGCAGGTGCCGAAAGCGCACACCCGAACCGTTCGGCGTCCGGCGAATGGGACGCGCGAGGCGGCCGGGGGGTTTCGTTGGGGAGTTGGCGACGACAACGAATTATTTTGCCGGTAGGGGCTTTTGGTATTTGGCGAGGTCGACGGATTGCCAGTCGCCGTTGATGATGGCGGCGCGGATTTGTGCGCCGGTCTTGCCTTTGGCGGTTTGCTCGAAGGAATAAAAGGCTTCGCGCATGCAAATGTCGCAGCCGGAAGCATGGCGGCTGACGAAGCAATCGAGCAGGCTGCCGTGACCCTGGCTTTGGTCGCAGTGGCAATAGCAAGGCTGTTGGTAGAGGGTTTTTTTGACGCGCGCGGCGACGGTGTAGGCGTTCTGCACGGCTATATCTACGAACAAAGCGGGGCTCATGGTGGCGGGGAGGGCGGCTTTCGGTGCTTGCGCGTGAAAGGCGGGCACGGCTTCGGGAGCTTGCGGTGGCGGTTCGACGGGCGGAGCAGGACGCCCGGGAGCCGCGGCTAAGACAAGTCCACCGCACAGAAGTATAAGCACCGCGGCAATTTTATGCGTTACGCGCATACGTTCAGACTCCTTGGCCGGTCGCCCGGCGGGCGAAGGTGGTTCTCACTTTACGTTGCTCCGCGCAGAATTCCAAATGGAACCAGTTACTGGTCCGAGACGGCAATCGCATCTACCAAGGCAAGTGTACGACGGCGATGCGCACGCGTTCGAGGCGGGTGGCGTCGAGGACGCGGTCATCATTCATGTTGTCGATCTGGCTGTTGGCGATGAAATAGAGATCGCTGCCGCGAATCGCTCCGGTAGTGGGTAAGACCGAAAGCGGAGAGCGCGTTTCGAGGACGGTGGTTTGCGTCACCCGCAGTCCGTCCTTTGACAGGCGAAACGCCGCGACACGAGGGGAACCAATACCGTTCTGGATGGCGATGAGCCCGCCGTTGTGCCAGTACAAGCCGTCGATGCCGGCCAAGGTGCTGCGAGGCCCCGGATTCACGTCGGCACTGGCGTTGATGAAGAGATCGACGCGGAGGACGCCCAAATCGTCGGCCACGAAGAGCTGGCGATCATCATCGGCGAGTGCGATTCCGTTCGGGTAAGAGAGGTGGCGATTTAGCGGAATGGGCAGGAACGCTTGCGAGGAGCTGTCGAAACGATAGACCTGCTCGCTGAGGCTATCCGTAACGATGACTTCGCCGCTTTTGCGAACGACCAGATCGTTGAAGCCATGTTTGGCTCTATCTTTGGGGGCGTAGCGGCCCAGCAGCTCGCCTGACGAACTGAAGTGCAGCAGTTCGGTGTCGCCTTGGAGGTCCCTGAAGCTGTTGGCCCACACGCTGCCATCGGTGGGATCCAGACGAATTCCCAAGACTGGCAAGAGTTTGAGACGATCCGCGGGGACGAAATCCGAAACCTGGCCCTGTTTGCCGTCTGGAACGATTTTGACGATTTTTCGCCGATTGAGGCTGCTCAGATAAAAGACATTTTGCTTGGCGTCGTAAGCCAGTCCTTCGGGGACGAGATCCTTTTCCTCGGTCACGAAAGCCACATGGGCCTGCGCCACTACCGGGAAGTCGCGATGTACGCTGTCGACGAGATCCTGAAACTCCTTGGAGTCTTTCATCGCGCGAAACGCCGGAGAGCCGGTGGGATCAAATCCTTCGCGCAACGCCAGGCATTCTTTGAGCAACTTCAGCGCCTCGAGAGTCTCTCCCAGGTGCTGTTTGGCGCTGGCCAGAAAATACAGCGAGCCGCCGCGGTCCGGCAGCGCGGGTTCGAGTTTCTCGACGAGCGCGATTTGCCGGCGCACTTCCGCGGCATCCGCAGGCTCGGCGGGAGCTCCCTTGATTTCTTCCTGCTGCTGGGCGTGGGCCATTCCTGCGGAACAGGCAAGCAGGAGGAACAAAAGGCGGCAATGGGTGCGGCGGTTCATCCCAGTAACTTAGACGCGCGTTGGTGGCGATGGACGCGGCAAATCACAAGCTCAGCGGATGGCGATGGGCGCAGCCGAACTAGGAGTGTGAACGGCGGCGGAAGCGGGCTGCCGCTGCGCGACGTGTTGCGCCCGCAAGTGTCGCTGCACGCGGCGGCCCCAGGCGCGCACAAAGGTAAAGTTCAGCGCGCCGCCAATCGCGGAGCTCGCCAGAGGAATGAGGCGGCCCGCCCATTTTTCCGCGGCTTCCGCGCCCATTTTTGCGGCCAGAGCCCGGGCAATGCGCGGAGCCAGGCGCTCGAAGATCTGCTTTTCGGCCAGATCTTTTCCGTAGTCCACCCCGGCGGCCGCTGCGGCAGCTTTCCACATTTCCAGGCGCTGATCGGGGTCGTGGACTCGCAAGCCGTAGAGCAGGCTGAGACGCTGAATCAGGCGCAGAGTAATCATGACCAGCAGGCTGGTGTCCGGCACCAGCGTGAGCGCGCCGCCAAATCCAAAGCCGAAGCCTTCGGCCAGGGCGAGCTGGCTGGCGTTGCGAATCAATTTTGCGGCGATAGCGTCGAGCTTCTCGATGGGAACATCGCTCATGCGCTCGAAGCTGGGCACCCAGACGCCGTATTTGTCACCGAGGTCGCGCCGGAAGTCTTCGGGGTCCACTTCAATAGAGCGCAGACTGCGGAAAACGCCAGACTGGAACACCCCGCGAGCCGCGCGCTTTGTGAATGAGGCTTTTCTCACTGGCTTATGCCCTGGCGAATCCTCTTGGCCGACGCAAGCATCGTATGGTGGTTAGAACCCGCAGTGCAACCCTGGTGTTGCCTGGCAGGAATGCGGCGCTGAAAACACGGGGAGTTACCCGGAACGCGGCACGCAAACCGCAGTCCTACTTGACGGGACCGATCTTTTGAGTAAACTGCATTTTTCTCTTATGGCGTCGATGCCACAATTCGTTCCCGGTGACGTTGCCAGCGATTTCGACTTTCCGCAGCGGGAGGCGGCGTTTTTCTACGGGTTGTTCCTGCGCGGGCATTCCGCGGAACAACTGCGGCGGGACATCGAAGTGCCCTCTGCGGTGTTG
>DATNNV010000050.1:0-24992 GCA_035601655.1 Candidatus Dormiibacterota bacterium
TCAAAGATAAAGCGAAGTTTTTCTTCCATAACACTGCTCGTTTTCCATGGCATGCATTTGTTCTACACGCATAGCCCAAAATTCCAGCAGTGTCAGCGATGCTCCCGGTCTGATTTGTCAGGGATGCCCCCGGTCCGTACCGTTAACATAGTGCCCCCCTCCCCCCGGGTTTTTTCGTAAGTGCGGATTCTAAAGGGGTTACAGAGCGCTTTCTTGTAAGTGCTGATTCTAAAGGAGTTGTGGGCCGACGATTTCGGCCAAAACCGGGCAAAACACGGCGTTTGCCTGTAAGTGCGGATTCTAAAGGAGATAGTGGCGAGTGACCCTTCGAGGCTCTGGGTGAACGGGTAGCGAGAAAAAAGCGCTGCTGGGGGCACCCCCAGTGTTTTTGCAAAGAGCGTGCAAACGATTGTGAACAAAGGGGATGGCTTTCGCTCTTTTGCAGCAGAGTGCAAAAGAGTGCGCAAAGAGCGACGCAGGAGGACGGGGTGGAGGCTGATCGACGGCGCCCATCAGAGTGGAGCGGGCGAGGTGCGTGGGTGGCGGATTGGGTTTGGGCGGACATGGAGGTTGCCAGCCTCCGCCCTGGCTCCAGTTATCAGGTGTTATAATAGCACGTTAACTCACTTTTGTCGAGGAAATTCGGTGGGATTTGAAGGGGTGGTGTGTCGTAAAAGTTCTCACAGGGTAGTTCTAGGACTGGGATTTGGACGCACCGAAACCAAGGTCGGACGCCAATGAGGAGATTGGTGTTCCGCAGGTGTGATATCGTGATATCATCTGTGGTATGGCGCAACTGGTGGTTCGGAAGATTGAGGATGAGGTGAAGGAGAAGCTGCGGCGGCAGGCGCGGCGGCATGGGCGGAGCGTTGAAGAAGAAGTGCGGGAGATTCTGCGCGACGCGACCAAGGGGGAAGGCAAGAGAAACAGGCGGCTGGGAACGGAAATTGCAGTGCTGTTCCGTCGTGGCGGGCTGAAGCGGGGCGAGGAAATCCCTGAGCTGAGGGATATCGACGTGCAAGCGGCGGATTTCGAGGAATGATCGTTCTGGATACGAACGTGATCTCCGCGCTGATGCGGAAGGAGCCGGAAAAACCAGTGGTGAAGTGGCTGGACGGGCAGCCTGCGGCTTCGGTTTGGATCACGGCGATTACGGTAATGGAGATTCGCTTTGGCTTGCAGATTATGCCGAAGGGGCGGCGGCAGGATGGATTGATCCGGTCGTTTGAGCTGATGCTGAAAAGCATGATCGAAGGACGCATCGCTTCGTTTGACGCGGAGGCTGGAAGTCATGCGGCGGAATTGATGGCACAGCGGAAGCGGATCGGGCGGCCGGCAGAAGTGCGCGACACGATGATTGCGGGGATTGTGCTGGCGAACCGGGCGACGCTAGCGACGCGGAACGTGCAACATTTCGAGGATTTGCCGGTGACGGTGATTAATCCGTGGGAGGTCTAGGAGCGGAGAACTGCGTTGCTCTATGCGGGGACGGGCTCGCGGCGCTTTAGTTTCGGAAGGGATTTGATGGAGCTGCCGGCTTTGTGCTGGGCGAGGCGGAGGTCATAGAGACTTTGTAAATTGAGCCAGAACTGCGGGCTGGTGCCGAAGAAGTGAGCGAGGCGCAGAGCGGTGTCCCCGGTTATGGCACGGGTGCCATTCAAGATTTGCGTGACGCGATTGGTGGGCACGTCGAGCTTGCGCGCGAGTTCGGCAGCGCTCATATGGAGTGCTTGCAGTTCTTCGGCCAGGTGTTCGCCCGGATGGATTGCGGTGACGGCCATAAAGGTTCTCCTAGTGATAGTCGACAATCTCGACGTTCGACGGACCCGGCGAGCGGTCCGGCCACTCGAAACAGATTCGCCATTGATCGTTAATGCGAATGCTGAACTGGCCCTTGCGGTCGCCGATCAGAGCTTCAAAGCGATTCCCGGGCAATACGGAAAGGTCTCTCAGGGACACGGCCGCCTCCAACCGATCGAGCTTCAGGCGCGCGGAACGCTCAAAACCAGAGAACGCCTTGACCCATTTACCGCCTGCGAAATCCCTAGTCCGATGGTCCCGATAGCTGACGATCACTAGCACAGAATCGCAGGAAGTACGCGTTACGTCAAGCGTACTGATGTACCGATGCCGGGAAGAAGAAGGCGGTGGGAATTAATTTGAGTCCGGAGGTGGTGGACTATTTCAAGGGGCTGGCGGAGGAGACGGGGCTGGCTTACCAGAAGTTGATCGATCTTTATCTTCTGGACTGCGCGAAGAAGCGGAAGAGGCTGACGATGAGGTGGGTGGCATAGCACGACTCGGCTTCGGGCCTAGGATCTCCTTGCGCTGCGGCGGGAGGCTCTGGAGGTTTGACGCTGATCCAGGCCCTGGCGAATCAGCGTTTTGATGACTGCCTGCCTGCTTACGTTGAGTTCTTTAGCGGCGGCTTCGAGTTCCTCGAGCATGGAGGCGGTGAAATCGACGTTGACGCGCTGGATGGGCTTGCGCATCTGGCCGGAGTTGGTGAAAAAACGGGAAACATCCTGGCCATGGTCCGCCATGCGGGCGATGGCTTCGGCCGAGACTGGATTCTTCTTACGACGGATTTTTTCATAGAGTTTCCGTTCGTCTAGCCCACCCGCCCAAATGCGGAGGATGTTTTGGCCGTGAGCAGGATGGTAGACACGATCCTTCATGCTGACACTTCGAATTAATTAAGGTGGCCACCGCCAGGCCAAGTACGTCGGCCCGGCCACCCGCCCGGAGCGTGGGCCCAAGGATAGCCCGGCTCCAGCCTGCCCTCTAGGACGCGCCACCCGCCTTGGTTTCGAGGTCGTCAGACTCTTCTTGAAGAATTTTTTCCGTGAGAATGATGCGCCGTATGCTTCGCTTGTCGTCGAAGGGAACTACAAAATCCTCTTCGGGCTCTCCTTGGTGAATAACAAAGCCCAAGTCCGGCTTCTTCGACGTGTTTAATAGGTCTACGTAGGTTCCGTAATCCAACGAATATATGTTATGCCTAACTCCGGGTTTATCTTTGTCAGCGTAGCCTCTCAGAACTAGGTGGACGACACGAAGATCGAATAGCCTTTGAATGACCGGGTGGTCGCTCAGTTCCCGTGGTAAGAGAAACGATCTGGCGCGTCGCGTTCCAATCACTTCGTCAGTTATTCTACGAAGAACACGCCGCAGGCCCGCATCAAGGTTGCCTTCCTTATCTTACTCGAACCACTGCCTCGCGCCCTCGAGGATTGCACCTCTCTCGATCTTTTCCTTACCTTTGCGATGGACCGCAAAATACGATGTGCTAAATATATTGAGCAGGTCGCGGGCCACTCCCTCCGATGCACGAACAAGCTCCTGAAAAACTGCGCGCTCAGTGAATAATTTTGAAGCTAGTTCTTGCCCGGTACGAATGCCGAATTGCTTCTCCAAGTAATCGGGAGGAAGCTCATTCCTCAAGTGCTTCACCAGCATGTCACCAAACACGTCCGTAATGCGGTCGGGATTCCTGTCGAAGACATAGTAGTCGTCAATATCGATGTTCGCCGATATGTCGGCCCCCATTTCAAATCCGATGATCCCGTTTGGTCTCTGTGTGCGGAAGACTGACCTGTGTTCGAGGGCGGCAATCTTTACTGTAACTTGCGGAAGGGCGAGGAAAGCTCGCTTGAAGAACTCCGCAAGGTATGGCTGGACGTCCGTCGGAAGCGATGACCATTCGTCTACGAGGATATAGAGTTGCGAACCTAGACGAGCAAGGATTGACCTCAAATGGCCTGCGACAGCGGGAAACAGAATCTTGTCTTCAGACGCTACCGCATAGTTAATCGACCGCTCTGCTTCAACGGCACGTACAGAGGTCGAATCGATTCCAATCTTTCCTTGGGTATTTGCTCCGAGTACTGCCGAAACGCCAGTAGCGGTCTGATCGGAGCTCTTCTGCAAAATTCGCGTGGCATCCTTATCCTGCACTCTGGTTGTAAAAGGCTCCGTTACGACACGGCCAAACTCATCGAGGTCCTTCAGCGAAGCTTCGGCCTCCGGCCCACCGATATTCACGACATACTCCAACAAATTGTCGTGAATTTCTGCGAGGATGTCGCGGAAAAGCGCCGTGCATCGAGTTGGAAGTGGAACGGACGGGTCGGCAAACTGAGACGTGCTGCCAAGCGTGCGCGCATCAATGTAGATGACGGCGTTCTTTTTTGATCCCAAATTAGAACCGAGGACACGGAATATGTGAGTCTTTCCTGTACCCCGGCGGCCGTAAATAATCTGGTTATTGGTGTTTTGGACTTGAGCCATGATCCCAACGTCGACGAATGCGCCGACCAACTTAGTAAGGTCTTGCTGGCGCTCCGATCTTTGGGGTATCGCAGCGACCGCTCTCGTCAATTCTGGGTCTTGAACCATATTCCAGAAGATTAGCAAACTGGAGGTATCTTGGCAGTATATTTATCGTCGGGTTCCCATGGTCTTAAATATCGCCTTGAGCCGTTCCTTTCATCATTGCTTCAGCGGAGTCAGCGAGCGTGTGGCAATACTTTTTGAACCAGGGCGTCGGTGAATTTGCTGGGTTCTTCGGTGAAGGGGAAGTGGCCGGAGTTTTCGAACCAGACGAAGAGTTTGGCGGGGGCGTTGATTTTGTCGAAGAGGGATTTGGCTGCGGAGGAGGGGGTGTAGGGATCGTGGCGGCTCTGGTGGGCGGAAATGGGGTTAAGATAAGTGCATGCGAAACTGGCGCGAGCGAATTAGCGTGAATCCTGCAGTTTGTCATGGCCGGGCGTGTGTCCGAGGGACGCGGGTGATGGTTTCCGCCGTGGTGGATAATGTCGCCGCTGGTGTTCCTCGCACCGAGATTTTACAGAGCTACCCGGGGCTGGTGGAGGCGGATATCGATGCGGCGCTGGCCTACGCGGCTGAGTTGGCGCGCGAGGGAACCGTGGATCTGCCGCTGGAAACCAGAGCTTGAAGTTCAAAATCGACGAAAACCTGCCGGCGGAATTTGCCGCCATGCTTCGCGATGCGGGTTACGAGGCAGATACCGTCGGCGATCAGAAGCTGACCGGAGCCGACGATTCGGCACTATTTGAACGGTGCCAGGCGGAAGATAGAATTCTGCTGACGCTGGACCTGGATTTCGGCAACGTTCAAGCGTATCCACCGAAGTCGCATTCCGGGATCGTGGTATTTCGCTCGACCACGCAAGACAAGCCGACGCTTCTGGCCTTATTGAAGCGGCTGCTGCCTCTCTTCAAGAATCGATCGCCTAAACAACAGCTCTGGATTGTGGAGCACGACCGTATCCGCTATCGCGAAGAATAAATCACCGAGCCAGGGGCAGGACTCTTTGGACTAGGGTGTCGGTGAATTTGGTGGGTTCTTCGGTGAAGGGAAAGTGGCCGGAGTTTTCGAACCAGACGAAGTCCTTTGTGGGGGCGTTGATTTTGTCGAAGAGGGATTTGGCTACGGAGGAGGGGGTGTAGGGGTCGTGGCGGCCTTCGAGGAAGAAGATGGGTACGCGGTAGTCGTAGCCGAGGGCGGTGAGATTGAGCCTGGTTAGTTCGGGGAGGAGCAGGTTTACGGAGAAAAGCTGGCCGCGCATCCAATCGACGTCGTTGATCAGGGAATATTCGGGAGTGACGAAGACGGCGGTGAGGCCCATGGATTCGTCTTCGCCGGATTGCGGCGGGCCGATGAGGGTGCTGGACCACTCGCGCACGGTTCTAATCTGCTGGAAGGTGATATTGGGCGAGGGGTAGGGAGCCAGGGCGGTCAACTGCTGGATGGCTTTGTGGTTCTGGGTGCGGCGAGCTTCGTCCAGCGTGTCTTGGTAGAGGACTAGTTCATTCTGCGCGGCGTCGCTGGCCTGGCCTACGCCGATGTAGGCATACAACAATTCCGGATGATCGTGGGCCAACTGCAGGCCCAAAAAACTGCCCCAGGAATGGCCGAGGACGAATATTTTCTCGCGGGCGAAGCGTTTGCGGAGATAGTTGACCATTTCCAGAGTGTCGGCTTGCATGCGGGCGACGTTCATGGTGAGTTGCTGAACGGCTTTGCTGTTGGCGGAATAGGTTTTGCCGGCGCCGCGCTGTTCCCATTGCACTACGGTGAAGTATTTCTCCCAGGGACTCTGAAAGATTCTGGCGAAGGGGACGAAGGCGGAGCCTGGTCCGCCGTGAATGAAGAGCAGAATGGGATTTTTTACGGATTGGCCGCGGATTTCGATCCATTGCGTGATGCCGCCGATGGAGACGGGCTCGAGGGAGTCGATGCCGTCTGGGGAGTGGATGGCGCGGGCACGGGCAATTTTGGTTTGGGCGGCGTAGCGGTAGATGGCGGCGCAGGAGATGGTGAGCAGGAGGGCCGCGGCGAGGAAGAGGGCGAGATATTTGGCGGTTTTTTTGAAGGGCACGGATTTGCCTCCGGGCGGCGGAACGTTGCGCGATAGGGCGCGATATTGGAGGCGAAGGATAGCATTTGTGGCGCACCTAGGGTGCTTTGGGATCACGCTAGAAGCCGAGGCTTCTCATAAACGCCAGAAGGAGATCACGGGCTATCTTCCGGGGCTAAAGCCCGATCCTTGCAGCGCTTTATGTCGGGGCTGAAGCCCCGACCCCCTAAAAATCGATTTACGAGGTGGCTTCCAGTGGTCCCAGCGCTTACGCGCGAGCTAACTTGTGGCGCGCCTCTGGCGCTTGGTGGGGGAAAATCGGGACAGCGAGCGAGGTGAAAAGCTTTGGGTTGCCGCCTAGCCGCGGGCCACGTCATGGCCAATGGCTTGAGACCTTGCCGAGATGGGGCGCAGCAGTGCTGCGCCCCTACGTGACGGAACGCGATGCAACGATGAGCCTCAACGGGCGGCGGAGGTGCCGCGGGCGGATGCGATTATGGGGGCGGCGTTGAGTTGGGATGTTTTGCGCCAGTCGACTGCGGTGATGTCGACGGAGCCTTGGGCGCCGGTGGAGAGAACGTAGGAGACGCTGCCCTGGTGGATGCGGTAGTTGGTTACGGCATCGACGTTGCCGGATTTCAGGGCGATCCAACTGATGCGGAGGGGTTGGCGCGTGGAGCGGGCGATTGGAGCGGATGGCTCGGTCTGCGCGGCGGAAAGAACGGGCTGCGCTGCGGGAGGTTCTGGCTGCGCTGCTGGTTGCGTCAGACCCGAGACGGGTGACTGGGCCGCGGGCGCTGCGGAGATCAGAGCCGATAGGTCGGTCTGCGTGGATAAGGAGACCGAGAGGATTGCTGGCTGAGTTTCCGGTGCGGCGGCGGCCGGAGTTACGTTTGGCGCTGCGGCTTGCGCTTGCTCGACGGGTCGCTGCACGGCGGCTGGAGGCCGGTCCGACGAGGATTGCGGGCGGTAGACGGGCCGCTGGCGGTCGTATGAGGCGGGACGGTTATACGACTGAGGCGAGGCTACTTGGCGGGGGATGTCGATGTCGTCCATCAGACGGACGGTGATCTGCGATTCGCCTTTGAGAGTGGGGCGCGGGCCGCGGGCAGGCAGAGTGAGAATCTTCCAGGGCCACAGGGGAGGAATGAGCCACTCGACGACGTCGCGCTTGGCGTGGCCTTTGCCCACGATGTCGCCGTGACGATCGACTTTATAGCCCTTGGCGGCGATCACTTTGCTGGGAACGGGGACATCGGAAGTGGGGAAGCCGATGCGGTCAAAGACGAGCTGGAGATAGCCTTTGCCAACGAAGTGGCCGGGTTCTTTGTCGGCTTCGAGATGGCCACCCAGATAGCTGCCCCGCGGAAAGACGTTTTGCCCGAATTCGCGGAGGGTGCTGAGGTGGCAGACGACCGGGTCACCGATATCGGCAGTGGCTGAGGAAAAGTTGGGCTCGTCGAGCGTGCAGCGAATTAGAGTGCCGGCGGGGACCAGAATGTCCTGAGCGTTGGCAGTGGATTGGAACGCGAGAAAGAGTAACGAGAAAATCAAAACGGCGGCAAAGCGACGCATGTGCTACCTCCCGGTTTGCGGGCTGGAATGCAAAGTGCGGAACTGCGAGAAGCGAGAAAAGTTTGCACTTGCCAGGACCCACCAAAACTAAACAATGCGCGGAAAATACTCTTTTGGGGGCGCCGTGGCAATACGGAAAATTTACATTACTTTAACAAAATGAAGGAGTTACGCGTGCACACACATAGTTAAACCCCATGAACCCGTGGGCATGGGAAAAGTTGCTTGCGAAAAAAAAAGGGCCGGACATGCATAGCGCCTAGGGTACTGGAGGGGCGGCGGGGATGGGGGTATTTTGGGCAGGAGGTACACGGCGGCGGCGCGGTCGCGTGGCGACGATTTGCGGCTGGGAGCGGCGCTAGTGTAGGATGCCGCGAGAATTGCAGGGCCGCGCTGATTTCACGAAGATAAGGCTGGTCTGAGAAACTAGAACTGACGCTATGGCTACATTTACAGGAGCAATCGGGAGTGGCAGCAAGTGGCTGCTCGACAAGATCGTAGGCGCGCTGGCGGCGACCGGCGTGAATCCGAATTTGCTGACGTTTCTTGGGCTGGTGGTGAATTTCATCGCGGCAGCGAATTTCGCGGTGGGAAATTTCCGGGCGGCAGCGCTGATCATTCTTTTTGCCGGATTTCTGGACATGCTGGACGGACAAGTGGCGCGGCGGCAGAACCGCGTCACGGCGTTCGGGGCGTTTTACGATTCGACACTGGACCGCTATGCGGACATGGCGCTGTACATGGGCTTGCTGGTGTATTACTCGGTGAGCGGGCGGACGGAGTATGTGGCGCTGGCGGCGGTGGCGACGGCGGGGTCGGTGATGGTGAGTTATGCGCGAGCGCGCGCGGAATCGCTGATTCCCTTGTGCAAAGTGGGATTCATGGAGCGGCCGGAGCGGCTGGTGCTGCTGATCATCGGCGGGCTGTTCAACCGCATGGGGCCGGTGCTGTGGGTGATTGCGGTGGTCTCCACGATTACGGTGATTCACCGCATCGTGTACACATGGCAGGAGACGCGCGCGGGACGCACGCTGCCTGGAATCAAAGTAAGCCTCTGATTGCGTGTTCCCGGCTTATATAGCTCGTGATTAATCCAGAGAATCGGCCGTAACTGTAGCCGCAGCGCTCTCCGATTCAAACCAATTCTCAACCGGCGCAGAGATGATTTCGTGCACGCGATCGCGGAGCACCGGGACGTCTTCCTTGGTCAAGTTGCTGGTTTCGATGGTGTCGTGAAAGAGGACCGTGATGGTGGCGGGCTGGAGAAGCCAGCCGCCGGTGCGAAGATGCCGGAACGAACCGACCAGGCTGACAGGAACGATCGGAACGCCTAATTGTTGAGCAACACGAAAACCGCCATCCTGAAACGCGGCGACGTGGCCATCGCGAGTGCGCTTGGCCTCCGGAAAAATAATCAAGCTGGTACCGCCGTCGACCGCTGCTTGCGTGAGGCGCCACATGCGTTTCAAATCGGCGGGGCGGCGCACGTCCGGGACCGGAACGTTGCCGAAGCGCTTCATCAGCCAGCCGTAGATAGGGATTCTGAAATGGGATTCGAGTTCCCAGCCGCGGACATACTGCGGAATGGCGCAATACAAGACGAATGGGTCGAAGAGATTGACGTGGTTGATCATGAAGAAGCTGGTGCGTTGCGGATCGAAACCTGGCGAGCGATGGATTTCGAGGCGCGCGCCGGAAAAGAAAGCGATGCGTCTGCAAAACTTGCGCTGCAGCCAGTCGTGTTTGCGGGGATCGAGAAAGACGGCGAGAGCGATGAGCACCGGCACGGCAATTATGAAATGAAGCCAGCTCAGTCCCCACAAAACGCCGCTGCGCAGAATGGCCCAGAGCTGCTTCATATATAGATGTCCACCGCGGCAGGTACGATGTCGATGGCGCGGCACTCGACGGTAGCGACTTCGCCGTCGATCATGACGTCGATGGGTGCCTGAGGACTGAACTCGACATGGCGGACGGAGCGGCGCGAAGCGAGCGGATGAGTGATGTGCGTGCCGTCGTAGAGTTTCGGAAGCGTACGCATCAGCCCGAGCCTGCTGATGGGTCCCCAGCGGACAAATTCGATCAAGCCATCGCTGGCGTCGGCGTGCGGAGCGATCATCATTTTGCCGCCGGTGAATTTGCTGTTGCTAAAGGTGAGGAAGAGGCAGCGGCGGTCGTCCCATGCCGTATCGTCGTCGCACTTGAGAACGAAGGCGCGGCGGCGCAACTGCACGACGCGCACGAAAACACCCAGCAGGTAGCCGAGCGGCCCGAGCGGCTTGAAGACGCGATTGGTAAGCGTGGCGACGTCGGCAGTGAAACCTACACTCAGTACGTTGAAAGAAAAGATCTCGCCGGTGGCATGCGTCAGGCGAATCAGATCTACGCTCCGTGTGCGTCCAGCGAGCAGCGCGTCCAGGGAAGCCTGAGCACCATCTGGGGTGAAATCGCGAAGGAAGGAATTGCCGGTGCCGAGCGGGAGGAAGCCGAGCGCGACGCGATTGACACTTTGCCTTCTTGCGAAGACGCCGTTCAGAATCTCGTGAGCGGTGCCATCGCCACCGACGGCAAGAAAGTGGCGATAGCCCTGGTCGTAGGCTTCGCGGGCGAGCTGCACGGCGTGGCCGGGGCCGGTGGAAGCGATCACGTCAACGTGCAAACCCTTTTCGCGAAGGCGTGCGAGCGAAGGCCCAGCCAGCTTGGCCGAGCGGCCGCCACCGGCGGCAGGATTCACAATGGCGAAGAAACGGTTCATCGGCAATGCACCAGGATTTGCAGCGTCTCCGTTTGATACCCGATCAGAGCGGGAGAACAGCGGCCGCGCGATCGAGCCGGGCAAGCCGCTCCGCCAAGACGTTTCTCTTGATCTTCAGGGAAGCCGTGCGAGGAAAGTCCTCTTCGAAAAGGACGACCCCATGAACACGCTTGTAGTTTAACAGGCGATTGTTGCGCCCGGCGATATCGCGGCGAAGATCGGCGGTGAGAGTTTGGCCGGGCTCGAGACGCAACACTAGAATGAGCTGTTCGCCGACCATGGAACGCTGCGGCCAGATGTAGTTGGCGGCGAAGACGCAGAATTCTTTGACGGACAGACTGTCAAAGACGGTTTCGATGTCTTCGGGGTAGATGTTTTTCCCCTCTTCGGTAACGATCATGTTTTTCTTGCGGCCAAAGAGCTGGAGGTGGCCGGTGGGATCGAAACGGCCGAGGTCACCGGTCATGAGCCAGCCGTCGACGATGGTTTCCGCGGTGAGTTCGGGATCATGGAGATAGCCGGACATCACGGTTTTGCTGCGAACGGTAACTTCGCCAATTCCTTCGGCGTCCGGCGCGATGATGCGAACTTCCATGCCCGGCAGCGGCTTGCCGACGGTGTCCGCGCGAAAGGGCTTGAGATCATTGACGGTAATGGCGGTTCCGGCTTCGGTGAGGCCATAGCCGTTGGCGACGGGAATGCCCAAGTCATAAAAGAATTGCAAGTTTTCTGGCTCGGCGAAAGCACCGCCGACGATGATGGCGCGAAGCTCGCCGCCGAATGCGGCGTGAACCTGCTTGAGCAGAAGGCGGCTGACGATGGGAAGCGGCCGATTCTTGGTCACAGCTTTGTTGATACGCACCAATGCGTCGAAGACTCTGCGTTTGCCAGCAGGCAAGGCATCAAAACGCGCTTGCAAACCTTTTTGCAGATTCTTCAAAACCAGCGGAACGAGACTCACGTAAGTGATTTTATATTTCGAGAAGGCTTCGCGCACGTACTCGGGGCGAAGCGTTCGCAAGTGAACGACGGTGGCGCCACACGTGAACGGGCCGAAGAAGCCCACCATGAAATCGATGGCGTGATTTGTTGGAAGAATGCTGAGATAGCGCACGCTGGGCCAGAACGGATAGAGCGAAGTGAGTGCAACGCACTGCTCGAGATAGTTTTCGTGCGTCATCATGCAGCCTTTGGGGCGGCCGCCGGTGCCGGAGGAATAGACGATGCAGGCGGTGTCCTTTCGCCGGCGCGCGACGAAATCGGGCTGGCCTTTGCCGCGAAATTCTTCCCAGCGGTGAGCGCCAGCGAGGTCGGCGTTGGGCGGCGCTTCGCTGACGAGAATGGTGCGAACGCCGGCGGCGGCTGATCGGCCGGCGGCGGTTTGCAGTTGGCGCCAGATTGGAAACTCGGTGATGAGGACATTTGCGCCCGAGTGCTGCAGTAGTTGCCATTGCTCGCTGGGAGTGAGTTTGTAATCGAGCGGCACGAGCACGCCGCCGCGGAAGAACACCGCGTAGGCGGAGAGCAGCCACTTCGATTGATTGGTCATGATGATCGCAGCACGATCCCCTGCGCCGAAACCGGCGTCCTGCAGGCCTTTTGCGAGTGGAAGCGCTAATTGTTTGAACCCGCGATAGGTGTAGCGATGATTTTCGCGGTCGCGGTCCGCTTCGATGAGGCAGACTTCCGGCGCAAACGTTTCCAGGGCGTCCTTCAGCGCCTCGCCAATCGATGAGTAGTCCGAAAGATCCAACATTACAGGCGGGACTGTATGCGCGAGGCGAGCGTACGGAAGTCGCTCACGCCCTGCACTTCGTAGTCGGGCAGCTCAATGCCGAAATGATTTTCGATGCGGGAAAGCATTTCGAGGGTTTGCAAACTGTCGATGCCAAGCTTCTTGAAGAAGTCGTCGTCCGGAGCCAGCGAGTCAGCCGGGACTTTGAAGTGGTTTGCAGCGAGCTGCAGCACTTCCGCGGTGGTTTGGTCCAACGTACGCATAAAGCTAAATCTACCATTGAGGTGGCTGGAATGAAAACTTCCGGAGGGGGTTGCCGACGCCGGCTTGGGCCACCGAAGAACTGCTAGAGCAGCACCAGGCCGTGGCGGATGCCGATGGCTACGGCTTCGGTGCGCGTCGATGCGCCGAGCTTCCCAAGGATGGACGCGACGTGGAATTTGGCGGTGTGGTCGGAAATTGCGAGGCGCGCGGCAATTTCCTTGTTGGCAAGACCGCTGGCGAGCATTTGCAGGACCTCGCGCTCGCGTTTTGTGAGCGGCTCGGCAAGCGGAATGACGTCGTTCATCGAGGATGCGGGCGCCGCGAGAAGAGCGCTGATTTCTGTGGGGTTTGCGACGATGAGTCCGGCGACAACCGCGCGGAGGGCCGCCTGCAATTGTTCCGCCGAGATTTCGCGGGGCAAAACAGCGCGAACTCCGGCTCTTAGCGCTTGGGCAAGTTGCGCCTGATCAAGTTGTTCGACGACAAGCAGCACTGGGAAATCGTGCGCGACGCCGCCGAGCGCGAGCCGTTGACCGCCATTTTCGGCAGCGCCGCCGGTGGACTCGATCAGAATGACGTCCGGGACCGAGTCGAGCAGCGCTTCGTCTAACAACTCGACATCTTGGGCGACGCCGACGACTTCGAAGCCGGCTTCGGCGAGCATGCTGCGCAGACCGGCACGCGAAACCGAAGACGACGCGACGATGAAAACGCGAATCACGCGGCGATCGTGCCTTTCCCGGCCGTTGCGCCAAGTTGCACGGTGACGCGGCGAATTCGCGCATAGTCGCCACGCAGGAATTCGAAACGCACCAGCCGCGGGCTTGTGACTTCGAGGAGCTGCGCGAGATCTTCAAGCGACGCGAAGGCGCGATCGTCAGCACCGAGCAAAATGTCACCTGGCATTAGCGACGCTCTGGCGGCCGGGCTGCCTTGTTCCACTTCCAGAAGAACGAGGCCGAAGCGGTGACCGCTGCGCTGCGGCACGCGCACGGGATGCACGCTGACGCCCAGCCAGCCCTCACTCGAGCCGGCAGAGGCAAACTGGCGCACCGCATTGCTCGGAACAGCTAACGCGACGCGGCCCGCGACCATGGTATTGATTCCGATCACGCGCCCTTGCGCATCGGCAAGCGGCCCGCCAGAATGGCCCGGCGCGAGACGCACGCTTGCTTGCACCCAGCTCTGCGCACCGAGCCCGCGCAAAGGAAGAGGACCGACGGCGTGAATCACGCCAGTGGTGAGCGCGCCGACGAAGCCCATGGGATTGCCGATGGCGATGGCGAGTTCGCCCGGACGGACTTGCGAAGAATCGGCGGCGCGCGCGGCGGGCAGATCTTCGGCGTTGACGTGCAGCAGCGCGAGGTCGCGGCGTGGATTGCGGCTCATGATTTCGGCGGGTAGTTCACGGCCGTCCCAAAGCTGTACGCGGAGGCCGGATGCACGGGCGACGTGCGCGTTGGTGACGATGATGCCGTCGCCCGTCCAGATGACCCCGGAGCCGTTGCCGCGCGGGCCGGCATGAATTAGAACCGTGGAGCGGCGGAGATTTTCCGCGATTTCGCCAAATCCAGGGATGGCCATTTATTCACCCTTGTGCTCGCGTTCAGTTACGGTGATGTTCACGCTCTGCACGGCGCCGCCGCGCACGATTTTCGCGGCGAGCGTCTTGCCGATATTTCCGGCGTCGAGATGCGACTGCACCTTTTCGAGATGCGTGACCGGCTGGCCTTCGAGCGAAACCAAAATGTCGCCGATGACGATGCCGGCTTTGTGCGCGGGACTTTCCGGCTCGACTTCGAGAACGATCGCGGCGGTTTTCTCATTTCTCTGCAGCGATACGCGAAGAGCCTCCGGCAAACGCACCGGTTGCAAACCGATGCCCAGATAACCGCGGGGGATACGGCCTTTTTGCAGAATGACATCGGCGATGCGATTTATCGTTGCGGCGGGAACCACGATGGCGCCGAATCGCGCGAAGCGCGGCGTGGCCATGCCGATCAGGCGGCCGGCAGTGTCGACTACTGCGCCGCCTACTGCGGTGGGCTGCAGAGCAACATCGAGACGAATGTAGGGAGCAAGCGCGGTGCCGGTCCACATTTTGCGCTCGGCTGCGACAAGGCTGATAACGCCGAGAGCGGCAACCGGTCCGCTGGCGCGCGTGCGACCGACGACTAGCGCAAGAGCGCCGGGCTTGGCGGCATGGGCGTCGCCAATTGCGGCTGAGGAGGCCGTGGCTTCGCCGCATTTCAGAATGGCGAGATCGGTTGAGGGATCGCGGCCGGCCAGCGATGCGGAAACGGCGCGGCCGTCCGGCAGAGTCACCTGGATATCTTCGTCGCGGCGAAGCGCGTGTTCGGCGGTGATGATGACTCCGGGCCGCAAGATTACGCCGCTAGATGAGCCGCGCGCTTCCGTGTGGACGGCGACGGTGGACGCCGCGGTGCGCTCGGTCATTTGCGCGAGCGCGTCAGAAAGTTCGATCAGTGTGGCAGACATTGCTGTCACCTCCATGAACAAGATGCGGCAATCGCGCGTGCGTCTACATCCGCCGTTCGGGTAGGTCGGAGGCCCCGAAAACGGCTAGGTACGGACGACCTGTTCGGAGAATAAGCGCAGCGGTTTAAGGCAGATAAGGCATGGCGTCCGAGGATTCGACGAATTTCTTGAGCGCCGCCATGACCGCCGGGCGCGCAAAGAGTTCGCAGAACAGGTCGATTTCGCGGCGCAGCTCCTCGTGCGGAATGGACTTGATGAATTTCTTGGCAGCCGCGCGCGCCACCGCATCGAACTTGGTGATTTGCACGGCCGTGGCACGGGCGAGTTTCAGCGCTTCGCCTTCCGCGGCAAGCTGCGCGACGAGACCCACTGCTTGCGCGCGCGTCGCGTTGACGCTGCGGCCCGTGAGTAAAAGGTCGCGCACGAAAGCGTTGCCGAGATCGCGCTTCAAGCGCGGAATTCCGCCAAAGCCGGGAATCAAGCCGAGGCGTAGCTCGGGGAAAGCGAAGCGCGCCATCTTGTCCGCAACGATCAGGTCGCAGGCGAGAGCCAGCTCGAGACCGCCGCCGAAGCAGACGCCGTGGACCGCAGCGAGCGTGACGAAAGGTGCGGCATCGATAGCGTTGAAGACAGCGTGGACGCGCTGCAAGAATTCCCGAACGCCGGAGAGCCGGTCTGTCTCGGAAATAGCGGCGGCGGTGTGGTATAACTCGCGAAGATCGGCGCCGGCGGAAAAGCCGGACTTCTGGGCACTCGAAACAATGCAAGCCGAGGTGATGGGAACGAGTGCTTCGAAGGCAGCGACAAACTGCTCCAACTCGGCAAGCATGACGGTTCCGATTTCGTTGGCGGGCGGACGGTCGAGTGTGACCTCAACTATGCCGTCCCGCCAAGTCCAAGCTAGCGCTTCGCCCTTGAATTGCTTCACGCCTCGACGCTCCCATCGCAAAGTCCGCAGCTCATTTCCTAAACCGCGGCCGCTCGCACCTGATAGATCGCGTTGATTTCAGACGCGAGTCGTGCGCCGATGGCATCGCGGCGCAGCTTGCCATTCGCAGTCAGCGATCCGTTCTCAAACGTCAGTCCTTCCGCAACCACGGCAAAGTTGCGAATTTGCCTGTAGTGCGGGAGCTCCGCGTTTACTTCATCGATCGCGGCTTGCGCAGCCGGGCGTTCAACAGGTCCGGTGATAAGCGCGCCGAGATAACCGCGGCCATTGCCGACCAGCACGACATGCTGCGCGTGCGGAATTTTCTGCGCCAACCGTTCTTCGATTGGCTCGGGAGCGATGTTGTGCCCGGAATTCAGAATAATCAAATTCTTGATACGGCCGATGATCCGCCAGTTGCCGCAAACGGTCACTTCACCTTGATCGCCGGTGTGGAACCAGCCGTCGCGAATCGCCAGCGCCGTGGCCTCCGGACGATTCCAGTAGCCCGCGAAAATATTCGGGCCGCGCACCATGATCTCTTCGTTCCCGCCGAGCTTCATTTCGATCCCGGAAATGCCGGGACCAACGCGACCCGGCTCGACCGGCAGCCGCGGATCGTCCAAGGTGCAGATTCCAGTGGTCTCCGTGAGTCCGTAAGCTTGCAGCACCGGAATGCCGAGCATCAGAAAGAATTGTTGCGTCTCCGGCGCTAACGGCGCGGAGCCGCAAATCAGTGCGCGCAAGTGCTGCCCGAAGCGCTGTTTGATCTGTCCGAAGATCAACTTTTGCCCCAGCGCCAGCCAGATCATGTCCACTATGCTGCCGCGGCCGACGCGCCGCCGTTGCCAGGCGTCGCGCGCTTTCGCGAAGAGCGAGCGGATGGGGGCGGGCCGCTTCACGAGAGCCTCCTCGACGCCGCGGCGCACGCGCTCCAGCAGCGTAGGCACATTGAGAAAATAGTGCGGCGCCACCAGCCGTATTTCGTCGGCCAGCTTGTTCAGGTCCGTGGAAAGCGTGAGCACGCTCTCCCGTGAAAGACAGGAAAGCATCAGCAGCCACGAAGCGGCAAAGTTCATCGGCAGATAGTGGAAGACGCGATCGATCTCTTTGCCGCCGGGAAGATACATGAGCTGATCGAGGCGCTCGGTGGTGCAGCCGAGCATGTGATTCAAATTGCTCACGGTGAGGCAGACGCCTTTCGGCTCGCCCGAAGTGCCCGACGTATAGATGATCGTGACGATGTCGCTGCCATCCCTGGAGTTGGGAGGCTCCACGGCAGCGCCAGCCAGCAAACGCTTGTCGAAAATTTCGTCAAACGTGATTTGGCGGGGCCCATCCGGCGCGGTCCTCGCAATCGCTTCTGCCAGCTCTGTTTCGCTGGTTACCAGAAGCTGCGCGCCGCAATCTTTCATCATGCCGGCCAGTTCGGCCGGAGCTTGCCGGGAGTACAGCGGCACGACGATTACGCCTTCGGCCATCAGCGCAAGGTCGATAGCCACCCAGCGAATCGAGTTTCCTCCGAGTAGTGCGCAGCGGTCTCCGGGCCGCAGTTGCGCGCCGCGAAGAAATTGTCGCGCGCTTTGCACCTGCTCAAGCAGCTCCTTGCCCGTGACGCTGGTGAATTCCTCGCCGCGGATTTCGCGCAGGACCACCCGGCTGTCCGCGCCTCGCAGCCGCTCGAACATGTTTTCGAGAAAATTCGGCATGACTAAGATTTTCCGCGCGATGTTTCCCTCTTCATCCCACCGCGCTCCTGGAAACCACTTCCGCTGAATCGTGTGCGTGCAGCAGGCGGCGCAAGTCTTCGCTCAAAGGCGGAAGGTAGTCCTCCCACGAGAGAACGCCGGAGCGCAGAGGAAATTCCGGATAGGTCCGGCGAATGGCGTCTTCCAGAAACGTGCCCATACGCGCCATGACTTTCAGATTGCGCACCACCGTCTGGCCGATGCCCTGGCGGACGAAATCCGCTTCGCGGATAAGTGTCTCCATCATCTGCAGCATCTTTGCCTCGAGATCCGGATCGTCCACCGTGAGGCATAGATAATCGTGCCCGCGCTCGCGCATCAGGTTGCGAATGCGCTCGTCCATGGTTACGCCTCCGGAAGCCACCAGAGCCGGCATCGACGTCACGATGCCGTGATAGCGCGAAGAAACCATCAGCGAACATTGCCTAAGAATGGATACAAGCTGAAACATGTCGTAGTCATCCGAAGTGAAAATCGGCAAGCCCGGCAACTCGGTGGCAATCGCGCGGCAAGCCGCGGCGTCCAGGCGCTCCATGGCCACCAGGATCGGGAACACGCGATGCCGCTCGCGGAACGCCGCGGTCGATTTCGTGAACGCGGAGATATAATGCCGATACTTGCGGTCAACTTCAGGCCCCGAAGTAAAAAAATAGGGCCCGCGATACTGGCTTTCCTTGTACGCGCCGGTGATGGTCCGCGCGGCCAGCTTACCCAGCGAAGCGCGCACCGGCCATACGAACGGATGAATCGGACACAGCGCCAGAATCGGTGTGCTGCCATCCCAGCCTGCATCGCGCAGCGCTTTGCGCGCGTACTCCGGCGGATGCGGCTCGAAAGTCCACGCCGTGTCGGTGCCCAGCTCGGTGGCTATCCCAAGTTCACTCAGAACCGTCTGCGATTCAAGATTGCGCGTAATTACCAGCGAATCCTGCACGTAGCGCTCGCACATGCTGCGAATCAGCGGATCCATGGCGCCGGCTTCCGCGCCGTAAGCGAGCGAAAGTTTGTTTTGCGCCGATGCTAATCCCAGCGCGCCCACAAAAAAAGTCGTCAGCGCATTCGCGAACTTGCTCTTGAACATCGAGCCTTCGCACGCGATCACGCCGTGGTGCGAGCCGACTTCCCGGAAAAGGAACGGTGGAAACGCATCGGGAAGATGCGTTTGCCGCGTGCCTTCGAAGTAGCCGCGCGTCCGGTCGAAATTCATGGTGGACACGCTGAAGTCCACATTCTCTGCGCCCAGCACCAGCCGGATCTGGCGCAGCATTTCCTGCACGCGCACATCCGCGCCCGTATTCCGAGTCCCGTTGTATCCCGCGAAAAACAGACGCAGCTTCTCGCCGCGCTGCCAGCGGCGGCCTCGACCAAACACCCATCCAAACCGCCGTATCTCGATCAGCGCGCTGACCCACGCCACCAGAAGAAGGTCCGTCATGCGCGCGCGCTCCCGGCCGCCAAAGGTTTTTCCGAAGCCGCATCGCCGGGCCACGGCCTCGCTGGATAGCGGAAATGATTTTCACGGCTGAATTTCAGCAGCGGCAAAGCATAAGTCGCGAATTTAGCCGGCGCTTCGCCGAGTTCCGCAACCACGCGCGAATTGTCGAACACCGTATTCCAGTCGAGATACGGCCAAAACACTTTCAAGAGCGACGCCCCGTAGCCCACCGCACCGCTGCGATTCGCAAGCCAGTTCGCGGTCCCGGAAAATGGCTTGCCAAATGCCGGCCAATACGCCGGGCGTCGTCCTCCGCTTTGCGTGGCCAGCGCGTCGGTCAGTTCCTCATAGGTCTGCGAGCCTTCGCCCGACGACAAATGATAAATACCGTGCAGCGGCTCCTCTTTCTGATGAATCGTCACAATCGCCTTGCCCACATAGTTCGCGGGGACTATATCGATTCGATCGCGCGGCCGCAGCGGAAGCACCGGAAGCCGCGAGAACAAATCGAAAGCCTGCACCATGTCGAATTGCGTCGTCTCCGGCCGCCGGCTGTCTCCCAGCACGATCGCCGGACGAAAGATTGTGTGCGGAACGTCGGGCAGCAACTGGTGCACCATATGTTCAGAAAATTTCTTCGTGCGCGCGTAAGGATCGTAGTCCGAGCGCGACCAATCGATGGCCGCATCTTCCGTGACCACTTCGTTTTGCCGCTTTCCGGCCACTGCCACCGTGGAGACGTGCGAATACCGCCGCAACCCGTTGCGGTTCTGCGCCCGCCGCGCCAGTTGCATCACCTCGAGCGAGCCGCGCAAGTTCACGTTCATGCATTGCTTCTCGGATTTGCGGTTCAGTGAAGCCGCGCAGTGAATCATCGAATCGGTCGTATCGACAAGCGCGTGATACTCGTCGTCGGCAAGCCCAAAGCGTTCCGTCGTCAAATCGCCCAGAAACATCCGCACCCGCGCATTCAGGAAATCGGCAAATTGCGGAAAGTTCAAATGCAGTTGCAGCGAAGTCCACAGCCGCTCGCGCGCTTCCTGCACGGACTTCGCGCGCACCAGCAAGTTCAGATTGTCGCGGTACTCGGTCAGCAGTCCGGCCACCAGATAGCTGCCGAGATATCCGGTCGAGCCGGTTACGAAGATCGCCATAGCGTATCGGGTGGCGCGGCCAGGCCAGAAGCCGTGGCAGCCTGTGCGGATTCCGCATTCCAATTCAGTTGGCGGGGCTCGCGCGCCTCCAGCGGCCGCCCTTCCATCAACGGATAGCACCACCGCCGCAGCGCCGGAATGTGCACGTTAATCCAATAATTCCACCAATCAATTCTCTCCGGCGCAAAATCAAACAGCGCGCGCTCCTCTTCCGGCAGCGCCGCGGAAAGCAACCGGGCGTTTTCGCATTCAAACACATGCTCGTTGTGCAGGATGAACGGCTCGTACAGCTCAATTAGTTTCTCCGCGCGGATCAGCTCGCGCTCGGCTTTCGCCAGCGGCGGCTTCTTCATCCACCCGGCTGCCGCGCGATTGATTCGCGAGACCACCGCCTTCTGCATCGGGATTGACAGCCGCTCGTAACGCTGTTTCGAGACCGGAATCGTTTCAAATTTTACTTTCAGCCAGTGGTCCACGCTCTGCTGCTTGCGGTAATACTTCCGGTGCGCTAGCCCGGTCAACTCAATGCTCCGCCCCATGTTCACCGGATTGATCGCCGACGTCGCCAGTTGGTACATCCGCGCATTTTGCCGCCTGATCACCGCCGCGGCAATCAGCGTCATCCCGCGGCAAACCATATCCACTGGAATCACGTCCAGGCACTTCCGCTCGTTCGATGGCAACTGCCGGAAATTCGTGCCCAGCAGGTAAGAAAGCGGTCCCGAAGTATTGATGCCTTCGTTCCAGCCCGTGAACGGCGAACTCTCTGAGCTCTCCACGATCGACGGCCGCACAATGGCGATCGGTAAATCTTTTCCGTGCTTTGCCAGCAGCGATTCGCCGAGGCTCTTCGTGAATGTGTACGTGTTCGGCCATCCGAGATGCTGCGCGCGGCGCAAGCCCACCCGCACCAACCGGTTGCGCACCCAGCGTGCGCGATTCCGCTTCAGCACGCCTTGCAATTCCTCCGCCGGCGCGCTGGCTTCATCGCCGGTCCGCCCCAGCGCCTGCCGGCGCAGCGCTTTTCGCAGCTCCGGACTCTCGGCTCGCGCCTCGATGCGCCGGATCGTCTCGCGCAGCGATTCGATCTCGCGCTCCGCATCAAACTCGGCGTCGCACGCCGGATTGTAGTTGTCTCGCAATTCCTCGGTCACGCGCCCGTCGCGCATTCCCACCACGTAACACGTCGAAAGATGCATCAATCCAGCGCGATCGCACCGCCGCACAAATGCCAGCAGATTCGAGACCGACTCAACGTTAGAAGAAATCGCATCCCGCAAATCCGGATTGAAGTCCGTCAGCCCCGCGCTGTTCACCACCAGATCGAGCGACTTGCTCAGCCGCTCCTGCGTTGCTTCATCCAGCCCGAGACCCGGCTCGCTCACGTCCCCTTCCACCACTTCCACTTTTTCCTTCAGGAACGCCGCCAAACCCTGGCCATGGCGCTCCTGCAGCGTATCGAACACCGGAGATTCCTCCAGAATCTTTTCGAATCGCTTTTGCGCGGGTGTCGTACGATTCCGCCGCACCAGCAGCGTGATCCTCCCGATCTTCGGCACATCCTCCAGCAAATTCACCAGCCAGACCTTACCGATGAACCCCGTCACGCCAATCAGCAAAATGTGACGTCCCGCCAGACTCTCACGTACCCTCAACTGCGCCGCTCGCGGCACTCCATCGAAAAGCGCGACAGACCTTCCGCCTCCGTGTAACGAACGCGCCACCGGCTGCGCCGCCGATTCCAGCGCATCAGGCGTTCCCGCCCAGCCGAGTTGCACGACCAGCTTCTCGCGCGGCACCCGTCCCGCCGTCGCACCGCCCGCAATCCACGCCAGCGGTCCGCGCGGCCTCACGATCGGATCGGCCAGCCGGCCCGTCGCTTGCCCGTCGCGATATTCCAGCCGGTTGGCGATGAATCCCTCGACGCCAAAATATCCAGCCAGTGGCCGCATGATATTTTCGAGCAACTGCCCCACCAGCACAATGCGTTCGCCGTTCTTCACCGCCTCGCGCAGCGCATTCACAGCTTTTGTGCGCATCTGCGGCCGTAAAACGTAGTGGAAATATTCTTCGCCCAGCAGGTCCAGGCGATCCTGGGTCGTTCCGCGCAGCAGCGTGTGTAGCAATCGCGTGGCAAACGTGCGGTTCGCCGCGTACGCGAACGGCCGCGCAAGCGCCATCGCCGCCATCCCCGCCCGGCGCGCCCAGCGCTCCGAAAAACTCCGCGAATTCCACGTGAAAAAACCCACCGGACGCAGCGCTCCCAGCTCCAGCAGCGATCCTTCCACGCGCCAGTACGTCACGCCGCCCGCCGCGACGCTCCGCGCATGCCCCGCCGAATTGGAATGGGAACCTGGCATAGAAACCTGCGGCCAACCGCGCCGCCCCCGACGCGCAAACTTTGCCCTTCGCGATCCGCCTTTTCGTTTCGCATCTCCACCAAAAACCGCCTGGAAAGGATCCCCGTCCGCGCTCGCTTCACACCGTCGTGTGATCCCCGCTTTGCGTGCAAGCCGCAGGCCGTTAGACAAGAGTTAAAAGTAGCACCGACGCGCACCTCTCGCAAGGCGCACCGCGTCGCTGCAGGACTCTCTCTTTAGGGGGTCGGACCTTTAGCTCCGACATTGGGAGCCGGCAAACAGGGCTTTGGCCACTGAAGCAATCGTCCGCGAAGCCTCGCTCCTAAACGCCCCAGCCGTATCGCTCCGCGTGCTCCAGCGTTCGCTGCATCTCTTCCCGCAGCATTTCCGTGAACGCCGAGCCGCCGACTGTCCGCGCACCAGGCTCGCTGATATCCAGCGTGCGATAGCCGCCGCTCAAGACACGATTCAGCGATTGCTCGACCCACTCCGCCTCGAGCGAAAGCCCGAAACCATCCCGCAGCATCATCGTCGCGCTTAGAATCGCGCCAATCGGATTTGCTGAGTCCGTTCCCGCCAGGTTTGGAGCCGAGCCGTGTATCGGCTCGAAGAGCGGCGCGCTCGTTCCGAAGCTCGCCGAAGGCACCAGCCCGATCGATCCCACCAGCGCCGCCGCCGCATCGCTCAGAATGTCGCCGAACATATTCGTCGTCAATATCACGTCAAACTGCGTCGGCCGCAGCGTCAATTGCATCGCCGCGTTGTCCACGTACATATGTTCGAGCCGTACCGACGGATATACGGCGTTCATTTCCGTCACCGTCCGCCGCCACAATTGCGAACTGGTCAGCACATTCGCTTTGTCCACCGAGCAAATGCGCCGCATGCGATTCTCCGCACGTCCGTATGCAAACGTCGCGATGCGCTCGATTTCCGCCGTCGAATAGCTCTCCGTGTCCCACGCGCGCTCCACGCCGTTTTCCGTCGCGCTGCCCCGTTCGCCAAAGTAAATTCCGCCCGCCAGCTCGCGCACGATTTCCAGGTCCAGGTCGCCAAGCCGGTCCGGCCGCAGCGGCGAAATTCCGCTCAGCGGTTCCAGCACTTTCACCGGCCGCACATTGACGTACAAACCCAGCCCCTTGCGCAGCCCCAGCAAGCCGCTCTCCGGCCGCTTTCCCACGGGCAGCGCGTCCCACTTCGGCCCGCCAACCGCGCCGAGAAAAACCGCGTCAGCCTCCCGGCAAGCGTCCAGCGTTTCGTTCGGCAGCGGCGTGCCCGTAGCGTCGATGGCCGCCCCGCCGATCAAGCTCTCGTGGAAATTAAATTGGTGGCCGAATTCGTGCGCGCATTCCCGCAGCACCGCCGCCGCCGCTTTCGTCACGTCCGGCCCGATGCCGTCTCCCGGCAGCAATACGATGTTCTTCTTCATCTGCGTCCCCATGGCACCAAATGCAATCCTAGCGGCTCATCGCCGCGCCAACGCAACTTCGGCCGGCAAATTTCCTGCGCAACAACTCGCGAAACCCTTCTTTACGCCGCCGGAGACGCCGCTTCCGCAGCCATTGCCGCCGGACGCTTCCGCAGCACTTCATGCGCAATCGCCACCAGATCGCGCGGCCGCACTTGCTTCGATTGATCCGCTAGCGCGGTCACCCGCCCGTAAATCTCCGCCAATTCCGCATCGTTCGCCTCATACCCCAAATCCCGCAAACTCATGCGCACCGCATTCCTCCCGGAATGCTTGCCCAGCACCAGCGACCTCGCCGGCACTCCCACCATCTCCGGCGAAATGATTTCGTACGTCTCCGGATTCTTGATGATGCCGTCTTGGTGGATTCCCGCTTCGTGCGCAAACGCATTCGCGCCCACCACCGCTTTGTTCGGCGCCACTTGCGCTCCGGTGATTTCCGTCAGCATCCGGCTCGTCGGGAACAAATGCTGCAGCCGAATCCCCGTGCTCACACCAAAGCTGTTCTTGCGTACCGCCAGCGCCACCACCACTTCCTCCAGCGACGCATTCCCCGCCCGCTCTCCGATGCCGTTGATGGTGCACTCGATCTGCCGCACTCCCGCGCGGATCGCTGCCAGCGAATTTGCCACCGCCAGCCCCAGATCATCGTGACAGTGCGCGCTCAGCGTTATCCCCTGCGGATCGCC
>DATNNV010000051.1:0-63986 GCA_035601655.1 Candidatus Dormiibacterota bacterium
TGCGTGGCTGATCTCATCGTCGGTGTTATCATGGATGTACTGGTTCATGTCGCCATCGAGAATGGAAAGGGCGGCCGTGTAGAGAGGGTTTCCCCCATTGACTCCGGAGAATTCGGTGTCCCCTATCCCTCCAAGTTCGGAGTATTGAATCCACAGATCTGCCTCGATCTGCTCTAAAGCATTCAGGAACCTGAGGATCGCAATGTCGCCTCTTGTGACATCGCCATCTCGCCCCTGCTCCTGGCCAAGGGCCGATAACCCACCGCCCGATAGGCCTGCGCCCATAGTCGCTGCGCCTACCGCCGTGATTCCGGTTTTCAAGAAAGCGCGCCGATTCGCAGAGTTCTTGATCAGAGTTTCAGATTTTGCCATTTCACTTCTCCTTCTCTCGAACTTCATTGAGTGGCCGCAAAATGCTGCTGACCCTGCTTTTTTCAGTACATAACCAAGAACTGGACGGGTTATTTTATGTATTACAGTTTTTTCTTTGGGGCGCGGGCTTGGGCTGAAAGTCCTTCGTCCATGGAGATGGCAGTTCCGAGAAATAAAACGCATGTTTCGCCGTTTCGTAATATCAACTCTCGGAGAAATCTCCCGCCCCGCATAATCGCAAAGACCGCGTTACAGCGTCTGTCACAAATCATACGTTAATAAATTTGTATGAACGGCGGCACAAATCGGTGACAGACAGTCCAGGCCTGCTATCGGGGCGTAATCGGGGCGTATCTGAAATCACTGGTGCAGGATCATGCTGAGGAGGGAACTGTGGACTTCTAAGCTTCCCTTTAATCTTCCGCTGTATTCAATGAAGCCAAGCTTTCGGAACTTATTCATAAAATGACTGACTTGAGGCCGCGTTGTGCCGAGCATTTGCGCCAGCGTTTCGTGACTTACCTTGGGCACGATACGTTCCGGCTGGCCTTCTTTCCCATAGTGGGCGAGCAGCAGAAGAATACGAGCCAGACGCTTCTCCGTTGAGTTAAAAAGCTGGTCGACCAGGTCCGCCTGGTAGCGGACGTTCCGCGAAAGCACATAGGCGATAAAAAATTCGGAAAAATCGTGGCGTTCATGAAGCGCGGCCATCATAGCCGCCTTTTCAATCCTAAGAAGCGTACAGTCGGTGATCGCCGAGGCCGCCATTATGCGCAGGGCCTGGCCTGCCATGCAGCCCTCGCCAAAGAAATGGCCGTCGTTCAAGACTCCTATGATCGCTGACTTCCCATGCTCGGAGATGACTGTGAGCTTCACCCTTCCCTTTTTGATATAGAAGACCGCGCCAGCAGGGTCTCCCTGCGCGAAGATACTGCCTTTTTTGCTGAATTCGATGACTTTAGTCTTGGATCGAAGAGTCCGGAGGAAGCTCTCGACATCGAAAGGCGGTGGCAGCCGTAGCTGTGAGATAGGGCGCTTCGACAAACGTCCCTGCATTTTCAAGAGGATCGAACCTCGCTACATCACCGTGACCAGACCGAAGTTCCGTCCTCTTTATTCCGGAAGTACGTCGAAACATAGTCTTGACTCGCCATGAACATTTTCCCAGACGGCGGAAACGTTCCGGCTGTCCCCGCTTTAGGTCTGTCCCCGATTTCGCGCGATTTCCTGGAAACCGCTATACTGCGCTGGACGCAAACAACGCAGGGCAAATAAGCTTTGAGCGAGCAGAATGCATCAAGCACTTCGGGCACTTCGGGCACTTCGGGCACTTCGGGTGGGCCGGCGGCGTATCACTGGCGGTCCCAAAGCGTCTATCCGAGAGGTATGCAGGTGATTCGGTTGCGGATGGCGGTCGAGTTTGGGATTTTGGAGTTTGCGATAGTGGAGGAGTTATGGCGACTGCGGTGATCGGGCGGCGGGGTTTTTTGCGGGTTAGCGCGCTGGCTGGCGGCGGGGTGATGCTGGCGATGCATGGAGATTGGATGGAGGAGGTGTTTGCGCAAGCTCCGGCGTCTCCTCCGGCGCCGGTTCTAGCGCCAAGCGCCTTTATTCGCATCGCGGCGGATGGGGTTGTGACCATCATGGCGAAGAATCCGGAGGTTGGGCAGGGTGTGAAGGTGATGCTGCCGATGCTGATCGCGGAAGAGTTGGATGTGGATTGGAAGGACGTGCGCATCGAGCAGGCGGACGTGAATTTTGCGAAGTATGGATTGCAGGTGGCGGGCGGAAGCACGGCAACGCCGAACAACTGGATCCCGATGCGACAAGTGGGCGCCGCAGGACGGCAGATGCTGATCGCGGCGGCGGCGCAGACGTGGGGCGTGCCGGAAGCGGAGTGCGCGACGGCATCGGGGCGCGTGCTGCATGCGGGAAGCAAGCGGAGCGCGGGGTACGGCGAATTGGCAAGCAAAGCAGCGCAACTGACTCCACCGGATCTGGCTACCGTGAAGATGAAAGATCCGAAGGATTACAAGATCATCGGCAAGGCTACGCGCAATGTGGATAGCGAGTCGATTGTGGGCGGCAAGCCGCTGTTTGGAATCGACGTGAAAGTGCCGGGGATGCTGTACGCGGTGTTCGAGAAGTGCCCGGTGTTCGGCGGGAAAGTGGTGAGCGCGAATGTAGATGAAGTCAAGAAGATGCCGGGCGTGCGGCATGTGATCGTGGCAGAGGGCGGAAGCGATTTGACGGGCCTGCTGAGCGGCGTGGCCATTGTGGCGGACACGTGGTGGCTGGCAAAGTCGGCGCGGACGAAGCTGCAAGTGAAGTGGGACGAAGGCGAGACCGCGAAACAGAGCAGCGAGGGGTTTGCGCAGCAAGCGGCGGAACTTTCCAAGCAAGCTCCGGCACGAACACTGCGTGCGGACGGCAATGTGGATGCGGCGCTGCAAGGCGCTGCCAAGGTGGTGGAGGCGGCGTATTTCTATCCGTTCCTGTCGCATGCGCCGCTGGAGCCGCAGAACTGCACGGCGCATTACCAGGACGGAAAGCTGGAGATGTGGGTGCCGAGCCAGACGCCGCAGCGCGGCTTGCCGCAGTTGGCCAAGACGCTGGGCATGGCGGAGAGCGACATCACCATGCACCTGACGAGGATGGGCGGAGGATTCGGGCGGCGGCTGACCAACGACTACATGATGGAAGGAGGGTGGATCGCGAAACAGGTTGGCGTGCCAGTGAAACTGCTGTGGACGCGCGAAGATGATATGCACCACGATTTTTATCGCCCTGCGGGATTTCATTTTTTCAAGGGCGGCGTGGACGCTGCCGGAAAACTGGTGGCGTGGCGCAATCATTTTGTGACCTTTGGCGAAGGAGAAAAATTCGCCGCGAGCGCGGGGATTTCGCCGGACGAATTCCCGGGGCGTTTTGCGCCGAACTTCGTGCTGGGCGCGTCGGTGATGGCGTCCGGAGTGCCGACGGGAGCGATGCGCGCGCCTGGGAGCAACGGAATCGCTTTCGCGATGCAGTCGTTTCTGGATGAACTGGCGCACGCGGCGGGGAAAGACCCGGTGGAGTTTCGGCTGGCGCTGCTGGAGATGCCGGCCCTTCCTGTGACTGTAACGCCGGGTGCAGCTCCGGCAGCGGCTGGCTTCACGTTTAACGCGCAGCGGATGAGCGGAGTGCTGAAGCTGGTAGCGGAGAAGTCGAACTGGGGCAAGCGGACGCTGGCGAAGGGCACGGGAATGGGAGTGGCGTTTCACTTCAGCCACCGGGGCTATTTTGCGGAAATGGCGGAAGTGCGCGTCGGAACGGACAACACGCTGAAGGTGAACAAAGTGTGGGTGGCGGGCGACGTGGGGAGCCAGATCATCAATCCGAGCGGAGCCACGACCGAAGCGCAGGGTTCGGTGATCGAAGGATTGAGCCATTTGATGGGCTACGAGATCACCATCGAGCGAGGGCGAGCGGTGCAGAGCAATTTCCATGAGTATCCGCCGATGCGCATGATGCAAGTGCCGCCGGAAATCGAAGTGCATTTTCTGCCGACGGACAATCCGCCGACGGGATTGGGCGAGCCGGCGTTGCCGCCGGTGTTGCCGGCCGTTTGCAACGCGATTTTTGCAGCGACCGGGAAGAGGATACGGTCGTTGCCGCTGGCCAAGCAGGGGTATCGGTGGGCGTGAGGCTTCAAAACTCGCACCGTTGAAAGGCGCGAGGATACGGCGACCGCCTGGCTGGGTATGTTGTGCCCAGATGGGGCGCAGCAGTGCTGCGCCCCTACGGGGAACGAGCGGTTCCAGTACCGCAAAAATGGCGAAATGGGTCGGCGGAGGGAAAGAATTACGCGAAATGCGGTGTACAAGGAAGCGGAATATCCCGAGATTTCCTTGGAAATGTGGGAGTTGCGAGAATGGCAAGCGAGATGCCCTACGGGGGGATATCGGACGCAACTACATTGTGGGAGGTCCTTGTGAAGTACAAACTGGACATATTCCGAAAACTTCCTGATGGGCAATTGTTGTGGGTCAAGGCTGTTGAGGGGCTGGAAGAAGCAAAGTCCCAATTGAGCCGGCTGGCAAAAATAAATCCCGGCAACTATCTGATCTATGACACGCACTTGGGTTGCACGGTACCAGGGCCAGAAGTTTCCGCTTCGTGAGTGCGGAGCGGGCAGAGAAAAGCAGCGCGGTAAGAGCAAGTGGAATGTAACCAGGGAAGCGAACTAGTCAGGTGAGCAGAAGCAACCGATCCGGGCGCCCTCGGTTCGGAGAAAAAGGAACAACTCAAACCGGGGAACCTGGCTTTTAGAAGAAGCGAGTGCGGGCGCTGGTGTGTTCCCGGCGGCTTGCGCCAATAAGAAGAAACGCGAGGGAAACGGAACCATGGGGGCTCCCGCGGGGGTGGCAAAGCAGAAATACAGCGATAACTGTATGTGATTTGAAAGGCTTAGACTCTATACAGAGATAGGAGCTACCGTGCGAATTCTGGTTGCCGACGATCACGACATCGTGAGGCGGGGGCTGAAGCAACTGCTGACCGCGAAACCCGGATGGGAAGTGTGTGCCGAAGCGAAGAATGGCCGGGAGGCCGTGGCGCTGGCGGAGCAACAGAAGCCCGAAGTAGTGGTGATGGACATCAGCATGCCGGATCTGAACGGGCTGGAGGCGGCGCGGCAAATCAAAAAGCAACTGCCGAAAACGGAGATCGTGATTTTGACGCTGCATTTTTCCGATCAACTGGTGCACGACATCGTGGAAGCGGGCGCGCGGGGATACATCATGAAGTCCGACGCGGACCGGGACTTGGTGGCGGCGGTGGAAGCGGTATCGCACCGGCGTTCGTTTTTCACGCCGAAAGCGGCGGAAATGGTGCTGAACGGCTTCCGTAAGCGCAATGCCACGCCGGAGGCGCCGCAGGAATACCGCAACCGGCTGACGCCGCGGGAGCGGGAGATCGTGCAATTGCTGGCGGAAGGCAAGAGCAGCAAGGAAGTGGCGGGAGCGCTGGGCATCAGCGTGAAGACGGCGGAAACGCACCGCGCCAACATCATGAGAAAACTGGAAATACATTCGGTAAGCGAGCTGGTGCTGTACGCGGTGAAGAATCAGATTATTGAAGCATGACGCAAGTCTGGCGATAAGCGTCTTAAGACGGGTTACCATGCTGCCCAGCATTTTGGCCAAGTTCAAAACTCCGCGGCGCCAAGCCATCCCGAGGGAAGGCGCTGACGATGGCATTCCCCCCGAATCGCGAAGGGGGGAGCAATGTCGCGCATTCTGATCGTGGATGACCACGCGTTCATCCGGCGGGGAGTACGCGGGATCCTGCAGGATTTTCCGGAATGGGAAGTTTGCGCGGAAGCGGACAATGGAAAGGACGCGGTGCGCCTGGCGGAGGAATTGAAACCAGAAGTGATTCTGATGGATGTATCGATGCCCGGAATCACCGGACTGGAAGCGGCCAGGAGCATACGAGGAAGCGATCCACACGTGAAAATCATTCTGCTCACGCTGCATGACTCGAGAGAGCTGGTGCGGAGCGCGTTTCAATCGGGAGTGAACGGATATTTGCTGAAGAACGACGCGGAGCAGGAATTAATCCGGGCGCTGACGATCGTGGTGGGACACGGAACGTATGTGAGCCCGAAGCTCGATGCGGAATTCGCAAAAAACACCATCGCGCCGTACGGCAATTGAAGTGAGGATGCGGCGAAGGAGCGGAAGGGCCTGCGTCCAAGTCTTTGGCAAAAGACGACATTCCGACCAGACAAAGAGAGGAAGAGTGATGCCAACCGCGAGCAAAACGGGCGAAAAGAACTCGTCCGGTTCCCGGGAAGACCTGGTGAAAGCGCTGAACGAAGACCTGGCGCGCGAATACCAGGCGATCATCGCGTATATCGTGTATTCGCAGGTGCTGAAGGGCGCTGAGTACATGAATATCGCGGGCGAACTGGAAAAACACGCGGGCCAGGAGCTGAGTCACGCGCTGAAAATCGCCAAGCAAGTGGACTATCTGGGGGGAACTCCGACGGTGCAGCCCAAGCCCGTGAAAGTGGCTGCCGACAACAAGGAAATGCTGCGGGCGGACTTGAATAATGAGACGGAGACGATCCGGAACTACCGGGAACGCGTGCAACAGTGCGAAGAGCTGGGCGAATATGCAATGGCGGAGATCATTCGCGAAGTGCTGGTGGAGGAGCAAGAACATTTGATCGACCTGGCGACCGCCCTGGGAATCGATGCTCCGAAGATCGAGGGCGTGCCGAAGAGCCGTTAAAGAAAAGAAGTTTGCAGAGGGCCAGAGGAAGCCAGCAGGGAGAACGGCGGAGTGGGCGAGCGTTCCGGAAATACCGTGAAAGAAATCCTGGCGAAGCCTCCGGCGCGTCTGGGCACTCTGCTGATCGCGGTGGTAATCATCATCGCTACGGGCGCGGTGGCGTTTTTCACGGAACAAGGAGCGATGGAAGCGCGGAATTGGGCGGTGCACAGCTATGAAGTGCGCCACGCGCTGGGCCGGCTGGAAGTGGAGCGCGCGGAAGCGCGAGCAGGCGCGTTTGGCTATCTGCTGCGGCACGATCCCGGCGAACTTGCGTATCTCGATCAGCAAACCGGGCTGATGAAAGAGACGGCTGCGAGCCTGCGAGCGCTGGTGCAAGACAATCCGCGGCAGGCCGCGAGGGTGGAGCAGTTGGAGCCGCTGGTGGCGCAGCAGGCGGCCGAATTGAAGAATTGTGCGTTGCGGGAAGCGTGTGGGCTCGCGGATAAGGCCGAGGACCGTCTTCTGGAAGGGGTAGTGGAACGACGGTCGCAAATCGGCGCGCTTATCGCAGCGATGGATAAGGAAGAAGAGGATTTATTGCGCGGGCGGCTGCAAACCTGGAACACGCTGTTCGGGAGAAACTTGCTGACCATCAGCGTGTCGCTGGCGATTGCGCTGCTTTTGTTGTTTTACAGCTTCCGGCTGCTGAGCGCGGAAGTGGCCATCAGAAAGCAAATGGAAACGCTGGCGCTGGAGAATACGGAAAGTTACCGGGCGCTGAGCGCGCGGATTCTGGAATTGCAGGATATTGAGCGGCGGAAGATTGCGCGGGAGTTGCACGACAGCGTGGGCCAGTATCTGGCAGGCCTGAAGATGAATCTGGGGCAAATATCGTCCGGGAAGGCTGCGCCGCGGGGTTCCCCGGAATGGCTTACCGAGACGCTCGACATGACCGACCGGGCCCTCGGAGAAATCCGCACGATCTCGCATCTGCTGCATCCCCCGTTGCTGGATGAATTGGGATTTGAGTCCGCGGCGAGGTGGTACGTGCAGGAGTTTGCCAAGCGGAGCGGAACGCAAGTACATCTGGAGATCGGGGAAATTGTGAAGCGGCTGCCGCGGGGAATCGAACTGGCGCTGTTTCGCGTGCTGCAAGAGTCGCTGACGAACGTGCACCGGCACGCCGGGGCGCAAGCGGTGGACGTGCGCGTGACGTGCACGGAGGGAGAAGTGGTCCTGGAGGTTGCAGACGACGGCAAAGGCATCCCGCCGCGGGTGCTGCAGCAGTTTCAGGCGGGCGGAGCGGCGGGCATCGGTCTGGCGGGAATGCGCGAACGGCTTGTAGAGCTGGGCGGAACGCTGGAAGTGGAATCCGCGGCGAGGGGATCGCAGGTACGCGCGACACTGCCGACTACGCTATGCGAGTCGGATGACACGCCATCGGTGTCTACGTTTAGCGCGGCGGGCTGAACTTTTTTCTCACACGCACTTGCGGGCGACGCTAGCTCACGCTTGTAGCGCGACCGCTGCGGGCTGCGAAAGCGCCAGCATCTCCTGACGGAGCTTGAGGCGCGTGCGGAAGATGCGCGACTTCACGGTTTCCGCCGTGGTGCCAAAAGCTTTGGCAAGTTCACGGTTGGTCCAGCCTTCGCTCTTGTTCAAGATGAAAGTGTTTCCGAGCGAGGCATCGAGACCGCGAAAGGCCTTGGCGGCCAAATCGGTGGCGATGCAGCGGCGCTCGGGATCCGGGCGCACGTCTTGCATCTGAAGGACGCCGCCTTCCTCATCGTCCGCGCCAGCGACCTCGGAGAGGCCGATAACGCGTTCGGATTGCCGCTTGCGCAGCTTCATGAGCGCTTCGTTGACAGCAATGCGAAAGAGCCAAGTGGAAATCTTGGACTGGCCCTGGAAATTGCGGATACTCCGGTACGCCTTGCAGAAAACGTTCTGAAGATTGTCTTCGGCGTCTTCGCGGTTTTTCAGGATTTTGAGCGAGATGCCGTAGACCTTCGACGAGTGCAGGTGCACTAATTCGGAAAAGGCTTCGGCGTTGCCTGCGCGCGCTAACTTGAGCAGCTGATCCTCGGTTCGAGGGGGGGTTCGTGCGGGGGTTCGTGCCAGTGCTTTCTCCATGTGCATGCGTCTCCCTTACGGCTCGACCTCGGCTGAAAGACTGGCCAGGGGCTGCTCCAACGGTTACGGGAGCAATTACGCTTCCTTCGCCAACGAAAATACGGCATGCGGAGACGGGCAACAATACAGGGGAATGGGTAGATTGGGCGCGGGGACGGAGTAGGGGTTGGGCGGCGGCGTGTTCCGCTTTGGGCCGTCTTTTCCGCTCAGGAACTCGCGGCGTGTGCAGTTGCGCACCGCCAGTACACCCAATTGCCGCAGCTTCTACGAGATGGCTTCGAACACCAATAGAAGGGGCGCGCTCTTGAGCGCGCCCCTTTTCTTTAGCAGCGGGATTGCTTGACAACTAGGGTTTGAGCTGCGGAGTGGCCCTCTGCAGCCGCGAGACCAGAGCGTGCGCTGCTTCAGGCGCCTCGATCTTGGACTCGGTGATGATTCTCGCGGCAGTGGCGTCCTTGCCGTAGAGCCGCTCGTTGGCATCGTTGTCCGGACGCAAGGTCGAACCTTGCAGCGAAATTCCGGCAAACACACCGCGCGCGCGCGAGTAGCTCAGCATCTCGGCGCGCATATACGCGTCCGTGTCCGCCGAAGCGGTGCGGCCCTTGGGGCCCGCTGCGATTGACGCGTCCGCACCGAGCTTAACCTTACTGTGGAGGAGACTCTCCACGCCGCGATTGTTCATCACCAGGATTACGAAGTCTGTGGCTTCCCCGCCGATTTGGAAGCCGATGCTGCCGCCTTCCAAAGCGTACATCGCCGGCGAGCCCCACGGTCCGGTGAAGTCCTTGCCGGTACGGCAAACCATCGCGCCGCGGCCATAGCTTCCGCCGACGACGAACGCCGCCTTAAGCACGGAAGGCAGTACGACCACACAGCGAGCCTTGTCGAGCAGGTCCTGCGGAATATCGTCGGGAATGTCGAGAACTTCCTTAATGACGGTGCCTGCATTCTGCAGGCGGTCTTTCTCGTCCTTGGCATCTTGATCCGCCGCCTTCGCAAACAGGAGCGGAGTGATTGCGAGTGTTCCTGCTAATACCGTAGCCCAACGTTTCATCGATCTTCTCCTTAGAGTAGTTTGTTGCGTTTGTTCCTATTTGCCGGCGCGCGGCAAGCTTCAGGTCCGGCGAAGCACGTGCCCGACTAGCGTGACGAGAAACAAAATGAGGAATAAGTAGAAGAGAATCTTCGCCATACCTGCGGCTGCTACGGCGATCCCGGTGAAACCCAAGAGCGCGGCGACCAGCGCCACGATGAAGAATCCAAGCGCCCAACGTAACATATTCGACCTCCTCGATGGTTTTGCCGAACGAGCCCACAGTCTGAATCGCGGCCACACCTTGCGATTCGTTCGTGGCCCAGTCGCAACTCTGCGGCTATTTTCATCCAGTGCGCCACGCGCTCGCATACCCTGAACCCTTTATTTCTGGCCCGAATTCCGTGTAAGACGCTTTCTGGCGTTGGCGAGCGTTTAGCCCCACCGCATGCACAGCTCTCGAGCCCGCCCTGAGGGTTTCGCTGTATACCATCCCGCAATGCCACTGTGCTCTTCTGCGGAGTGGCAAGGCTGGGTCCAGGTATCGCACACCACGCTCAGCGCTTGCCGAAGACCATCACAGAGGAGAATTCTATGAACTGGGATCGCATCGAAGGAAAATGGAAGCAGTCGGTTGGCAAGGTCAAGGAGAAGTGGGGCAAACTCACCGACGACGATATGGACGTCATTGCCGGAAAGCGCGACCAGCTTGTCGGCAAAATCCAAGAGCGCTACGGAATCGCCAAGGACGCGGCAGAAAAGCAAGTCGACGCATTTGTCAGCTCCTATGATTCCACCACCGAAACCGATGAGCGCGCCAGAGAGCGGGCTCGCGCGGCAGGCAAGCCGTAAAACCCAGCAGTAAAACCCATCAGTAAAACCAAGACGAGCCCTCCTCAGCGGGAGCTCTTCGGCTTCAGGTAACGCCTGGTGCGGTTACGCGGACGCGACAGTGCGTTCCGCGTGATCGCACCCAGTTTTACTTTTTGCGTTCGCGATGAGCAGGCCTCGGCGCGAACATCTGTGCGTTGAATGGCGTGCAAGAAATTGGCTGGGAGGCCTGGACTCGAACCAGGATAGCCAGATCCAGAGTCTGGAGTCCTACCAATTGGACGACCTCCCAGCGGGGAGGAACAAAAACGAACCGCAGCACGTTCCCGAGGATCGGGACAGCCGCGATTCTCCTCTCTAATTTAATAGGGAACGCGCATCGCGTCAACCACGCCAGATCGCCAGAGCGGCGCTACCGTGTAAACGACGCGGGCGGCTTGGTTCCCGTCGAACTGGCTGGGTTTGGCGTGCCGACCGCGACCATGCGGCCCTCCTCCATCGCGAATTCGTTGCCGCCCCAGCTGATACGGTTCGATGCGAAGCTCCCCAGCCAAATGGCGAAGTTGAGCGCATCGCGCAGCGGCACCAGATAAAGCTTTCGCCGCAAAACCTCATCGCCCACTCCCCAGACTCCCACCACATACGCCATCGCCAGGCGCAGCACCAAATAGCCAAGCAAATACGCGCCGGCTGCCGCACGCGTGTGCACAACCAGTGCGGCCAGAATCGCCCACGGCAGGCCATGCGTGAAAATCAATCCCACGTAAGAGAGCGGCCGGCAAAGTCGCACCGTGCGCGCCCAGCGCACCTGGTGCTTCCAGAAGCCTGCCAGCGATACCGCCGGATACATCGTCCACACCGCTTCATGGGAAAGCAGCACGCTGCCGCCCGCCTCGGCGATGCGATGGCCCAGTTCATAGTCGTCCGAGTGCATGTTGGCGATCGGCTCGAGACCCCCGATTTTGCGTATCCAGGTCTTGGTCGTCACGATGGAGGCTCCCAACGCGAACGTCATTCCTTCCATCCATTGCGCCATGAGAACGCCGGCAAAAAAATCGCTGGCCGCGCCCACCGCCTCCAGTTCTGCGCCGAGATTCGCTTCCGCAACCCCGCGGTAAAATGACGAGACCGCGCCCGTCGAGGATTCCGCGAAAGGCGCAGCCACTTCCCGCAGATACTGCGGACCCACGCGCACATCGCCGTCAGTGAGCACAAGGATTTCGTGCTGCGCCTCGCGCGCCAGCAGCACCAGCTTGTTGACTTTCTTGTTGGCTCCCAGCTGCTCCGCTCCTATGAACACGCGGATCCGGCGTTCCGGGAATTCCGCGATCAGCCGGCGAATCAGCGGCAGTGTGGCGTCGCTTTCCTCGTTCACGGCGAAGAGAATTTCGTAGTCGGGATAGTCCTGGCGGCAGAAACTCGCGAAATTCTCGTAAGAAGCAAAGTCCACGCCGCGCACGGGCTTGAGCAAGCTAAGCGGCGGCGTGAAATCGGGAAGCACGCGTTTTCGCTGGCGCGTGAAAAAACGCACCGCAGCCGCGCTGGCGAAAACGTAGTAGGCCAGCGGCGCTCCGGCCGCGAGCAAGAGGATGTCGCGAACTGCTGCGGAAAAATAATGCATCACGCTTGTTGTGCTAAAGGAACTCGCAGAATCTTCGCAAACCGTCTCGAAAACGGTCCTTGCCCGCGCTATTTCACTCTAGCAGTTTGCCGAAAGAGCGCCAATGCGCGGTTGTCCAACTCCGCCAAAGGACCAACGCGGTCGCTAGGGATTGGCGTCGTGGCTGCGGTGAATGGGTACAAGCAAGCCGTGGTCGACGCGGTAGCTCAGCCCGCGCCAGGTGATTTCATTCGAGAAAAAGCCGGAAACCCAAATCACAAAGCTGATCGCGTCACGCAGCGGCACGAGCCAGAGCTTTTCCGTGGCTGCGCGATCTTGCAAACCCCACGCGCCGGCAGTCCAGGTCAACCCGATGCGCAAAATAAGATAAGCAAGCGGGTAGGCGGCGGCGATGATCCACGGCCAGTGCGCCGCGAGCACCGTGAGTGCGGCCACGACGCTCCACGGCAAACCGAAAGTGAACGCCAAACCCCAGTTCCCCGCCGGCCGGACGTTGCGCAAGCCAATAGCCCAGCGCATCTCGGAAAGCACAAACTGCCGGATGGATTCCGACGGCGCCACCATGCTCACCGGCTTGCGCAGCAACTCGACCCGGTATCCGTGCCGCGCCAGACGATTTCCCAATTCAAAGTCGTCGGAGTGATGGTTCGCCATCGCCTCCCAGCCGTCAATCGCTTCCAGGCACGCTCGCGTCGTAGCCATCGTCCAGCCAAACGCGAATTGCATGTTCCCTTCCAGCTTGCGCGCCACCAGCGCAGCCGGTGCCGAGTCCATGGCCATTCCCAGCGCCTTCAGCGCCGAACCTACCGTGCTCCCGGGAAAGCTGCGGTACAAAGCGGTCACCGCGCCAACCCGCGAGTCCCCGAAAGGAGCAGCCACTTGCCGCAAATAATCCGCTTCCACGCGCACATCGCTGTCGCTCATCACCAGCAAATCGTATTTGGCTTCCGCGACCAGCCGGCAAAGGCTGTTGACTTTGTTGTTGGCTCCGATGCGCGGAATGCGCGTGATCAGCCGTATCGCGCGTTCCGGAAAATCCGCTTGCAGCTTGCGGATCACCGGGATGACCGGATCATCCTCGTCCGCAACCGCAAACAGGATTTCGTATTCTGGATAATCGAGGCGGCAGAAACTCGCGAAATTCTCGTACGCTTCGCGGTCCACTCCGCGAACCGGCTTGATGATGCTCGCCGGCGGAGCAAAACCAGCCGAGCGCCTGCCGGATTCGCGCCGAGGCCGGAAAAAATCGATCACGCAGAATAGCGAAAGAAGATAGTAGATTAGCGGCGCCGCTGCACACACGAGCAGGCACACACGTATGCTGAACAACACAGTCCCCCCATCATCTGTCCCAAGCGCACGCTTTCTCTCCAAAACGTGCGGCCGGTTACAAAGCCGGTCACTGACTGGCGACAGTTTGCCGGATGGGATGCCCCGCGGTCAACTGCGGGTTGCCAAGTGACCGAACAGGAAGCCTCCGAACAGGAAGCTTGCGAACAGCAAGCTTCAGCCTGCCGCGACCAGCGCCACGCCCAGGCACACCAGCACCACCCCCGCCCAACGCGCCAAGGTTACATCTTCGCCGAGAACGTATTTCGCTCCGAAGGTCCCCACCACGTAGCTCAGCGCCGACGCCGGAATCACCAGACTGATCGGCTCCCACGACAACAGCACCAGCAAAGAATAAAACGACAGCGCCATCAACGGCACACCCGCCCAGAACCACACGTTGCGGAACGCGCGCCCCAGGAATCGCAGCAACGCACGCGGCCTCAACTCCTCGGGCTCTCCCGTGGCCTTCATGCCGTACGTGATGGCGATTTCTCCGCCGGTGCTGCCAAACACAAGCACGCCGAGCATTAACACCACGCGAATCATGCCGCCACTTCCTTGGGCAAATCGGCACGCGCCTCCGTGGTGCGCGGCTTGGTCTGTCCCACCAGAAGCACTCCCACGCAAATCAACACCACGCCAACCCACCGGCGCGAGGAGACCGATTCATGCAGAATGAACACCGCCAGAAATGTCAGCACCGCGTAGCCAAACGCTCCCGCAGGCATTACGTAGCTGTAGTCCGCCCAGCTCAACACCGTCATGTAGCTGAGCATGAAGCCGCTGAGAAAAATGATCCCGACCCAGATCGTACCGTTGCTAACCGTAAGGCGGAAGGCGTGCGACAAACCCGCCATCGAGAGCTGCACCGCGCCAATCTGCGACATGCCGCGCTTCAACAGCAGGTCGCCCGTGTTAGCACACACGACCATAGCGAAGACCATGACCAGCGTCTTGATACGCAACCGGCGTTCTGTGGCCATCCTGTGGGTCAGTCGTTGCCGGAGGCAGAAGGAACTTCAGGAACGGTAATCATCGGCTTGTCAATGTCGCCGCCCTGGCGCACCCACTTCCAGCGCTCCGACCGCAGCTTCAGGAAGGAAGTCGCTTCATGGTACAGGCGCTTGCGCTCATTCGCATCCCACAGCGCTTCGCGAACGATGCGCCACACCACGCGCGGACGGAAATAATATTCGTCGTAAAAGCGGTTTACGCCGCCCATCATCTCGGCCTTCGAAAGATGCGGATACTCGATGTGCGGCAACTGGTGGCCGCCCATGTCCGCCAGCGCTTCCACCTTCAGGAAGCCTTCTTTGGCCATGGAATCGTGCAGTTCGGTGCCGGGCATGGCGTGAGCCAGGGAAACCTGAATGGTTTCGCAATCCAGTTCCTTGGCGAAATCAATCGTCTTGTTGATAGTCTCCTTGGTTTCGCCGGGCAATCCGATGATGAAGTCGCCGTGAACCTTGATGCCCACCTTGCGGCAGTTCTTCATAAAGGTACGCGCCATCTCAACCGTCGCGCCCTTCTTGATGTTCTTCAGGATTTGCGCATCACCGGACTCGAATCCCACGATGAACAGCCGCGCGCCCCCGTCCGCCATCGACTTCAGCGTCTCGTAGTCGCTGTGCACCCGCGCCGTGGACGACCAGCGGAACTTCAGCGGCTTGAACTTGGCGCTCAGATCCATCACGCGATCCTTGCGAATGTTGAAGGTATCGTCGTCGAAGAAAATTTCCTTCATCTGCGGAAAGTTCTCGATCGCTTGCTTCACTTCGCGCGCAACGTTTTCCGTCGAGCGCGTCCGCCAGGCATGCCCCGAAATGGTCTGCGGCCACATGCAAAAAGTGCACAGCGCCGGGCAGCCGCGCGTGGTGTAAAACGATACGTACGGATGCAGCAGAAACGGTACGTTGTACCGCTCGATGTCCAGGTCTCGCTTGTAAATGTCGGTCGCGAACGGCAGCGCATCCAGCTCTTCGGTGTGCAGCTGCGGCCGCGGCGCATTGTGCACGATGCGCCCATCCTTGCGATAGCTTACGCCCTGAATATCGCTCAGCGGCTTGCCATGCGCGTACTCAACCACCGAATGGTCGAATTCGCCGCGCGTCACAAACTCGATGTCTTCGCTGGCCAGCAGCGTCTCGTCCGGCTTGATGTGCCCGTGCGGGCCCACAAACGCAATCTTCATGCTCGGGTTGGACTCTTTGATCTTGCGGATGAGCTTGACGTCGCTATTGAATCCCACCGTCGATGTGAACAACACCAGAAACTCGTAGTCCTTGCAAATCTCCACCGTCTGCTTCCAGTTCACTTTGTGCGGTGAAGCGTCCAGCAGCCGGCTTCCCGGAATCATTCCTGCCGGATACGTCAGCCACACCGGATACCAATACGACTCAATCTCGCGCGTCGCGGGCCACCGCGAACTTGCTCCGCCGTCAAAATTCTCGAAACTCGGCGGATTCAACAGCAACGTCTTCATCACATCCGGCATGCGTCACCCTCAGCTTCTTTAGATGCATCAGCTTCTTAGATACAAATTCCTGGATACAAAAGTACTGCGTCAACTTCCACCACTTGGATGCACAACCGCTCACGCAAAACACACGCGTTTTGCCTTTTTCGTCGTAGCCCCACGGCTGGTGCCTGGAGCCCCCAAATCCCACTCTCTAGTGTACCCGAGATACTCCCCACCGTCCCACCCGTTTCCACATCCGGTGCTCTCCTGGTTCGCAACGCCTCGGTGCTATTGTGTTCTTGAACGTCCCACTCGCTTGCCCACAAATACTCGGAATAAACCCCTTTAGAATGAACACTTACAAAAGGGTATCAAAACAAAGGACTTTAACTATCTTTAGAATCAACACTTACGCAAAACCCCCGTAGCGCGGACTTCAGTCTGCGCCCGACGCTCCGACTGTAGGCGCCGTCCTTTTAGGGCGGCGCGTCCCTCCCTGCAGCGCAGGGCGGAGTCCGTGGAGCCCTGCGGCCTTTTCCGTGCGTCTCCGTAACCATCCACGCCGCCGAAGGAATCCACCTAGGCGGAGACGGATTCTCACTCGACGGCAAGCTTCCTGGCCGCCTGCAAACGCTGCCAGATGGCGTCAACCCAGTCGAGATGTTCCGGCTTCATCAGGACCGACCTCAAGCACGTGAGCGTGCCGCGATCCGCGCGAACCTCGGGATTTTGCGCGCGCCAAAAGGCGGCTGGCAACTCCGCCAACGCCAGATGCAGGTCGAGCTTGGCAGCTTCGGTAAAGATTCGCCGCGAGAGCGCTGAAGACTCGCTTAGGCTGGCCGCGCGCGGCGCAAAAATCACGATATCCAGCTCCGGCGGAAACGCAGTCATGAAACTCTGGTCGGCTTGCAATCGTGCGTACAGTTCCAGCGCCGCTTTTCTAGATTGCTCCAGGGCGTGCGCCATCTCGCCGCCACGCACGAGCGGCAGCAGCTTCTGCGTGGCCCAAAGCGCGGCCGCGGCAGCTCCCGGGCGCGAGCATTCCAGGCTGATTTCGCCAAGATGCAGCTCCGCCGAGCTGAAGTACGTGTACGGCGAATCGTGCTTGTACAAGTTTCCCACGGAAGGATCGCGGAAAAGCACGCAACCGCACCCGTACGGCTGAAGCCCATGCTTGTGCGGGTCGATCACAATAGAATCCGCACGGCTGATTTGCGCAAACGAATGCGTAGTGTCAGCTTCCAGCGCATCAACCAGCGCGAAATATCCGCCGTACGCAGCATCGATATGAATGCGAAAGCCGTATCGCTCCCGCAGCTCCAGAATTTTCGGCAAAGGATCGACCGATCCCGTCGCCGTCGTCCCGAGCGTGACGACCACGGTGCCGACATCCCCGTGCGCCAAGCGTTTCGCCAGCGCCTCCGCGTCCATCCGCCCGCGCGAATCGCTGGGCACGCTCTCAAACGGCAATTGCAAGACGCCGCTGATCCGCGAGTGCGTATAATGCGCCTGATCGCTGGCCAGAATCGTTTTCCCCGGCCGCAGTTGCCCAGCCACCCACAGAGCTTCGAGATTCGCCAGCGTGCCGCCGCCGCACAAATGGCCCAGATGTTCGCGCCAGCCGAACATCGCCGCAATTTCCGCGACCGCTTCTTTCTCCATTGCCGAAGTCGCGCGCCCGCCGTCCAGCGCATGATTGTTGGGGTTCACGTACATCGCCAGCGCATACGCGAGGCGCGCCACCGGATGCGGCGGTTTGAGCATCTGCCCGGCGTAGAGCGGATGAAAGTAAGGATAGTTATCTTGCAGGCGCGCAGCGGTTTCGTTCAGCACTTCGGCGAGCCGATCGCCTCCGGCAACCGCAGCTTCATACGCGGGCAGCGCCGCGAATCCTTCCTCCAACTTGCGCGCCGCTGCGATTAATTTTTCGAGGGAATCTCGGTCCAGCATTTCGTGTCCGCGCTTACTGCCAAACCTTGTCCAGTTGTCCCGCCGCTCTCAGCAACTCGAGTTGCGCTTGCTGGCGGCCGAAATTGGCGTCCAGATACGCCAGCCACTTGTCGTTTTCTTCGATGCGCTCTCTCTCCACTTCCCGGAGATTTGCTTTGCCTTCTTCGAGCTGCGATTGCAGCACCGCCACATTCTGCTGCGCCAGTTGCAATTCCAGCCGCGCCACTTCCTTGGCCGCATCCGCCTCGCGCACTCTCCGCGTCTTCTGGCGCACTTCGGCAGACACTTCCGTCTTCTTGTTCGAGAGCGCGGCTTTTGCAGCATCCAGGTTCACTTGCGCCAGCCCGATGCTGGCCCGGGTCTTCGCGCTGAACAGCGGAATGCGCATATCGATGCCGAGATTGTAGTTGTTGCGCTGAAAATGGTTGAAAAACTGCGCATAGTTGTTGAACTTGCCCAGCAAGCTGTAAATGCTCACGAATTCCAGCGTCGGCAGGTACCCGCGCTTCTCGCCGCTCAGGCGAAATTGCTTCGCGCGCACATCGGATTCCGCAAGCTGCAATGCCGTGTTGTTCTGCATCGCCATGGCCACCAGGTTGGCCCCTTCCTGCTCTGCCTCGCCCGGCAGATCTTCGGGAGCAACCTCGATGGCCTGGTTTTCCGGCAAACCCAGCTGCCCGCGCAGAAACACTTCCAGATCCTCTTCGCGCCCCTGAAGCTGGATGATGCGCTGCCCCACGCGAGCCTTGGTCAACTGCGCCTTCGTCGCTTCGATCGGCAGCTCGAATCCTTCTCCCTGTCTCTCCTGGGTCACCTGCAGAATCCGGTCCGCGCCGCTTTGCTCTTTCTGCAGCAGTTCGAGACCGTGCCGCACCTTGGCGAGTTCCAGGTACGCCATGGCCGTGCGCACAATCACCGAGTTTCGTACGTCGCGCAGCACGATCATTTGCGACCGCGCTTGCTCCTGCAATTCCTTCGCCTGGCCCCGCGCCGGTTCGTTGAGCACTTGTTCGGTGTACGTCACGCTGAAAATCGCCGGCGCGCGGCCTCCCGGCGTTTCCGGAATGCCGTAGGTGTATCCCAGCCCGGATCCGGCGTACAGATTCGGCAGAAATTCCGCGCGGCCGATCAGCGCGGAGCGGTCCGCAAGCCGGCCCTGAATCTTCGCGACCTGAATGTCCTTGCTGTTTTGCAGCGCCAATTCGATGGCCCGCTTGAGCGTGAGTGCCACCGGCGCGGGTTCGCTCGCTGCCGGCGGTGCGGGCGCCTCTTGCGCAAAGGCTATCGAGGGCACGGACATCGCCGCAAGGAGAAGCATCAGCTTCGCCGCCCAAGCGCAAATCTGTCGCATGGTCACTCCCCTTCGCCGCACAGTATTACTCGTAGCGCAGCGATTCAATCGGCTGCAGCGCCGCCGCCTGGCTGGCCGGCAGATATCCAAAGAAAACTCCCGTCGAACACGACACCACAAATGCAATCAACACGCTCAACCCGGACACCGGCACCCGCAAATTCCCGGGCAGAAAATATTGCGCTGCCACCGGAATCGCGAGGCCGAGCAGAATGCCGATCACCGCTCCGCCGCCGCTGATCAGGAAAGCCTCGATCAAAAACTGGTACAAGATCGCCCGGCGCTCGGCACCAATGGCTTTGCGGATGCCGATCTCTCGGGTTCTCTCGCGCACGGTCACCAGCATGATGTTCATAATCCCGATTCCGCTGACCAGCAGCGCGATAGCCGCGATCACTATCAGCACTATCGTCAGCGCCAGAGAAATATTCTTCGCCGCGCTTAGAATGGCCGAAAGCGTTTGCGCTTTGAATTCCGCTTGCGCCGGATGCCGGCTGCGCAAGAATTGTGTCAACTGCCGCTGCACGCTGGAAACATCCTCTGGCCGCGTCGCCTGCGCGTACAGCGTCCGCAGCACGTCCTCGCCGGTGTAATTCTTCATCAAGGAAAACGGAATGATCACGGACTCATCTTGAATCTCGGACTGCCCGTACGTCGACACGCGCTCCCGAAAAACGCCAATCACCGTAAATGTGAGCTCGCCCATGCGCAGCGATCGTCCGACAGGATTCTCCACTCCGTACACGCGGTCCGACAACTCCCTGGTGATCAGGCACACCTTGCTGCGGCTATCCATGTCCAGCGAATCGAAATACCGTCCGCTGATAACCACCAGCCGCCGGATCTTCTGGTATCCCTCGGTCACGCCGATCAGGTTCACCGGCCGTGCCGTCCCCTTCACCACCACTTCCATCGGAATATCGCGAATTCCCGCGGACTCCACGACTGCGGGAATCGCCTGTTTCACCACCTGCATATCGCTGATAGTCATCTCGTAACTTAGGGGTTGCGGCTTGTCCGAGCTGCGCACCAGTTCGACCCAAACCAGATTCGAGCCCACCGCCTCGATCTGCCCGATCACAAACTTCTGGCTCGTGAGCGCTACGGTGACGACGAGCACGATCGACGCGCTGCCGATGATCACGCCCAGCGACGTCAGCATCGCGCGAACCTTGTTCGCGCGCAGCGCATCGATAGCCACGCTCAACGTTTCTCGCACCGCTATCATTTATTCTTAGCCTTAGTTCTTGCGCAGCCGCTTCAACTGCTCCTGCACCGGTTTGTTCTTGGGCTCCAGTTTCAGCGCGGCTTCGTATTCTTTCGCCGCTTCATCGGCCTTGCCCTGCTCCTCGTACAGCCGCCCCAGCCAAGCGTGCGCTGTCGCCGGCCGCGGATACGACGAGCGCGTGGGCGCCTTCTGCAAATACTCCCGCAGCAGCGCCTCCGCCTCGTCCGCGCGCTCTTTTTTCAGAATCAGCGCCGCCGCCCGGTAGAACTTTCCGCGTGGATCGCACGGATTCATTTGTTCGCCGGCATCCGCTACCGCGAGCATACGCTCTGACTGGTTCCGTTTGAACGCATAGTCGCCGATGTCGTAGATCAGGTCCGAGGACCGCGGGCGGCTTGCCATCGCCTTCGTGAATTCCTCATCGGCCGTCGCAAAGTCCTTCTTTTGCCGGCGGCAATTCCCCGCTGCGTAGTGCCCTTCGGCCGCATCCAGTGCGGCGATTTCCGCAATCTGGGGTCGCGCCTTATCTTCGCCGCCGCCGGCGATCCCTGGCGCGCTGCAGTCATACTCCACCAGCGCCTGCCGGGCCGCGAGATTCTTGCCGTCGAGCTTTACAGCGGTCTCAAATTCCTTGCGCGTTTTCTTCGCAAAACCCAGCGCCGTAAACCAGCTGGAATGTTCCGCCTTCTGCCCGTAGGCCCGCCCCAACCACTCGTGATACCGCGAATTATCCGGATCGATGCTGACCGCTTTCTCGCCGCTTTTCACCGCGGCATCGTGTTCTTGCAACTCGTAGTAGCACTGCGTCAGCCATAGTTGCACTTCGGCGTTCTTGGGATCGGCACTGGCCGCCGCTTGCAGCAAGCGTATCGCTTTTGGGTAGTCGCTTGCGTCGAAGGCTTGCTTTGCCGCCTCTAACCCTTCTTCCTGCTTGACGGTCACCCCGTAGCTGTATCCCGCAAGCAGCAGCAAGGCCGCGGCGATGCAGCCTGCCTTCCTACTCATCCTTTCGCCCTCGCAGATAAGCGGTATCGGTATTCATGATCTGCACGGCCATGCCGTCGCGCAAATCGACGTCGCCGGGCAACGCGACCATCTCGCTTTGATCGAGCCCGCTGACCACCTCGTAGCTCGTGGCGTCCGCAATGCCCACCTGGATGCGGCGCTTCTCCAGCGTTTTCTTTCCTACACCTAGTTGATTGTCTTTGACCACATACACGTACTGGTTTCCGCCGGATACCTCGACGGCTCCTCGCGGAACGGAGAGCACGTTGATGCGCTCCTTCGAATTGATGCGCACGTTTACGTTCGCGCCCGGAAGCAGCTCGAGTTTGTCGTTCGGCACCATGCACAGCAATTCACCAACGCTGCGGGTACCGTGCGGCACAGCCTGCTTGGGAACCAGTTCGGTCTTGCCGATCCAGTTGCGGTTCGGCAGCGCGTCCCAGGTGATCTTCACCGGCTCTTCCGGCTCGAGCCCGCCAAGCTCCGGCTCATCGATGAACGCGCGCACGCGCACCTTGTGCAGGTCCGCCATTTCCGCCAGCAAATCTCCGAGCTTCACGAAGTCGCCGGCTTTCGCGGGCAGCGAGTACAGCGTGCCATCGATCGGCGCGCTGACCCGGCCGTTGCCCACCTTATCTTCCAGTGCGGCAATCTCGCTCTGCAGTTGCTGCACGCGCAGGTCCGCGCTGCCGGCGTCCAGCTTCACGCCGCGGTCGAATTCAGACTTGGCTGCCGCCAGACGCGCCACTTCGGCCTGGGCTTTTGTCAAAGCCAGGTCGTTCGCGGCGAGTTCGTCCTGCGTCGCGGCCTGCTGCGCGATCAGCCTCTTGAGCGCTTCCTGGTTCTTTTGCAGGCGGTCGCGTTCCGCCACGGCTTTCGCCAGGTCGCCCGCCACCCGCGCAACGTCATCGGCGCGCCCGCCGGTGCGCGCCGCGCGCAAATCGTCCTGGGCCTTGAGCAATCTGGAGCGCGCCTCTGCCAGCCGCGCCGCCGCATCCTTCACATTCAGTTCCAGCAACAATTGCCCGCGTTTTACCTGCTGCCCTTCGGTGGCGTGCACGCGCTCGACAAAGGTATCCAGTTGCGCGCGCATCACGTGCGGTGCAATGGTCTCCACCTTGCCGTTGCTGCTGATCGAGGAAACCAGGTTCTCGCGGATGGGTTGCACCGCGGAAATCTTCGCCACCGGCTGGCGGCCGCTCAGGCGCACCAGTCCGTAGGCCACCGCTGCGGCGACCAGGAGAAAAATCACGATGCGATTGCGTAACTTGCGATCCATGCGGTCAGCTCTTTTTCATTCGCGCGCTTCGCACACCTTATCCCGCACTGCCGCTAGCGCGCTTCCTTTCCTTCACTGGTCTTTCCCTGGGTTGTCCCGGGCGTACTGGCCTGGTCTGGCGGGCGCCAAAAACACTCTCATTCTAACAAGAGCCCCGCCGCTTTCGACAGCCGCGTTTCGCCTTTGCGCCTGCGCGTTTCCCTTCGCGCAAGTCCAGTTGAGTCACCCATATAGGGATGCGCACCGCCACTCTCAGGATGCAGCCCGCCCGCGGTCGCCCTCCGAATCTTGCCCGACAGCCTCAGGACCTCGCGTAACATTCTTGACCGGCTCGCGTAGTACACTCAGAACGCTATCACCCTGTTCCAATTCAGCCAGCGAGGGGTCTGCCGATGATCGAAGCTCGGGGTTTGTCCAAACGCTTCCAAGACAAGAAACGCGGCGAGATCAAAGCGGTCGACAACGTCAGCTTTACGTGCAAACCGGGGCAAATCTACGGTTTGCTGGGAGCCAACGGGGCCGGCAAGACCACCACTCTCCGCATGCTCGCCACCATTCTTGAGCCCACGGACGGCACCGCGATCATCTGCGGCTACGATGTTGTCGACGATCCCGAAAAGGTCCGTGCCCACGTCGGCTTCCTTTCCACTGCCACTGCGCTCTACCCCCGCCTCACCTCACAAGAAATGGTCGAGTATTTCGGTCGCCTCAATGGATTAGACGAAGCTACCCTGAAAAAGCGTATCGACGAAATCTTCAACCGCCTGGACATGAACGGTTTCCGCGACCGGCGCTGCGACAAGCTCTCGACCGGCATGAAGCAGAAAACCTCCATCGCCCGCACCCTCGTTCACGACCCACCAGTCATGATCTTTGACGAGCCCACGCTCGGACTGGACATCATGACGGCCCGCACCATCACCGCGTTCACCCGCGAATGCCGCGATCGCGGCAAGACGGTCATCTTTTCCACTCACATCATGTCCGAAGTCGAAAAGCTATGCGACGTCATCGGCATCATCCAGTCCGGCAAACTCCTCGCCGAAGGCACTCTCGCGCGGCTTCGCGATGAACATCACGAACAGGATCTGGAAGAAATCTTCGTCAAAGTCGTCGGCCCGCTGCATTCGAGCTCGGAGGCTTGAGTCATGAACTTCCGCAATGTCGGCATCGTCTATCGCAAGGAACTGACCGAGTGGCTTCGCGACCGCCGGACTCTGATTTCCACGGTCCTGGTCCCATTGCTCGCTTTCCCGATCCTCATGGTCGGCATGATTTCCCTCACGAGCGTGATGATAGGCAAAGCCGAGAAGGAAATTCCGAAAGTCATGGTGCTGGGCGGTGAAGATTCACCGCAAATCCTTCAGAAACTTCGCGAAGTCGACAAGCTCGAAATCGTGCCAGCCAGTGATGATTACAAGAAACGGATTTCCGAAAAGGAGATTCGCGCCGCCGTTGACATTCCCAAGGGATTCGACTCTGCGCTAAGCCGGGGCGAAGAGCAAACCGTCAAGATCTATTTCTACGAGGGAGAGATCAAGTCTTCCTTTGGCGCCGACCACGTGGAGAAGTTCTTTAAGGACTACCGCGACACCGTAGTGGCCAGCCGCCTCGCTAGCCGCAACGTCCCTGCCTCCATCATCAAGCCCTTCGAAGTTAAACAGGAAAACGTCGCGCCTCCTGAGAAAGTCAGCGGCGCCGCTCTCGGCGGCATCCTCGGCTATATGGTTATTCTGCTATCGATGACGGGCGCGATCTATCCTGCCATCGATCTGACTGCGGGTGAAAAAGAGCGGGGCACAATGGAAACCATTCTCTCCAGCCCCATCTCACGGCTCGATCTCGTCCTCGGCAAGTTCTTTCTTGTGCTTTCCGCCTCGCTCACCACCGCAATCCTTGCCATCTTCTCGATGGGTACCTCTTTTTACGTCGTGGGCCGTTCCGGTCTCGTGTCTTCAAAAGAGGGGGCCAGCCTTCAGCTTCATATCGGGTTGTCGACCGTCTTATCCGTTTTTCTGATGGCCCTACCGCTAGCCGTCTTTTTCGCTGCTGTCTTGCTGACTATCTCCCTGTTCGCCAAGAGCTACAAGGAAGCGCAGAGCTACCTGACGCCCATGACCTTTGTCGTGGTCATTCCGGCGGTCGCTTCACTCTTGCCGGGCGTCGAGCTAACTCCCAAGCTCGCTCTTATCCCCATTCTTAGCACCAGCTTGGTCTGCAAAGAAATCGTCGCCGGCACATTTCACTGGAACTACATCATCCTGATCTTGCTGTCCAGCAGCGTCTATGCCGCAGCTGGACTCTTCCTCGCGGTCAAGATGTTCCAGCGCGAAAGCGTCCTTTTCCGGTCGTAGATTCAGAAGCACAACTCACTCGTAGCGCAGGATTACGATCGGGTCGACGCTCATCGCGCGGCGGGCCGGCACGTAACATGCGAGCAGTGCCACGGCCATCAGCAAGACTGCCACGCCGCCGAACGTTAGCGGATCGACCGCGCTGACGCCGTAAATCATCTTCGCAATGAGCCGCGTCAATCCCAGCGCCGCTGCCAAGCCGATGCCTGCTCCGGCCAAAGCGATGCTCATGCCGTCTCCCAGCACCATGCGCAGCACATCTTTCCGCGAAGCGCCCAGGGCGACGCGGATGCCGATTTCGTGGGTTCGCTGCCCCACCAGATACGAAATCACGCCGTAAATGCCGATCGCCGAAAGCACCAGTGCTAATGCCGAGAACACGCTCAGCAAAATCATGGTCATGCGCTGCCCTGATATCGACGCGGCCACGATTTCTTCCATTGGCCGCATTCCGTAGACCGCTGCACTGGCATCGAATCGCATCGTGGCTTCGCGCAATTCCTTTCCCAGCCCCTGCGTCGCTCCGCTGGTTCGCGCCACGTACCCGGCTCCGTTCGCCAGCAGCGGCCAGAAGCGATCCGGCACTTGCCACACCGGGAGGTAAATCTGCGCTTGCAGATTCTGGTGCCCGGTCGCCCCCAGGCCCCAATGCTCCACGTGTCCCGCCACGCCGATGATCTGCGGTTGCATGTCCAGCAGCCCGAGGTTGAGATGCTTGCCAACCGGATCTTCATTGGGAAAATATTTGCGCGCCAACTCCGCGTCGATCACGACGACCTGCAGACCGTGCTCATCGTCCCGCTCGGCAAAAAACCTCCCGTTCTGAATGGGGATTTTCATGGCGTCGGTGTATCCCGGGGTCACCAGATAAAACAGCCCGAAGGTCATGTCCGCCTGATTTTGCGGCCTGGCCTGCCCTTCGCGCCAAAACGGCAGCTCGGAATCCCCGGTCATCGGCAGCGAACCGCCAATCATTGAAATCGCTTGCACGCCCGGCACGCCGCTCAGTTGCCGCATGCCTTCGCGGTATTTCGCGCGCAGCGTCCCCGCGGTCTCTGTGGCGCTCGGACTCAGCGCGACATTGAAGGTCATGGCGTTCCGTGCTTCGAATCCCGGGTTGATGCTCCACAGCAATGCAATGCTGCGAATCATCAATCCCGCTCCGATCAACAGCACCACCGCCAGCGCCATCTCCGAGACCACCAGCAACTTTTGCAGGCGGTGGCGCTTTCCGCTGGAGCCGCGGCCGCCCGCTTCATTCATCGTTTCATTCAGCTTGGGGCGCAGCAGGCGCATCGCGGGCACGAGTCCAAACACGATTCCGGTCACAATCGAAAGCGCTGCTGTAAAGAGCAGCACGCGCCAATCCAGCTCGATCTCATTGGCGCGCGGCAGCGCATCGCCCAAACTCGTGAGCACTGTGCGCATGGCCATCTTCGCAACCGCCAGGCCCAGCAAACCTCCTGCGATGCTCAGCAGCACGCTCTCGGTCAGCAGTTGCCGGATGACGCGCCACGGTCCCGCGCCTAGTGCCGCACGAATCGCGAATTCCCTCGCACGTCCGGTCGAACGCGCCAGCAGCAAATTCGCCACATTCGCGCACGCGATCAGCAGGACAAAGCTCACCGCTCCCAGCAGCACCAGCAGTGTCCCTCGGACATCTCCCACCACGTCCGTCTTCAGCGGCACGAGCGCGATACCCATGCCCTTGTCCGCGTCCGGATACGTGGCCGCCAGATTCTCCGCCACTCGCGACATATCCGCTTTCGCTTGTTCCAGCGACACTCCCGCTTTCAGCCGACCCACGGCGCGCGTTCCAAATCCGATGCGCCGGTCGCGAAACGTCGGATCGTTCCATTGCCCGATGGGGACGTACACATCGCTCGGCGAGACAAGCGGCAAACTCCCTTTCGCAACGCCCACCACGGTGTACGATTTTCCGTTCAGCGTGATGTTCTGCCCGACCACGCTTGCCGAGCCGCCAAACCTCCGCTTCCATAGGCCGTCGCCGAGGATGGCCACCGGCTCGGCGCCGGGCAAATCTTCTTCCGCACGAAAATTCCGGCCCGCCATCGGCTGCATCCCGAGCACCGGCAAAAATTCCGCCGAAACCATGTGAATATGGAGCCGCTCGGGCTCGCCCATCCCGGTGAGGTTGTAGTCGTCTCCGCGGTATGCCGCTAGCGCCGAAAAGCTGCGATTATCTTTTTTCCAATCCAGAAAGTTGAGGTAGCTGACCGAGCTCTCGTCAAACGTCGACGTCTTGGCATACACGGAAATCAATTTGTCGGGATCTTGGAACGGCAACGGGCTCAGCAACACGCCGCTGACTACCGAAAACAGCGCGCTGTTCGCGCCAATGCCCAGCGCCAGCGTCACAATCGCTACGGCCGCGAATCCGGCGTTCTTCCCCAGCAGCCGCGCCGCGTAAACCACATCCTGCCAAAGACTCCTCATCGCGCACCCCCAAACCAGCTCGGCCTTGCGTTCTCCCGTAGGTACGCCATTTACCGCGATTTAGTTCCGGAAACCCGCGGCCTTCATCACTTCGCGAAACCCCAGCTTATCGGCTTCGGCACTGTCTGCGCACGCTCGCGAACTAGCCAGCTTCGATTCTCGTATCCTTTACTACGATTACCGAGACCGCCCATGACCCTGCGCCGCCAGCTCGTCCGCATTCTTATCATTCTGCTGGTCTTCCCGCCGCTGCTTGCCGCCGTCTCCGGATGGCTGGTGGGGCCGGGATTTCTGCACCCTATCCGCCGTGAGTTCACCCCGCCCCTGGTGCGCGAAGCCGACACCTATTTCGCTCCTATCGGCGCGCAACGCGAGGACTTCAACGTTCGGGCTCCGGATGGCGTGGCCCTGCATGGCTGGAGAGTCCGTCCGGCGCATCCCAACGGCTCCTGGGTGCTGCTCTTCCACGGCGTAGCGGACAATCGCGAAGGCGTCATCGGGCAAGCCGAATTGCTTCTCAAAGGCGGCTACAGCGTGGTCATGATGGACGCACGCGCCCACGGCGCCAGCGAAGGCCCCATGGCCACCTATGGCTGGCTCGAACGCAATGACACCAAAGCCATCGTGGACGCGCTCCTGGCAGCGGAACAAATTCGCGCGGGATCGAGGGCTACGGTCGCTGCAGGGGCGGGGCTTGCCCCGCCCGTCGATACGCCGGCAACACTTCACATCTTCGCGCTCGGCGAGTCCATGGGCGCGGGCATCGCGCTGCAATCGGCGGCGGCCGACCCGCGCATCGAAGCTGTGGTGGCCGAGGCCTCCTTCGCCAATTTGCGTGAAGCTTCTTACGACTACGCCGGACTGCGCAAATCGCCGCTGCTCGGCAAGACGCTTCTCGCACCGTTCAGTTGGACGCTGATCTATCGAGGAGAACAGACGGCCGGATTTCCCGCCTCGGGCGTCTCGCCGGAAAAATCCGTCGCCGAACGCGCTTTTCCTGTGCTGCTCATCTGCGACGAAAACGATGAAGCGCTTCCCTGCCGCCATTCCGAAATGATTTACGCCGCTGCTCGCGGCCCCAAACAACTCTGGAGAGTTCCCCACGCCTTCCACAGCGCGGCTCTCGGCTACCAGCCGCAAGAATTTCGCCGCCGCGTCCTCGCTTTCTTCGCGGAAGCCGCAGCGCGTCGCCAGTGAGGGGCGCGTCAAGGTGTAAGGGAGCGATTGCAGGCGGTAAGCGGAAACGGTTGCGAGCAATATTGTGGCGTGGTCATCCCGAGCGAAGCGAGGGATGTGCTTTTTCTTAGGAGTGCCGGGAAATGGATGGAAAACGCACGAGGAAACGCGTCTACAAAACCTTCATGACCAGCAAAATGCGGTCGTCTTCGTACATTCCGCCGCGCGCGTGCGTTTCCACTTCGCCCAACACGTTGCGCAGTACTTCTTCCGCGGACAACTGGCGCTGCCCGTTCACGGTCGCCGCCAGCCGCGGCCGCCCGTATTCGTTGCCTTCGGTATCCATCGCTTCGGTGATTCCGTCGGTACACGCCACCACCAAATCGCCGCGTTGCAATTCGATCACGCCGCTCTCGTAGTGCGCGTCGGGCAGCAGACCCACAATCATGCCGCCCTCTTCCATCCACTCCTGGCGGCCATCCGCGCGAATCACTACCGGCGGCACGTGTCCCGCGTTCACATAGCGCACTCGCTTGCCTTGGCCTTCGACGACCATCAGGAACATGCTCAAATATTTTGTCGCGCGTCCGGCCGCGCGTGAACCGCTGCTGGCGGCGAGAATTTTCTGATTGATGGTTTCCGGCAATTTCTCGAGCGGCTCGACGCGATCCGCCAGCGCGTGCAGGATCGCCTGCACGTTGGCCATGACCAGCGCCGATGCCGCGCCTTTTCCTTCCACGTCCGCGACCACTACCAACAGTGCGTCGCGTCCTTCCGACTGCACCGGCAGAAAATCGTAGTAGTCGCCGCCGACCATCTGCGAAGCGCGGTGCGACACCGCAATCTCCACGCCGGGAAACGCCGGCGGCCGCTCCGGCAAGAATCCCGCCTGAATCTCGCGCGCCAGTTCCAGGTCGCGCTCGAGCTTTTCCTTCTGCAAACGTTCGCGGTGCAGTTGCGCTTTCTCGAGGGCCAGCGCCACGTGCGCGGAAAGGGCGTCGATGAAGGCTTCATCCTCGTCGGTGAACGGTTCGCCCTTGTTGAGCAGTTGCAGCACGCCGATCACCGCGCCGGCTTCGTTGCGGATTGGCAGGCACAAAAGCTGCCGCGTGGTGAATCCCAGGCGCTTGTCGATATCGGGCTCGAAGCGCGCGTCGTCGTAGGCATTGTCCAGGCGCACCGCGGTGCCCTCGCGCGCCACCCACCCGGCAATCCCGCGCGTCACCGGCAGGCGGATCACCTGCTGGTCGAGTCCCAGCCCCACCAGCGACCAGATCTCCTCACGCTCGCGGTCCACCAGAAAGACGGTGCCGCGGGCCGCGCCGGTCTGGCGCGTGGCAATCTGCAGGATGATGTGAATCAACTCGCCGAGGTCCAGCGTGGAATTGAGCTTCTTGGTGGCCTCGATAATGCTGGAGAGCTCTTCCATGGCGCCGCGGCGCTCCGCCAAAGCGAGGACCACCGCGGCAAAGCGCGCGAGAAAGTCTAGCTGCGAGCGCAGTTCCGCGCCGAGCGCGCACTTGCCGCGCACTTCCAGAACGCGCACGCGGAAATCGTCGCTGCCGAGCGCCACGGCCCAGAGCTTTTCGTCGTTGGTGGGATTGATCACCGCGCCGGCAATCATTTGATTGTCGCCGGAAGGTGGCAGGACGCCGACCGCGGTCCACACGTGCGCGTCGCCATTGTCCACCCGCCACAGGCGGGCGCCGGCAATTTCCGGCTGCAGCATGGCGGCGTTTACGACGCGCTGCGCCAGTTCGTTCGCCGGCAAACGCCCTTCGAGCATGCGCAGTCCCTCGAGAAGCTGGGGAAAAGAGCTGTGTGGTTGTGGGCGAGCCGGAGTTTCGCTCATAGCCATGCCATGCACACCTAAAAGATTTTTATGGCCTTAGCCTAACAGGTGTACTCCCGGTTGGAAAGAGCGAGAGAATAAGCGGGCCGGTTCCGGATTTGTTGTCCAGCTTCCCGGATCCGCACGGAGCGGAATCGTCCGGGGGTTCAGCGCAGGTCAGCTTGCGCAGCGCCGGCTGACGTGGCATCGCCCTGGGTAGCGTCGCCTTGGCTAGCGTCGCCATGCGCAGCGCCGGTTGGTGGAGAATCGGTCTGCCGCGAGCGCCACTCCTGGCTGAGGCGGCGGACGGTTTCCCGAAGGCGCACCGCCAGCGCCGCGATGGTTTCCACGCGCTGCTGGCCACCCCCGGGGAGCTTGCCATCGTTCTTGCGGCGGATTTCCGCGAGCAGCAGTTCGGCATTGCCGAGAATGCCGGTGAGCGGATTGTTCAATTCATGGCGCAAGACTTCGCCGAAATCTTCGCTGGCCAGCGCCAGAGGCGCGGACAAGTTCTGCCCCATGCCGCGGGTGCGCTCGAGCCGCCGTTCGATGTGTTCGAGCGCCAGCGGGAAACAGCCTTCGCTGCGCTCGACGTAGTCCGCGGCGCCTGCGGAAACCAGCGCGGAGAGCTCGCCGCGGCGCTCCGGCCCGCAAATCACCACCACCGGTGCGTAGGTGGCCAAGGACGAGACGGTAGTCTTGAGGCGCGGCCCGGGGCCCAGCGGATCTTCCGGCTGCGCGCCCGGGGAAACATCTTCGAGAACGATGACATCGGGCGAGGTGTCCTGCACCACGCGCCACGCCGCATCCAGATTGCTGACCGCGGCCACGCGCACTCCCGCGCGGCGGATGGCCATTTCTCTCCTGGTTCTGGCGCGCAATTCCGCATCGTCGCTCACCACCAGGATCGTCGCTCCATTCTTCGGCATGAGTTCTCCCATTTCCCTTATTTCTTTTTCCCTGCAACCGCTGTCTGCGCCCCGGCGTGGCCGCTGTTCACCAGCGCGCGCCGCACCTGCTCAGTCAGCTCTTCCACGCGGAAGGGCTTGGAAAGGTACGGCAGGTTGTTTTGCGCCAGAAATGCCTGCGTCAACGGCCCAATGCTGTCTCCGGTGACAAACAGGAAGCGCTTCGCGAGAGGGCTGCCCAGGCGCGCCAGGGACCTGAAGAAATGCTGCCCGTCGAGGCCCGGCATCTTCATGTCGCAGATCACCAGGTCAAAATTTTCGTGAGTGGCGCGCTCCAACGCTTCCCGGCCATCGAGGAGCACAGCCACCGCGAATCCCTGGTCTTCGAGGACGTCGGCGATGAGCCGCGCGACGGTGGGCTCGTCTTCCACGACGAGCACGCGCCGCAGCAGAGCAGGGCCGTCCGCGCCGCCGCCCATCGCGTGAGCTGCCTCGGGAGCAGGCGCAAGCGAAACCCCTGCGGTGGCCCGGCGGCATTCCCGGGGCGCAAATGGCGGAATCTCGGGCCCGTCCAAGCGGCGCCGCTCGGGAGACGCGAGCAACGGAAGTTGCACGGAAAAGCGCGTGCCTCCCGGCGGGCCCGGCGGACAGGTTACATGCACCTGGCCGCCGTGTTCGCGGACGATGCTCAAAACGATGGAAAGGCCGAGGCCGGTGCCGACCCCGGCGGGTTTGGTGGTGAAAAAGGGATCGAAGATTCGCGCCAGAATCGCGGGGGGGATGCCCGGACCGGTGTCTTGCACAACCAGAGTCACGCGGTCGTCGCCCTCGAGGCTGGTGCGCACCCAAATGGTGCCGCCGTGGCCCTGCTGCTCGATAGCCTGGCGCGCATTGCCCAGCAAATTCATGAGCACTTGCTGGAGCTGGCCGGCATCGCCGCGCACCAGCGGCAAGACCGGATAGAGATCGACTTCGAGGTGAATTTTCTCGGCGGCAAGACTGAAACGCTGCAGCTCGACGGTGCGCATCACAATCTGGTTCAGCGAAACGCTGCCGCGCTCGGGCGGAGTCTCGCGGGCGTGCGTCAAGAGCTGGCGGAGCATGCGGGCGGCGCGCTCGGCTTCCTGGTGGATCTTTTGCGCATCCTCGCTGTAGGCGTCGCTGCGCGTCAGGAGCCGCTGCGCATAGCCGAGCACGGTGGTGAGCGGATTGCTCAGCTCATGGGCCACGCCCGTGAGCATCTGGCCGAGAGCCGCGAGCTTCTCGGTCTGCAGCAGTTTGGACTGGAAGATGCGTTGCGCGGTTAGGTCGCGATAAATTTCGACGCGGCCCAAAACGCGTCCAAGGCTGTCCAGGATGGGGCGCGCGGAACGCTCCAGAATGCGCGGGACCGGCTGGATCATTTGCAGCTCTTCACGGACACCGCCCTCCATACCGCGGGCGAGGGCGCGCCAGCGCTCGGCAAACTCGGGAGGCTCCGCGGCCTGCGGTTCGAGCCGCGCGATGAGCGCTTCGAGGGTCTGGTACCTTCCGGATTCTTCGGCAGAAAAGCCGGCCATCTGCTCGAAGCGGATATTCATCGCGCGGACGGCGCCGCGGGCGTCAAAGAGCACCACCCCTTCTTCCAGCCACTCGAGGACATGGCGCAATTCGATTTCCGCGTTTTCGGCGCGCGCCGCGGCCCCGGGCGGACTGATTTTTTCCAGCAGAAGCACCGCGGACTCCGGCGCTGCGGAAACCAGCGGGTAGACACGGACGCGTTGGCCGCTGGCCAGTTCGGCTTCGAGAACCTCCTCGGGAAAATCGCTTTCGCGGGGTCCCGACGGCATTTGCCGGCGCAGCCAGCCGGCGACGCGCTGGTGATCGAACGCGCGGAACAAGCGCGCCAGCGGCTGGGCGGGCGCGCCCGCTGGCGGGGTTTCGCCAAAAACTTCCGGTTCTGCAAAAAGGTTACGAGCGGCGCGGCTCATTTCCACGATGCTGCCGTGCGTATCGAGCAGCAAAGCGGGCTGGCTGGAGGCTTTGAGTGCGGCGCGCTGCGCAGCGATCCTGCGGTCATTCTCGGCGGCTTCTTGTTTGCGGGCCAGGAAAGCAGCGGCGAGCGCGGCGCGCAGCTCGAGCCGCTCGAGGGTGGCCAGCGAAGCGGCGGCTCCGGAAAGGCCGGCGACCAGCACGCCGAGGATGTGGTCTTGGCATGCCAAGGGGATGGCCACGGCGCGGGCCGCCAGGCTGCGCGACGAAGCAGCGTTCGTCTCGCCGCCGACAACGCGGCGGGTCTCGATGGCGCTGCGCCAGATGCCCGCCAGCGGGCCGTCTTGCAGCGTCTCGAACGCGCTTTGCTCCCCCGCACTCCAGAGAAAGGCCACCTGCGCGCCGGCTGCGGCAGCTTGCCGCGCAGCGGGGGCTGCAACGGGAGCTGCAGAGGGGCCGGAATAGCCGAGCACTCCGATGGCGGCAAAGACTACGCCGGGCTGGTCCGCAGCCGACTGCACGCAGCTTTCCACGAGCTGCGCCAGAGCCTTCTCGGGAACCGCGTTGGTGCCGAGTGCCTGCACCATGCGGCGGGTAACGGCGAGATCCGCCTGGCGGTCTTGCGCCAGGCGCCGTTCCTCTTCGCACTCGAGGGCCAGAGCCAGTTCGGCAGAGACGAGTTCCGCGAGGTGCCGCGAAAGCTTAGCGGCTCTGCGCTTGCTCCCGGTAAGGAGCATGCCGCGCAGGCGGCCCTGCGATGCGACGGGAACCCACAAGGCGCGGCGCAACGCGAGAAGCGGGCCGAGAATAATGGTTTCCGGCGAAGCCTTAAAATCAATTTCCACGCTGCCGGCAGCCGCCAGCACAGTCTGCGGGAGCGGAGCTTCGGGGGACAACTGGCGCCATTCGGGAGGCAGGTCTTCCGCGTCACGATCCCACACCAGGCCGTGAAAAACGCCGGGCGCGGCCCCTTGCCTGGCAGGCGCGGCGTCCAGCCAGATGCCCACGCGGTCCGCGTCGCGGGATGTCGCGACCATGTGAATGGCTTCGCGCATCCACTGCTCGCGCGGCGCACCCGCGCTGGCGGATCGCGCGACACCGCGCCGCGCGGATTCCAAGACACTTTTCTTCCGCCAAAGATTCATCGGCCGCCTGACGAGCTTCGCTTTCCCCCTACGCGGGCTGGCGGCGAAGGCTCACAGCGCTTCTTGCACCGATGTTTCCACCGCGGCGGTTATCTTTAGCAATGAGGAATCAACAAGTTAGAGAAAAGGGAGGCACGCGGAGTGCGCTCGGAATTCCAACTCGGTTTGCGCCCGGCGCGGATTTCCCAGAGTGGGCCAAAATCGCGGCGGCAGACCGTGATGGTTCGGGCGGCCCCGGCGCGATTTCTTGGCGACATCGACGGTTTCTTGGCATGCGACCATGCAGACAAAGACAGAGCGTAGGGCAGTTCCGGCAGGCTAGAACGGAGCAACCTGCCTAAGAGGGCGAGCGCGGCAAGGCAGGTGCAGCTAAAGAGGATTCTGGTGCGGCAAGACGGCTAGTCGCCCGGTTGCTCGACGTGATACTGCTTGAGCTTGCGGTACAAAGTGGTCTTGCCGATGCCGAGCATGCGCGCGGCAGTCAGCTTGTCGCCTCCGGTCTCGCGCAGCGTGCGCAAGATGGCACGGCGCTCGAGCTCTTCGAGCGGGAGCAACTCGTCTTTTTCCGGGAGGCGGTCGCCGGTGGGATATTGCAGATTGGAAGGCAAATCGCCAACGTGCAGGATGGGGCCAGTGCCGAGGGCCACGGCGCGCTCGATGGCGTTTTCGAGTTCGCGGACGTTGCCCGGCCAGTCGTAAGCGATCAGCCGCTGCATGGCATCTTCGGAGATGGTGCGCGGAGAAGAATCTGGATCGGAGAACTTCTCGAGGAAAGAGGTCACCAGGAGGGGGATGTCGCGTTTGCGGTCGCGCAGCGGCGGGATCTTGATCTGCACGACGTTGAGGCGGAAATACAGGTCCTGGCGGAAGGCCCCGGACTTGATGGCGGTTTCAAGGTCGCGGTTGGTGGCGGCAATGATGCGGACATTGATCTGGCGGCGTTCCGTGGAGCCCACGGGCTTGACTTCGCGTTCCTGCAAAGCGCGCAGGAGCTTGGATTGCATATCCACGGGCATGTCGCCGATTTCATCGAGGAAGAGCGTGCCGCCGTGGGCGGCTTCGAGCAAGCCGCGCTTGGCCTGTACCGCGCCGGTGAAGGCGCCCTTGACGTAGCCGAACAGCTCGGACTCGATGAGCGTGGCCACCAGGGCGGAGCAATCGACGGGAACGAAGGGCCCTTCCTTGCGCGCGCCGAGAAAGTGAATGCTGCGGGCCACCAGTTCCTTGCCGGTGCCGCTCTCGCCGAGAACCAGCACGGGGTATTCGTGCTGCGCCACTTTCTCAGTGGTCTTGTAAACGCGCTGCATTCTTTCCGAGGTGCCGATCATTTCGCCAAAGCCCGGGCGGGTGCGCAACTGCTCGCGAAGCAGGCGGTTTTCCTGCTGCAGCTCGACGGCGTGCGCCACGCGTTCGAGGCGGGAGCGCAACTCGTCGATGCGGAAGGGCTTGGTGACGTAGTCGATGGCGCCCATGCGGGTGAGCGCGACGGCGGAGTCGATGGTGCCATATTGCGTGAGCACCACCACGGCGACGTGCGGATGCAGGTCGTGCACGCGGCGGAGCAGCTCCGCGCCGCTGGAGCCGGGAAGTTTTAGATCGGTGAGAAGAATGTCCACGGCGGAATGATCGAGAAACTCGACGGCTTCCTCGGCGGTGGAAACAGCAAAAGGCTTGAGGCCGGTCTGTTCGGCGACTTCGGCGCACACTTGGCGCACTTCGGGCTCGTCGTCCACGATCAGGATATGGCGTGCCGGGACTTCTTGGCGTATCAGGGCCGTCTCTTCGCTCATGCCAGACCTCGTCGAAAGGTAAAGGATCGAGGAATACGGAGCAGGAGTAGTTCCAATTCGGAAATGTCGCGTATTTGGGCTTTATTCATAAGAATGTAGGATACTCAGTGGGCAATCCTATATTCCAATCTGGGAATGATGTCAAGGAGATTAACTGTCCGACGCGGCCAAACCGTTGGAGCGAGGGGAATTGCCAGATTGGAACAGACGAGTTCCAAAGTGGGAAAGAAGGGTCTACTTCTCGGGTTTCCAGCGCAGAATGCCCTCCGAGCGTGATCCGGCGATCACGCCGCCCCGTCCGTCCGCTGCGGCACCGACGAAATGGCTGGTTTCCTGCGGTCCGTCGAGACGAGTCCAAGTGGCACCGGCGTCGCGCGAGAGATAAAGGCCGCCTGCTTTGCCGGCGAGCAGCCAGGAAGCGGGTTCGAGCGCAGAGGGCGGGAGCGTTTCCGCCGACGGCAAACCGGCACCGAGACGGCGCCACTCCAGTGCGCCGATAGGGCGCCAGAATACGCCGTGAGTGGCGCCTAGAAGCAATCCAGATGGGCGAGCCTGCTCGCTGGCGGGGCCTGAGGCAGGCAAGAAGCGCATCCAGCGAAAGACGCCAGGGTCCGCGGGCAGCGCTTCGGGCTGCCAGGATTTGCCGGCATCGCTGGAATGGAGGAGGCTTGCGCCGGTAAGCAGCCACCAGGCGGATGCTGCCGGCACGGCAGGGTCGAAGGCGAAACCAAGAGGTTCCTGCAGCAAAGCTCCGGAGTTGAGTGGACGCAAAACGGCAGCGGCGATATCGCCGGACCAGAGGCCCTGCCTGGTCACAGCAAACAAGCGGGAGTTCTCGACTTGCAGGCCACGGACAAGGATCTTTTCTTCTCGTGGAACGGGCCGGGCACCTCGTTTTGGCGGGGCCGCTTTTCGGCTGCGCGGCGGGGCAGGGACGCCAGGCAAGAAACGGAGTGGGCGCCAGGCCTGCTTTGTGTCGTCGTAACGGAGAAGGCCGCCCTCGGCCGGCGCCGCGAACCAGCCCGCCGGGGTACCAAAGAATTGAGTATTGAAAAATTGCCACGCGGTGAGGGCGGCGGAATCCGCAAGCGGTTGCCAGGTCTGCCCGGCATCGCGCGTTTCGAGGAGCGCGGCGCCGGGCAGGACGAAGCTCGCGAGCCAACGGCCGGGTTGCGCCGGGTTGGCGGCAAACGCAGCGACCACACCATGGGAGAATCCGGAGTTAGCCGCGGCAAAATGTACACCGGCATCGTCACTGGCTTGCACGCCCTGTGCTTCGGTGCCCATCACGACTCGCGCGGGATGCACGGAATCGCGCGGCAAAACCGCAACTCCATTGATAGCCCATTCGCGCGGCGTGGTACGTGCCCAGCTTTCGCCGGCATCGCGCGTGATCCACAAACCTTCCGTGGTACCGGCATAGAGAACGCGCGGGTCGGCAGGATCCTGCACGAGGGATTGGGTGCGCCGCGCGGCGTACGGAACGCCTTGGAGCTTGGTCCATTGTAAACCGGCGTTTTCGCTGCGGTAGATGCCGGAGCAAGCGCTGGCGTAAAGCCGCGCGGGGTTCGTGGCGTCCACGCGCAGGCTCATGATGTCCGAGTCATCGATCATTCCGGCGGCGATGGGCGCCCAGGTTTTTCCACCGTCGGTGGTTTTCCAGGGCAGGTGATAGGTGCCGGCGTAGAGGACCTGCGGATCGCGCGGATCGATAGCCAGGGAATCGAGATTGCGCAACTCGGCGTCGCCCGCAGGAGAGATGCGTTCCCAGGTGCGGCCGGCGTCGCTCGAGCGAAAGACGCCGCTGCGGCTGCCTGCCACGAGAATTTCCGGCTGCGAAAGAGATTGCACGAGGGCGCGGACGGCTTCGCCGCGCAAACTGGCGAGCGACCAGGTGCGCCCGCCGTCTTCGCTGCGATATACGCCGCCTCCGGCAGCGGGATCCTGGAACCAGATGGCCGCGAAGAGACGCTGCGGCGCGAGGGAATCGACCAGGAGTCGCTGGACAACGCCGTCAATCCGGCCGTCAATCCGGCCATCGGGACGAGCCTCAAGCTGCGAACCGACGCGGCCGCGCAACTCCCAATGGCGGGCGCCGTCGGCGGACGCGAACACATGGCCGTCGGGCGTGCCGAGGTAGAGAGTTCCATCGGCGGCTGCCGCGATGGATACGACTTCGCCGCCGTCCGGACCGAGGCGCTCCCAGGTTCCGCCGAGGGGCGCTTGAGCTGCGGTATGGCCGGATGACAGCGCAACGAGCAGCAGGGTGGCGAGCCGGGCGAGTTTTCTGCGCGCATTCACGATCGCGGGACAAGCAGGAGGCTCGGAAAACGCAGCGGGCCCTCCGGGAAAGCCGGAGAGCCCGTCGCAGGTGAAGTTTTGTTTCCGCAGCTCACGGATCATCTATGACTCGATCTGTGACCGCGGAACACGCGCTAGTAGGTCGCCCCTTCGGGTACGAGGATGAAGTCGACGCGGCGATTTTCCTTCTCCGAGCCTTTCTCCGTCGAGCCCTTGGCGGTGCGAGTGGTGATACGCGAAGCGTCGATGCCCTTTTCCTCGATGAACTTCTTGGCGAGTTCGGCGCGCGTGGAGGCGAGCTTGTCCGGCTTGGGCTCCTTGGCGTCGGCATAACCGACGATGACGAGCTTGGCGCTGGGGTCGTTTTTGAGGCGCAGGGCCACGTCGTCGCCGACGCGCTTGCAAGCATTGTCAAAGCGGGAAGCGGCGGGCTTGGTGTAGCCGCAATCGCCGACCTTGGTGGCTTGCGGCGGCGGCGGCGGCTGTTGCACGTCGACGCTGGTGGAGGAATCCGCTTTGTCGCCGCGAGTGTCGACGACGGAGCAGTTGATCTTGTAGCTGCCCGGCGCAACGCCCGTGGAATCGAACTGCACCTTGGGGCCGCTGCCGGCCACTTGCCCGCCGGATGCCGAATAACTGTAGGTCAAATCCAGGCTGTCCGGACTGTTGGCCGTCGAGGTGATGGTCGAGCGCTCGCCCGGCATGATCGGGCTGCGGTCCGCGGCACAGGAGATCGTCGGCGGATGATGCGGCTTTTCTTCGACTTTAATGTCGGCCGCGCAGGAAGCGGTGCCGCCCCTCCCGTCGTCTACTTTGGTGGTCACGGTGTAGGTGCCGGCGGCGGCGCCCGCGGAACTCCAGCGCGCGTCGGGGCCGGTGCCCTGCACGGTGCCGCCCGTGGCGGTGTAGGTGTAGGTCAGCGGATCGCTGTCCGGATCACTGGCGTCCACATGGATGGCGACGCTGTCGCCCGATTCCACAAAGACGGAAGTAGGATTCGCGGAACAGGCCGCCACCGGCGGGCGGTTCACCGGCGGGGGCGCCTTCGGGAAGCCGAAGCGCAGGACAATGCCGGTGCCGATGCGGAAGTTGTCCTGGCGTGCGTTGCCGCCGACGCCGATGCCGGAGAAGTTGGTCATCACGTAATCGATCTGCGCGAATCGCCAAGCCAAGTACCGGGTGATAACGACGTCAACGCCGCCGCCGGCGGCGATGGCGAACGCGCTCTGGCCCTTATCGCCGGTCAACTGCTTACCCGCATGGGCGCCACCGATCAGAAATTCGCCGAAGGGCACGAAGTGATCGAACTTGCGCAAATTCAAGCGCGGCCCGAAGAGATAGGTCGTGAGCCCGCCGCTGATGGACTGGTTGCTGCCGCTGAGCGGAAAAACGTTGCGGTCATAGTGCAGGCCGCCCAGCTCGGCGGTGAGCCCGAGCCACCGGGAAGCGTTGTAGGTGAACGAACCCGAGCCGCCCTGACTGCCAAAAGCGTCGAAAGGATCGCCGGGATGCACATTCATGTAGTTGTACATCCCCGCGATTTCGTACTTAGGGACCAGCCTGCCGGGCGCGCTGGTGTCCGCGGTTCCCGCGGGCGGTGGAAAGGCGTTCGGCTTCGGGGATTCGGGCAAAGCAAAGGCGTGGCGCGCGGAGCGAACCAGCCCTGCACCGTTGCTGGTGTTGGCCCCCGGGGTAGAGGATGTTGCGCCGCCCGAGCTTTCTACTTTTGCCGCGGTTTCGTCCGCGCCGGCGCTTTTCTGCTGCGCCCATGCCGGCAATGCCAAAATCGCGCCGATCACTGCTGTCGCACACCACTTACGCATCTTCATTCCCTCCCTGAACAAACTCGTAATTCCCCTAGGTTTTAGCGGGCTCGACCGCTGGCCGCGCGAGCACCGCCGCCGTTCCGCTTGCGGCGGCGGACCCCTCCACAACTGACATAAACTCTGCTGCTGCCAGTCGCGCGCTCGCTGCGGCGAGGTCCGTCAGAAAAATTTCAGCGGCCACGTTGCGCTAATCATTCCCAGAGGCACTCACCCTGATACTTCTCCCAACATCTATCTTCACACCTGGGAAGAATTAGCCAGAACGTCGCGGCGCGGTGGCATTAGCCTATTCCAGGATATCCTTGTGCCGCAAGCGTTTCCTTGGCGCCCCCGCGGCCAAATCCCCGGATCAACTTTTAGCGATTTTTAGCGATGGAAATGAACTCGCCCTTTCGATGCAGGCGCGCGCGGAAATGGTCCCCAAGAATTGCTGTGGGGCCGCTCCGGTGAAAAAAATGCCCGGTCCTAGTACTTCGTCAGACGACCGCGCTTCTTGCGGCACGACTTCTAACTGGTTCATTCCGTAGGCGCTTATTGCTATTCGCAGACTTTGCGACGCTTTGGCTGCTTTCGTGCCCTAAGCCCTATACCCAGTCGAAATCTAATGGAGGATTCCATGCGATTCCGTACTGCATTATCGTTGGCCAGTTTTTTCGTGTTTTGTTTCGCCGTCGCTGCCTGGACCAGCCCACTTCCAGCACAAGCAGCTTCCCTGAATGCCGCGCCGGATGCGCAATCCGTCGCCGGAAAAATCTCCTCCGTAGGCGACGCGGCGTTCACATTGGACGTGGCCAAGAGCCAGAGCTCCGACGCTAACTCGAGCACGCTGCAATTCCTGATCGACGGCAACACCAAGGTGGAAGGCAAGCTGTCGGTTGGCGCCTCAGCAACGGTTGAGTACCGCAGCGACAATGGCAAGTACATTGCCACGCGTGTGGTGGTAACGCCGGCTTCGGGATTGTCGTACTAAAGACGTACCAAAGATTCGTCCGCGTCTCGGCACCAAACGTCCCGCAATCCGAGTCTAAATAAAGATACGGCCGCTCGCCCCCAGCCCCGGCGCGGCAGTTCTTTTTTCACACCTTGAGCGAGTGAGGCCCGTTGATGCGCACGACCTTCAAGCTCGTCTCTCCGCTGATCGTGAGTGTGGCGATCGTCTCGCTGCTTTTTGCGGGCTACCAGGTGCGCACACAGAAGCGCATTCTGCGCAATGATCTGGTGCACCGCGCGGAAACGCTCGGCGAGAGTTTGCAGGAAAGCGTCGAGTCGCTGAGCGAACGAAATGCCGAGCGTAACCTGCAGCGACTGGTGGACCGTTTCGGCCAGAAGGAACGTCTGCGGGGAGTGGCGGTGTACGACGCTTCGGGAACCGCCGTGGCGATTTCGCCGGCAATAGCCACCTTGTTCCATCAACAACCTCCAGCCGCGGCGCGCGCCGTCGAGTTGGCCACGGGTTACGGCGAGTTCGGCCGCCTGGGCGATTCCGCGATCTATGTTTACGCCGTGCCGCTGCGCTCGGACGGCAAACCGTTCAGGACGCTGGCGGTGGTCTACGACGCTTCGTACATCGACGCGCAGATTTCGCACACCTTTCGCGATTCGCTGCTGAATGCGCTGGTCCAGACGGTGCTGATCGCCGGGCTCGCTTTGCTGCTGGTGCGCTGGACACTCACCGGTCCTTTAACCCGCACGGTGGGATGGTTACGCACGTTGCGCGCCGGGCAAACGCCCAACGCCGCGCAACTGCCGCAGGGAGAACTTTTCGACCAAATCCATAAGGAAGTGACGCATCTGGCGAATGATCTAACCGCCGCGCGCGCTTCCGCCGAAGAAGAAGCGCGGCTGCGCGACACTGGCGCTTCGCTCTGGACGGCAGAGCGGCTTCGCGTGAGCCTGCGCAGCAAGCTCGCCGGGAACTCGCTCTTCGTGGTCTCCAACCGCGAGCCGTACATGCACGTGTTCAGCGAAAAGGACAAATCGATTCAAGTGATGGTGCCGGCGAGCGGCGTCGTAACAGCGCTCGAGCCGGTGCTGCTGGCTTGCGACGGAACGTGGATCGCCAACGGATCGGGCAACGCGGATCGCGAGGTGGTCGATGCACAGGATCGCTTGCGCGTGCCGCCCGATCATCCGAGCTACACGCTGCGGCGCGTGTGGCTGAGCGACGAGGAAGACCGCGGCTACTACGAAGGCTTTTCCAACGAAGGGCTTTGGCCGCTTTGCCACATCGCGCATACGCGCCCAGTCTTCCGCCCCGAAGATTGGATGCAGTACCAGCGTATCAACCGGCGCTTCGCGGATGCCGTGCTGACAGAAATGGAAAACACCGAGTCGCCGATTCTTCTGGCGCAGGACTATCACTTCGCGCTATTGCCTCGCATGGTCAAGGAAGCGCGGCCGGATGCGCGCGTGGCGATTTTCTGGCACATCCCGTGGCCGAATGCGGAGGTGTTCGGGATTTGTCCGTGGCAGCGCGAACTGATCGACGGACTGCTGGGCGCCGATCTGATCGGTTTCCACATTCAATCGCACTGCAACAATTTCCTGGAGACCGTCGACCGCGCGCTCGAAGCGCTCACGGAATGGGACCGCTTCGCCGTGAACCGCCAGGGACACATGACGCGCGTTCGGCCGTATCCCATCAGCGTGGCGTTTCCGGAAAGCAATCACGCTCCCGGCGAAACGCGTAACTCCGGCGAAGAACGCGCCGCCCTGTGCGCGGAGCTCGGCATGGAAGCATCGCTGCTGGGTGTGGGCGTCGATCGCGTGGATTACACCAAAGGAATCATCGAACGCTTCCGCGGGATCGAGCACTTCCTCGAAAGCTATCCAGCTTATCAGCGGCGTTTCACGTTTGTGGAGATCGGAGCGCCAAGCCGCACGGACATTCCGCGTTACAAGCAGTTTCTGGAGGAGGTCAGCGCGGAAGCGGAGCGCATCAATACACGGTTCCAGGCGGGACTCTGGAAGCCCATTGTTTTTATCAAGAGACATCACTCCCATGCGGAAATCACGCGTTATTACCGTGCCGCGTCTGTTTGCCTGGTGACCTCGCTGCACGACGGGATGAACCTGGTGGCCAAGGAATTTGTCGCCGCCCGCGACGATGAGCGCGGTGCATTGATTCTGAGCACCTTCGCGGGAGCCGCGCACGAGCTTTCGGACGCGCTGCTGGTGAACCCCTACGACGTGCAGCAGGTCGCCGACTCGATTTATCAGGCCCTCGAAATGACCGAGGAGCAGCAAGCCACACGCATGGCGCGCATGCGCAAGATGGTCCACGAGCACAACGTGTATCGCTGGGCCGCCAATTTGCTTTCCGATTTGACGGAAATCCGCATCGATGCGCCGGAGCGCAGCGAGGTGCAGCAAGCGTCATGACCGGCCGCCGCAGCGTTCCGCATCTCTTCCGGCATTGGCAGAAAGTCGCCGCGCGAATTCGCGCCAAGCGGCGCGCCATCGTGTTCCTCGATTTCGACGGCACCATGGTGCACATCGCTTCGCGGCCCGATCGCGTGCGCATGAAGCCGGCCATGCGGCGCGTGCTGCAGCGGCTTGGGAAAAATCCGAAGGTGCGGGTGGCGGTGATCAGCGGCCGGCGGCGCGACGAGCTGAGGCGTTGCGTGGGCATTCCGAAACTGCAGTACCTGGGCCTCTACGGATGGGAGCGCGGCGGCAAAACGCCGCTCTCTGCTTCGGCGCGCGTATCGATGTTTCGCATGCACGTTCTGCTCTTGAAGGAGCTGTCCGCTTGTCCGGGAGTGTGGATCGAACCCAAGCAAAAGAGCTTTTCCGTGCATCTTCTGAGCGCGAAGCCTGGCGTGCAGCGCCGCGCGCGCCAGCTGGTGCGCACATTCCTCGATCCGTTCCGCGGGGCGCTGCAACTTCTTGAAAATCTTCGCGACGTCGAAGTGCTGCCGCGGCGCATCCCGGACAAAGGCGCCGCCGTGCGGGAGTTTCTGGCGAAGCCCGCTTCTCGCGGCGCGCTGGCCTTTTTTTTCGGCGACGATCTCTCGGACGAGCCTGCCTTTGCGGCGGTGCGCCGCGGCGTGCCCGTTTTGGTGGGGAAGACCAGAAAAACCCTCGCGCAATTTCGCTTGCGAGGACCCGAAGAAGTAGCCGCGGCACTGACCCGGCTGGAGGAAGCACTCGAATGAATACTTCAGAAATGCCGTTTGAGTTTTTTACCGTGGCGCATTTGACGCGGATTGGGAATCAGTCCGCCGCAACGCTCGCGGAGTTCCTCACCGGCCTCGAGCAGTGCAGCGACGCCTCCATCTTTCATCACACCTTTCAGACGCTGGGCAGCCATCACTTTTTAACCGAAGGCTTCTCCAACGATTTTGCGCAGTGGGCGCTGGCCGACGCTAATCGCGACGCCTTGGCCGAACAACTGACCGCCCTCGACATTCGCGACTACATTTCCATAGCGGCGTTGCGCGCCGATTTGTGCCGGGTGGTGCGCGAGTATTGTGGCGCGCATCCCGAGTTCGCGCACCAGACCACTCTCGAGCCCTTCTATTTCTGCGAAAGCGTCGAAGTCACCGTGCCCTTCGGACGTACCGCGACGACGCTCGATGAATTTCGCCAGGGCATCGAGCATCTCAGCCACGCCGCTTTCTATTTCCATTTCATTTCCTCGCGGCTTCGGCTGCAATTGCGCACGAACGATTTCTCGCACTGGCTCGCGGACGGCCTGGGCTTGAAGGCGCTCGCGGACAGCGTCAATCGCATCGATATCTACACCAACACGCTCGACAGCGCGCGTGGCAAGCTCATTCAACTGATCGATCTCGAGAGGAGGAAACATGTTGGAAGTACAAACGGCGAGCCGCATTCCGCTCGATGACTACGCGGAGGTCATAGGCAAGGGCGAACTCGAGGAATTGCGGGCGCTGGCCAAGCCGCTGCGCGGGCGCACCGTCGAAATGATTAATTCGACCGCCGTGGGCGGGGGCGTAGCGGAAATCCTGAACCGCCTGATACCGCTGGCCGAGGAACTCGATGTGAAGATTCGCTGGGAGGTAATGACCGGCGGAGAGGATTTCTTCGAGGTCACCAAGTCTTTTCACAACGCGCTTCACGGCGAGCCGTACCACGCAACGCCCAGGGACTTCGAGGTTTTTCGCGCCTACAACGAGCGCAACCGCGCACGCCTTGCGCTGGACTCGGAATTTGTGGTCATCCACGATCCGCAGCCGGCCGCGCTGATCGAAGCCCGCAAGAAGAATGGGAACCACTGGGTGTGGCGCTGCCATATCGATCTTTCGCATCCAAATCGCGGGGTATGGGACTTCCTGGAGACTTACGTTTCGAAATACGACGGAGCGATGTTCTCTTCGCCGGAATTCGCGCGCAAATTGCCCATTCCGCAATATTTGTTCTATCCCGCCATTGACCCGCTGGCGGAGAAGAACCGCGAACTCGAACCGGAATTCATCGCCGACGTGCTTTCGCGCCACGCCATCGATCCGTTGCGCCCCATCCTGACGCAGATTTCACGATTCGACCGCTTGAAGGATCCTGTCGGCGTGATTCGCGCGTATCGCATCGCCAAGCGCTACTTCGATTGCCAGCTCGTGCTGGCGGGCGGGAGCGCCTCGGACGATCCGGAAGGAGCCGTGGTTTTGCAAGAAGTTCTTCAGGAAGCCCATGGCGATCCGGATATCAAAGTGCTCGAGTTGCCCGCATGGGCGCCGCTCGAAGTCAATGCGCTGCAGCGCGCGTCCACGATCGTCATTCAAAAGAGCCTGCGGGAGGGATTTGGGCTGACGGTGAGTGAAGCGTTGTGGAAGAAGAAGCCGGTGATTGCGTCGGCGGTTGGCGGCATCCCGACGCAAGTGATTCACAAGCATACGGGCCTGCTCGCGCATTCCGTGGAAGGCACTGCGTATCAAATTCGCTTTTTGCTTTCACATCCGGAGATTGCGGCAAAGCTCGGCGAACATGGCCACGAGCACGTGAAAGAGAATTTTCTGATCACCCAAAAGCTGAAACGCTATCTGACGCTGTTTTTGGCGCTGGCAAAGTCGGCGTAACCCTTTGCTTCGCGATTAGTGCGCGAGAGACGCTTCGATCTTAGTTTTGTATTCGCGCGCTTTGGCGATAGCGGCGCGCTCATCGACCGTCAGCAGCTTGCGATCGCGCATCACCATGCGGCCGCCGATCACCACGGTTTCCACGTCGCTCGCTTTCAACGCATAAGCGATCTGCGCGTAAATGTCGTACATCGGCACGGCGTTCGGCGCATCCAACCCGATCAGGATCAGGTCCGCTTTCTTGCCGCGCTCGAGCGAACCAATTTCTTTTTCCATGTGCAGCGCGCGAGCCCCATCGATGGTGGCCATTTCGACGACCGCTCTAGCGTTGAGCGCCAGCGGGTCCATCTTGGTGATCTTCGCGAGTTTCGCCGCAAGGTCTATTTCTTCCATCAAGTCGAGGTCGTTGTTGCTGCCGGCTGGACCATCGGTGCCGAGTCCTACCGCGACGCCCGCCGCGCGCATCTCCGGAACCGGCGATACCCCACTGGCCAGCATCATGTTGCTCGAGGGACTGTGCACGCAGCCCACTTTGCGCTCCGCGAGAATCTTGCGATCGGCTTCATCAACAAAAATGCAATGCGCCGCGACCACGTCCGGGCCGAGCACGCCGATCTTCTCCAGGTACTGCACTGGCGTGGTGCCGTTCTGCTGCCGGCTGTCGTCGAGTTCCTTTTTCATTTCCGCTACATGAATCAGAATTGGCGCATGGTATTTGCGAGCCAGAGCCGCGGCATCCTGCAAAGTCTTCTTGGAACACGTGTAAATCGAATGCGGCGCTGACGCCGCGTGAATCATTGGGTCGCCTTGCCAGCGCTGGAGGAATTTCTCGGTATAAGCGAGCATCTCGGCTTCGGTCTTGTTATCCGGAGCGGGAAAATCGATAAATGTTTCACCGAGCACGCCACGCATTCCTGCGGCCTTGGTTTCTTCCGCGACGGCGTCCTCGAAGTAATACATGTCCGCGAAAGTCGTCACGCCGGAGCGAATCTGCTCGGCGGCGGCGAGCCGTGTGCCCCAACGCACGAATTCTTCAGTTACGTTTTTCGCTTCGGCGGGGAAGATGTATTTGCGCAGCCAATCGTCGAGCGTCACATCGTCGTGCAATCCTCGAAAAAGCGTCATCGGTACGTGCGTGTGGCCATTGATGAAGCCGGGCAGAAGAAGTTTTCCGCGCGCGTCGATTTTCTGCTTGGCTATCACGCCCTTCGGAAACAGCGGTGCTTGCCCGACGCCGATGATGGAATCGCTCAACACGGCAATCTCGCCGTTTTCGATGATGCGCCGCTCGCCATCCATGGTAACGATCGTAGCGCCGGTGACGAGTAGATCGACCGACACGGCTTGTTTCGGAGACTCTTGCCCGAGAGCGGAAGTGACGCTCGCCGCGAAGAGAAAAGCCGTGATGCAGAGCTTCAACGCTTGATGACGCATTCTGTTGACCTCGCGTGCGAGAACGCGGACCGCTTCTGCACAGCTACAAGTTGGAAGAGTCAAAAGGCTTCGGAAAGAGATCGCGCATGTGCATCGTTTCGGTCTTCCCGTGCAAATTCGCGAGGATCACCGGAACATCCCCGCAAAATTCCCAAATGAGCTGGCGGCACGCCCCGCAGGGCGGCGTGAGCGTGTCTGTGTCCGTAACCACGGAAATCGCGTCAAATCCGCGTTCGCCTTCCGACATGGCTTTGAATATGGCCACGCGCTCCGCGCAAATCGTCAACCCGTAAGTGGCGTTTTCCACGTTGCAGCCGCCAAAGATGCGGCCAGAATTCGCGCGCAGCGCGGCGCCCACGCGAAAGTTGGAAAACGGCGCGTGCGCGTTCAGCCGCGCGTCTTTTGCGGCTGAGATTAGCGATTCGTAGTCAGGCACGGTCTCCTCCATCGGGGCTCTGGCAGCCTACAACGCTTCCGCGATCCTCCGGATCACCGCTCGCAGCAAAGAAATGAATTGCCCTTTCACGCGCTCCGCCGTCTCGAGGACTTCTTTATGATCGAGCGGCTGATCGAGAATGCCGGCCGCCGCATTCGTCACGCAAGAAATCCCCAGCACGCGCATGCCGCTGTGTCGCGCCGCGAGCACTTCCGGCACCGTGGACATGCCCACCAGATCCGCGCCGATGCTGCGCAAGTAGCGAATCTCCGCGGGTGTTTCGTAGCTCGGACCCGCAAGCGCGGCGTACGTCCCTTCAGCAAGTTCGATACCGAGTTGGCAGCCTTCCGCGATCGCGATCTCTCGAAATGCCTTGTCATAGGCCGAGGTCATGTCCGGAAATCGCGGCCCGAAGTTCTCGTCGTTCGGTCCGCAGAGCGGATTCACACCTTGCAGATTGATGTGATCCTTCAAAACGACGAGACGCCCTTGCGAAAACTCCTTCTTGATGCCGCCGGCGGCATTCGTAAGTATCACCGCCTGCACGCCCATGCGCGCGAAAACGCGCATCGGGAACGCCACCTCTTTCGCCGAGTAACCTTCGTAGAGATGCACGCGTCCCTGCATGCCGGCGACAGCCACATCGTCCACTTTGCCGATCACCAGCTGGCCCGCATGCCCAATCGCGGTCGAGCGCGGAAAATGCGGAATCCTCGCGTAAGCGATTTTGCTAGCGCTCGCAAATTCGTCGGCGAATCCGCCAAGCCCCGAGCCGAGCACCAGCGCGATCCGCGGGCGCAGCTTCGTTTTCAAGAGGATGAATTTCGCGGCTCGTTCGGCGCGCTGAAACTCGAGGCTGGGCTTGGTCTTGCCGCCAGAACTTTTCGCGCTCTTCAAGTCAATATCCCCACAATGCACGCAGACATCAGATTCGCCATCGTGCCCGCCAGCATCGCGCGAATGCCGAATTTCGCCAACTGGCTCCGCTGATCCGGAGCCAGCGCGCCGATCCCCCCGATCTGAATCCCAATCGAACTGAAATTCGCAAACCCGCAAAGCGCGAACGTCGCAATCGTGAACGTTCGCGGATCGAGCGTTTCTCTCATCGGTCCCAGTTGAGAAAACGCGTACAACTCATTCACCACCATCCGCGCCCCCAGCAGATTTCCAACCGTCGGAGCGTCATGCCAGGAGACGCCGATCAGCCAAGCCACCGGCGCGAACAGCCACCCGAAAAATTGCTGCAAGCTCGACGGAAACCACGTCAGGTGCAGCCCTGGATGCACCGCCAGCCAGTTGTGCGCTCCGGCAAAGAGGTAATTCACCAGCGCCACCAGCGCCACAAACGAAATCAGCATCGCCCCCACGTTGATGGCCAATTGCAATCCGTCCGAGGTGCCTCGCGAAATGGCGCCCAGAAAATTCGCCTCCTTCTCCATCTCCGGCATCTGCACGCGGCCCGCAGTCAGCGGCTCTTCCGTTTCCGGAACTAACATCTTCGCCATCAGCAACGTCCCGGGAGCGGTCATGATCACCGCCGTCAGCAAATGTTTGGCCTCCACCCCGTAAGCGATGTACGCCGCCATGATTCCGCCCGAAACGTGCGCCATCCCGCACGTCATCACGCACATCAACTCCGACTTCGTCAGCCGGTTCAGGAACGGCCGGATCGTCAGCGGCGCTTCCGTTTGCCCCATAAAAATGCTGGCCGCGATGTTCAGCGATTCCGCTCCGCTCGCTCCCATCACTTTGGTCATCACCCACGCAAAGGCGCGAATAATCAGCGGCATCACTCCGATGTGGTACAGAAATGCAAAGACCGCCGCGATAAAGATGATCGTCGGCAGCACCTGAAAAGCAAAAATAAAACCGAGAGACGATTTCGCTTTGCCCAGATCGCCGAAAACAAATTCCGACCCGTAAAACGCGAAACTCAAGAGTTTGTTCGCCCCAGCTCCCAGGTACGCAAATAGCGCGCGTCCGGACTCAAAGCGCAGCACAAAGATCGCGAAGGTAAGCTGCAAGCCGAGACCCCAAAGCACTGTCTTCAGCCGGATCGCTTTGCGGTTCGTCGAGAAAAGATACGCAAGAGCGAGGAACGTCAGGATGCCGAGAAGTCCCGTGAATCTTCCCATTCACTCTCCTTGTTCGCGCAAAACCATTCCGGAGTTATGGAAACTCACTTCAGGTACTGCATCACCCATTCCGACCATCGCCGATACACATCCATCTGGCGAACCGGATCGTTCGGAAAGTGCCCGCCTACGGGATACGCGAAGAACCGCACCGGCACGCCATTGTCCTTCAGCGCATGAAACAGTTGGTAGGACTGCGTAATCGTGACGCGGAAATCCCCGGTATCGGAAAGAATCAGCGTCGGCGTCTTCATCTTCGACGCATACGAGATCGGCGATTGCTCGATATACGCTTTCAAGTTGTCGCCCACGTACGGCGAGCCGTTGAAAATGTAGCGCTCCGTCACATTGAAATCGGCCAGGTTGAATTGATCGACCATGTTCGTTACAGCGGCGCCCGCCACCGCAACCTTCCAGCCCGAATAATGGCCCATCAACCAGGTAGTCATGTATCCGCCATACGACCATCCGGTGACCGCAACGTTGCTTTCGTCCACGAAACCCAACTTCTTGAGCGCTGCTACTCCCGCCATCACGTCGCGCCCCGGTCCATCACCCGCGTCGTTCCAGATCGCGCGCGTGTAAGCGTTTCCGAGATTTTCGCTGCCGCGATAATTGGGCTCAAAGACAACGCAATCGTGCGCCGCTACCAACTGCGGAAGAAAGCTGAACTGCGTCGTCGAAGCTGCTCTCGGGCCGCCATGAATGATCAGCACCAACGGATACTTCTTGTTTTTCTCAAAGCCCGGCGGATACACGACCACACCGTCTTCTGCAAACTTGTCGGGCCCTGACCATTCAAATCTTTCGGTCTTGCCCAGCGCCAGTCCGGCAACCTCGGCGTTGAAATTTGTCAGGCGCTTGGGCGCCGTATCCGCCGAAGCCATGTAATACAACTCGCTCGGCCGGCCGGGCGTGCTGCCGGAAAAAGCAATTTCACCGTTGCGACCCACCGATGCATCCACCCAGAACGACCAGGCAGGACTTACCTCGCCCAGCGCCAATTTCTTCGCCGCTCCGCCTACCGGCTGCAGCCACAGGCCCACCTGCGTACCGTCATGCCCTCCGACCAACAGTGACTTCCCGTCCGGCATCCAGATCGCCCGCAGGATATTGCGGTCAATCGCCCGCGTCGCGTCCTGCCCGTCGCCTCCCGCTGCCGAAGTCACAAAGATTTCGTTTTCATTGGCGCGGCTTCCGTCCTTCGGAAACCAATACGCGATGCGGTCCCCGTCCGGCGAGAAGACACCGAATCCTTCGAGCTTCTCGTGGCTCGTCAGCTTCCGGAATTCCCCGCTCGCGACATTCAAGATCTGCACGGTCCTTCGATCGCTGTCTCCGGAATGCGGATCGTCCTGTTTGGTGAAGACGATCGAGTTGCCGTCAGGCGACCACGAAAGCGGCGAGGAGGGAGAACTCGGGGGCAAAACTTTAGGCAGGGTCCACGAACCGGATGTAAGCCGCCGAGCCTTCCCGCCATCGGTAGCAACGAGCCAGATGTGGGAAGGCGTGGGCGCTTTGCTCTCCAGGTATCCGTTGTCGCCAACCTCGAATGCGTCCAGGTGCTTCTCAATTTCTTTCTTGTTCTCGGCTTCGTCCGCGGTAACGTACGCGATCTCCTGCCCGTTCGGCCGCCACGCGAATTGTTCAACCCCGTTCACCGCATCGGTAATCTTCGCCGCGTCGCCTCCGCTCATCGCCAGCACAAAAATCTGCTGCTTCTCCTCTTTCGCAGCTCCGGCGGAAGCGAGAAACGCGAGCCGATCTCCGGAAGGCGACCACCGCGGCGATCGCGGGTCCTTGCGGTCGCGCGTCAGGCTGCGCATCCCGCCGCTAGCCACATCGACCAGCACCAATTCCTTGTCATCGCGGTCTTGCTCCAGATTGACGCGCGACACTACGCATACGATGGCTTTTCCGTCCGGCGCAATCTGCGGGTCCGATACGCTGACGATCTTCGCGAAATCGCCAAGCTCGATCCGCCTGCTCTGTCCCGCCGCCTGAAGCGGTGCGATGCCCAAAAGTAAAGCGCCTGCGAGAACGCACCCGGTTCTATGTAGCTGCATAGCTTAGTGGACCTCCCGAAAAATGAACGCACCAATGTCCCGCCAGCTCTCATGCGCCCTCTCGCGCACCCTCTCATACTCCAAGGATGCGATGAATGAGCCGCTGCGATTGGCCTGGCGCGGATTCACCGATCTGATAGCTCGCGGCGATCAGTCCCCGCGCTTCGTCCAGCTTGGCGTCGGAATTGTAATGGATTGTAGCCAGACTTTCGCCTTTTTCCACGCGCTCGCCGATGCGCTTGTGGAACTCCAGTCCCACAGCGTGATCGATCCGGTCCTCTTTCTTCTCCCGCCCGCCGCCCAGCATCGCCAGCGCAATCCCGAACTGCTCGCAGTCCGTGCCCGTAATAAATCCCGCGGCGCCGCTCGTAACCTCCGCGCGAGATTTCGCCGCCGGCAACCGCTCCGGCTCGTCTACCACTCGCGCGTCCCCGCCCTGCAGCGCGATCCCTTGCCTGAATTTCGCCTTCGCCTGTCCCGAAGCAATCATCTCTTCCGCCAGCCGCTTCCCTTCCTCCACCGACTTCGTCCGCTCCCCCAGAAAAAACATCCACGCCGAAAGCTCGATCGAAAGCTCCCGCAAATCCGCCGGACCCCGCCCGCTCAACACCTCAATCGACTCCATCACCTCATTGGAGTGCCCCGCCATGCGTCCCAGCGGCTGCCCCATATCCGAAATCAGCGCCACAACTTTCTTCCCCATGCGCTTCCCGGTTTCCACCATCACTTCCGCCAACTCCACCGCATCCTCTTCCTTCTTCATAAACGCCCCGGAGCCGGTCTTCACGTCCAGCACCAGCGCATCGATCCCCTCCGCCAGTTTCTTGCTCATGATCGAAGCGCAAATCAATCCGATATTCTCCACCGTGGAAGTTGCATCCCGCAGCGCGTAAATCTTTTTGTCCGCCGGCGCAATTTCCGCCGTCTGCCCGATCAGCCCCATGCCGCATTCGCGCAACACCCGCGAAAACTCGCCCAGCGTCAGGTTCACATTGAATCCCGGTATCGCTTCCAGCTTGTCCAGCGTTCCCCCGGTATGCCCCAGCCCGCGCCCGCTGATCATCGGCACCGTCAACCCGCCAGCCGCCACAATCGGCGCAAGAATCAGCGAAGTCTTGTCGCCCACTCCGCCGGTCGAATGTTTATCAACTTTCTTCCCCGCAATCTCCGCATGCTTCAGCACTTCGCCCGAATACAGCATTGCCTCGGTCAGCGCAGCAAGCTCCGCCCGGTTCATGCCGCGCAGCCACACCGCCATCAACCACGCCGCCATTTGATAATCGGGAATGTCGCCGCGCGTGTACCCGGAAACGAGAAAATCGATTTCCTCGCGGGAGTGTTCTCCGGCGTCGCGCTTTTTGCGGATCAGGTCAACGGCACGCATGCGTTAGCGAAGGATTTCGCCGCGAGCGTAGCATTCGCGCCCACCACCGTCAAACCTCTACATGGCCTCTATCTGCCTTCGCCCGGCAGTTGCGTCTGCTGTCCTGCGATCGCCTGCCAGCCCCGCGGCCCGTTAATGTACACGTGGATCACCCGGAACTGCCGGCTGAACGTCTGCCCGTGCTGCGCGCCGCGGATGCTCCATAGCGACTGCGCCACCGCCGTTTCCTGGAAAAAGCGCACCCGAACATCCGAAATCACCACCGAAGCATACGCAATTTCATTTTTCTGAATCCCGCGAACCAGCTCCGCTTTGTTGATGACCTGCCCGTGTTCGTTCGTCCCAACGTAATCTTCCCCATACACCCGCTGGAAAAAGCTCGGATTGTTCAGTTGCACCGCATGCGCCGTCTCGCGCTCCAGGATGAACAATTCCTGTCGGTGCAACTCCGCTTCCGCGGCTGCTGCCGCTTCCACCTTCCGCTCCCATTCGCTCTTTTGCGCTCGCGCGCACGGAAGCAACAAGAAACTCAGCGCCAAAAACATCGCTATCTTTTTCATACTCCTGCCTTCATCTCAAGTTGCCGCCACGCGCGGCGGCTCCGCATGCTTCCGCGCTGCCTCGCTGACCCCATTTAAGTGTATAGAGATTGCCTCGAATGGCGACGCGAGTTTCGGGCCACTACACGCGAAGGGCAATACCTGCGCGGAGGCGCGAGGCCTAAATGTTCAAAGCCGGCGTTCCCGCGCAGGAAGCCCAGCACCGCTACGTCGTGCCGGACAAATTCAAGAACTTCCCCATCTTCGCCTGGGGCTTCACCATCGGCCCCGCCATCACCAAGCTCTACGCCGAGTGGCAATCCAAGTAACCGCAATAAGTAGGGGCGCAGCACTGCTGCGCCCCATCTGCCACACTGTCAACTCTTTGGTCCGTCTTCTAACTAACCCGCTCGCCTAAAATTTCACCAGCATCGACAAGCCGATGCGGTTCTCGATCTTTTTCAGGTCCGGCGTGAACCCAGGCACGAACGCGCCTGGCGACCCGCAAATATTCTCCACAATGGGAGCCGTCGGACAGCTCGGCGTAACGCCTCCCGGTCCCGAAAAATACGGCACATTTGCCGCCCGGTGATCGAATTCCGCGCGGAACGTGACATATTGGCTCGGCATCCAATCAAACGTTCCCGACGCGTCCCACGCCTTGAACTGATCCCCAGGATTCTCCGTGAAATACGGCGTCCCCGAAGCCGCCGTCGCTCCATTGATCGGTGGCAGGAGCACCAAATAGCGTCCCGGATTGTTGATCTTTCCGCCGCCAATCGTCAGCCCATAATGGTCCCGGTGGAACCACAGGCGGTTGTACAGCATGAAACCGATGAAGCTCTGCTTCGGGCCCTTTGCCGAATTCCCGTAGCAGCTCACGCCGCCGCCATGCTCGCATCCCAAATCCCCGGTCAGCGAAAACGCCGCCTTGCTCACAAAATTGTCTGGCTTGTCGTAATACTTCACCTCGATGCTGTCGTCCGTGTGATACCGGATCCGCCCCGGTGCCCCCGGAGCGTCCGCGCCTAGCGCGTACTGATTTCCCAGCACCGAAAGCCACCCGGTCGGACGCCACTGAATCTGCGCGCCAAGTCCCGGCCGGCCGTTGAACCGCCCGTAGGCCTGCCAGCCGTTGATGAACCATCCCTCGATCTTCAAATGCTCCGTCGGGAAAACCTGCACGCGCACGCCGTTGAAAAACCACGGCGTGTTCGACGAAACATACGAAGGCTGGTACGCCCAGTTGTCGAACTGGTAGTAGCTGAACAATCCCACATACGACAGGAAAATCCCCGCGTCCACGTTAATCCCGTGCAACGCGTTGAAGTGGTACCCGCCGTACGCTTCCGAGACGTAGCGGTACGCATTGTCCAGATTCCACTGCCCGCGCGCCGGGCTCGCGTCATTTCGCGCCGTCGTCTGGGAATACAACCCAAACTGCGTCATCAGCCTCGCGCGCACATTGTCATAGTGAAAATCTCCACCCACGCCTAGTTGCGTCACGTGCACTTCGTTATGCCGGAACACTTCGCTCGACCCGCCAATCGTGTCGTCCTTCGGGTGATTGAAGCTGTAGTTGTAATCCACGTCCGCGCGAATTTCCGGCGTGAAAAAGCTCGTCGCATACGGCGTGTCCTTCGTCCGCGCGTTCCCGTTCAGCCACGTGAAATCCGCGAACGCAAAAGGCTCCGACTTCGCCGGCTTCGTCGGCGTCGTCGAAGCTTTTTCCTGCCCCGAAGGCAACGCCGCCGAGGCCACCCCGCCCGCGAAACCAGAAGTCGCGCTTGCTGAGGCGGCCGCCGCCGTTTTACCAACGCCGGCGTTTCGAGCGGCAATAGCTTCCCCCAGATTCCCAGCCGAATTTACAGCCGCACTTGAAGCTGTTCCTGAAGCCACGCCTGACGATGGTGCCGCCGCTTCAGCCGAAGCCACCCCCGCACCGGCGACTGCAATGTCGCCGCCGGATGGATTCTTCGCCTCGAGTTCGGACACTCGCTTCTCGAGTTGCTCAACCCGGTCCAGCAGCCACCGCTCCCGCTCCGTCAATCCCGGAGCCGGCGAATCGATCGTGGACTTGGGCGCTGCCGCGTTCGTCGCAGCCTTGGCTGCCGCTTCTTTTTCCGTCGCCGCGCTCTTTCCCTCATCCTCGGCCACCAACCGGCCCGCCAACAAAGCCAAGCAGGCCAGCGCCAGCCCTGCCGGCACAACAATTCTCTTCCAGCGTGCGTCTGCGCGCATAAGCACTTCCTCCGATCTGTATGGCAACGTAGTTTTCGGTCGAATCCCGCGACCCCTCGCCGGGACTCAAAAAAGCATGTTCGTTGCCAAGAGATGCTACTCGGGATCGTATAAGGAAATCGTAAGGCCCGTATAAGCTGATTATTGGCGGCCTTATGATTTGCTAATGGATCGCTCAGGAGTTTTTCAGGCGTCCTTTCCTACCATGGCACTGACGGTTGACGGTCAGAAGTTGCGGTAAGAAAGGCCCCGTATGTTAGAAGGCACGAGCGTGAAGCAGGATTTCATTGGGCACTGTAGTGTCTGTGGCCGCGTCGAGGAGTTGTTCGACCTTCCCGGCAGGACCGAGAAATGCTGTTGGCAGTGCAGCGCGGACCTCGCGACCGCCATGCTCTTGACCACGGAGATCGACGCCGCCACACTGGCCGGCAAAAGCACCAACGCACTGGTATCCGAATTTTCCGAGATCAGCACCCGTATGCTGGAGCGATCGCAATCCGCCGAATTGGGCTGAGGAGTCGAGCCCGCCAGTCAAGCAACTCCGCAGCGCAGGTTAGCGATTCGCCGGAGCGACCACCCGAGCATAAATCTCCAGCGCCGCGGCGCGCATTTCTTCGTGGATCAGCCCGTTCGTCGCTAGAATCATGGGCCCGCCCAACTTATACGGCGCGCCCGCAAAATCGCTCACTTTTCCGCCCGCCTCTTCAATCAGCAAAACTCCCGCCGCGGTGTCCCACGGCTTCAAACCGAATTCCCAGAAGCCCTCGAATCGCCCCGTCGCCACGCTCGCCAGATCCAGCGCCGCGGAGCCGTCCCGCCGCACCCCGTGCGACCGCATCGTGAAGTTCCCGTAGAACTGCAGATTCGGGCTCAGCTCCCGGTTCTGCACTGGGAAACCCGTGCACAGTAGGCTCGTCGCAACGCGCGCCATTTTCGATACGTGAATCGCCTTGCCGTTCAGCGTTGCTCCTTGCCCTCGCTCCGCCGCAAACAGCTCATTATAAAAAGGATTGAAGACCACGCCCGCGAGCAGCGTGTCCTTCCGCGCTAGCGCGATCGAAACGCAGAAGCACGGATACCCGTGCGCAAAATTCGTCGTCCCGTCCAGCGGATCGACGTGCCAGCGAAACTCCGACGTTCCTTCGTGTCCCGTGCCCTCTTCCGCTGCGATCGAATGATCGGGAAACCATTCCGTCAGCCGCGCCACAATCGCTTTCTCCGAGCGCTTGTCCGCCTGTGTCACAATATCCACGTCGCCTTTGTAGGAAATCTGCCGCGGCTGGTCGAATTCCTCACACAGAATTGCTCCCGCTTCCCGCGCAATTTCCATCGCCGCTTCCAGATACGTTTTGCTCATAAGCAATGATGCTACTGTGCCAGCCCTTGTTGCTACGAATGTTGCCACGAATGTTGCTGCCAATTCCGGCCGTCGCTATTGCGGACCTGTCAGGTACGTCTTGCGGTGGTGCACCACGTAATCGCCCAGCACCTTCACTTCGATCTTGCGGTAAGTATTTGCCGGCCCGGGCGTATTGGGGTAATACGCCAGCCGGTATTGTGTGCGCAGTTCGCGGTCGATGCGGTCAAAAATAATCCCCAGGTCCTGGATCGAGCCGGGGAAAAACATCGCCCCGCCCGTGTTGTCCGTAATGGTTTCGAGAGCGTGCTCTCCCGCGGTGTTTCGTCCGCCTTCATTCTTCACCGGGCGAATCACGATCGTGTAAAGCAGCGCGCTGCAGCGCACCGCTTCCCGCCGCGCCTTCTCAAAATCCGATTGGCTGGTGGTTTCGCCCGCGTCGGTCACCAGAATGATCACCCGTCGCCGGTCTTCCCCGCGGCGGCCCAGCGCGCGCGACCCCAGATACACCGCATCGTAAATCGAAGTTCCCGCTCCCGGCGGAATGCGGTGTACCGCCGCTTGCAGTGAGCCTACGTTGTCTGAAAAATCCGCCAGCATGGTGACCGATTCATCGAACCCGTAAACCGCCAGCCCGTCGCGCGGCCGCAGCACCTGCCGGATGAAATGCGCCGCCGCTTCCTGCTCGAACGCGAATTCCTTGTGCGTGCTCATGCTCGAATCGATCATCAGCGCAATGTCTAAAGGCTGCGTGGTTTCAGACTCGAAAAACTCGATCTTCTGCTGCACTCCTTCCTCGAAAATTTTGAACGCCTCAATCGGCAAATCCGGCGCCGGCCGGTTTTTTTCGTCCAGCACGCTCGCAAACACCGTCACCAGATTCACCGCCACGCGAATGCGGTTTCGCTGCGACCCAGCGCTCTGCGGTTGCTCCTCCGGTTGCGGCGCGGGCACTGACTTGTCGGTGCCCGGAGAGTTGCCACTGTCAGCCGGCGGCTGCGGGGCGGGCGCCGGTTGTGACCCCGGTTTCGGCGCGCCCGATTTCGTCTTCTGCGCCCACGGCGGGCGATCCGGTTTGTCCTGCGGCCCAGCGGACCCCATCGGGACAAACGCGGCTCCAAGCGCGAGCACCACCGCGGCCGCAAAGGCAGCCCGCAACTTATGGGCACACACGGCCCGCCGCGCACAGGCAAAGGCCGTTGGCAGCGCGAGCGCGGTGGACTGGGCGGGGCGCAAGGAGATCAGCATCGTGAGTTAGGATGCAGGTTTCGCGGCAGGTGTCGCCGCAGGCGCCGGCGGCGGTGCGCCGTCGGTTACTGGCGGCAGTGCACCGTCGGGCGCCGCGGGCAACGCCCCGTTGGGTGTTGGCGTCTGGCCGCTGGATGCACCGGGCGACGCGCTGCTAGGTGGCGACGCCTGGTTACTGGGCACGGGCGGCAATTCGCCGTCGGCCCAGACCGCGCCGTCCTCGAAGTATTCCTTTTTCCAGATCGGTACGGTGCGCTTGAGCGTGTCGATCGCGAAGCGGCAGGCGTCGAAAGCGGCGGCCCGATGCGCCGCGCTCACGGCGATGAATACGCTGGTTTCGCTCACTTGCAGGCGGCCGAGCCGGTGCACGATAGCCACGCGATGAATGGCGTATTTCTCGCGGACCTGTGCGGCGATTTCGCTCATCTTGGCCATGGCCATGGATTCGTACGCGTCGTAGTCGAGGTACAGCGCGCGCCGGCCGTGCGATTCGTTGCGCACAAAGCCGTCGAAGGTGACGATGGCGCCGTCGGTCTCCGCGCGCACGAATTGGATCAGCGCGGCCGCGTCAATGGCATCGTGGACCAGCAAAACCACGTCGTCGTCGTGAGGGGCGCTCATTGGGGGATCAGCCGCCGCTGACCGGAGGAAGAAATGCGATCTCATCGTGCGCGCGCAACGGCGTGTTCCACGCGGCAAATTCCTGGTTGCGCGAAGCCACCAGCGAAGCGCGAAAGCGCGCCAGTTCGCTGTTCTGTCCGGCGAGAGTGGCGAAGAGCGATTCGATGGTGGCGCCTTCAGCCAGTTCGCAGGACTCTTCCGCGCGGCCGGCAACATCTTTCAGGCGGCCAAAGAAGAGCACAGTGACGCGAATCGTTTGCGCGGCAGGAGTCACGAGAGGATTGTAGCGCGGGGCTGCGATGCGGACCAGTGGGAGAGCGGGCCGCTTGTGCTACCGTGGCAGAGAGCCGCGGATGCGAACGAAACGGCCCGGTGCGCCCGGGAAAGCGAAGATTTCCAGCGATGAAAATTCTGATGACCGGATCGACAGGCCTGGTGGGAACAGCGCTGGGAGCGGCGTTGGCGCGGGAAGGGCACACCGTGTGCCGGCTGATGCGCTCGGAGAGCTCGAGGAAAGAGCCGAGTGCGGGATTTGATGTGGCGTGGGATCCGGCGACGGGAGAGCTGGGCGGCGCGGCGGTGGGCGCGGATGCAGCGGTGAATCTGGCGGGCGCTTCTATTGGGGGCGGGCGGTGGACGGAAAAGCGGAAGCGATTACTGCTGGCCAGCCGCGTGGAGACGACGCGGGCGCTGGTTGGCGCGATTTCGAAAATGGCGGCGCGGCCGCGGGTGCTGCTTTCGGCTTCGGCGACGGGGTTTTACGGAAATCGCGGCGACGAAATTCTGACGGAAGAAAGCGGGCCGGGCGGCGATTTTCTGGCGAGCATCGCGAAGGAGTGGGAAGCGGAAGCGCGCAAAGCCGAGGCGCTGGGAATTCGCGTGGTGCTCTTGCGGTTCGGCATTATTTTAGCGAATTATGGCGGAGCGCTGCCGCCAATGATGTTGCCGCTGCGATTTGGTGTCGGCGGAAGACTCGGTTCAGGCCGACAGTGGATGTCGTGGATCACGCTCGAGGATGCCATTGGCGCGATTCTGTTGGCGCTGAAGAAGGAGAGCGTGAGCGGCGCACTGAATATAGTGGCGCCGCAGCCGTTGCAAAACGCTGCGTTCACGAAGGCGCTGGCGAGGGCCATGCACCGGCCAGCGATTTTTGCCGCGCCGGCGTTGGCGTTACGGCTGGTGCTGGGCCGCGAAATGGCTGACGCGCTGCTTCTGGGAAGCCAGCGCGCCATGCCAGAGAAGTTACAGGGTTGCGGCTACCAGTTTCAGTACCCAGCCTTGGACGGCGCGCTGCACGCGATACTTCGCGACTGACAAATGGTCCTACTTCTGGATGTTGATGGTGGCCGTAAGTTTCAGTAAATGTCCGTTCAGCGGATCGGTGGACATAATAACGTCGGACGTCTGGCCGTCTCTGAGAAGCAACTCGTCCGAAGCACGGAATTGCCGCACCAGTGGTTGCCCGTTCGGTTCGTTAACGAGCCGTTCTCCTTCAGCGGATTTATTGGGATACAGCACGGAGCGCTCGAAGTTCAAGGACACGCGAAACTTGCCGTCTTCTTCTTCGTGGATTCCGCAATCGATGTTGGCGCCGACATCCATGTAAGTGGTTTTCTGGTCTTTGCCATCCACCTCAATGGGGACGCGAACGCCGGTGCGCAAATTCACGGCATAGCGGCCACTGGGTTTGTCCTCGACAAGCACGATGAAAGAGTAGGGCAAGCTGGAAATCTTCTTGTCTCCGTCCATCTCGGTGAACACGATCTGCACTTTGACCGCCACGGATGCTTTGGGCTTCGGTTTGTCCGGGGTCTTCTCCTGTGCGTGCAGCGGCCGGAGCGGCAGCAGCAAGACGGCGAATAAGAACAAACGAGTCAGGCTCTTCATAATTCCTCCAGAACGAGTAACTGCGGTTTGCAATAACGGCGTAAGCAGAGTCATCGCGAATCCGCGTCCACCAAAGGCCTGACGTCGAGCAGGGCGATTTGGATCGGAGCCACTTCCAGCGGCTTGAGCGGAGCGTCCGAGAGTTGTTCAGCAGTGAGCACTACACGCCTGTGACTTCGCCACCGTTCGGCGTAATCGGCCAACAAAGCTTCCTGATCTCGCGGAACGAGAATTTCGGAAACGGTCTCCGGGCGATTCTCGCCGCGCGAAACCAGCGGAGTAGCGCCGCGTGAAGCGTGTTCAGCGCCAGACCTGGCGATCTGCGGCGACACGGCTACTGCGCCGCGGCCTGGCGGCTCGAACTGCCCGGGCTGCGCAGGCAAGCTTACCGACGCTGATCTGCGAGTGTCGGATGTGCCCCATACCAACCAGTGAACCTCCCGGGCAACAAACAAAACCACGAGAAGCACAACGGCGGCGGGAACAAGCTGAGCAACGGTCCAGCGCGGGCGCAAAGCAGACTCTTGCAAACGAACGCGCACCGAGGGGATCAGCGAAGGTGGAACAGCAGGGTTGGTGATGATGCGGAGCCCGGCGTCGATGGATGCATGGAGAGCTTGTTCCTCGGCCAAGGCGGTGCGGCAGGCGTCGCAAGCGAGAAGGTGCGAGCGAAGTGCACGGGTGACTTGCGCGCCGGCGGCGGCGGACACTAACGCGTCTTGGTAAGGTTCACATGGCATCGGAGTTTCTCCGCGAGATGTTTGCGTGCGAAAAATAATCTGGATTTGACGGTGCCGAGCGGAACGCTCAGCAAAACGGCGACTTCTTCGAGCGTGTGGCCCTCCATGGCGGAAAGTAAAAGGACGATGCGGTATTTCTCAGAAAGCTCCGCGAGCGCGGCTTCGAGGTGCGTCTGAAATTCGCTGGAGGCGGCGATATCTTCGGTGGAAGCGCGGTGCGCGGTCTGCGACCAGAGGGTTTCGCGGATCTCGCGGCGTTTTGCGGAGCGGGTGCGATCGAGCGCCAGGCGGAAGGCGATACGCACGAGCCAGCCGCGGAAGCGCTGGCGATCACGCAAACGATGCCAGCGGCGATAAGCCTGCAGGAGCGCTTCCTGGGCGACGTCTTCGGCGTCAGCGGAATTGCGAAGCACGCCGCGAGCGACCCGGAAGGCCAGCGGCGCGGCTTCGGGGAGCAGGGCCTCGAATTCCTGCCGCGAGGCAATGTCGGCGGCTTCGCGTTCATATTCCTTCTGAGCCGTGTGACCGGGTTGGTCCAGAACGAGCTCCTGCATGCGGTGTCCCTTAGCTGCGGTGGTGCTCAGCTTCTCCGTACACTTGCCAGACGCCGTGGTACGGGAAATGGTTCTGGGAAGTGTGGTGGCGGGAAGATGGTACTCGCGCGGGCCGTTGCGTGGATGACGGAAAAGCGGAGGCGAGCCTCCGCACTCCAAAAGGGGAACCCCCGGTTTTGCGTAAGTGTTGATTCTAAAGAAGTTCAAGTGCTTTGTTTTGATACAGATTTGTAAGTGTTCATTCTACAGGGGTTAAGGACGAGGATCTCGGGGACACTTCAAGTAATACTTTAGATCCGGTTGGAAATGGGGGGTACACCCCCTATGTTTTTTGTACAGAGTGTGGAAGCTACAGATTCCACAGGGGTTAGCTTGCGATCTGGTGTACAAGAATGCCGCAAGAGCGACGCAACGCTTTGATTCTAAGGAAGTTATATTTTCGTTTTTTTTGCAGGTTTGAACGGGAAGAGCGAACGGAGCGGGTGCCCTCGCAGTATTACACAGAGGTAAGTATACCACAGGATAGGAAAAAGTCAAGGAAAATCGGGGAGGGTATCATAGCTCGTTAGAAATGTCCCCTAGGTTAGCTCGTTAGAAGTGTCCCCTTGTGGGGTTTGAAAGGGTGGCGTGGTGGGGGCCGGAGCGGAGCGCGGTGCCGCGGGTACCGCGACACGGTCGGGCGCAGCGCAGGCC
>DATNNV010000052.1:0-65370 GCA_035601655.1 Candidatus Dormiibacterota bacterium
TCGCCGGAGAAGTCTTCACCCGTTTGCCATCCTCCAGCCCAATCACAATCCCCCCACGCAAGCGTTGCAGCGCCGCTTCGTCCGGCTTCCCGCTGACTTTCACAAGATACGTCTTCGGCACGTGCGAACCGGCTTTCATCAGCTTCGCCGCCAGGTCGCCGTCGTTGGTCATCAACAGCAACCCTTCGCTCGCGTAATCCAGCCGCCCCACCGGGTAAACCCGTTCCGGGCAATCCTTCATCAACTGCATCACCGTAGGCCGTCCTTCTGGATCGCTCACTGTCGTCACATATCCTTTGGGTTTGTTCAGCAGAAAGTACAGCGGCCGTTCCCGCTTCTTCAGCGGCGTTCCATCCACGCAGATGACGTCGCTGTCGGGATCCGCTTTCGTCCCCTGCTCCGTCACCACTTTTCCGTTGAGCGTCACTCGCCCCGCGGCAATCATTCCTTCCGCTTTGCGGCGCGAGGCCATGCCAGAGGCGGCCATGATTTTCTGGAGTCTTTCGGACGGCATGGTCTTACCCGTGCTTCTTTTCCTTGCCGGGGCGCGGCTTCCCTGGCTTTCTCATGGCCGGTTTTTCTTTCCCGGTCATGGCCCCTCGCAACGCATCGACTTCGCTTTTCCCCAGCAAGCGATATCGCCCGCGCGGAATTCCTTCCACTGTCAGCGGACCCCACGCGATGCGCTTTAACTTCTCGACCGGATGCTGATCCTTCAACAAAGTGCGCCGCAGATGCTCCTTGTTCGAATCGCGCATGCGCACTTCATACCAATAATTGGCCGCGCGCCCCCGAGTGGCGTCCGGCTGCCGCACCGTTTTCATTCTCGCGCCGATTTCTTTTCCCAGGCGGTCCAGGTCGTCGAGCGTCAGCATTCCCTTCACTTTGATGTGATACACCTGATCGAGATTGCCCCAGCTTTTTAGCAGCCCCGCAGCCAGGTCGCCATCATTGGTCAGAAAAATCAGCCCGGCAGCGGCATATTCGAGATTACCCACCGGATAGACGCGCTCCGGAAAACCCCGCAATAGATTTCGCAGCGTCTTGCGCCCCTCCGGATCGGCCATCGCCGCCACCACTTCCGGCGGCTTGTTCAGCAAGATATAAACACGCCGCTCTTCCGCATCGACAAGTCTTCCCGCCGCCTCAATCTTGTCTTTCGCCGGATCCGCCTTGCTACCAAGTTCGGTGACGACTTTGCCGTTGACCCGCACCTGCCCGCTAAGAATCAGTTGCTCCGCATGCCGCCGCGAAGCAATCCCCGCCCGCGCAATCAATTTCTGTAATCGTTCCTGCATGCACTGCCTTCCGGTACCGTAGGGGCGCAGCACTGCTGCGCCCCATCTCGGCAACCAATTCAATTCTCGTTCCCGCCTAAGTAGCACAGACTTCAGTCTGTGCCGTCCTAATCCACACCCGGATTGATCCGCCACTCCAACGTTCCATCAAAAGCAGCCCTTCAATCTTGTGCAGTTTCCATCTTGGCTTGCAATCCGCGGTAGCTCGCCGTTATTCCCCGGCCGCCGCAGCTTTCGGCTGCTCGTCCGTTTCGCCCGCTGGCATGCCTTCGTTCGTGGCCGCCGTTTCTTCCGCGATCAGTTCGGCTTCCGCGCTCGCCGCAACTGGCTCCGAGGCTGGCACCTCGCAATCAGCCCTGCCATCCGATGACGCAACCAATTCCTGCTCCGGCGCCAACTCGCCCCCCGGCTCAACCCCTGATTCAATAGACGACGAATAATCCTCGGCCGGCACAACACCCTCATCACTACCCAGCGCTTCCCGCGCAAGCGCTTCAAATTCCTTCAAGCTCGGAAGCTCTTCGAGATCGCTAAGTCCAAACCGCATCAGAAATTCTTTCGAAGTCTTGTAAAGAATCGGCCGCCCCATCACCTCTTTGCGCCCCGCGGTAGTGATCAACCGCTTGTCCAGCAGCGTGCTGATCACGCCGGAAGTGTTCACCCCTCGAATCTCGGAAATTTCCGGCGCCGTCACCGGCTGCTTGTACGCGATCACCGCCAGCGTCTCCAGCGCCGGCATCGTCAGCCGCAGCGGCGGCCGCAAACTCTTGATGAACCGCCGCACCGCATCATGATGCTGCGGCTTGGTATACATCTTATAGCCGCCCGCGACCGCGCGAATCTCGATCCCGCGCTCCTCCGCGGCGTAGCTGGCCACCAATTCATCAAGCGAAGCCTGCACCGCCAGCTTCTCGTCACCCAGCGCCGCGGTAAGCTGGTCGATGGTAGCCGGCTCATCCGCCGCATAAATAATCGCTTCGAGCGCCGCTTTGCGTTCTTCGTTGGTCATCGGTAGTTCGACCTCATTTGTACTCTTCGTCGATCTGCTTGATTTCCCCGCGCTCATCAAAAATAGTATCGAACGCCTTGATCTTCCGCACCACAATCTCTCCGAACTGCTTTTCCTGCACCAAAACCACCGCCTGCAATTTCACCATTTCCAGCAAAGCCAGGAACGCCACAATCATCGCGTGCCGCGAAGGACAAGCCTCAAAAAACTCGATCAGATTCACACTGCTCGATTCGCTGGCCAGAATCCGCGCCCGCAACTGCGCGATCATCTGCGCCACCGTGAACTGCTCGTGCCGCAATTCAATGCGCGAAATTTCCTTGCGCCGCTCCAGCACCTGCTGGAACACCTTCACCAGGTCCACCAGCGAAACCGCCAGCTCCCCCTCCGTGCCTTCATCGTGGTAAAGCGATTTGTCCGGCTTCGACCACACATGCTCTTCAATCTGCTGTCTCTGGTATAAAAGCTGAGCGGCGGTTTTGAATTTTTCGTGCTCCACGAGGCGCTGCACCAGCTCCGCGCGCGGATCGCCCGCCAGCTCTTCTGCGGAAGCCAACGGATCCGGCGGCAGCAACATTTTGCTCTTGATGTAAATCAGCGTAGCCGCCATGTAAATAAATTCCGCCGACACATCCACATTTAACTCTTCCAATTTGTGCAGATAGTCCAAATATTGCGAAGTAATTTGCGAAATCTGAATATCGTGGATATTCATTTCCTGCTTTTTGATCAGATCGAGCAGCAGGTCCAGCGGACCTTCGTATAGCGGAATATGAATTTTGTACGGCGTCGCCATTTTCGCTCAGCCATTCCTTGTAGTGGCGTCCCTTGGGACGCCAGTCTTAGCTGTTACCGATCACCTTTATCGCTTGCGCCTGCTGCGCGAATCTCGGCGCGTTTTTTCTCCCAGCCAAAAACCGCCTCACGGACGCGGGCCATTGTTTTCTGCGCTTCTACGCGCGCCTTCTTCGAGCCTTCGTCGATCACTTCGAGGACGCGCGCGGGATGCTTCTCGTACTCGATGCGGCGCTCGCGTACCGGCGTGATCCACTCGATCAAGTGATCGGCCATCTTGGCTTTGCACTCGATGCAGCCGATGCCGGCGGTGCGGCAGCCTTCGGCGGCCCATTGCAGCGTTGCCGGAGGCGAGAACAGTCTATGCCAGTCGTAGACTGGACACACGTCCGGATTTCCGGGATCGGTGCGGCGCTTCCGGGCTGGGTCGGTGACCATCACTTTGGTCTTTTTGCGAATGTCTTCATCCGTCTCGCTCAGCGTAATTGCATTGCCGTAACTCTTCGACATCTTGCGGCCGTCGAGACCGGGTATGCGTGGAGTTTGCGTCAGCATCACCCCCGGCTCTTGCAGAACTTCACGGTTCACAAAGGGTGCAAACTTTTGTTCTTCCTTGAAGAAATTCTCGACCCCAACCTCCTGCGTGATGGCCCGGAGAAAGGATTGAAAGTCGGCTAGATTCTGCAAGCGCACATGGTCGTCCAGTTCCATTAGCTGCACGCCGACGTATCGTCTTATTTTCAGTTCAACCTCGCGCACCGCGGATGCTGACAAAGCGCTTTCCCATCGAGAATGAAACGGGTGGGAAAAAAGCCGGTCCAGCATCTGTCCGAAGCCTTCATTTCCCGGCATCAGCAGAAGGTCCATTCGAAGCTTCAGGTACAGTAGATTGAACCTTCGGACGATTTCGCGGCTCAGTTCGACGTGCGAGACCTGGTCTTCGCCAACAGGGACGAACAGCTCGGTGCCTTCTTCGCTGTACATGACGATGTCGGCGGTTTGTAGCGTCGGATAGCCGAGGAAGCCGTAGGTGTGCAGGTCTTTGTTGGTGACGTTTGCGATTTGCTCTTTGTAGGTGGGGACGCGTTCGAGCCAGCCTAGCGGGGTGACCATGGAGAGGAGGAGGTGCAGCTCGGCGTGTTCGGGGACGAGGGATTGCTGGAAGATGATGCTTTTTTGTGGGTCGAGGCCGGCGGCCAGATAGTCGGTTACGATTTCGATGGTGTTTTGGGCTACGGCGCTGGTGTCGGCGTAGTCGCTGGTCAGGGCGTGCCAGTCAGCGATGAAGTAGAAGCAATCGTAGGTGGGGTCGTTTTGCAGACGGACCCAGTTTTGCAGCGCGCCGAAGTAGTGGCCGATATGCAGGCGGCCGGTCGGTCGCATGCCGCTGACTACTCGCTTCTTTTTTGTTTCAGGCCCAGATGCCAACATCATCTCCAGTAGCTCAGGCACTCTTGCCTGAGCGCTTTAGTGCGTGGCGCGGTCTACGCTGCACAGGCAGCAGTGCCGGTGCTACTGCAGCCCCAAATCCCGCGCGATGATCATGCGCTGGACTTCGCTGGTACCCTCGTAAATGGTGATTACGCGGGCGTCGCGGTACATGCGCTCGACATCGGTTTCGCGGGAGTAGCCTACGCTGCCATGAATCTGGACGGCTTTGGCTACTACGCGATTGACCATTTCGCTGGCGTAGAGCTTGGCCTTCGACGAAGCTGCGCCCATCTTGCGGCCGGAATCTTTCAGCCATGCGGCATATTGCAGCAGGCCGCGGGCGGCTTCGATTTCGGTTTGCATGTCGGCTAGCATCCACTGGATGGCTTGGAACTCGCCGATCGATTTACCGAAGGCTTTGCGTTGCTTCGCGTATTTCACCGATTCTTCGAGCGCGCCCTGCGCCAGTCCGACAGCCTGTGCCGCGATGCCGATGCGTCCGCCGTCCAGCGCGCTGAGAGCAATCTTCAGCCCTTCGCCTTCCTGCCCAATGCGATTCTCCGCCAGGACTTCGCAATCATTGAGAATAATTTCGACCGACGGCGAACTGCGTTGGCCCATCTTGTCTTCATGGCGGCCCACGCGAAAGCCTTTGAATCCCGGCTCGACCAAAAACGCGCTAATGCCCTTCCCGGCCGCCGCGGGATCGGTCTTAGCAAAAATAATCAGCACACCCGCGACGCTGCCGTTGGTCACCCAAGTCTTCGTGCCGTTCAGCCGGTAAACCGCGCCATCGCGCTTCGCCGTAGCTTGAATTCCCGCGGCATCCGAGCCGGCCTGCGGCTCGGTTAAGCAAAACGAGCCAAGTGTTTCTCCCGTAGCCAGCCGCCGCAAATATTTCTGTTTCTGCGCGTCGTTGCCGAACATCATCAGCGGCACCTGGACCGCCGAATTAGTGACACCCAACGCCGTAGACATGGCGCAATGCACGCGCGCCACTTCTTCCAGCATCAGCACATAAGAAATGGTGTCCAGCCCCGGCCCGCCCCACTCTTCCGGGGTCAACATCCCGCAGCAGCCCATTTCGCCGAGTTTCTTGATTTCCGCCGCCGGAAAGTGCTCCGCGCGCTCCATTTCCTTCACGTTCGGACGCACCTCCGCCTCCATGAATTGGCGAACAGTATCCCGAATCAGTTTTTGGTGATCGTTAAGCGAAAAATCCATCGTCTCGTTGTACGCGGGGGTACGGACGATGCTAACACGAGCCGCCGGGAAGCAGAAGCTGGGCGGGAAGGATGAGGTCGACAGTTCATAGTCCACAGTTCAAACCTCATTCCTTTCGCGCGGCCTCGCTGCGTTCGGCAATCAATTCGTCGGCCAGAGAGACTCCCGGTTTGACGTGCTTGCGGATAAGCCGTTGAGCGCGCTTGATAATGCGTTTCGTGGGTCTGCGCCTGCGAGAGGCTCGGCCGCTGGCAGCTTGTCCTGATAGATCGGAGATAACGACCGGGGAGCGGTCGGGAAATTCGGCCACGATGCGGACGTCGCCGCCCATGGCCTTGACTGTTTTTCGCAGCGTTGAGAGTAGCAGGTCGCTGCGTTGCTCCAGGCGGGAGACGCTGTCCTGGGTGATGCCAAGAGTCTTGGCAATCCGGGCTTGTGTGAGTTTGCGGGCCTTGCGCAGGTCACGCAGGCTCATTTCCTCGGCGATGAGTTCGGCGGCACGCTGCTGGATTCTTTTGCGTTCGGTTCGGCCAAGCTTTCGAATGATTTCGTTCACGTTTACGGGCATGGTTACGTACCTCCTTGGATTCGCGTCAGGTGAGCGGCAAAACGCTGATCGGCCTTGCGAATCAGTTCGCGGTAGAAACGTTTTTGGCTGCCGCCGGATTTGTCTCCCGCCACCAGCAGGATCGCCTTGCGCCTGGGATCGAAGGCGAAAGCCACGCGCCATTCCCCATTTGCCGCGCTGAACCGCAATTCCTTCATGTTGGCATGGCGCGAGCCTTTGAGGGTGTCCGCGCGAGGCCGGCCTAACTGTGGTCCAAACTCCTGGAGCACCCGGGCCAGCGCGAGAATCTCTGCGCACAGACAGGCCTAGATCGTCGAATTCCGGCTTGAATTCGTCGGCCAGCTCGACGGTCCATCGCATAGCGCAAGTATGACTTGCGGTCCATATGATGTCAACACCATGTCGATCCGGCCCAGCGTATTGCTCAGGCGGTTGTGAGGTGAAGGGGTGGGCGGCCGCGGCGGGGAGGCGGATTGCCGGAGGTGGCGAGAACAGGACGGAGTTTGCCGGCGGCGAGAGCGTCGAGGGCGCGGAGGCGGGCGGTGAGTTCGGTGGCGGTGATGCGGCGTTCGCGGTAGAGCCAGCGGAGGAAATCGGGGGCTGGGGTTTCGCCTTTGCGGGAATTGCATTCGAGGCAGGCGGAGACGAGGTTGCGGTAGGAGTTGCGGCCGAAGTCGACCTGAGGGACGACGTGGTCGAGGCACTGCACGCGCTCGTTGAGTTTGCGGAGGCAGTAAAAGCAGAGGCCGCGCTCGCGGGAGTGGATGGCTTGGCGGAGAAACTTGGTTTGCAGGAAGTCCATGTCTTCGAGATTTTGGGCGCTGAGGCACGCGCCGCTGTGGCGGGCGAGCCGGTCGGCAGGGCTTGCGGCGGCGCTGACACCGGGAATTTCCTCGGGTAAACGCACTTCGATGACGTGGCCAGATTTGCTACGCTCGACCAGATGCAAAGCGCCTTGAGAGATTAGACGGCGGACGGCCTGGCGCGTGGGTTGATTCGATAAGCGGGCGCCGCGGGCGAGCCAGGCGATCGAAAAGCTGAGGCGGAGCTTGCCTTCGAGGCGACTGTGGCGGAGGAGATGGGAATAGACGGCGCGGTCGATGACGGAAAGTGCCAGCCGGGGGACGAGGAAGTCTTCAAGTTGCTTCCAGACGTGTTCGGCGTTGGGCTTTTTGCTGTTGTTCATGGTTTAGATCCTAAGACTAGAATGGGCGGGCGCTGCCGCCGGGGGTACGGAGATTTACAGGGAGCTGAAAACGCGTTAGCAGACGGCAAAGCGCCCGCGCCAAAAACGCGCGGGCCGCTATAAGGACGGGCCCACGGAATGGCGGCACCGCCAGGGTTTACAGCGAAGGTCCGCTTCCCTTCTTACGTCAGGGCAGGCAGAAGGCGGACCTTACAACGGCGAGGGAAGGCCAACGCGAAAGAAAGCGGCGCGGGCCTAAGAGGCCGTTACGGGCAAATTGTGTGTTTTCAACAGACGGAAAGCCGGAGTGAGCCGGAAAAAGCCAGCCAGAAAAGAAAAAAGGCGAGAAGTGCGGCCGCACTCTCGCCCGGAAAACAGCGTAGCAGATTCTAAGGATTTCGCCAAAATGCTTGTGTCGTTTTGGTAACACCCCCGAGCAAGGCTTTTTCGCGGGCAGCCGACGTTCCGTGGCGCTGTATCTGCCGACGCGACCTTGACGGGCCGAGCACTTCCTGCCCGCCGTGGCTTTACGCCGCTCAGGCCCTCGAAGCTCCGGGCAAGCCTGAGCTCCTACAGCTTAAATAGTTCGCGGAGGCGTTTGGTTTGCTGGCGGCTTACGGGAATTTCGGTTTGCTTCTTGTCGTTCATTTTTAGCATGTAGCTGGATTTGAACCAGGGCACGACTTCTTTGATGTGGTGAATATTTACGAGGTAGGAGCGGTGGGGGCGCCAGAACGATTCGGAGTCCAGCGCGGCGTGCAATTCTTCGAGGGTGCGGTAATTGGAGCTGCCGTCGGTCTCGGTGGCGGCGACGGAGATCAGGCCATCCTGGATGCTGGCAAAAATCATGTCTTCCGCGTCCACTAGCAGCAGACGCTGCTGGGATTTGACCAGCAGCTTTACTGGCTGCGTAGTGGCGGGCTTGACGCCGTTGCCAAGCTGGTTTACCAACTGCTCGAGGCGTTCCGCGGGACTGGTCTGCGCTTCGATTTCGCGGCGGGCGCGCTGAATGGCTTTGGCGACGCGCGCTTTGTCAAAAGGCTTGAGCACGTAGTCGACGGCGTTTACATCGAAGGCTTGTACTGCGAAATGATCGAAGGCGGTGGCAAAGACGACGTGCGGCACTTTCATCTTGCGCTCGACTAGCTTCTTGAGCACGCCGAAGCCGTCCAGGCCGGGCATTTTCACGTCCAGAAACACCAGGTCCGGCGTGTGCTCTTTGATCAGGGCGACGGCTTCGACGCCGTTCTTGCCCTGGCCGATGACGTTGATTTCGGGAAAGCCTTTGAGCAGAAACGCCAGCTCATCGCGAGCGGGCTTTTCGTCGTCGATAATGATGGTGTTGATGGGCATGGGCGTAGGCGGCTTGGGAGGCTAAAACGGCCGCAATCCAGTATAGGCGCGGGCTGCTGCGGCTGGCAATCAAGACGCAGTGATCTGGGCGAGATGGGGCGCAGCAGTGCTGACGCCCCTACGGCCATGCGCGGACCGGGCGGGGCCAGCCCCGCCCCTACATGCGATAGAATGCACGCGGGGAGACCATCTTCGCTTATGCCAAAGCCAGCGGAACCGTCCGAGAGCAGCACAATTCTCAGCAGTGAAACTATTTACGATGGCGCGATCTTTGGCGTACGCCGCGATCAAGTGCTCGAGCCGGGCGGCTTGCGTACTACGCGCGAAGTGATCACGCATCCGGGCTCGGTCGTCGTGCTGCCGCTGCTGCCCGATGGCCGCATCCTGCTGATCCGCCAGTACCGCCATGCTACGCGCCAATATCTCTGGGAACTCGTCGCTGGACGCATCGACGCCGGCGAATCTCCGCGCGAAGCTGCGGCGCGCGAAATGATCGAGGAAACCGGATATCGCGTCAAAAAACTCAAAATCTTTCTGGATGTCTTTCCCACTCCCGGTTTTCTCGAAGAGCGCATGTACATCTTGTTGGCCGAAGGACTGACTCCCGGCCAGGCGCGCCCGGAAGACGACGAGAAAATCACCGCCAAGGCTTTTTCGCGTGCGCAAATCGAATCCATGATTCGCACCGGCAAGCTTCGAGACGCAAAGACCATCGCCGGAGTGCTTTATTATTTGCGCTTTTTGGCGGGGAAAACGAAAGCTCGGCGAGGCAAGCGATAATGCGTTTGAATCGATTTAGTGGATAAATATTTATTCATCTTAGCGCATAAGTCCGCCACCTGGTTCTATTGACTCGCGGTTTCTTTCTGCTACACTCCGCGCGATTTCTTGTCGCCGCGCCCTTGGCGTGCTTCGCCAGCGGCACGGCTATCTCGTAGTCCTGCCAGGAGGACCATCGAAGTGCAAGGAACTGTAAAGTGGTTCAATAATTCCAAAGGATTCGGCTTCATCGGGCGCGATGACGGGCCGGACGTGTTCGTTCATTATTCCGCCATCACCGGAGAGGGCTACCGCACGCTGCAGGAAGGAGATGCGGTCGAGTTCGAGATCGTCCAGGGACCGAAAGGCCCGCAGGCGGCCAACGTTTCAAAACCCAGTGCGTAACAGTTAGCCATTATTTCGGCCGGCAGAGCGCGCCCCTCTGCCGGCCTTTTTATTTTGCACGGCCGGCTTATAATCTAGCCACCACTATGGACAACAAAAGCATCGCGCGCATCCTTCGCGAAACCGCGGAACTCCTGCAAATCGATGGGGCCATCATCGGGCGTTATCGCAGCTACGAAAAAGCGGCGGAACTCATCGCCGGAATGCATGAATCGATAGAGCAGATGGCGCAAGATCCCGACAAGCTGCAGGAGCTTCCCGGAATCGGCGAGCGCATGGCCGAGCACATCCAGGAGATTTTGAAGACCGGCGACTATTCGCTGCGCAAGAAGTTGCTCAAGAAATTTCCGGCGACGCTGCTGGAAGTTCTGACACTGCAAGGACTGGGACCGAAGAAAGTGGCGTTCTTGTGGTCCAACTTCAAAGCGGCGACGGTGGCGGACGTGGAAAAGCTCGCGCGCGAAGAAAAGCTGCGCGATGTCCCAGGCTTCGGCGAGAAGACCGAGCGGAACATTCTCAAGGCGGTGGAGACTTTCCGGCGTTCGACGGGGCGCTTCCGCATCGATCAAGCGGAGTCGGCGGCGGCAGGCATCATGGCGCACATTGAAAAAGCCGGCGAAGGAGTGGCTTCGATCACGCCGGCGGGCTCGCTGCGGCGCGGCCGCGAAACCGTGGGCGATCTCGACCTGCTGCTGACGCTGGCCGACGGACACACTTCGCAAAAGAAAATCGATGCGCTTGCTGAACACATCCTCAAATATCCGCGCATCGATCAGGTGCTGGCGCACGGGGAAAACAAAGTCAGCTTTACGCTCGACAGCGGGCTGCAAGTGGACGTGCGGCTGCTCGAAAAAGAAAATTTCGGAGCGGCGCTGCTCTATTTCACCGGCTCGAAGGAGCACAACGTTACGCTGCGCGGACGCGCCAACGATATGGGATACACGCTCAACGAGTATGCGCTGGCCACGCTGAAAGGCGAGCGCCGCGTGGCCGGGCGCACCGAAGAAGAAATCTACGGCAAGCTGAAGCTCGACTACGTTCCTCCGGAGCTGCGCGAAAATACCGGCGAAATCGCGGCCGCCGAAGCGCACAAGCTGCCGCACCTCGTCGAACTCGCGGACGTCAAGGGCGACCTGCAAATGCATTCGACTGCGAGCGATGGAAAAAATACCATCGAGGAAATGGCGGAGGCCGCGCGTGGGCTGGGGTACGAATACATCGCCATCACCGACCATTCCAAAGCCGTCACCGTGGCCAATGGTCTCGACGAAAAGCGCGCCGCCGAGCACATCAAAACGATTCACGCCGCCGATGCCAAAAAACTCGGCATTCGCGTGCTGGCCGGCTCCGAAGTCGATATTCTCAAGGACGGCGAACTCGATTACTCGGACGAAATTCTCGCGCAGTTCGAAGTGGTGGTCTGCTCGATTCATTCATACTTCAATCTCGATCGCGCGGCTATGACTGAGCGCTATCTCGCCGCGATCGAGAATCCTTACACACAAATCATCGCGCATCCCACCGGGCGGCTGATTCTGCGGCGCGATGAGCTGGCTTACGACATGGAGAAAGTGCTCGACGCTTGCGCCAAACACGGGGTCGCGATGGAGTGCAATTCCTATCCCGACCGCCTCGATTTGCGCGACGTTTATCTTCGGATGTGCAAACAGCGGGGCGTTAAGGTGGTCATTTCCACGGACTCGCACAGCACGGGCAATCTCGCGTTCATTCGCCACGGGGTGACCATGGCGCGGCGCGGGTGGCTGGAAAAGCAGGATGTCATCAACACCTTGCCGACGCAGCAGTTTCTGGCGGCCCTTCGCCCTAAGCCTGGGGCCGCTAAGCGCGAGTCGCAATCTCGCAAAGCCGCTCGGTGAGCGGGGCTCGGTGGGGAGTCGGAGCGGACTGGCGCTGCAAGCATCGCCGCTACAAGGGAGTGGCGAGCGCCACAGGACCCAAGACTGGCGGCCGGGCCAGGCGTCGCGGGGATCCAGGAATTTGTGGCGCACCTACGGTGCTCTTCCCTCGCGTGATTTCGTTCCCGAGCGCTGCGCGCTGGGCTAACTTGTGGCGCGCCTCCGGCGCTCTAGCGCACCCTTGACGTTGGCAGGTCATGGGCCAAAGGAACCTTTTCGCCCGAGCTATCGTATATTCTTGAGAACGCCTGATTAGGCCTCATTTCGGCGTCAAGTTACGGAGGATTCGACCCGTGCTGCAACCCACTCATCGGCTCGCCCCATTGGCTCGACTGGGCAAAATCGCGATCGTCTCCGCTGCCCTCTTGGCTGCTGCAACTCTTGTCCCCGCGGCCCGCGCTGAGGACTACACCAAGAGCTACACGGTCTCCGGCCGCCCTACGGTAAAAATCGACACCAACGACGGCAGCGTGCATGTCTCCACCTCGGCGGACACCAAAACCGTCGAGATTCGCGTTGAATATACCGGCTTTGAGCTCAACAAGAATCTGCACGTCGATTCGCGGCAGAACGGTGACCGCGTGGAGCTGACTGCCCGCGCCACCGGGCACTGGGGTTTCTCCTGGGGCCACAATTCGCGGCGACTACATATTGAGGTGCGCATGCCCAAGGACGGCGATCTCGAAGTGCAATCCGGCGATGGCAGCGTGCAGACGCAAGCCCTGAACGGCACGCTGAACATCCACACCGGCGACGGCTCGGTGCGCGCTGAAGCTGCCAGCGGCAACGTGGACATTTATACGGGGGACGGAAGCATCACTCTGGAAGGCGCCAACGGCGACATCAAGTTGCACACCGGCGACGGTCACATCGAAGCTCGCCAACTCGACGGCCGCGTGGACGCCACGTCCGGAGACGGGCACATCCGCCTGGACGGGCGCTTCGACGCGCTGAGCATCAAGACCGGCGACGGCGGCATTGACGCCAAGGCTCGGCCCGGGTCGAAAGTCGCGTCGAGTTGGACCATTCGCACCGGGGACGGCAGCGTGGACATGTCTCTGCCCGCCGACCTGCAAGCGGATATCGACGCCAGCACGCACGACGGGCACATCAGCTTGGGCATCCCGGTCACGGTCGAAGGCACCTTCAGCAATTCGCAGATTCACGGCAAAATGAACGGCGGCGGCCCGGCCCTGTCGATCCATACCGGCGACGGGTCCATCCGTCTGAACAAGTCCTAGGTATTGCGGTATCGCCAAAAATCCTGGAAAGCGCAGGATTGGGTGGCTTGATTTTAGAGGTCTAGGCGCTGCATTAGCGAGCCGGGCAAGCGCGGCCCTTACGTAGGCTGCGGCGACCGGCCATCAGCGGAATTCGGTGCTCGTGGCGGGACGGCACAGCGTCTCAAGAGCGAACATCTCTAGTACCTGCAGTACCTGCAAAACTTGCGTCCTTTCCCGAACACTGTTGCCTTTCTCGGACATTTGCCGTGACCACACGGTTAGCTAACAACCATATTTTCTGTGACTTAACTTTTGGCAACAGGCTTGCCCTTGTATCCCGCGAAGACGGAGACCATCGTGATCATTCTTATCCTTCTCGCCGCTGTGCTCGCCCTCGTGGCTGTCACTTTCGCTTCCAGCCTCGTCGCCCCCACTCGCCGCCGGTAGTCCGACCCTGCCGTCTTATTCCCGCTCGGCGGCTACCTTGTTTCCTGCCCGCTAATAGCGGATTCCTGTCTCCGTCGGGATTCGCTCCGCCGCCCTGCCCCGGCGAACTGCTACGCTCTCTTCAACGAGTGGCCTTCCCTTTCGACGGAGCGTCCATGTCCACCACGTATCAGAATTTGCTCGATCATCTTACGGAGGCAAGCGATCCTCCGGTTCCAACGCGTTCGACGTCGCTGGCCAAGCCGGTAGGTCCGGTCCGGCAAAAGCACATCATGCAGTGCGTCTTCCTGGCGCTTTTCTTCGGCGCCCCTGCCGCGGCCTTCTTCTATTACAGCCACTGGATTCTGGGCGGCATCTTCGGCGTGCTCGCCGTGCTCATGCTGGTGGCGGGATTCAGCAGCAGTCTGTGGGTTGCAGCTTGCCCGTACTGCTCGGCGATCTTCCGGCCGACCGCTGGTCTCAAGCCAGACGCCGAGGGAAAAACCTTCCAGTGCCAGGACTGCTTCGAGTATTCGATACTGGAGGGCGGCCGGGTCAAGGCGCACGATCCCAAAGCCATTTCGGAAGCGCCCCGCTTCCAATCCCCGGTGTACGAAAACGGCGTGTGGCCCAAAGGCTGCGTCGCTTGCGGCGCTCCGCCAACGCGACTGGACGAAATCAAGACGCGCAGCGTCAATTACGGCATGCTGGCTTTCGGGCGCATTTGGGTGACCAGCGGCAAAGCCACCGGCATCCCTTATTGTGAGAAGCACAAAGACAACCTCGACCTGAAGTTCGACCAGCAGAAGCGCATGTGGCTCGAGTGGTGCTCCCTGCAGATGATGCGGCGTTACGTTTCTCTGAACCGCAAGCTCGGCAAAAAGCCTGTCGGCCGCAAATACATCTAGGCTAACGGCGAAGACCATGTCCGATCCAAGCTTCGAAACCGGTTTTCCGAAACCTTCGCTCGATAACCCCATCCTGTTCGGGCAGTACGCGGATGCCATCGCTGCGCGCTTGCGCCTGCAATATTCGCCGTCGGCGGGATATCGCATCGCTGTCGAAAAGCAGGAGAAAGATCCCAAGAAGCGTCGCTGGGACATCAATGTCCACCGCGGCTTGTTTGCCGGCGCGCAGGTCAACATCAAGCCGGTATCCGGCACGCCGCACCGCGCTAACGTTGAAGTGTGCTGGCACACCCGGCTTATGGAAATCATGGCCAAGACCTTCGCCGTGTTATCCGTCCCCTTTTTCATTTTGATCTTTCTCGTCTTCGCCTTTACCACTCGCTTGGGTTTTGCACTCATCCTTACGCTGATCCTGTGGTTTGCGTGGGCGCTGCTTGGCTCTATCGTCATGGTGCTCATCGCGAGGCTGGCCTCCGCTGCGTTTGGCAACGAGTTCGACCAGAACCGGCGGTCGACCATGGCGCAGGAAATCAAGAACGTTGCGCTTCCGCAGCAAGCTGCCTCCGGTCCGTAGAATTCGAGAGTTCAAGGTTTCGGAATTCGAGTTCAGAGCGCTGCAAACCGCGCGACGCTGGAGATCGTCCGGCCGCCCTGAAAGGACGGCCTCTGCAGGAGCGCGGGCGCCTAATGCGCGGGTCGCTATTTGCTGGTTTGGGTGAGCGTGTTGTTGTATCCTGTCGGGGCACTTTTCGAATGCCCGCGCGTACGAGGCGCGCACAGGACGGAAACCATGTTCCAGCAGCCCATCGCCGTCATCGTCAACTGACCCGCACTTGGTGCGGCTCCCCCGCTTCCTCGTTTCGATCTGAATAACCTTCTTCCGCCGCGTGAGCGCGCTTGGACTTTTTTGTGCGCTCCGGCAGATCAGGCAGACTTGTATGACCGTGCAAGAAGTTCAGCAGTCCAGCTCTAGCGCAGCGCAACCAGCTCCGCAGCCTTCGCTCTGGAGCTCCATTCGCGAATCCATTCGCGGCTCGCACCAGGACTACACCCAGGGCAGCCTCAATCGCGCCATTCTCCTGCTGGCCATCCCGATGGTGCTGGAGATGGTGCTGGAGTCGCTGTTCGCGGTCGTGGACGTCTTCTGGGTGGGGCGTCTAGGAGCCGACGCGGTCGCTACGATTGGACTCACTGAATCGCTGTTAAGCCTGGTGTTCGCTGTGGGTCTCGGGCTGGCGCTCTCGACCACTGCCATGGTGGCTCGGCGTATCGGGGAAAAAGATCCCGAAGGCGCGGCCGTTGCCGGAGTGCAAGCCATCATCATTGGTCTGGCCGTGTCCGTGCTCGTCGGCGTGCCGTGCTTTTTCTTCGGACCGGATCTTCTGCGCCTGATGGGCGCGTCGCCGCAAATCGTGGCCACCGGCGGCAACTACGCGCGCATCGCGCTGGGCGGAAGCGGCGCGATCATGATGCTCTTTCTCAACAATGCCATCTTTCGCGGGGCGGGCGACGCGGCCATCGCCATGCGTCTGCTGTGGGTCTCGAACATCATCAATCTGATTCTCGATCCGTGCCTGATCTTCGGCTGGGGGCCGTTCCCCAAGCTCGGCGTCACCGGAGCCGCTCTCGCTACGTTCACCGGCCGCAGCATCGGCGTCCTGTACCAGTTCTATCGGCTGCTGCGCGGCTCCGAGCGTATCCGCATTCTTCGGCGCCAGGTTCGCGTCGACCTGAAGATACTTCTGCGCCTGCTGCGCGTTTCGCTCACCGGCATTCTGCAATTTGCTATCGCGCACACCAGTTGGATCGGGCTGGTGCGCATCATCAGCGTGTTCGGATCAGCGGCGCTCGCCGGCTATACCATCGCCATCCGCATCGTCATCTTCGTCCTTCTGCCTTCGTGGGGACTGAGCAACGCGGCGGCCACGCTGGTCGGCCAAAACCTCGGCGCAAAACAGCCGGAGCGGGCGGCCACTTCCGTCTGGCGCACCGGCTTCTACAACATGATCTTCCTCGGCGGGATCGGCATTTTCTTTCTGATCTTCGCTCCGCCGGTGGTGCGCCTGTTCACGCACGATCCCGCGGTCATCCCGCTGGCCGTCTCGTGTCTGCGCATCATCAGTTGCGGGAACATCGGGTACGCCTACGGCATGGTGATGCTGCAGGCGTTCAACGGCGCGGGCGACACGGTCACGCCGACGATCGTGCACTTTTTCGGTTTCTGGCTGCTGGAGATTCCGCTGGCTTACGCGCTGGCCATCCCGTTCGGCATGGGCGCCAGCGGCGCTTACATCTCCATCGTGGTTGCCGAATGCGCCATCGCCGCCGCGGGCATCATGCTGTTCCGGCAAGGCCGCTGGAAACGGCAGCAAATCTAATCCGCTCGATTAGCCCATCAGACGGCGATTGGCTAGGGCAATCCGGCCGGCCGGCGGAGCGCCGCGGTGGGGCGGGGCGGCAGAGGGTGTCCGGGTGTCCGGCGTCGCGAAAAGCTGCGGCTCCGCCATCGGTCCGGAGGTACCGCGCGTGACGGCAAGCGCCAACTCCATGCGTCCACGCACGCAAAACTTGGCCAGCAGCGAAGAGAGGTGGAACTTCACGGTGCGCTCGGACAGATGCAAGGTGCCGGCAATCTCCTTGTTGGCCAGGCCGCGCAGGACGCCACTCAATACTTCGTCTTGACGGCGGGTCAACTTGACCGCGCGGCTCACCGAATGGCCGGCTAGCAACAACTTTTCCACTTTTCCGGCAAGCCCGCCCAGGGAATCCTGCGCCGCTTGCACGGTCACAATGTAGTCCTGCGGGGATTGGCCCAGGACCATGCAATGCATGGCCAGCAGACCGGCGGCTTCTTCGACGGGAAATAGGCCGTCCGGACCGGCTTCGACGTGAAAGCGCGGTAGTCCGGTGTTCTTCTCGTTGAAAAAATAAAGCTCGCGGCAAGGAAGTGAAATGGCAAGGCTGGGTGCGTCCGGCGGTAGAATTCTGGCCACAATCATCGAGGCGGTGTCCGCGCGCTCTCTGGGGCCCGTTACAAACTGTGCCGATTTGCTCATCGCACCCTCCCTACGTCGCTGCTTTGCTTCGCCGATCTTGTTGACCGCTACCGGAACAATTTGGTGACGACATCCCGCGGTCCGCCTGGTGGCCAATTCCACTGATCTATACTTCTCTAGAAAGGGTTGCGCGACTGCCCTAAAGAGTCACTGCGTTATCTATTACAGTAGTCTAATTTCCGGAGAATTATCTGTTTTCTGGTTTCGTGACCGCGCCGCGATCCCTCGGAGTCCCTGCACGGGCGCAGCTTCAGTTGAGGGAAGGAGCGGGCTGCTGCGCCTGCATCACTCCGGGCGTATACCCGCAAAGGATTTCGTTGCCGCCTGTTTGCGATAGGCTCATACTCCGCGCTGCAGGAGGCGGTGATGGCCAGCGAACCCGCCGAAATCTCGTCAGGCCCTCCGGGCACGAATCGCGGCTCGCCCTGGCCTGCAACCGTCGCTTCACTGGCTGCGGGTGCTGGCTTCTTCGCGCTGTGGATCTGGCTGTTGCCGTCCTGGTTGGGCTTTCACGTGGGCGCCGCGGGTACCGCGAGCTGGCGGTGGATTGCCGCCGTACCGTCGGTGCTCGGCTTCGCCGTGGCGCTTCGCTGCATCTGGGATTTCGGCTGGACCGGCCGCGGGACGCCCGTTCCGGTCGCTCCGCCCCAGAAGCTGGTCGTCGTGGGGTTCTACCGCTACGTGCGCAACCCCATGTACTTAGGCTTCTTCGTGGGCTGGACCAGTCTGTGGGTAATCTTTGGCCGCGCCAGCCGCACCGCGCTCATCGTCGTGCTCGTAGCCATAGCTGCCGTAGCGCTATTTGTCCCGCTCTACGAAGAACCCACACTGCGCAAACTCCTCGGAGCTCAATACCAAGAATATTGCCGCAACGTCCCGCGCTGGCTCCCCAGGCTCACCCCTGGCGCCAGTGACACTTCAGTCCAAAAAACGACACTGCCCCCTGGACTTTCCGGATTCGCGCGCGAAGTATGGCGATGAGGACCGAGTAGTGGAAGAGATACGCTGGACGGGCGTCGAGAATATTATTTTCCTGGCCGAGAATCGGACGCCAAGAAACTATTTTCCGGCGCGGCGGAGGAGTTTCGGGGTGGCCAGCCAGAGGAGTTGGCCGGCCGGGGGGGAAATGCGCTTCAGTTCGACCAGCGCCACGCCGGCTTTTTTCAGCGCGGTGAGCTGGTGCTTCGAGCCCAGCGCGGTGGCGATCACGTCGTCCAATTGTGGAGCGTGGCCGAACAGGAAAATCGAAGCGGAATCCTTGTCCTTGGCGAGTTCGCGGAAGAGCAGCGCGGCTTCGGCGCCGGGCAGGAGCAAATCCGTGCGGCGGATCTTCTGCTTGGAATATTCCAGTTCGTCGGCGAAGATTTCCGCCGTCTGCATCGCGCGCAGGTACGGGCTCGAGAGAAACAAATCCGCCGCCGCTCCGAGCGCCGCCAGCCCCTTGGCCACTTGCAGGGTTTTTTCTTTTCCTTCCTCGGTCAGATAGCGTTCCGGGTCCGCCGGACATTTCGGTGCTTCGCGGTCGATCGCGATTCCGTGCCGCACGATGTAAAGCTGCATAGTTCTCCGCCTCGCCAGGGATTTCCGAAACACAGATTACTTCAGTACCGCTGCATGGCCATCGCAAGATTTCGGCGACGCGACTTTCGCCGGCACATTTTCACTTGCTGATGCCCTGCCGGAAATGCAGCCGCACGTGAAACTCTTTCTCGAAGAGTTCCGCGCTGCGTTCCGCATCCCGCAAGTCTTCCGCGGCATCGCCGCGCGCTTGCACTTGCAAGGCAGCCGCGCCGCGCTGAAACGTAGCGCGCACATTGGTGACGCGCTGGCGGTGCGAATGATCGAGCGCCTCAGCGATGCGCAGAATGGCCGCGAGCCTCCGCGTGATGGTCTTGTCCGCGCTGCTGAGCGACGTGTACGCCGCATGATGTCCCGCGGGCTGGGACTTGCGGTTGTGATAGCGCACCAGCGCGGCGACGATGGCGCGGTCGCGGCCTTCAAGGCCAGGAATATCTCCATTCATCGTCAGATACTCGCCGTGTTTGTGGTGGCCGCGGTGGCTCACGCGGTGCCCGATATCGTGCAAGAGGGCGCCCGCTTCGAGAAGCACGCGCGATTGCGCCGGCAAATGATGCACCGGCTGCAACTGATCGAAGAGCAACACGCTCAGCTCGCGCACGTGCTCGGCGTGGGTGTGATCGTAATCGAGGCGGCGGCCGAAGCTGCGGGTGCCGACGAGGAGCTGTCGCGCGGCGGCGTTGTAGCGATGCGGCTCCTTGCGCGAGAAGGCTTCGCGGGCAATTTCCTGGAGTACGCCTTCGCGCACGCCCACTCCCGGAATCGCGAAGTTGTCGACGTTGAGATAGCGTCCGAGCGTGACTAGCGTGATGCCCGCGATGCCCATCACGTCCGCGCGGTCGCGGCGCACGGCGTACGATTTCATGCGCTCGCGCAGATCGCGCTGCAGGATGCCGGGCAGGCGGTCGCGCAGCAGCGAAATCTCGAGCGTCGGCAGACCATGCAAGCGCGGGCCGGGGGCGACGTTCATCAGCGTTTCGGCGTTGCCGCCGAGCGCCACGGCGATTTCGCCGCCGAGGTTGGGGCGCTGCGGCAATTTCGATTCGAGCAGCGCGCGGACGTAGCGGCGGACTTGCTCGGCCTGCGCCGGGCGAATCTCGCCGGGCAAATTCAGGGTGGTCATCAGGCGCACGGTGCCTACGGGCAACTGCGCGCTGTGCTGCACGGTGTGGTCGCGCAGAATGGTGATCTCGAGGCTGCCGCCGCCGAGATCGACGATGCATCGCGCAGGAGATTCCGGCCCGAGAGCGGCCTGCACCGCTTCCCTGCCCAAGCGCGATTCTTCCACCGCGCTGACCACTTCGAGGCGGATGCCGGATTGCCTTTTGATGCGGCGCACAAACTGATTGCGATTGCGCGCTTCGCGCACGGCGCTGGTGGCTACGGCGCGGTAGCGCGTGACGCCGAATTCATCCATGATTTCGCGGAAATGCCGGAAAGCTTTGACGCCGCGTTTGAAAATTTCCTCGCTGAAACGGTGACGAAGAAAAACGCCTTCGCCCAAGCGCAGCGAATAGCGCTCATGATGCAGCGGCTCGATGTCGAGTGCGGAGTAGGCGCGCGCCACGCTGAGGCGCACGGCGTTGGAGCCGGCGTCGATGGCGGCGATATGAACGGGCTCGGCCATCGAAGGGTTACCGCCAGAGATGCGCGAGTGCGGCGGAAGGAGTGTACTTCGTGGCGCGAATGCCGAGCTGCTCGCCTATGCGCTGACGCAATTGCTTGTTCACGGAGGAGACGCTGGCTTCGCCGTCCAGCTCGATAAAGCTGTGGCGCTTGGCCATGACTTCAAATTCGCGTTTGATCATGGTCTGGTAGCGGATGAAGGACCAGTAGAGGTCGTGAGAGAGAGACATGTCGCGGCCGGCTTCCCAGTAGCTGATGGCTTGGGCTTTTTTGAACTCGCGGGCAAAGGCGGTTTCCGGGCGGACGTTGAGCCAGAAGGTGAGGTGCGGGCGGAGGGCCATGGCGTAGAGGCCGGACAAGTAATCGCGGTTGATGCCGCGGACCACGCCGCGGGCGATGAGCGTGAAGATGAAGCGGTCGGCGAGGACCACGGTTCCGGAGCGCAGCGCGGGAAGGATGCGATGCTCGACCTGATCGAAAAAGTCGGTGGCATACATAAGCGCGAGCGTGAGGCGGGTGACGGCGTTTTTTGCGAGCAGTTCGTCGATGTCGCGGCCTACGAGATTTGAGCGGCGCAAACCGCTGGTTTGCACGGCGAATCCTTCGGACTCGAGCCATTCTTGCAAAAGGGCAATTTGCGTGGAACGCCCAGACCCGTCCATGCCTTCGATGACTACCAACTGGCCGGTGATGCCGCTGGGATCGAAGCCGACGAGAGGCTCGCCGAAGAAATACTGGGCGTCGCCGTCTTCCGCTTTTCCGGATGGAGCAGGTGTTTCGCTTGCTGCCCCGTTACCCGGCGAAGTTCCGGCCGCATTCGCGGATGAAGCTCCGGCGGTTTTTTCTTTTTCCTGGTCGGGCATGCTATTCGGCTTCCTGGGCGCGAGGCGCAAAGCGTTTCAGGTCGATTTTGGAAGCGACGATGTCGCGCATTTGCTTTTGCAGCTTGTTTACGGGAATGGTGCCGTCGAGGACGACGAAATTGTCGGAGTCGACCATGCGGTCGTATTCATCGAGAATGCGGGATTGAAAGAGCCGAAAGCTTTCGGAACGGTCGTAGGACAAGCCGAGATCCATTCCCGCTTCGTAGTATTTGAGTTTCGGGCGGCCGCTGAGAATGCGGTTGACGGCGACATCGAGGGGCGCGCGGAAGTAAAACGTGATGTCCGGGATGGGCGCGAAGCGGTAGAGATTGCGGAGCCAGCGGGGCGGGCAGCCGCGCGAAGCGTCGCGGGCAAACGCGGTGTAAATGTAGCGGTCGGCGAGGACCAGATAATCGCCCTGCAGCAGCGGCATGATCTGGCGTTCGCAGCGATCGGCGAAATCCGCCGCGTGCAGCAGCGAAAACGTGGTGGGCGTGAGGAGACGGCGCTGTTTGCCGCGGCGGGTGGCCGATTTCACCAGCGGCGAGGAATTCCATTCGGTGAAGTGCAAACGGTAACCGCCAATTTCGAGCCAGCGCTTCAATAAATAGAGCTGCGTGCTTTTTCCGGAGCCGTCCGTGCCTTCGACGACGATCAATGCGCCGGGATACGCGCGGCTGGGCACCGGACGGCCGGGTTGCGGCAAAGTCGACTTCGGCGGTTCGGTGCGCGGCTGCTTTTGCGATACGTCTGGATTTTCCATCAAGCCATTCAAAAGAAGAGATTTGGTGCCCTAGCGTACGGGTCGAATGTTACAGCCTCATTACACCATAGCCGCATTGCGGCAGCAAAGATTGCCGGATAGCGCCGGAGGGCTAGAAGATGGTGAGCTTGATGTTCAGGAATTTTTTGGGGTTTTGGCGAAAGTCGCCGATGAGCAGGCGCATGTCTCCGGTGAGGCCGACGAGATTGTCGTAGAGATGGGGATCGGAGAAGAGTTTGCCTGCGGTGGTGGTGTTGTCGTTGAGCTTGGCGGTGGCGGAGGCGAGATTGGTGCTGGTGTCGCGCAGCTTGTTGTAGAGGGTTTCGTCGGTGGTGAGTTTGCCGAGAGTGCCTCTGCCGGCGCGGACGTCGGCGATCATGGCGTTGCCGTTGGTGACGGCTTGCTTGGCTTGATCGTAGAGCGTGGGGTCGTAGAGCAGTTTGCCGAGAGTGCCTTTCTGGGCGCGCACGTCGGCCAGAATCAGATTGGCGTTGTCGAGGCTGGTGTTCACCTTGGTGTACATCTCGTCGGAGGAGACGAGCTTGCCGAGAGTGCCGTGTCCGGCCTGCACATCGGTGATCAGGCTGTCGCCTTTGGCGAGAATGCTGTTCAAGTGGTTGTAGGCCGCCGGGTCGTTGAGCAATTTCCCGATGGTGCCTTTGCCTGCTTGCACGCCGTGCACGAGTTCCTGGATGTTTTCCGAGAGCGCCTGAAGATTGGAGAGCACGTCGGCGCTGCGCTCGACGACTTCCTTGATGGCTTTTTCTTCCGTGCCGGGTACTTCCTGGCCTTCTTTCAGCGGGACGCCGGTGAAGCCGCGGGTGATGTTGACGTAGCGGTTGCCGAGCAAGCCTTCGGTGACGAGCATGGCGGTGGAGTCGGTCAAAATGTCGCCCTGATATTGTTTGTCGACGCGCATGATTACTTCGATGTTTTTGTCCTTGGGCGTCGGCTTTCCTGGCGTGCGCGGGACGATGGTGATCTTTTCCACGTTGCCGACTTCCACGCCATCGATGCGCACGGGAGCGCCGGTGGAAAGGCCGGAAACTTCGGGCAGGAGGGTCTTGAGGCGGTACTTGGGGCCGAGGAATTTCGAGCCGGTGACGTAGAAAATTCCGGCGGCCACCACGAACAAGCCGACGAGCACGAAGAGCCCCACGCGCAGTTCGGTCCACGTGAGTTGTTTACGTTGTGGCATCGCTCTTCCCTCCTGAGTTTGCCGCTCCAGCGTACCGCAAAATCACACCAGAAAACGCTTGAGATACGGATCCTTGGAATTCTGAATCTCTTCCGGCGAGCCTTCAAAGTAAACCAGGCCGTCGCGGTAGACCAGAAAGCGCGTGACCGGCGCATCCGCACTGGCGGAGGGGGAAGCAATGCCATGGCCTGTGGCGCGAACGACGTGTTTCGTCGCTGGGTCGAAACGGAAGTTAGCTAGCGCGAAGCCGTCCTGGAGACGATGGGTAGCGAGCATGGCGGTGACGCCGTAAACATCGCGGAGGCGCAGGATGAGCGCGATGATGGTTTGCGCGGTGATGGGATCGAGGCCGGCGGTCGGCGAATCGTAGAGCACGATCGGCGGCTGGTTGATGAGGGCGCGCGCGATGGAGACCCGGCGGCGCATGCCGCCGGACAATTCAGATGGAAGCATATCGAGAGTGTGCTCGAGTTCGACGAAGCGCAGGACTTCGCGGACGCGGCCGTCGATTTCCTCTTCGGGCACTTTGTCTTCGTAGAGGCGGTAGGCGACGTTGTCGGCTACGGTCATGGAGTCGAAGAGCGCACCCTCTTGAAAGACAAAACCGATGCGGCGGCGGAAGGCCAGCAAGTCCCTCTCGTTCATAGAGGAGACTGGCTGGTCGAGGACGCGAACGCTGCCGGAGGAAGGGCGCATGAGTCCGGCGGCCAGTTTGAGGGTGAGGGTTTTGCCGGTGCCGGTTTCGCCGAGGAGCACCAACGTTTCGCGGTCTTTTACGGCGAATTTCACGCCCTGGAGAATTTCGCCTTCGGCAAAGCCGATGCGTACGGCATCGAAAGATATGACCGGTCCGGCGTGCTCGGTTGGCGTGGGGAGAGAAGTGCTCATCGGCAACAGAGGGGATTATAGCGGGAATGGGAGGCAACCGGAGGGAGGGTTTTCAGCGGGGCGGGCGAGACTGTTGGCGGAGCGTGTATTGCGGATCGGGACTAGAAAACTTTGTCAGCCAGGTAGAGCGCGAGTTTGGTGATGAACGTGTCCGCGACGATGATCATGACGGAGGCGACCACGACGGCTTGCGTGGTGGCGCGGCCGACGCCCTGGGTTCCGCCGCGCACGGTTAAGCCTTTGTAGCAGCCAACGGTCGAGAGGATGAAGCCGAAGACCAGCGGCTTGAACATGCCTTGCATGAGGTCCGGGAACTCGAGGATTTTGATGGCGCGAGTCCAGAATTCGACGACGTTGAGGCGCAGGGAGAAAAAGGCGGCTACGCAACCGCCGATGAGGCCGATGAAATCCATGAGCGCGCAGAGCAGCGGAGTCATGGCCAGAGAGGCGAGGACGCGCGGGGTGACCAGCTTGCGACTGGGGTCGGTGCCCATGGCGCGCATGGCGTCGACTTGCTCGGTGACGAGCATGGAGCCGAGCTCGGAAGCGATGCCGGAAGCGCAACGTCCGGCAATGAGCAAGCCGGAGAGCGCGGGACCGAGTTCGCGGACCAGGGCTAACGAAACGGCGTCGCCGGTGAGAGCGGTCTGGCCGAAGCGCATGAATTGCGCGCCAGTCTGCAGCACCAGGACCGCGCCGATGAAAAAGCCGGCCAGCAGCACGATGGGCAGCGAACCTACGCCGATGTCGTCCATCTGCTCGATGAGGTCTTTGAAGTAAAAGGGGCGGGAGGGGATGTTGGCGAGGGCGCGGAAGGATAGCAAGGAGTAGTCCTGCACGCCCGCGATCCAGTTTTTTACCACGCCGGTGATGACCACTACCGGGGCGAGCGGGACTTCTTCCGCTGGCGCCGAACCACCGCTGACCTGAAGAGGTGTGTCCGCCACGAGTTCGTGTTCCACACGAAAACAGCTTGGCAAGCGTAACTGCGAGGTGGAAACAGGTCAAGTGAACTCCGGCGGACGCGCCGTGGTTTATTTAGAGATTTCTGGAAGAACCCAAGGAATGGGAGCTAGGAATTCTACGGCACATAGCTTTAGCCCTGTCGGCAGGGTACCAGCGGGAAAATCGGTTGTGAACCGATGAGCGAAGCCGTCCTTGTGCGTCTGTGGCCTCTTGTCTTGTCCCTCTAGTAGTTCGCCGACAAATAGAAACCATCCGCCATACAAAACAAGCCTCTTCCGGTTTTTGGCGTCAAAGTCATAGTCAAACGCTTCCCACTCCTTGAGCGGGTTAATGCCTAACTCTTTCAAGAATTGCAGAAACTGGTCGGGAAATGTTTTACCGCGTTGGCCAGCAAAGTTCTTGCACGAGATGCAGCTGCAATTGTTAGCCCCGGGCACTGTGATTGTCTGACGATACAGGGCAACCGTCGCATCTCGGTCGAAAAGAATTCTTTGCTGATCTAAGCGGAGTTCCCTTTCCACGTTGCCGATTCTATCGCCTCCCACGATTTGTTGCGACTCCTTCCGTTGTGGTCGATGAGCGATCGTTGTCTATAATTGGGAGAGGAAAGGAAGCGAGATGCGCATCGATCATTTGCAGATTGCTGCTCCTCTGCGCAGCGAGGAGGCGGCGCGGGGCTTTTACGGCGGGATTTTGGGGATGGCGGAGATTGCGAAGCCGCCGGAGCTGCGGAAGCGGGGCGGGTGCTGGTTTGCTTGCGGCGGGCAGCAACTGCACATTGGCGTCGAGGAAGACTTTCGGGCGGCGAAGAAGGCGCATCCGGCGTTTGCGGTCGAAAGTCTTGAGGCACTGCGGCTAGCGCTGGTACAGCGGGGTTATCCTGCGATTGACGACGAGAATCTTCCCGGTTCGCGGCGGTTCTACTCGGAAGATCCGTGGGGGAACCGGCTGGAGTTTGTCGAACAGCGCAACGACTAGCGATCCCCGCCCCGCCGTTGGACGCGGCAGACTCGAGTAGCTGCGACTGGACGCGACGCGGCGCGCCCGATACACTTCTCTGTTTTACGAATCGACTACTCATGCTGCGTTTTTACACTGCGGGAGAATCGCACGGGCAGGCGCTGCTGGCGTTTGTCTCGGGGCTGCCGGCTTCGTTGCCGATTGATGTGGAGTTCATCAATCACGAGCTGCATCGGCGGCAACTGGGTTACGGGCGCGGCGGGCGGCAGAAGATCGAGAAGGACCGCGCGGAGATTTTTGCGGGCGTGCGGCATGGGCGGACGATTGGCGCGCCCATCGCGCTGCGCATCGAAAATCGCGACTGGGCCAACTGGGAAAAAGTTTTGCCAGTGGAAGATACGGAAGGGCTGGAGAGCGAGAAGAAAAAGCTGACCGCGCCACGGCCGGGGCACGCGGATTTGGCGGGTTCGCAAAAATTTAATTTTCATGATGCGCGGTACGTGCTGGAGAGAGCTTCGGCGCGGGAAACGGCGGCGCGGGTGGCGGCGGGCGCGTTTGCGAAATTGCTGCTGCGGGCGCTGGGCGCGGAGATTGCGAGCCATACCGTGCAGGTCGGGCATGTGCGGCTGGAGCGTGCGGCGAGCTGGGAGGAAATTCGCGCGGTGTGCGCGGACCTGGAGTCGCCGTTGCGGTGCGTGGATGCGGCTACGCAGCTGAAGATGAAGGCAGAAGTGGATGCGGCGCTGAAGACCGGCGACACCGTGGGCGGTATTTTTGAAGTGGTGGCTCACAAAATTCCGGTGGGACTTGGCAGCCACGCGCAGTGGGACGAAAAGCTGGACGGCAGGCTGGCGCAAGCGGTGATGAGCATTCAAGCGGTGAAAGGCGTGGAGATCGGCGCAGGAGTGGCGGCAGCGGGTTCGTACGGCAGCGAAGTGCAAGACGAAATCTCGTACGACAAGGCTGCGAAAGAGTTTCGGCGGTCGTCGAATCGCGCGGGCGGGCTCGAAGGCGGCATCACCAACGGCGAAGATGTGGTGGTGCGCGGGTACCTGAAGCCGATTTCGACGCTGCGGCGCGCGCTTGGCACTGCGGACATGGTGACCAAGGAGCCGGTGCAAGCCGCGTACGAGCGGTCCGACTGGTGCGTGGTGCCGGCAGCGGGAGTGGCGGGCGAAGCCATGGTGGCACTTGTGCTGGCCGACGCTTTTCTGCAAAAATTTGGAGGGGATTCCATCGCCGAGACGCGGCGCAATTTCGAAAGCTATGGCCAACAAATCCAAGAGTTCTGAAAAAGCTGCAGCCACTGACGCCGCCGCCGAGCAGAAACCGATCGCGCCGCCGCGGAAGATTTATCCGGTGGTGAAATACGGCAACGCCGTGCTCGAAAAGCCGGCGGCCACGATTACCAAGTTTGACGCCGAACTGGAAGAGCTGGCGGAAGATATGTTTGCGTCCATGTACGCGGCGCAAGGCGCGGGGTTGGCGGCGCCGCAAATTGGGAAGAGCATTCGTATCTCCGTTGTGGACGTGAGCAACGGGAAGAATCCTGAAGCGAAAATCGTGCTGGTGAACCCGGAAATTATTCATGCGGAAGGCGAAAAGCGCGAGGAAGAAGGCTGCTTGTCGATTCCGGGGTTTCGCGCTTACGTGGTGCGGCCGCAATTCGTGACCGTGAAAGCGCAAAACGCCAAAGGCGAAGTTTTCGAGATGAAAGCGGAGGATTATCTGGCGCGGGCGTTCTGCCACGAGATCGATCACTTGAACGGGATATTGTATTTGCAACACGTGAGCATGCTGAAGCGCGACTTGATCCGGCGCAAGATCAAGAAACTGAAAAAAAAAGGCGAGTGGTAGCGCGCGGAAGGCGGCGCTGATGCGTATCGTATTCTGCGGGACGCCGGCGTTTGCGGTTCCTTCGCTGCAACATCTGCTGAAACAATCGGATTTCGAAGTGCTGGCGGTGCTGACGCAGCCGGACCGTCCGCGGGGGCGTGGGCAGGAAGTGTCGCAGTCGGCGGTGAAGCAGGCGGCGCTGGCTGCGGGCATTGCCGTGCATCAGCCGGAGAAAGTGCGCGCGTCGGAAGTGCAGGCGCTGCTCGAAGGGCTTAAGCCCGATGCCATCGCGATCATTGCGTACGGGCAAATCATCCCGGTGCGGCTATTGCCGATACCCAAACTCGGCTGGATCAATGTGCATGCTTCGCTGCTGCCAAAATATCGCGGGGCCGCGCCGATTAATCGGGCGATCGCCAATGGCGAAACGAAAACCGGCGTGACCACGATGCGCATCGATGCGGGCATGGACACGGGCGAGATGCTGCTGCGGCGCGAAATCGAGATTGCGCCTGCGGAGACGGCGCCGGAATTGGCGGCGCGCATGGCGGAGCTGGGCGCGCCGCTCTTGGCGGAGACACTGCGTGGCATCGTCGCCGGAACGATTCAGCCTCAGATGCAAGATGGCGGTGCCGCAACGTACGCGCCGATGCTGAAGAAGGAAGACGGGCGCATCGACTGGAACCGGCCGGCGCGGGAAATTTACAACCGCATGCGCGGGTTTGCGCCGTGGCCGGGCGCGTTCACCACTTTTCGGGGGCAGATTTGTCATGTTTGGGGCCACCTCTGGGGCGAGCCGGTGTCTAACACCGAGAGAGAGAAACCCGCCGCAGGATTGCCGGGGACGCTCGCCCACGCGAGCGGCACCCTCCTGGTAGCCTGCGGCGACGCAACCCTATTGCGGCTGACGTCCGTCAAACTGGAAGGACGCAAGGAGATTGCCGCGTCCGAGTTTGCCAATGGAGCACGGTTGGCGAATCGCGAACGCTTCGGCGAAGCCTGAATTGCGCCGCGTAAATCGCTCAGGCATACTCGATTCTTAACCGCAATGTCACCTGATGTACCGGGAGCCCGCACCCATGAAAGTCTATTCCGAGTTTGACCTGGGCGAAGCCGTTCGCGCCCGAGGCTGGAAGCTGGCGCGTTCGGCGGCAAGTTGCGCGCTGGCTGCGCAACTCGTTTTTGCTTCGCCGCTGCTGGCCGCCGAAGGCTCCGCAAAGGCGAGCAATACTCCTGCGCCGGATGCCGATGCCGTCCTGCAAGCGATGAAGACGGAGCTCGGCCGGGCGACGGCAGAACTCGGGAAAGCGGAGCAGCCGCCGTACTACCTGAGCTACACAGTCTACGACCAGGGTTTCATGGTCATCGTCGGCGCGTACGGCAGCTTGCTGACGGATGCCAGCGCGCAGCGGCGTCACGCAGATATCACCATGCGCGTCGGCACGCCCGCGCTGGATAACACGCACGGGCAGAGCCGCCCGAGCGGCATTTCTTCCGCTTCCCTTCCCCTCGGCGAGGATAAGGATGCCATCGCGCGCGTGTTGTGGGAGCTGACGGACCGCGAATACAAGCGCGCCGTACCCGCGCTCCTGAACGTGAAGACGAATAGCGCGGTGCGCGCGGAAGAAGAAGACAAGTCGCCGGACTTCTCGAAAGAAAAACCGCAGACGCACGTTGGCGAGGCGGCAGTGCCGCCTGGGTTCGATCGCGCCGCTTGGGAAGGCGAAATCAAGCGCATCTCCGGGGCGTTCCGCAAGTATCCGGACGTCTATTTCGCGACGGTGGTGCTGCAGGTGCAGAACTCGAAAGAGCGCATGGTCAGCAGCGAAGGAACCACGCTGGTCACGCCAAGTTTTTCGACGCGCATGATCATGGAAGCGCAGACGCGCGCCGCCGACGGCATGGAACTCTTGCGGGTAGAGACGTTCCAGGCGCCGTCGGCGAGCGGCTTGCCGAGCGAAGCGGACTTGCTCGCGAAAGTCGACAAGATGGCGCAAGACTTGAAAGAGCTGCGCAAAGCGCCGGTTGCGGAGCCCTACGACGGCCCGGCGTTACTCAGCGGACGCGCGGCGGCCGTTTTCTTCCACGAAGTGCTGGGGCACCGGCTGGAGGGACATCGCCAGCGCGACGAGGAAGAAGGACAAACCTTCACGAAGAAAGTCGGGCAGGAAGTGCTGCCGAAGTTTCTCAGCGTGACCGACGATCCAACGCTGCGTGAAATGAACGGCGTGAAACTCGCCGGCAACTACGACTACGACAACGAAGGCACACCGGCGCAAAAAGTGGAAGTGATCAAGGATGGCGTGCTGAAGAGCTTCCTGCTATCGCGCATGCCCATCAAGGATTTCGCCCAGTCCAACGGTCACGGCCGCAATCAGCCGGGGCTGATGGCCACGGGCCGCCAAGGCAATCTGATCGTGACCTCGACGCAAACGGTGCCCGAAGCGGAAATGCGGCAAAAGCTCATCGACGAAATCAAGAAGCAGAAGAAACCGTTCGGATTGTATTTCGACGATATCCAGGGCGGCTTTACGCTGACCACGCGTTCGCTGCCGCAAGCTTTCCAGGTGCTGCCGGTGATCGTCTACAAAGTGTATGCGGACGGGCGGCCCGATGAATTGGTGCGCGGCGTCGACATTGTGGGCACGCCGCTGGCGGCGCTAACGCGCATTATCACTACGAGCGATCAGGAGCACGTATTCAACGGCGTGTGCGGCGCGGAAAGCGGGCAAGTTCCGGTCTCGGCGATCGCGCCGGCGATGCTCTTTTCCGAGATGGAAGTGCAAAAGCGGCAGCATTCGCACGAGCGACCGCCGATTCTGCCGGCCCCGGGATTTGAAGACAGCGCCGCGGCAAAATCCGATGACTCCAAAGCTCCCAAGGCGGAGGTGAAGCCGTGAAGACCATTCGCTGGACGATTTGCCTGGCGGTTGCTGGACTCTTGACGCTGCAAGGGTCTTTCGCGCACGGCGTTTCCAACGACGAAACGAACGCTACCGATTCCCCGGCTACGGCCGCGGCAGCCCGCGCGGCAGCGCAGGGCGATGCGCTTCTCGAAGCTCTGTTAACCGAACTGGACCGCTCGAAGGCGCACCTCAAGATGGACCAGGTGCAAGCGCCTTACTACATCGAGTACCGCGTGAACGACGTGGACGATTTCGGCGCCGAAGCTGCTTTCGGCGCCATCCGCGAGCAGCAGCGCGTGCACGTGCGGGTACTGCGCGTAGTAGTGCGCATCGGCGATTACAAACAGGATTCCTACTACGGCGCAGGGCAGGGGGAAGCGAATATTCTTCCGCTCGACAACGACCCTATTGCGCTGCGCCACCAAATCTGGCTGGCTACCGATGACGCCTACAAAGCCGCCGGCGAAGCGCTCGCGGAGAAACAAGCGTACATGAAGCAATTCGCGGCGGATCCAAATCCGGTCGACGATTTCGCCAAAGCCGCTGTGGTTACGGATGTGGGCGGCACTGTAAGCCTGCGCGTCGATGAACCTGCGTGGCGGAAAACTCTGGAAGACATCACTGATGTTTATCGCCAGTATCCGGAGATTCAGTCCGTCACGGCTTCGGCGCGCTTTACGGCCACGAACGAATACCTGGTCAACAGCGAAGGCACCGTGACGCGGCACGGACACACCACCTACAGCGTGCAAGTGACCGGTTCAACGCAAGCGCCGGACGGCATGCGGCTGGCGCGCACTCCGGCGTGGATGGTCGCCAAAGCGGAAGAGCTGCCCACGCGCGAAACGCTGCTTAAAGACACTGCAGCAACCATGGATACGCTCATCGCACTGCGCAAAGCTCCCATCGTGGAAGAAGAGTACCGCGGGCCAGTGTTGTTCGCGCCGGACGCGGCGAACGACGTGATCGCGTCGCTCGTGGGCGGGAACGTCCTTGGCCGCAAACCGCAACCGGGCAAGCCCAATCGCACGGTGGGCGCGTTTGCCACCAGCTACAAGTCTCGCGTGCTGCCAAACTTCCTGAGCATCATCGACGACCCGACGCTGAAGGAATTTCAAGGCAAGAGCCTGGTGGGAAGCTACGAAGTTGATAGCGAAGGGGTGAAACCGCAAGCGGTCACCGTCGTGGAGAACGGTACGCTGGCCAATTATCTGCTCGGCCGGCAGCCCATTCGCGACTTCCCGGCCTCGAATGGCCACGGGCGCTCGGCGGCGGGGTCGCTGCCTTCGCCGAGCCTGGGCGTGCTGCTGGTGAAAAGCACGGAAGCACAATCGCCGGAAGAGTTGAAGAAGCGCGTGATCCAGATGATTACGGATCAAGGACGCGAGTACGGCTATCGCGTCGAGACGCTCGGCGCGCAGAACGCGCCGCGGTTGCTCTACCGCGTATATAAGGATGGCCATGAGGAATTGGTGCGCGGCGCCGTGTTCAGCGAGCTGGACATTCGCGCGCTGCGCAGCGGCTTGATCGCCGTGGGCAACGATCCGCTGGTGAACAACCGCCAGGGCGGCATTCCCGCCACGGTCATCAGCCCGTCGCTGCTGTTCGACGAGCTGGAAGTGAAGCGCGCGGATACCAGCAAAGACAAGCTGCCCGAGTATCCGGCGCCGCCGCTCACCAAGAAGTAGACTGCCGGCAGCGGAGACACGCTAAGAGCTATGACCTTTCGTGAACGATTGGAAGGGCTGTCGCGCATGGCGCTGCTGATCTTCATTCTGGCGTCAGCGGCGTTTCTCTCCGCGATTACGGCCATGCGCATCGCCATTCACGGGCGTGAAGTGACCATGCCGAACCTCGTCGGGAAGAACGTCGGCGAAGCCAGCAAAATGCTCACGTCCAATGGGCTGCTGCTGCGCGTCGCGGATCATGTCTACAGCGATCTGCCGATCAACGTAGTGGTCCGGCAAACGCCGCCACCGGGCATGCTGATGAAACAATCGCAACAGGCCCACGTGGTGCTGAGCCTCGGCCAGCGCCAGTTGCAGATACCGCTGCTCGAAGGCAATACGCTGCGCGCTTCGCGAATCGAGTTGCTACGCGGCGGATTGCAGGTCGGCGAAGTTTCCGCCATCACCATGAACGATCAGCCTGCCGATACGGTGGTGGTGCAGTTGCCGAGGCCGGGGGGCGGCAGCGCGACGCCGCGCGTCGATGTGCTCATTTCGCAAGGCCGCCGCGAGGCCGCCTTCGTGATGCCGCGCCTGATCGGCCTGGCGGAAACTGACGCGCAGCACCGCCTCGATGTCGCCGGCCTGCGCCGCAAAGTGAACTACGTCACCGCGCCACAATGGCCGCACTCCGCAGTGATCGACCAGTCTCCCGCCGCTGGTTCGCGTATTCCTTCCGTAGCCCTCGTTGAACTGACCATAGCAAACTAGCCTGCGAAGATTCCTTGCCGTGTCGCCGCCTAGTAGATTTGGACTATTCCCCTCGCTGCAAAGCCCCACTAAAGTCGCTGCAATTCTGGGTTCCCGATGGTATGTTTCCGCAAACATCAGGAGGCACAGTGTCCGCTTCGACCACCACGCTCGAGTTCAGCCGCGCCGTCGCGAAGACCAGTAATTGGCGCAGCCAGGCCATCGCTATCGTGCTGATGGCCGCCATCGCCGGGATTTTCTGGGTGGATTCGCGCTACCCGTCGCTGCTGAAAAAATATCGTTCCGGAGCGCATGTCAAAGTTGTGGGCGCAATCACCTTTGACGCCGTCTACCAGGTGGATCGCGCTATGCCTCTTGGCCAGCGCGTCTGGCGCACGTCCGTCAACTGGCTGAATGCCAACCGCATCGGCATGACCTTCGCCTTCTTCTTCGGTCCCGCCGCGCTGACCTTTCTCGCGCTGCTCCCGCGGCGGCGCACCCGCTCGCGCCACCTCAACGCGCTGATCGGCACGCTGACCGGAATGCCGCTAGCGGTCTGCGCCAATTGCGTGGCGCCCATCGGCCGCGGCTTGTACGCTTCTGGCATGAGCACCGAATCGGTGCTCGCCGCGATGTTCAGCTCTCCGACGCTGAACATGGTCGTCCTGGCCATGACCTTTGCGCTGTTTCCGCTGTCGGTGGCGCTGGTAAAACTTGCCACAGTCTTACTCCTGATCTTCGGCTTTGCTCCCTTTATCGCCGCGCGGCAGGGCGCCGCAGCCGATTCTGCTCCGGAATGCCCCATCGAAATCGCCGTCGCCGAAACCTGGGCACAGGCGATTCGCCGTACGCTGCTCGCCTACGCGAGGAGCTTCTGGTACGTCTTCCGCGTGGGGTTTCCGTTGATGCTGTTAGGCGCGCTCCTTGGGGCGTTCATGATCGAAGCGCTTCCGCAGCAAGCGCTCAACGCTCCGGTAACGCTCGGCGGCATTGCGCTGGTCGCGCTGGTTGGCGCGTTCCTGCCGGTGCCCATGGCCTTCGACGTGGTCATTGCGTACATCGCCATGACCAAGGGCGTGCCGCTGCCCTACGTCGTCACCATCCTATGCACCCTGGGCATTTACAGCGTGTACTCGCTGTCGGTGGTCGGTAAGACCATTTCGTGGAAGGTCGCGACGGCCACCTACGCGGCCGTCGCGCTCCTCGGCACCCTCGCAGGAATCGCCGCGCGAGCTTTCGTTTGACGCAAACGCCGCGTCTTTACTTGGCTTCATCCTTCTTATGTAGCGTGGTGCACACAGAAACCGCCGTGTTGGGATCGACGGCGCTGTCGCCTTCTTCGATGTGCTGAATCACGCCGTTTTTGTCGATCACGATGTTCGCGCGCATGGCCCATTCGTAGCTTTCTTTCTGGACGTCGTAGCCCTTCAATATGCCGTAAGCCGTCAGCATCTTCTTGTTCATGTCGCTCAGGAGGGGGAAGGTCACGCCGATCTGCTTGGCAAACGCGGCATTCGCCGCTGGACTATCCATGCTTACGCCCATCACCACCGTGCCATTCGTATCGATCTTGCCCGTAGCGAGTCCAGACTGGACCGCTTGCAGTTGCTTCGTTCAACCACCTGTAAAGGCGAGGACATACACCGCGAGAAACACGTTCTTCTTCCCGCGGAAGTCGCTGAGCTTGACGGTCTTCCATTGGTCGCTGAGCAGCGTGAAGTCCGGCGCGGTATCGCCAACCTTCAGCGAAATCTTGGCCATTTCCGGCTTCTGGGCCTGCGGTGGCGCCGCCAGCAGCGGAGTCATCGCCAGGAACAGTCCGGCAACAAGCAATTTTTTCATCGATCCCTCTCCTCAAAGAGTCCCGTATCGGGATATCTGCAAACTCTACCTATCTGTTGTACCGAAAGAAAGCGCGAAACGGTTACCCGTTCGGCAAGAATTGATACAGAATTGTTGTCCCGGCAGCGCGGTCTGGTAGAAGATGTGTCGTCGCTAAGAGCCTTACCGCGCCGGGTGGCCTTCCGGCCAGGATCGGGATGAAAAAAATACCTGCCCCTTTTTCAGGCTTCCTGCCAAAAACCTTTGCTAGCATCTTGGCCCATAACGGAGTAACCTCCTTTCCCGACTCGACGCATCGCTTGGCGGCATGCGCTTTCCAAAAGATTACGCGGCGGAAACATCCGATGTGCACGGTTCCGCGTACAAGAGATTGAAGATCTTCCGGCAGTTGTTGTATGCCAGGAGGGAAGCAGTCCAATTCACACAAAATACAGGAGGCTGAGGGCAACATGACAAAAACAAACAAATTCCTGATGGCTGGTGCAGCGATCGCGGGTTTGCTCGCGGGAACCGCCAGCGTTCAGGCTTCGAACCTGATCCCGAGCGGCAAGGCTAGCGCTCAGGACGCGGACCAGAAGGCTGACAAGAAGGTCAAAGACAAGCACGCCTGTAAAGGCCAAAACTCCTGCAAGGGCAAGGGCGGCTGCAAGGGCAGCGACAACGGCTGCAAGGGCAAGAACTCTTGCAAGGGCAAGGGCGGCTGCCGTACCGATGGTAAGCCGATGGACGAGAAGCCGTCCTAAGGACTGCTTTAGCCTGAAGCTGGAAACCTGTAGAGGGGGCTGGCAGAGTCTGCCGGTCCCCTCGCATGTCTCCTTGGTTTGATTTGTCTCTCCAAGGCCATCGTTAGCTTTGGACGATTGTTGTGTCGTCTTTACACTCTGCGGGGAGTAAGAATGCCGGGCAGTCGTTTCAACGGGTTCACGGATTACGGGATTGGCATTGGGCTGCGCTCGCCCCATTATGAGCATATTTTGACGCGCAAGCCGGTCTGCGACTGGTTCGAGATCATCTCCGAAAATTTCATGATCGACGGCGGGCGCCCGCTGCGCATCCTCGATGAAATCCTCGCGCAGTACCGCGTGGTGCAGCATGGTGTCTCCATGTATTTCGGCTCGGCGGAAAAGCTCAACCGCGAGCACCTCAAGCGCCTGAAGGATCTCGTGCGCCGCACCAAGACGCCGTGGGTTTCCGACCACTTGTGCTGGGGCAGCGTCGACGGGCGCTACACTCACGACCTCTTGCCCATGCCGTACACCTTTGAAGCCGCGAAAATCACCGCGCAAAAAGTCCGGGAAGTGCGCGACTTTCTCGAAGTTCCTATCGCCGTCGAGAACGTCAGCAGCTACGCGGAATTCCATGTCTCTGAAATGACCGAGTGGGAATTCCTGAATGAGGTTGTCGAGCGCGCTGACTGCGGCATCCTGCTGGACGTCAACAACATCTACGTGTCCTCGCAAAATCACACTTTCAACCCGCTCGACTACGTAAATAGCGTCCCTGCCGAACGCGTCGCGCAGATTCACATCGCCGGCCACTCGAAATACCGCAAATATATCCTCGATACGCACGATCATCCGGTGATTGACCCGGTCTGGAAGCTCTATGAGCGCGCCATTCAGCGCGTCGGCCACACCGCCACGCTGCTCGAGTGGGACGACAGCATCCCCTCGTTTCAGGAAGTGCACGACGAAGCCATGAAAGCCAACAAGTTCCTCTCCTCCACGCTGCTTGCGAAAGCCGTATGAAGCTCGCGGCCTTGCAAAAACACATGACCCGCGCGGTCATGACTCCGCTCACGCCTTCCGAGCACATGCAGCGCCGCGCACCCGGCGGCGGCGATATGCGGCGTTACGCTTCGCGCTTCATCAAGCCCAACAGCCGGCTCACTTCCTTCGAGCGCCTGGAAATTTACAATCGCCAGTACTGGTGGCGCCTGCTCGCCAGCATGCGCGAAGATTTTTCCGGCCTGCAGGCGGTTCTCGGCGATCGCCAATTCGAAGCCATGTCCAAGGCTTACATCGTCGATTGCCCTTCCACTTCTTTTACGCTGCGCAATTTGGGCGCAAAACTGGAAGCTTGGCTGCGCAAGCATCCCAAGTGGGCCGGCAAAAAGCAGCAGTTGGCGCTGGATATTGTCCGCCTCGAATGGGCCGACATCGAAGCTTTCGACGGCAAGAGCGAGCCTGCACTGCGTCCTGAGGATCTCGCGGCCGCCGCCGGGGGCAACATCAAATTGCATCTTCAGCCTTACATCCAGTTGCTCGACTGCAAATATCCTGTCGACGATTTGCTCCTGGCGGTGCGCGATTCGGGCGAAGATTCCACCGTCGCCAGCAACGCCTTCAGCGAAAGCAAGAAGCGCCGCCGCGTCCGCGCCACCGCGCAGCTCAAGCCCAGCGAAATCTTCCTCGCCGTGCATCGCGTCGACGAGTCCGTCTATTTCCGCCGGCTCGATCGCGAAGAATTCGAGATTTTGCACGCCCTTCGCGTAGGCAAGACGCTGGACAACGCCATCGCCCTGGGCTTCCGCAAAAGCAAGATGCCCGTCGAGCGGCGCGCCGCCACGGTGCAAACCTGGTTCCAGCACTGGGCTACGCTCGGCTGGTTCTGCCAAACGCAACAAAAACCCGGGAAGCACTGAAACTTTTCGCCGCGAATGGGATCAACTACAGATATGAAGACTCTGTTTATCCGGCTGTACGACCTTCATGGCAAGTTCTTTGCCTATGTCGCCCATCTCAAATCGCCTTTTATCCTTTTCGTCCGCCTTTACTGGGGCTGGCAGCTCGCCGAAAGCGGCTGGGGCAAGCTTCATCACCTGGACAATGTGACCGAATTCTTCACCAGCCTGCATTTGCCCGCTCCGGCGGCCACCGCCGCGTTCATCTCGTCGCTCGAATTTTTCGGGGGCATTTTGCTGGCCATCGGCCTGTTCTCCCGCATCATCGCACTGATGATGACCGTCAACCTCATCGTCGCCTACATCACCGCGGACAACGAAGCGCTGCGCTCCATCTTCTCCGATCCTGACAAATTCATGGCCGCCGCTCCGTTCACCTTCCTGTGGGCTTCACTGATCGTCCTGATCTTCGGCGCCGGCCTCTTCTCCCTCGACGAACTCTTGAGCCGCGCCTTCGGCTGGAAATCCTCGAAGGCGGAGCTGCCATCTCCCTGATCGTTCTTTCTTTCGTAGGGGAGGCCTTTTTTACCCGGACGCGGTCGGGCCCCTCCCGCTGATGCAACGCCACACGCGATTACGACGTCACACCTCTGTTGATACCACGCACACCAGTGCTACTCTTGCCCAGGCTTCTCCGCATCGTGCTTATCCGCATCGGGGCGATGCTGCTCACGCCATCCATCTTGCTGCTGATGCTCGGCTGCTCGGCCTCCACGGCTGACGAAATGACCTCCACCATCGTCCTCGGCTCTTCCCGCATCGACGTCACGCTCGACTCCACCGATTGGCAGCTCGCCCGCCCGCAACTCCTCGCCTGGGTACAACGCGCCGCGGAAGCCGTCGCCGCGTACTACGGCCGTTACCCGCGCCCCCATGTAAGCATTCGCGTCTCCTCCTCCGGCGGCCACGGCGTGCACGGCGGCATGACTTTCGGCAAAGACGGCGGCTTCATCCGCATTCGCGTGGGCCGCGATACCACCGCCGCGGAACTCTCCGACGACTGGATGATGACCCACGAAATGGTTCATCTCGCGTACCCGTCCATGGAAGACGAGCATCACTGGATCGAAGAAGGGCTGGCCACCTACGTCGAGCCGATTGGCAGGATTCAAGCCGGGCAAATCACCCCGGAAAGCATGTGGGCCGACCTGGTCCGCGACATGCCCAAAGGCCAGCCTGCGGAAGATGACCGCGGCATGGACCGCACGCACACCTGGGGCCGCACCTACTGGGGCGGAGCGCTCTTCAGCCTCATCGCCGACGTCGAAATCCGCAAGAAGACCGGCAACCGCAAGGGTTTACAAGACGCCATGCGCGCCATTCTCGAAGCCGGCGGCGACATCACCGACGACTGGCCCATCGAAAAAGCCTTCAAGACCGGCGACGATGCCGTCGGCGTTGCGGTCCTCCTCCCGATGTATCACGAATGGAAGGACAAGCCCGTCCGCGTGGACCTCGATTCTCTCTGGCAGCAGTTGGGGATCGCCCCTGATGGAAAGGGTGTGCGGTTCAACGACAAAGCCCCTCTCGCGGCCATCCGCAAAGCCATCACCGCCCCCAAAAGCTCGAAAGCCGCTGCCAACGGCGCCCATACCGAGCTGCTCAGTGTCATCGCCGGGCGCCGCGTCCTTCCCCGTTAGCCCTATAAGAAGTTTGACTCCTGCCGTATCGCCCTATTTCGCTTGCCATAGTCTCCTCGCCCGTCACTCGCGCTACTCGGACCGTCCCGGTATATAATGCATTCGTCGGCAGGGTTCCAGAGATCGAAACTCCCTGAACAATCCGGTGGAGATTCACCATGATGACCTTAGGGAAGTGTGTGCTTACCTTCGTTTGCATGCTGGCGGCGTATGCCGTGTTGCTCCGGGGTTTTCGGCTCATGAACCTGCCCAGTGATCGGTCGCTCTATTCCGGCCTGGCTTTAGTTCTCTTGGTATTGGTTATCGTCCCGGCCGCGCTTTGGGCAATCTGGAGGAGAAGAACATGAAAACGACGTTTCGTGGTCCGGAGGATGACGATCCCCGGAATGTACTTGTGGCTCGTCCGCTGTTTCCGTACTTGCGGCTGCTGGTGATTGGCGTTGCGGTGATTTTGGGCCTGGTGCTCTTCTTCAGCCTGGTGACCCACGTCACCCGCATCGAAGCCGGCTACGTCGGCGTCGAAATCAACCTCGCGGGCACGCAGCGCGGCGCCACCGATATTCCCATTCGCACCGGCTGGGTCTTCTACAGCCCGCTGCGCACGCAAATCATCGAGTTCCCCACCTTCGTGCAAACCGTGAAGTGGACGCGCGACGTCAACGAAGGCCGCGCCATGAACGAAGAGATGGGCTTCAATACCAAGGAAGGCATGCAGATTTACTCGGACGTTTCGCTCTCGTATGCCATCGATCCACTGAAAGTGCCCGAATTCTACGTGAAATACCGCGTGAACCAGTTGGATCTGTTCACCCACGGAATTTTGCGCGACATCGTGCGCAATTCGCTCAACGAAGTCGCCTCCACCTACAGCGTCGAGGATATCTACGGCGTCCGCAAAGCGGAATTTCTGATGAAAGTGCAGGACCTGATCCAATCCAAGGTCACGCCGGTGGGCGTCGGCATCCAGCAATTCGGCTTCATTGGAGCGCCGCGCGTCCCGGAAGTGATTGCCACCTCCATCACCGCCAAAGCCCGCGCCGTCCAGGAAGCCGAACGCGCGCGCAACGAATTGGCCATGACGCAAGCCGAAGCCGCCAAGAAAATCGCTGAAGCGGAAGGCGATGCCCAGTCGCAAATCAACCGCGCCAAAGGCGAAGCGGAATCGAACCGCATCCGCCAAAGCTCGCTCACCCCGCAACTCCTCGAGCTTCGCCGCCTGGAAATCCAGCGCGCCATGATCGAAAAGTGGAACGGCCAGCTCCCCACCGTCCAGTCCGGACAAGGCGCCGGCGGCCTCATCCTGCAAATGCCCCGCCCGCAGTAGAACCGCGCGGGCAGCAATCTCTAGCACATGAGCACCGGCCGGTTCGCGAGAACCGCTCGGTGCTTTGTTTTTTACTCACTTCGGCAGGTCAGTTTCCGATTATCCGTGCGAGCTCAACTGGTCGGTGCAACACCATCTAAGCTGTTGACCCGACAATGGCTGCCGCAATTAGAAATCATCTATCCGATTGAAAACACACAGGTTACCGAGTCCTTGAAAAGGTAGTAGCGCAGCTTTCGCCAACAAGCGGGCGTGGGCAGGTTCGGTTATCGCCAATCTGGGCATGATGATCCTTTGGAACACCTGGCCCATAGCGGGACTTAAGTACTAGTCCCCCGTGCGGCCCAAGTCGGCAGGATGTTACTGCCTCCGAAGAAAGGTATCCATCCCTGGGTGTGTCGGCTGGAACAGTCGGCGGCAGAGCAACTTTGGCAAAAGGTGAAAACTTCAATGAAACACTCATGGACAAGGATTTCGGGAGTTATGCTTGTGGCCGTCGTTATATCCGGAATGGTCGCAACGGCTTTGCAGGCAGGGCCGGCAGCCTCGGGCAGGTTCAAGCTGCCGTTTGACGCGCAAATGGGAATCGTCGCGCTTCCGACGGGCAACTACTCGTACGCGGTTGACGGTCTGTCATCGGACGGAAAGATCATCGTGTATCGAGAAAACCATGCTGTGGCGATTTTGCGCCCCCAGATGTTTAGCGAAAAGGGCAATCAGAGCAAGAACCCCGCGTTGCTTTGCATTCGCCACGATGGACACGTCGCGATCCGGGCGCTGCGCTTGCCCAATGTCGGCACGTTCTATTTTCCGCTGTCGAAGGAGTTAAGTGTGCTCGTGGCTCAGCAGCCGCAGCTGATCGAGACGGTCTCCGTCGAAGTGACCGGCGACTAGCGCAACTTCACGCCACCACACCTAAGCCTGTCAAGCACGTCGTGGCCGGACAAGGGCAGACACCCGCAAAGGGATTCCGCTCCACTGTCCGGCCCTTCTTTTCCTTTTCGTTCGACTTCACGGCCAGAGCTACGTAGGCTGTGAAAGGAAAGGCTCCTGTGATTCCGCTTGCACTCGCCAGCCCCGATCAAGATCGCGCGTATCGGACAGTGGCCGTGCGCACGATCCTGGCGGGCTTTGCAACGGCGTTCGCTTTTCTAGTCTTGGTATCTCCTGCCGCGCCACGGCACCAAGCGACGAGTGGGCTTCCGGGCGAAACCATTAAGGCCACGTCGGTGGCAGTAAATGTATATGCGATTGTTGCAGGACGTCACGCTCGGTTGATTCGAGACCTGAAGAAAGACGACTTCGAAGTCAGCGAAGATGCTAGCCCGCAGAAAATCGAGTATTTTTCGCAAGAGACGAATGCGGCCTTGAGCTTGGGGATCGCCATTGATACCAGCTTCAGCCAGGGCCGCCTTCTGGCCACGGAACAGCTGGCGGCGAAAAGCTTTCTGCGCTCCGTTCTGCAGATCCACGATCAGGCGTTCGTCATGAATTTCGACGCGGACGTGAAGTTGCTCACGGATTTTACGGATGCGCCCAGCGGCCTGGCGCGTGCCATTGATTCGGCGGAGGTCAACGGAACTGGGAGAAGCATCCTGCAAGAAGAAGCGGACCGCCCCACAGGAGGGACGCACCTCTACGATGCGGTGTATCTGGCTTCCAATGAATTGATGAAGGCGCGCTTTGGACGCAAGGTGCTTGTGCTGGTAACCGATGGAGAAGACCAGGGCAGCAAGACCAACTTGCAAAAATCAATCGAATCGGCCGAGAAGGCTGATGTAATGATTTATTCGATTGACATAAGCGATCCGGAGTTTTACTCGTTGTTGGGCAGCACGTACCACGGAGACACGCATCTCCGGAAACTCGCTCGCGAAACCGGGGGCCGCGCTATTCGGGTGAAATCCGTCGAGCAGATTGGACCGGCATTTGAGAGCATTGCACGCGAGCTTCGGTCGCAATATCTGCTGGGCTATTCTCCATCCAATTCCCGACATGACGGTTCCTTTCGGCGCATTCATGTAAAGGTTCGCGGGCACAGTTACGTAGTCCGGACTCGCAGTGGATACTATGACCACCGTGACGATAGAACGGAATCGAAGAATCTCAGTCAATAGAGGCGGACTCGGAGTTTCAGCGGAAACGGTCGCCCACATTGGCGTGTACCGTGACAAACGGTAAGTGAGCAGGATTCCGGTGGGCGCATAAGAAACCGTTTGCCTAAGAACGCGGTACGGCGTTCCTTTATTTCCGAACGACGCTTCGAGGCTTATTTCCTTGGGAATTATACGGGCGGCGAAGCTTTTGTCTTCAAGTCCTGATTAACGCTGCCAGCTCAACCGGAAAACTAACCCGCTTCGCGCCAAAGGCGAAGCGGAATCGAACCGCATCCGCCAAAGCTCGCTCACCCCGCAACTCCTCGAGCTTCGCCGGCTGGAAATCCAGCGCGCCATGATCGAAAAGTGGAACGGCCAGCTCCCCACCGTCCAGTCCGGACAAGGCGCCGGCGGCCTAATCCTGCAAATGCCCGTCCGCAATAGAACCGCGCAGCCAGCAATCTGTAGTACAAGAGCGCCGACCGGTTTGCGAGAACCGCTCGGCCCTTTGTTCTTAAGTTCCGGCTAAACTGCGACACGAAAGCTACTGGAAGTCGCACACTTTGCGAAATGCTGCTCGTAGTTCGTAATCCCGCCACCAACTGATATGCGAAAAAGAAACAATGTGCGCAGGACGGGCCTCGGGTGTATAACGGTGCCCGCTCGGACGGTCAGCGGAAGCCCCCGTGGAGAAGACACGAGATCTTCAGGTCCGCGCCTTGCATTGCACCCCAAGCTTTCGGTCAAATCGAAGAGGAGGCATAAGATGCCCGGATACGACACTCAACAAGTTGGCGATGCAACGGAAATCTCCACCACGCCGGAGAAGGTGCCCGCTCCGTGGTTGTTGGTGGCTATTCCCGGTGTTCTCCTGGTGCTAATTGCGCTGTCGATCAGCTTCTTTTTGGGGCTGCTTGCCGCGGGTTTTGTTTACGGGGCGATGTACCTGCTGATGCACTCGAAGCAAGCCACGCAGTACCGCACGCCCGCGAGGTTCCGGGTTTCCAAAGCGGGCATCGAGGTTGGCGGCACCACCATCCCGAAAGACGCCATCCATCGCGTCATCGTTCGCAACCACATTACCAAGGCTGCGGAGAGCGTGATCGTCGTTGCCAACCCCAACCCGCACAGCGGCCAGCAAAATGTGGTCGCGGGAATGAACTGGGCTATCAGCAAGCTCGGCCCGATCTCCTACCGGGTCGATGCGGAGGCACGCGGAGTGCCCACCACTCTCGCGGGCGGCTTGACCGAGCCAACCGCGTCCGCGATTATGACCGACGTCAATAAGTTCCTGCAGCTTTCCTGAGGCGTAGCACCGCGCCGTTCAGCAACCGAACTAAGGAAACGCCGACCGGGTGTGAAGATCCGGTCGGCGGTTGTTTCTGCACACTTCAACAGGTCAGTTTCCGCTTGTCTGACTAATTGAGAGTTACTTATGTACGTACTCGTTGCGGACGTTCACCTCGGCTGGCACCTTGTGGATGGTTTGCACAATACGGTTGATATCAGCTTGCGAGATGACTGCGGGTCCATTCTTTTTCTGACCAAAAAGGAGATCCAGGTGACCGTTCTCGGGGAAAAGTTCGACACTCAGCTGTTTCGGAGGGTTCTGTACACGTCCGTATTGAAATCCTCTAAACTCCTTTCCCTGGATAGCAAAGATCCCAGAGTTAGGGTCACCGGGCACAGAAATTGCTTTCAGCATGAGCACCACGCTGTGGCTCACAACCGTTTTCTTGCTGGAGAAGAGGGTAATCTTATCCGGCGTGGTCTCTAGGATGAGGCGTTGAAAGTTGTAGTCTGACTGTAGAGCCTCATCGCCATACACTTTTCGGAAGGTGTCCCTATCTATCTTCCCTTGTTCAAAGAGACCATTCATAAACTCGTGCGGCGGTGCGCTCCATACGGAGAGAACGTTTCCGGAACGAAACGCAATAATTGCCTTATTCCCACCAAGGATTTTTGTTTTCTCTCGATCGATATCGGTCCAGGGGACCTCAAATTCGTAGCCGAAATAGGAGAGATTCAGGCCAGGCGCTTGTGAAATGGACAAATCCGTCTGCTCAATAGGAGTTCGCCTTACAAACGGAAGTTTTCGCGCGACACTATACGCTTCCAGAACAAAAAAAGTCTGGGTGCCAAAAAACCAAAGATAGGTGATGCACGCAACAACTACAATTCCAAATAAGCTTAGTACGCGCGTCCATCGGGACATGGACCTCCGTCTCCTGACGAGGTGCGAGTCAATCGTCATTCGATCATTAAGCGGGGCGAGTTCTGCATGATGCCCCTATCGTTATGATGCGCGATTAAACTATTGAGTGGACCTGGTACAAGGTTCAGGTGTTTCTAGGTAGCAACCATCTCACTATTAAGAGTCAGTGCCCGCCGTCCTATCGCAAACTAACCCACTGGGCCTAGTCGGCATGATTTTGCGTGCCGGTGTACCATTGCGGTCCGCCCGAGCATCGTAGAGGAGTACGTGGCTACATCGGAAGCGGTCCCTGCTCATGCCTCTGCGTCGTACCCCAGCGTAAATCCCTGGCTGATTGCGGTGGTTGTTTCGCTGGCGGCGTTTATGGAGGTGCTGGACACCAGCATCGCCAACGTCGCGCTGCCGCACATCGCCGGAGACCTCGGCGCGAGCAACGACGAGAGCACCTGGGTGCTCACCTCTTACCTGGTCTCGAACGCCATCGTGCTGCCCATCAGCGGATGGTTTGTGGGCATTCTCGGGCGCAAACGCTTCTTTCTGATCTGCATCGCCATGTTCACGCTGAGTTCCCTGCTCTGCGGCATCGCTTTCAGCCTGGGCTTCCTGCTTTTCGCGCGCATCCTGCAAGGCGCGGGCGGCGGCGGACTGCAACCCATGGCGCAAGCGATCCTGGCCGATTCTTTCCCGCCCGAGAAGCGCGGAGTGGCTTTCTCCGTTTACGCCATCACTGCCATCGTCGCTCCGGCCATCGGTCCCACTCTGGGCGGCTGGATCACCGACAATTACAGCTGGCGCTGGATTTTCTACATCAATCTTCCCGTCGGAATCATCGCGCTGTTTCTGGTTTACCGGCTGATCGAAGATCCGGACTACATCAAGCGCAACGTCGGCAAATCGCTGCGTGTCGATTACATTGGCTTCGGCTTGCTCGTGCTGGGAGTCGGCGCGCTGCAAATTCTGCTGGACAAAGGCCAGGAAGACGATTGGTTTGGCTCGAATTTTATTGTGATCCTGGCGATTGTCGCGGTCGTCTGCCTCACCGCTCTGGTCATCTACGAATGGTTCCAGAAAGATCCCATCGTGGATGTGCGCCTCTTCCGCAACTCCAATTTCTCCGTCGCCAGCATGGTCATGTTCATGGTTGGCGCGCTCTCTTTCGCTTCCACCGTGCTGATGCCGCAATTCCTGCAAACCCAGCTCGGCTACAGCGCGCAGAAAGCAGGCATGGTGCTGTCGTTCGGAGCCATGGTTCTGCTCATGGAACTCCCCATCGTCGGCCAGCTCACCACCAAAATTCAAGCGCGCTACCTGATCGCTTTCGGATACCTCACGCTGGCCGGCTCCATGTACATATCCACGCAGCGCATCGACTTGTCTCTTAGCTTTGGCGAGGCCACCTGGTTGCGGATCCTGCAGTACGTGCCGCTGGGCTTCATCTTCATTCCCGCTTCCACCGCGGCTTATAACGGACTTCCTGCCGAGAAAAACAATGCCGTTGCCGGCCTGGTCAATTTCGTGCGCAATATCGGCAGCAGCGTAGGCACTTCGCTGGTGACCACCATCATCGTTCGCCGCGCGCAGTTTCATCAGCAGCGCCTTACCGATCACACCACACTGGTCGACTCCGACTTCTCGAAAGCCGTGGCGGCGCTCACGCAGCAACTGATCCGCGCCGGCTTGAGCGCCTACGACGCGCAGCGCCAGGCGCTCGCCCGTCTCTACGGCAGCGTGAAAGCGCAAGCCACCACGCTGGGCTACATCGATACCTATTTCTTCCTCTGCGTAGCCGCCGCGGTCATGTTCTTCCTGTCCTTCGCCCTGGCCAAAAACGACACCCGCAGCAAAAGCCGGGCAGTCATGGACTAGCTCATCCACCAACGACCGGAGCGAACCCCACGTAGTGGCGGATCTTCAGATCCGTCACCGGCGCCGGCGCCAAACTGCCAAGGCCTCGCGCGGAACTTATCTGTGTCCTCTTACGTATCTGATTGCATATGCAAAGAGTGGAGGACCCTGTGCACCCATCCAAAATCACCGAAAACATCCAGCGAGCCTTACTTCTGAGCATCGCTGTCGCGGCTATCGCCACATTCTGCCTATCGAGCGCATACCTGCCCTGCGCCGCCGCGCAAGACGCCAAGAAAAGCAAAAGCGGCAGCGAGGACGGCGCCGGAATCGTCCTAAGCACCCATGCCAACGCCAAAGACGTCGGCTTGCCCATTTATCCCGGAGCCAAGCCGCACAAAGACGAAAAGGATGATACCCCCGCCGCCAATTTCGGCTTGTGGGGCAGCACCTTCGGATTCAAGCTGGTCGTCTTGAAAATGGAATCCGCCGATTCGCCAGACAAAGTCGCGGCCTTCTACCAGAAAGCGCTGGCGAAATACGGCCCGGTGCTGGATTGCAGCCACGCGGATGCGAATGCCAATGCTGCGAGCGACAAGAAGAAAGACTCGAACAAACTCACTTGTGAAGACGACAAGCCCGAGCCCGGTAAAATGGTCTTCAAATCCGGCACCAAGGAAAAGCAACGCACCGTGGGCGTGCAAGCGAATGGCGCCGGCACCCTCTTTCAACTGGTTTATGTCGAAGCGCGCAGCAAAGACAAAGAACCTCTCTAGCTCGTGCACCACCCTTGGCGCGGTTTCATACCAACATTCCCGGAGCTTCTCATGCGCGTCATCGCAGGCTTACTCCTGACCTTCCTTGCGGGCACCTGCGGCGCTCAGGAGAAGATTCGCGTCGACGTGAATCTTGTAGGCGTAGGATTTTCGGTACGCGACGCGCGCGGCGCGTTGGTCGACAATCTCACCAAAGACGACGTGGAAGTCTTCGAGGATGGCGTTCCACAAAAGATTGCCTTCTTCGCGCGCAGCCAGGATGTTCCGCTCACTCTCGGCTTGATCGTCGATGCCAGCGGCAGCCAGGACCATTTCGCCAAGCAGCACGCCCAGGATCTCGATGTTTTCTTAAAGAGTGTTCTCGGACCCCAAGACCGCGTCTTTTTACTCGGTTTTGGCAATCATCTTCGCCTGGTCAGCGACTTCACCGGCACCGGCGACAACCTGCTCACTCTCTGGAAACAATACGACAAAGGAAAAGGGGGCTTCCCGGAGATCGGCCCGAAAGACGACCGCGACCTGGGCACGGCGTTCTACGATTCGATTTTTTATTCCGTCGAGGAAAAGCTGGCCAAGAAAGAAGGGCGCAGGGCGCTGCTGGTCTTCAGCGACGGAGAAGACAATTCCAGCTCGCACGACATGATGACCACCATCGAAGAAGCGCAAGCCAACAACGTGCTTGTCTACACCATTCGCTATACGGACACAAAAAAGAACGGCGACCTCACTCCGCGCAATCAGTACGGCATTCGCGTGATGGAGCGCATCGCCAAAGAAACCGGCGGCGCGCACATCGACGCCAAGACCACCGACCCCAAGGTTTATTTCCAGCAGATCGCGGAGGAGTTGCGCACGTCCTACGAACTCGCCTACTACCCGGCGAATGGAAAGAAAGACGACGGCTTCCGCAAAATCGTCGTGCGGCCCAAGCAAGACGGCCTGAAGGTGCGCATGAAGACCGGCTATTTCGCCCGCTGAGCGCAGGCTGCGCGAGGTCGCCGCACGTTATATACTCTTTCTCCCATGCGATTGAAGCTCTCCCCTCTCGCCCTGCTCGCTATCGCGCTGCTCGCGGCGTTCACCGTATTCATTACCTGGCAGGCCAAGAAGCTTGAAGCCGCCATGCGCGACCGCGCCGAAGAGCCGGAACTCATCAATAAAGCCGCGCCGGCCTTCGACCTTCCCGCGCTCGACGGCCAGCGCATTTCGCTGGCGGATTATCACGGAAAGAAAAAGCTGGTGGTAAGTTTCTGGGCCAGTTGGTGCGGCCCCTGCAAAATGGAAATGCCGGTGCTCCGCGAATTTTACGAGCAGCAAAAAAAGAATGCCGACAAATTCGAGTTGCTGGCCATCAGCATCGACGATGAGCGCGAGCCTGCCGAGCAATTCGCTTCGGAAATGAAGCTTCCCTTCCCGGTGCTGCTCGACCTGCAGAGTCAGGCGGCAGGCGCGTACGGCGTCGATTCGATTCCCTCGCTTTTCATCATCGACGAAAACGGCAAAGTGATTTACGGGCACACCGGCTTTGATCCCAGCCTGGAGCTGGTGCTGGCGACGCGGCTGGGATTGAAGCCGGTGCCGAGGCATGGAGGAGCCGACGATGGCGACTCCAGCGATTGAGTTTCACGATGTCGGGAAGGTTTACCGGCGGCGGCTTGCCGGACAAGAAGTAGCCGCACTGAGCGACGTGTCGTTCGCGGTGCAGCGCGGGGAAGTGTGCGCGTTTCTCGGACCCAACGGAGCAGGCAAGACCACCAGCATCAGCATCCTGATGGGCTTTTTGTACGCGGATGCCGGAAATATTCGCGTGCTGGATTACGAGCCGGGCGATGTCCGCGCAAAAGCGCAAATCGGATTTCTGCCGGAGAATTTTGCGTTTTATAAATATCTAAACGCGGAGAAGCTGCTGCGCTTTCACTACTCCCTCGGCGGCGGCCAGCCGAGCGAAGCTGGTCCGCGAATTCGCGAACTGCTCCACCAAGTGAAGCTCGAAGGCTACGAAAACCTGAAAATCGGGAAGTATTCGCGCGGCATGGTGCAGCGCATCGGCCTCGCGCAAGCGCTGCTGCGCGATCCGCAATTGCTGGTGCTGGACGAGCCGACTTCGGGGCTCGATCCCGCGGGCCGCAAGGAAGTGCGCGACCTGATGTTCTCGCTGAAGGCCGCCGGTAAAACGATTTTCCTCAGCTCGCATCTGCTTTCCGAAGTGGAGCAGATTTGCGACCGCGTAATCATCATCGACCGCGGCAAGCTGGTGCAATCCGGGCGCATGGAAGAATTGCTGGGCGCCAGCGACCGCGTGGAAATCGTGGCCAGCGATTTGCCTGCGGATCTGGAGCCGAGCGTGATTGAGTCTGGCGGCGCGATTGAGCGCGGACCGTACGGCGCGCGCATTGTAATTGCGACGGCGCGCAAGCGCGAGCTGGCGGAAAAACTGTGGGCGGCCGGCTGCGACGTGGTCAGCATCATTCCGCAGCGCAGCTCGCTCGAGGATGTGTATATGAAAGTGGTCGGCGACAACGCGACGGCTGCGACGGTGGCGTCAGCGGTGACGACGCCGGAAGTGCCGGGGTTGCCGGTATGAAGATCCGCACGCTGGCGCAGAGCACTTTTGGGAGCTTCTTCCACAACTGGGTGGTGCTCATTCTGCTGATCGTGTGCGTCGGCGTGGTGCTGCTGATGATGACGCCGCTGCTGGGCGCGAAGGCGATGACTTCGGCGCAGAATGCGGCGCAGATGCAGACCGTGGTGCTCAGCATGGTGTCGGGTATCATGACATTTGTCAGTGCATTCGGAAGCGTGGTCGCGGCGTGGGCGGCGGCGGATGCGCTTGCTACGGAGATGACCTCGGGTACGATTCTGGCGGTGATGGCGCGTCCGGTGAAGCGCTGGGAATTTCTGGTGGGGAAATTTCTGGGCGTAATGCTGCTGATGGCGGCGTATGTGCTGATGATGTACGGACTTAGCGCGCTGCTGGCGTGGATTGGCGGGGAGCGCATTCAGTCGACGCCGTGGGTGCTGCTGGTGTATCCGATGGTGCGGTACGCGATCTGGGCGGCGGTGGCGATGGCGCTGGCCACGGTGCTGCGGCCGATGGTCACGATGGGAATCGTGGTGCTGCTGCAGATCGGCGCGTACTTGATCGGCCGGGCGGATCTGGAGGCGGAGCGCGTGGCGACGCGTTACATGTTGCACGGACTGTATTGGGTGCTTCCGTCGACGAACCTTTTGTCGGAATCGCGGTTTCTGGAGATTACGCACGCTTCGCTGAAGCAGACCGGCTGGCTGGAACATGTGACTACCCTGGCGTATGGGCTGGACTACGCGGTGGTTTGTCTGGTGCTGGCGATGTGGTCGTTCCATTACCGGAGCTTGAAGCGGGACTAGGCCAAGGGCTCGGCAGTTAAAGTTCTACTTTAAGGGTTGGCTTGAAAAGAGGGTGGCATCCCCCCTGTTTTTGCAAAGAGCGCGCAAGGGCATGAAAGCAAAGCGGTTATCGCTCGTTTTGGCTGCACAAGAGTGCAAAAGAGTGTGCAACGTGTTGATTCTAAAGGGGCGATTTTTTGCCTCTTTTGCACTGGGAGAGCGAAGTGCCTACTCGGCGCGGTCCGCCGGCGCGAAATACGTGCGGCCGCACGGGCGAGAGCGGCTCGCCTCCCGTCATCGCCTGGCAGACAGCAGGCAGACAGCAGGCGGGCCCTACAAAAGCAAAACGCTCCGAGCGGGTCGGAGCGGGTCGGAGCGGGTCGGAGCGGTACGGGTCTGCGCGGTATTTCCTAATCACGAACTATACACTAGAACTACTAAAAAGTCAAGGGAAAAATAGGTTTCGATTTGTTACATGGTAGCGGGGCTTCCCTTTTTGGGAATCGATGACGGGTGCGTTTGACCTTGGATGGCGGCGCGCCTAGGATACCCCGGGCTGAGGCTGTGGCTGACGAGTGTGGCGCACCTACGGTGCTCTGCGCGCCGGCTGAATTGGTTCCCCGCCCTGGCGGGCGGGGCTAACTTGTGGCGCGCCTACGGCGCTTGCAGAACGAGAGCTTTGTTTCGCGCAAATGGCTCATTGGGGGGCAGGATGATTGGACCGACGAAACGGGGATTGGTGCGGGGATGGGTAGGGTTGGTTTGTGTGGTGGGATTGCTGGCTGGCGAGTTAGCTGGGGCGCCGACGGCTCGGGGGCAGGGGTCGGGGCTGGTTAGTGCGGAGCTGTCGAAGTTCCGGTCGGTGGGGGGAGTGGCGGTGTCGCCGGATGGAAAGCGGATCGCTTATGGGATGGTGATGCGGGATCGGCCGGGGCGGCCGTATGGGCAGCTGTGGATTATGGATGTGGGGACGCAGAAGGCGGTGCGGGTTGGCGGGGATAAGGATGGCGGGGGTGGGGCGTTGTGGTCGCCGGATGGGAAGTGGCTGGCGTTTTTCGGGAAGCAGGGAGAAAAGACTGGATTGTTTGTGGCGCGAGCGGACGGGTCGGAGGTGACGTACTTGGCGGAGTCGAATGGGACGAATAGTCCGTTGCCGGGTACGGGGAAAGAGGCTACGTGGTCGCCGGATGGGAAGCAGATTGCGTTTATTTCGTCGACGCCAGATCCGAGAGCGGCGGAGGCGGAGGGCGATCCGCGGGTGATTACGCGATATTTGTATAAGCCGGATGCGGGCGAAGGGATGACGCGGTTCAACGACAATCAGCGGCTGCATATTTTTGTGGTGGACGTGGCGACGAAGCAAGTGCGGCAGTTGACGCAGGGAGATTTTGACGAGCATTCGATTGATTGGTCGCCGGATGGGAAAGAGATTCTGTTCGAATCGAATCATGAGCCGAATCAGGATGAATTCTTCAACTATGACGTGTTTGCGCTGCGCGTAGCGGACGGCGCGATTCGGCGGCTTACGGCTACGGAATTCAACGAGTATGAGCCGGTGTGGTCACCGGATGGGAAGATGATTGCGTATCGCGGGACGAAGCGCGGAGTTACGGACCGCGAGACGACGATGGAAGATACGCACGTTTGGGTGATGAATGCGGATGGAAGCGGGCCGCGGGAGATTGGCGCGGTGATTGATAACCGGCAGGGTGCGCCGCAATGGGCCGCAGACGGGAAAAGCGTGTACTGCACAGTGCAGGAGCGCGGGAGTGTGCGGCTGGTGCGGCTGCCGGTGGCTGGCGGCGCGCCGGAATACGTGGTGAAGGAGACGGGAGGCGTGGGCGGGTTTTCCGTGGGGCGTGATGGGGCGGTAGCGTACAGCTTCAGTTCGCCGCGGGATTTTGCACAGCTCTATTACAAGATGGGAGGCGGCGCGGCTCGGAAGCTTACGGACTTGAACGCGGAAGTGCTGGCGGGAAGGCAGTTGGCGGAGGTGGAGTCTTTCACGTTTGTGGGCAACGACAACCGGTTTGAGGTGGAAGCGTTTTTGACAAAGCCGCTCGGGATGCCGGCGACGTCCACCGATTCGGGTCTTGCAAGTTCCAACCCTGAAACCCGGAAGTATCCGCTGATTGTAAATATTCATGGCGGGCCGCATGGACAGAATGGGCCGGCGTTCAATTTCAAGAATCAGGTGTACGCGGCACATGGGTATGCGGTCCTCAACGTGAATTTTCGCGGGTCGACGGGATACGGACAGAAATTTGCGGATGCGGTGTTTGGCGATCAGAACGGGAATGAGGGGCAGGATGTTTTGTACGGGGTGAGCGCGGCGGTGCGGCGGAATTTGTGGATTGACCGCGAGCGGATGGGGATCGAGGGCGTGAGTTATGGGGGGCAGTTGACGGAATGGCTGATCACGCAGACGAATGAGTTCAAGGCCGCGATTCCTACGGCGGGAATCGTGAATCTGGTGAGCTACAACTACATGACGTATTACAACCAGTATGAAGAGATGGAATTCGGGCAGTTTTTGCATCAGGGGACGCTGATGGATGAGGCGTGGAAACGATCGGCGCTGCGGTTTGTGGCGCAGGCGCACACGCCGACTTTGATTATTCATGGAGAGAATGACAATGATGTGCCGATTGCGGAGGCGGAGCAGTTTTTTATCGGATTAAAGGACGTGGGGACGGAAACGGTGTTTTTGCGGTATCCGCGCGAGGGGCATGGATTGTCTGAGGTGAAGCATCAGATTGATTCCACGGAGAGATCGATTGCGTGGTATGAGAAGCATTTTCCTAAGGCGCGGGCGGAGGGGGTTACGAATGTGCAGCCGTAGTTGCGAATCCCTCGGTCCAGCCTAGCGAAGAGCAATCAACTCTTCGACCGTCAGGCCGGCTTCGTTAAGGAGGGTGCGAAGAGTTCCGATGCGAAGAGCCTTGTGATTGGGAACCGAAACGCGACCGTACGGCGATTCGCGACGAAGAATAATGTGACTTCCGCTCTGACGTTGGAACACGAAACCAATTCTGAGCAGTATTTTGACAAGCTCTTGACCCGAAAGGTCGGTGGGTAATCTCGTCATCGACTGGAAGTCTTCAGTTCGATGAATTCCCTTTCATCCTCGGTCGGAAGAGGATCGCCCGTAGCCAGGACATCCTCAATATACAAATCGGCGGCGTCTTCGATGTTTCTCAGCGCTTCTTCGCGGGTATCGCCTTGCGAGACGCAGCCCGGAAGAGCAGGAACGGTGGCAACGTAACCGCCGTCGGTCTCGCGTTGAAGGATCACGGTATAGCGCACGGCATCGCCTCCCAGAGCGCTTTCATCATACGCCCGAGAATGAAACTGGGTAAAGAGAGTTGCTGCCGCGGATTCGTTACGGTTGGAAGCTGTCGCCGAGGGTCCGCCTCAGAGGGCGGACCCTACAAGGGCTGACCGATCTAAAGATCGGCCACTACATTTAGCGGAGGTAGCCCCAGTTGTGGAGTTTGTCGGAATCTTCGGCCCAGCGGTCGCCGATGTCGGTGCGGTAGTACATGTTGGGAATCAAGATGTTTTTGATGCGGGTGTAGACCTGGGCCTGGGCCTGCTTCATGGTCTGGCCGGTGCCGACAACGGCGAGGACGACGCCGGAGGTGCCGGCGATGAGCCACTGGCCGTTGACTTGTTTTACGTCTTCGATGTGGACTTGTTCGGGAGTTCCCTTTTTGAAAATGATGGCGTTGTTTTTGGAGAAAGATTCGAAGGTGGCGTCGTCGTCGAAGGGAAACGGCGGAACAACGATGCGCACGCCGATCTGAAAGCCGCTGCGGGTGCGCCACTTGGGTTCGGCGCCAGTGGCGAGATCCCAGAAGAAATCGCTGATGGGCGTGAGCATGCCTTCCTGCTGAATCATGATGGTGGGATAGCCGAAGCGCGAAGTGAATTCGAGCGGGTAGATGCCGTTGTTGTTGACGATGCAGTTGAGGTCGATGTAGCCGACGTAGCCTTCTTCGGCGAGCTTGGTTTCCATTTTCTGCAGCGTGCGGGTGAAGAGCGCGTTCGATTCGCTCCAGAACATGGCGGTGCCCATTTCGCCCGTCGGAGGACCGACTTCTCCGGGGAAAAGCTTCTTGTGCTCGAAATTTATGTTGATGGGAAAAACGAATTTTTTGCCGTTGAAAAAAGCACCGACGGCGACTTCGACGCCGTTGATGCGGCGCTGCAACTGGAAGACTTTGATTTCGTCGGAGAAGGCTTTTTTGTAGGCTTCGAGCATGCGCATAACGTCTTCGCCGTCTTCCTCTTCGCCGACAAAAAGCCGGCGCTTGACGTTTTGCGCTTCGCCGCTGGGCTTGATGACGTAGCGGTCAGGATTTTTCTTGACGAATTCGATGGCGGGATCGAAGGAATCAAAGGTTTCGTAAGGAATGATGTTGACGCCGGCTTTTTTCAGCTCCTCTTGACCAAAGGAACGATCGTCTTCAAGGCGATCGGTGTATTCGGTGCCACCAATGACGGGTTTGCCGGCAGCGCGAAGAGTCTGCGCGCGGGCGCCCTGGCCGAGAGTGTCATCGAAGACGATGATGTCGGCCCACTTGGCGTCTTTTTCCCAGTCTTTGGATTTGGGGACGAAGCCGTCGGCGATGTCGCGCTCTTTTTCGGCGTCGATGTAATAGCGGACGTCGTGCCCTTCCTTGAGAACTTGCCAGGCGATATCACCGATGAGGCCGGAGAGCGAGACGAAGAGAAATTTGCGTTTGTCCATTTATAAGTCAGGGTTTGCAAGTACAAACCCTGAAACCCAGTTTAAGAGAGCGGCAAACCCCTGAGTGCCAAAGCGATGATGGCATTGTAGAAAGAGGGTCGCAAGAGAATGTTACGGGATGGTGAAAAAAGCGGGGAGAAGAATTAAGGATAGCGCAGAGACGCCCTTCGAGGCTCAGGGCAAGTAGAGGGCGCTGAGGAACGCTGAGAAGATTAAGGAATAGAGTTCGTTGCGCTTGAGTGGGTCGACGGCGCGGTTGGCGGCGCGGGCGGTGGCGGGTTGTGCGGCGTGGTAGACTCGGGGCGACGGGATCGTCGAGGAGCGAGAATGGCGACGCGGCGGGAAATCCTGAAGACGATGATTTTTGCGGGGTTGGCAGCGCGCTTTGCGCGAGCAAGCGAGGGGCGGCTGCCGCTGGCGTTTTCGACGCTGGGGTGCCCTGGGTGGACGTGGGCACAAATTCTGGATTTTGCGGAGAAGCATGGGTATGCGGCGGTGGAGCTGCGGGGAATGCTCGGGTCGATGGATTTGCCGGGGCGGCCGGAATTTGCGGCGGAGAAGATTGCGGAATCGAAGAAAGAGATGGCCGGGCACGGACTGCAGATTGCTTGCGTAAGCAGTTCGACGTCGTTGCATGTTGCGGATGCGCAAGAGCGGGCGGCGCAAATTGCGGACGCGAAGCGATTCATCGATCTGGCGGAGAAACTGGAAGCGCCGTACGTGCGAGTGTTTGGAAACGAGATACGGGGGCCGCGAGAGGCAGTGGTGGCGCGGGTGGCGGCGGGATTGCACGAGTTGGGCGAGTATGCGGGAGCGCGGAACGTGGCGGTAATCATCGAATCGCACGGGGATTTCACGGATTCGGCGACTCTGGGCGAGGTGCTGAGCCGTGCGGATTCGAAGCACGCGGCGCTGTTGTGGGACGCCTATCATACGTTTGACAGCTCGCAGGAACAGCCGGAATTCACGGTAGAGCGGCTGGGAAAATGGATTCGGCATACACATTTGAAGGATTCTTCGCCGGACGGAAAAGGGCGGAAGTATGTGCTGACCGGGCGTGGCGATATTCCGGTAAAGCGCCAGATGGCCGCTCTGGTGAAGGCCGGATACCGTGGTTACTACTGCTTCGAGTGGGAGAAGGTCTGGCATCCCGATATCGCGGAGCCGGAAATTGCGATCGCGGACTACGCCAAGGTGGCCGCCGGGTATCTTCAAGAGGTGAAGGGTAGCTGAAGCGCCGATAGCCGGGGCAACCCTTGCGAGCGGCTGGGCTTCCCATCCAGTTGAGCCGGGCGGGGACGCTGGCCGAAGGGGCAAACTTACTGGCTTCCTGTCCTTTCGTTCAGGTTATACTGGAAGGTCCAAGCCAAGAAGACAGCGAACCCCGGGAGAGGTGAAGATTGCGGCGTACATTCCTGACGATTGTGAGCGCATGCTTTCTGCTTAGCGCGCTGCAAGCCGATGCGCAGATCCTGCATAGAAAAAAGAAGGCTAATAAGTCCACCAGCGTGGAGAACAAAGCCGAACCTGACAAACTGCTGTATGACAGGTCGCTCGAAGACATCAAGCACGGGCGGCACGAGGTTGGCCGGCTGACGCTGCAGACGCTCATCAATACTTACCCGGACAGCGAATATCTGGCCAAGGCGAAGCTGTCGATTGCGGACTCCTTCTACAAAGAGGGTGGCACCGCCAACATGACGCAAGCAATTCAGGGCTACAAAGATTTCATCGTGTTCTTTCCGTTCCTGCCGGAGGCCGGGTACGCGCAGCACCAGGTAGCGATGGCGCATTACAAGCAGATGGACAAGCCGGACCGCGACCGGTCCCATACGCGTGCCGCCGAAGATGAATTTCAGACGTTCCTGCAGAAATATCCTAACGATCCGCTGGCACCATCTGCGGAGCAGCATTTGCGCGAAATCCAGGAAGTGCTGGCCGAGGGGGACTACCGCATCGGCTATTTCTACTACGTGAAGGGCGACCGGCGCGCTGCGGCGGGGCGCCTACTTACGGTTACGGGGCGCTATCCACTGTACAGCCGCTCGGACCGCGCGCTGTGGATGCTGGCAGACATTTTTACGAAGAGCGAACAGAAGGAAATGGCCACGCGGTTCTACGCGCGCATCGTGCGGGATTACCCGCTGTCTTCGCTGGTGCCGGATGCCAAGAGCCGGCTGACGGAGATGAAGGCGCCGATTCCGCAGGCGGATCCCAAGGCCGTAGCGTGGATGACGGCGGAGCAAAATGCGCCGCGCCCGAAAAATAGCCTGATCAAGAAACCGCTGGGGATTCTGCATGGAGGGCCGACGGACGAGATGCGGGTGGCGGCACGCGTCGGAGTGCCAACGTTGACGCCAGAAACGGATGCACCGGGAACCGATATTCTGTCGGGGGGAAGCCAGTCGCGTATTGGCGGCGCGCCTGGAAATTCGATCATCGGAGTGGTGACTCCCGGAGGCAGCGCGGGAGCTACCGGCACGGCCGAGAGTACAGCGCCTGCGGCAGATGCCGGTGCTGTGGCGGATTCCACTGCACCACCGAAGGAAGGCGATCCGGCGGCGACGGCAGCCCCGACGGACGCCAACGCGCCCGCGGCAAGCGCAGCAACCAGTGATGCCAATGGCGATGCGGCTAAAATAGACGCAGCCAAGACCGACGGGACGCAGGCCACGGACAGCACGCCGGGCCAGGACCCGAATGCGAACAAGAAGGAATCGAGCAGCAAGAAGAAGAAGGGGTTGCGCAAGATAGTGCCCTGGTAAGCCGCTAGAGTACCAGCGAATTGGCAAAGGGCGCGGCCTGTGGGCCGCGCCCTTTGCTTTTTGGGAGCATGTCTTGGGCATACTTTGCTGGGAAAAAGCCATGTTCCCTTCCGACACACAGGTAAGCCGTTGGCATTGACGAGTACCAGGCGGGATGCTCCAATGCTCTAGAGTGGTAGCCGTTTCTCGACCACTAGGTGGTCGAGGCGCACCTGGAGAAGGTGCGGGTATCCTCCGGAGGACGTTCGGTGGCCAAGATCCTGGTTGCGGACGACAACAGCAACATCCAGAAGATGGTGGGCCTGGCGCTGAAGGACCAGGGCATCGAGGTCGTCGCCGTTGGCAACGGTGAGGCCGCGGTTCGCAAGATTTCCGAGATTCGCCCGGACCTGGTTTTGGCGGATGTGTTTATGCCGGTGCGCAACGGCTATGAAGTTTGCCAATATGTGAAAAGCGATGCCTCCCTTTCGCACATTCCGGTGATCCTGCTGGTAGGCGCGTTTGACCCGCTGGACGAGCAAGAAGCGCAACGAGTGGGAGCGGACGGCGTGCTCAAGAAGCCGTTCGTGCCGCCGGATCCGCTGATCTCGATGGTCAAGTCGGCATTGGCGCGCGCGGGCGTTTTGGCATCGGACAAACCTGCGGCTGCTCCGCCGATCCAGGCCGCGGACATGATTTCAGGTCCGCGAATCAGCGCTCCGACGATTGGCGTGATCCCAGCGTTTGAAGAGCATTCATCGAATGGCGACTCGCAGGAGTATGTTTCGCGGCTAGCGGAGCCGGTGAGAATCGATTCCGGCTCACCATTGGCCTTCGGCAACCTGCTGGAGACGCCGGTGGTGAAGGAAGAAGAGGAAGAGCCAGGATTTGTTGCGGATGTGCACCCGGAACTGGCGCCGGAGCGGGATTGGCGGTCTGGCGACGAAACGGAAGAAGTGGAAGAAGAGGAAGAGCCGAAGGCCTCGTGGCGGCGCGGCGGCGCAAACGAAGCGCTGGAAGACAGCAACGTGGTCAGCAACGCTCGGGACTGGCGCGACGCTACCTTCGCGGAAGCGCCGACGCGGCAAAGCTCCCGCGAATCGTGGGAACCCATAAAGGAAAAGACGGCGATTGTCGAAGCAGCGGAAGAGCAGGTGAGCGTCGCCACGAAAGAGGTATTTTCGGCTCCGACGCCGATCTCGGTGAGCAAACCGGTGTCTGCACCGGCGCCTTTCGCGGGAGACGCATGGGCGGCGGCGATTTCGGCAGGCAGCGGCGAGGAAAGAACCACCGCGATGATTACGGAGGCGGCGACCGAGGTAGCGGTCGCACCTGCGGAAGTGGCGAACAACGGCGCTGCGGTAACGGCAGAGGCCGTTGTGGAAGAGACCAAGCCAGCCGAAACGCCAAGTGAAATTCCCGCGTCGAGCTCGGCTGAATCGTGGTTTTCCCCGGCGCCCAATCCGTGGGATGCGGAGCTGAAGAAGGCGGCGGAACTCTCGTCTGGCTGGGACTCTCCGGCTGCAACCGTTGCGGCGGCGGAACCAACAGCTGTTGTGGAAACCCCGGTGGAAACAGCGGCGCAAGAAGCGGGATTATCGAGTGCGACCGTGGAAGCGATTCGAGAAGAGGCTGCCATCGTGACCGAGAGCGCGACGGCAGGCGGCGCGGAATCCGCGGTAGCAGTGCCGCCCGATGCTGCGAACGATGTTACCGAGGCGGTAGCAGCAAGGGTTGCTGAACCGAACATGGATGACCTGGTTGCGAAAGTCCTGGCGAAGATGAGCCCGGAAGTGCTGCAAGCAGTTACGCGGGAGATTCTGAAGCCGGTGGTCGAAGCCATGGTCCGCGACGAGCTTAACTCCAGGAAGTCGTAACTTTCCTCCCTAACCTACCTAACAGCAAACGGCGGCATAATCGTGGCTGCGCGCGTTGCGTTGACGCCGCGCAAAGCTCCACCGTATAGTCGAAGATTAATCACCCACAGTTATCGCGGCTGGTGCAGTGCTGCGCCGCGCGAGCGCAAGGAGCGCTATACCGAATGACCCGGGAAATCGCCAAAGCATATGAACCGCAGCAGATTGAGCCGCGCTGGGCGGAATTCTGGGTTCGCGAAGAGCTGTTTCGAGCCGATCCGAACGCGCCGGGCCCGGTCTTCTCGATCGTGATTCCTCCGCCGAACGTGACGGGTATGCTGCACATCGGTCACATGCTGAATCACACGGAAATCGACATCCTGACGCGCTGGCACCGTATGCGCGGGTTCAACACCCTGTATCTGCCGGGCACGGACCACGCGGGAATCTCGACGCAGCGGGTGGTGGTGCGGAAGCTGGCTGAACAAGGAATCGATTACCGAACCCTCGGGCGGGAAGCGTTTGAAAAACGCGTGTGGGACTGGAAAGCGGAAAGCGGCGGCAAGATTACCGAGCAGATGAAGCAGATTGGGGAGAGCTGCGACTGGTCGCGGGAACGCTTCACGCTTTCGCCGGAATATTCGCGAGTGGTGCGCGACGTTTTCGTCCGGCTGTACGAAGAGAAGTTTATTTATCGCGCCACGCGGCTGGTGAACTGGTGCCCGGAATGCCTGACGGTGCTCAGCGATCTGGAAGTTAAGCATGAGGACCGGCCGGGGAATTTGTGGCACATCCGTTATCTAGTGGCGGGAACGCGGGAATATCTGGTGGTGGCGACCACGCGTCCGGAGACGATGCTCGGGGACAGCGCGGTGGCGGTGCATCCGGAGGACCAACGGTACAAACATCTCGTGGGAAAAAGCGTGATGCTGCCGCTCCTGAACCGCAAGATTCCCATCATCGCTGATGAAATGGTGGATCGCGAATTCGGCACGGGCGCGGTGAAAATTACACCGGCGCATGATCCCAACGATTTTGAAGTTGGGAAACGGCATGGCCTGGCGGAAATCGACGTCATGACCGACGATGGGCGCATGAACGCAGCGGCCGGGCCCTATGCAGGGCTGGATCGCTTCGCGGCGCGGAAGCGCGTGGTCGAAGATTTGCAAACGCAGGGACTGCTCGAGAAGATTAGCGAGCACACGAGCGCAATCGGCCTTTGCGAGCGCAGCCGGACAATCGTCGAGCCGCGCATCTCGACGCAGTGGTTCTGCAGAATGAAAGAGTTGGCCGAGCCGGCGATCGCGGCGGTGCGAAGCGGCGAGATACGCATCGTGCCGGACAATCGCCGCGAAGAGTACTTCAACTGGATGACCAACATCCGGGACTGGACGCTTTCGCGGCAGCTTTGGTGGGGCCACCGCATTCCTGCGTGGTACTGCGGCGCTTGCGGCGAGTTGATCGTGGCGCGCGAAGCTCCGGCGCGCTGCACCAAATGCGGCTCAGAAAAGCTGCAGCAGGATCCGGACGTGCTGGATACCTGGTTCAGCTCGCAGTTGTGGCCGTTTGCGACGCTGGGCTGGCCGGAGCAGACACCTGATTTCAAGACGTACTATCCCACGAATCTGTTGATCACCGGATACGACATTCTGTTTTTCTGGGTCGCGCGAATGATCATGATGGGCTTGCACTTGACGGGCAAGGTGCCGTTTCGCGCCGTGTATCTGCATTCGCTAGTACGCACGATCGGCGGCGAAAAAATGTCCAAGTCCACAGGGACGGGACTCGACCCCGTGGCTCTCAACGAGCAGTACGGGACCGATGCGATGCGTTTCTGCCTGGCGTCCATGGCGGCGCCGGGGACGGACATCGTGCTTTCGGACGACCGGCTCACGAGTTCGCGGAATTTCGCGAATAAGATCTGGAACGCAGCGCGATTTTTGTTCGTGAACATGGACAAGTTCGAGCAAGGCGGAGTAGCGCTCGAGCAACTGGCGGCGCCGGAAGTTCGCGGCAAAGCGCCGTATGCGGCCGCCGGCGGCGTGCCGCTGGCAGATGCGTGGCTATTTTCGCGGTTGGCGAGCACCGTCGAGACCGTCGACGACGCGTACGCCAATTACCGGTTCCACGAAGCCGCGCACGCCATCTATCAATTCTTCTGGGGCGATTTTTGCGACTGGTACATAGAGTGGGTGAAACCGGATTTGCAAGCGGCAGACCAGGAGCGCGCGATAGTGGCGTGGCGAAATCTCTTTGCCGCGTTTGATGCGGCGCTGCGGCTGCTGCATCCGCTGATGCCCTTTCTAACCGAGGAGTTGTGGCATCGATTGCCGCAACCGGTGGGAGCGAAATCGATCGCACTGGATGCGTTTCCGCAAGCAACGCCGGACTGGAAAAACGCGGAGGCAGCCGAACAATTTGGAATGGTCCAGGAAGTCATCACCGCGCTGCGCAATATTCGCGCGGAGATGAAGCTGGACCCTAAGAAGAAGCTCGCGGCTCAATTCTCGAGCCCGGATGCAGAAGTGCGCAAGTTGATTGAGGCGAATCGCGACGGAATCGGGCGGCTGGCCATTCTGTCAGACTTGGCGATTTCGTCCGAGCGGTTACAGGCAACCAGCGGGGCAGTGCGTTCGACGGCGCAATTCGATGTGCGCATCGCGTACGGCGAAGGTGTGGATGTTTCCGCCGAGAAAACGAAGCTCGGCAAGGAAATCGAAAAGCTGCAAACCGCGATTGCGTCGAAAGAGCGGCAACTTGCCGACGAAACGTTCCGCAGCCGCGCGCCGGAGAAGATCATTCGCGGACTGGAAGAAACGCTGGCCGCCCAGAGGGTCGAGATGGAGAAGCTGAAGAGCCGGTTGGCGCAACTCGGATAAGGCTGCGGGACTTCATGGGCGCGCTTGTCCTCCGGTTCCCGTAAACGTAAGCTTTAGCCGTCGCCGCATGGGCACACGCAAGATTCATGCCTCCACCAACACTTCCGGGCGCAACCGACCGCCGCATCGCCGCACTGCTGACGCTGCTTGGTGAAAACGCGACCATTGTCGTCAGCGGTGCGCGAATTGCGCGTGAGATCGGCATGTCGCGTTCGACGGTGTGGCGATGGGTCGAGCGCCTGCGTGAACTCGGCGTCAAGGTCAAAGGGCATCCGCGCACCGGCTATTTCTTGGAGCGAGTGCCGGACATCCTGACCCCGGACATGGTGCGCCAGCAGCTTCGCGGCAGTCTTTTTGGCAAGCGCATCCACCATTTCTTCAAAACCGATTCCACGAACCGCATCGCGCTCGAGCTGGGGCACGCCGGCGAACCGGAAGGAGCGCTGGTAATCGCCGAGGAGCAGACCGCAGGCCGCGGACGCGCCGGGCGAGCGTGGCACTCCGAACGCGCTACCGGCATCTACGCAACGCTTTTGCTGCGCCCGAAACTTGCGCCAGTGCAAGCGCCGCTGCTGACCATGATGGCCGGCCTTTCCGCGCGCACCGCGATCGCGGAAGCAACGGGCGCGCCTGTAGATTTAAAGTGGCCCAACGATCTGCTGGTCCGCGGCAAAAAGATCGGCGGGATTCTGACGGAGATGCATGCCGAGCCGAGCCAGGTGCGTTTCGTGATCGTGGGCATTGGCATCAACGTAAATCAGGACAAGTTTCCGGCGGAGCTTGCCGGAGCCGCCACTTCCCTGCGCGCGGAAACCGGCAAGGTGCAGTCACGGCCCGACATCCTGGTCCGGTTGCTACGGGAATTTGAGAACGACTACAATCGTTTCTTGCGGGAAGGCGCGGCAGATATCGTGAAACGCTTCGAGGAAGTGTCCAGCTACGCGCGGGGAAAGCGCGTGCAAGTGAGCAACGGCGCCGAGGCGTTCACCGGCGTAACGGCCGGGCTCGCGCCCGAAGGATTACTGCGCGTGCAGCGCGACGGCGGCGAATTGGTGACCGTGGTAGCCGGCGATGTTACGGAGTTGCGCTAAATGTTGCTCACCATCGATGTCGGTAATTCGAATACGGTTCTCGGCGTTTTTCGCGGCGAAGAGCTCATCGCCAACTGGCGGCTGACCACCGCGCGGCAGCAGACCGTCGACGAGTACGGCGTGCTCACGCGCAATCTTCTGGGATACGCCGGGATTGAGCCTGCCGGAATCGGTGGCGTCATCGTGAGCTCAGTCGTGCCCCCGGTGAATTGGACGCTGGCGGAAATGGCGCGGCTGTATCTCGGGCGCAAAGCGCTGTTCGTCGAGCCCGGCGTGAAAACGGGTATGGCGATTCTGGTGGACAATCCGCAGGAAGTGGGCGCGGACCGTATCGTCAACGGTGTTGCGGCGTTTCATCTTTATGGCGGGCCGTGCATCGTGGTGGATTTCGGCACGGCGATTACGTTCGACGTGATTTCGGCAAAGGGCGAGTATCTGGGCGGCGTCATCGCTCCAGGGTTGGGAATTTCGTCCGAGGCGCTGTTTTCGCGCGCCGCAAAATTGCCGCGCGTCGAAATCAAAGACCCGGGCAAGGTGGTGGGCACGAATACGGTGACCAACATGCAAGCGGGCTTGTATTACGGTGCGCTCGACATGATGGACGGCATCATCGCGCGCATGAAAGCGGAGCTCGGCGGCGAGATTAAAGTGATTGCTACCGGCGGGCAGGCGAACCTGGTGGCCCGCGGCTCGAAGCACATC
>DATNNV010000053.1:0-17156 GCA_035601655.1 Candidatus Dormiibacterota bacterium
TGCTCGCGGTGGCCGGCCTCCGGATTGGGTTGTATGAGAATTGGATCGGCTTCAACCCCGCCACCGGGCAAGCCGACTTCGTCACGCAATTGCTGTGGACGTTCTTCCGCCTCAATCTGCTACTGGGAACCTTCAATCTCCTGCCCGCTCCGCCGCTCGACGGAAGCACCGTGATCATGCTGTTCATGAGCGAGAAGACCGCGCAAAAATATCTGGACTGGCTGCGCGAAAACAGTTTTGCCATGGTCGGACTGCTGCTGGCGCTGCTGCTGTTCCGCCGAATCTATCCCTACGTGCTGGCTTTCGCCACCGAACACCTCCTGAAGGGCTACGCCTAACGCATCGCAAGTGCGTCAATTCTGAACACCAGTGACGGAATGTCTCGCCCGCGAACAGATGCGCTTCGTGGGTATCCGCAAGTTCCGCTAGTTTCAGCAAGTTAGCGCGGTCTGGGTGGTCCCTTACCTGCACGTTCCCTGCAGCGGAGAGTGGCAATGTACGTAGTGGCTCCTTTGCGAGCAACCAGCTTGTACCTCGTGGAAGTGTCCGGATGGGACGCTGCGGAGTTGTTCTTTGTCGAGAAGGCCGAGCTCGAGTGGAATGAGGAAGGCGATAAGCGTCTGGTGCTGGGCCATGAGTTGCGTGCCGGGGCCATCCTGTTTGTGCGGCTGGTGCAGGCGGTTTCGCCGGAGCGCTCGCATCCGGTGCCGTATGTGACCGAGGCGATGACCAAGACCGATGATGCGCGGTGGCAGTTCCGCTTGACGCAAGTGCAACCGCAGGACCATCGGGCTGAAGCAATGAGGTAGGAAGCGGTGTGGCCAAGCGTTCTGGGAAGGCGGGAGTTTCATAACGGAGCAGGGCGCGCGTCGAAACGGGAGAGAGCTATCCCGTTCGGGAACAATGAGAGAATTGCAATGTTCCTGGCTTTTCCGTAAGTCCCTCATTCTACTAGATATAAATTTTGCGTCGGGCGATTGCAGCGGGCCGCGAGGTCACCTGCTGGGGATAAAGGGAGTGGCCTTCGGGTTGCCACTTGAAGGGGCATGGCGGCTCACGTATCCACGAAGGCGGTTGACCTTCTCGCGCCGAGAACCTCGCTGACCCCGTGCATCCTAGACGACGATGCCGCACAGCTGGAGATGCTCTCCGAGCTGGTCACCGACATGGGCTACGAGCCCATCCTCACATCCGACCCTGCGGAGGCCTTGCGGCTGGTGCGCACCGGCAAGTGCCGGCTGGTGCTGGCGGATGTGCACACGCCCGGGAGGGACGGCTACGAATTCCTGGACCTGGCGTTGCGCGGCGACCCGGGGGTGCACGTCATTGTGATGACCCAGGAATATACGCTGGAGTCCGCGCTCGAAGCCATCCGGCGGGGCGCCACGGACTTTCTGCCCAAGCCGGTGGACCGTTTGCGCTTGAAACGCACGCTGGACGAAACGGCGGCGTTGTACGACCAGCGGCGGCGCGTGAAGGCGCTTGAGGACCAGCTGCTGAAGGACCTGGAGTTTCACGGCATCGTCGGAAAAAGTCCGGTGATGCTGGAGGTGTTTGATTTTGCGCGCAAGGTAGCGCGGCACTATACGAACGTGCTGCTGGCGGGCCCCACGGGCACGGGCAAGGAGCTGGTGGCGCACGCGATCCATCAGTTGAGTCCGGTGCACCAACAGAAGCTGGCGGTATGCAACTGCTCGGCGCTGGTGGATACGTTGCTGGAGAGCCAGCTCTTCGGGCACATGCGCGGATCGTTTACCGGCGCGACGGACACGCGGCCGGGCTTGTTCGAGTATGCCCACGGCGGAACGGTGTTCCTGGACGAAGTAAGCGAGACTTCGCTGGCCATGCAGGCGAAACTGCTGCGGGTGATCCAGAACCGCGAGATTCAGCGGGTCGGCTCGCCGGAAGTGCGGCAGATCAACGTGCGGCTGATCGCGGCAACCAACCGCGACCTGCGCGCCGAGGTGCTGGCCGGAAGATTCCGCGAAGACCTGTTTTACCGGCTCAGCTCCATTCAGATCCGCATTCCTTCGCTGACCGAGCGGCTCGAGGACATCCCGCTGCTGGTGCAGTATTTTCTGAAGAAGTACAACGATGCGTATGGCAAGAACATCTCCGGGCTGACGCGGCGGGCGCAGACGGTGTTGCTGCAGCACCCGTGGCCGGGAAACGTGCGCGAACTGGAGAATGTGATTTCCAGTGCGAGCATCACCGCGACGGGCGACTTCATCGATCTGGCGGACCTGCCCGAACATTTGCAGCATCGCGGCACGCACGCCTCGGAAGGCGACGGCTGGCGGCCCCTGTCGCTCGATGACGTGCGCAAGGTGCACATTCAGCGGGTGCTGGAGATGTGCCAGGGAAACCGCTTGCGCGCGGCACAGATTCTGGGCATCGGGCGCACCAGCCTGTACCGCTACCTGAAGCGAGACGGCCCGGCGCGCGAAGCGCGCGGGAGCGGTGCCGCAGCCTGAAAGCGGGCCCGCTCGAGAGCACCTCACCTTGCCCGCAGATCCACCGGCAGACTTGCTTTAAGGTTTAGGCCCGGAGCGCGAGTGGCGCGATGGCGGATGTGCCAGCGCGGGACAGTTTGCCGGATTGAACCCGGGGCAAATGGTCGCGATGCCTGAAAGCCATTGAAAATGCGCTAATTGCGAGGTATCGCGTTTGGCATGCACCCTGCACTTAGAAGTGCACCAATGAGAATGAGTCGGAGAAAGCCCAAGTCCCTGGAATCTGCGGACCGGGCCCCGAGCAAGCAATGAAATCGGCAAAGCACACTCGGAATCAGGCCACGCCAGAAGCGACCCGCCGATTTGCGGCCATCGCGCGATCTTCCAGTAACAACACCCCCGGGCAATCCACGATCGTCTAGCCAGAAACCGCCACAGCGCCGCGTCTTCTTTTTGATCAGAAGCGCGGCGCCTTTCCTTCCGTGTAAAATCAGCGCCGAGAATTCCTGGGCGGGTCGCGAGCCCCGGAATTCGTACTGTTCCCGGCACGAAGCGCGGCGCTAAGATACGCGTCAGCGATGCTCTACCGCCTGTACAGCCCGCCACCGCCCCTGGGGCACTTCGTCGAACTGCTATGGCTCTACGAAGGGTTTCGCCCAGCGCATCCCAGGGAGCGGCTGATGCCCACGGGTACGGTCGAGATAGTGATCCATCTGCGCGAGAACCGCATGCTCACCTACGGGCAAGGCGAGGCGATGCGGCCGTTTACGCTGTCCGGTACGGTGGTGTGCGGGCCGCATTCGGAATTCTTTGTGATCGATACAGCATCGCAGGACGGAGTCATGGGCGTGCACTTCCGGCCGGGGGGTGCGTACCCGTTCTTAAGGATGCCAAACGGCAAGTTGCACAACGAACATGTGGACCTCGCGGCGTTGTGGGGAGGCCAGGCAGCCAGCGAATTGCGCGAACGGCTGCTGGCTACCCCGGCGCCCGAAGCCAAGCTGCGGGTTCTGGAGCAGGCGCTGCTGCAGCAGGCGCGCGGGGCGTTTGAACGGCACCCGGCGGTCGCGTACGCGCTGCGGGAGTTTCAGGCGAACCCTGGCGGGCGGACGATTGGGCAGGTGACGGAACGGACGGGGCTGAGCGCGCGGAGGTTTATCGATCTGTTTGAAAGAGAGGTAGGGCTGACGCCGAAGCTGTTCTGCCGGGTGCAGCGGTTTCAGCGGGTGCTGCGCCAGATCCAGAGCGGGCCGAGCGGGAGCCGGGTGGACTGGGTGGATCTGGCGCTGACGTGCGGGTATTACGACCAGGCGCACTTCATTCATGATTTCCGGGCGTTTTCGGGGATCAATCCTTCGACGTATCTTGCGGCGCATACGCCGCACTTGAACCACGTGCCGCTGGCCGACGACTAGGCCCTCCCCTATTTTTGCGTAAGTGTTGATTCTAAAGGCAGTTAAAGTCCTTTGTTTTGATACACTTTCGTAAGTCTTCATTCTAAAGGGGTTATGGCCGGAGGTTGAGAGTGGAAGGTTGAGAAAGACGTTCCTGGTGGGCATCCCGGTGTGTCTGCAAAAGAGTGTGCAAGTAATTGATTCCCTGAAAGTTAGCTCTCGATCTGGGGGTGCAAAAGTGCCGTAGGAGTACGTGAAGTCGTAATCGTTTGCGAGTACACCCCCCGTGTTTTGCAAAGAGTCCCGACGTAATTGAGGGGCAATCGCTCTATGAGCCGCGGGATATGGAGTATGGCGACCCTGAAGGTGGGGTCAAGGATCCATCGGGCAACGATTGGTACATTGCCACGCACAAAGGGGCGACACACGAAGGAGCGACACAAAGACTGGGGAATCCTTTTGCGCCGCAAGGCTTTCGCAGCGTGACGCCGGGGTTGAACGTAACGGGGGCCGCGGCGCTGCTGCAATTTCTCGAGAAATCTTTTGGCGCCAGCATCGTAGATAAGAAGGTAGGAGCGAACGGGATCGTTGGCCATGCGACGGTGCAGATCGGCGACTCGATGCTGGAATGCAGCGAAGCGCATGGCCAGTGGGGACCGCGGCCGGTGGCCATTCACATTTATGTTCCGGATGTAGATGCTGTGTACCGCGCGGCGCTGGCGGCTGGGGCGACATCGCTGGCCGAGCCGAAGGACCAGTTCTACGGAGAACGGAATGGAGCGGCCATGGACGCTTGGGGAAATCACTGGTACATTGCAACGCATCTGGAGACGCTGACGGAGGCGGAAGTACGGCGTCGCGCCGCGGAGCAAGCCAGGGCGGCGGGTTGATTGCGCGGCGGTAGCCATCCTTTAGTCCCTTTAGCCCATCAACCTCTCTAACGCAGTGCAAGCTCAACGTATTCAAGAGCACGACAGAAAACAGGAGACCGGCATGAACCGAGCACGAGCATGGGGAATGATCGCGGTGCTGGCATTGGCAGGGGCGGCAGCGGCGCACGGACAGGAATTGAGCCAGACGGAGAAGGACAGCGCGCTGAAGTACCTGGAAACGACGAAGCAAGGCGTGCTGGAGGCGACCAAAGGGTTGTCGGAAGCGCAGTGGAACTTCAAGCCCGCGCCGGAGCGCTGGTCCATCGCGCAAGTGATGGAACACATTGCCGCAGCGGAAGATTTTCTGCGCGGATTGGATGCCGAGCAGGTGATGAAGGCGCCGGCGGGAGAGCCAGGGCGCGACGCGAAGAAAACCGACGACGCAGTGCTGGCGATGGTGCCGGACCGCAGCCATAAGATCCAGGCGCCGGAGCCGCTGCAGCCCTCGAACCGCTTCGGTTCGCCCACAGCTTCCATCAAGCACTTCGTGGAGAGCCGTGCGACCACGGAAGATTTTCTGAAGAAGACGGCAGGACTGCGCGAGCACGTGATGGACAGCCCGATGGGCAAGCTGGACGGGTATGAATTTATTTTGCTGGTGGCCGCGCACAGCGAGCGGCATACCAAGCAGATCCTGGAAGTGAAAGCGGATCCGAACTTTCCGAAGAACTGAAGAGTGAAAATCGTGATGCGCCGCTCGCGGCCGGGAGGCACCGGAAGCGGGCGGCGCTTTTCTTTGCGAGCTGCGTTAGCGCGAGGTGGTGTAGCTCGCGTTGCTGGAGCTGACGCTGGGCACGGTGATGGTGTTATCCATGCGCACTAGCAAGCCGGTTTGCGCGGGGAGATCCACTTCCTTGCCTTTGCGAGCCATGATGTAGATGGCGCTGCCGGCGAGTCCGAAGCCGAAGCCGCGAGCGACATTGCTGAAAATGGCGCCGACGAGAGCGCCGCCGCCGGTTCCAATGGTGCCGCCGACGATGTCGCCCTTGTAGTCGTGCTTCTCCTGAATGACCTGGCCTTCTTCGACTTTTACGTCTTTGCGGCGGCGGGTGTCGCCCTGGTTGCGCGGCTGCTCGATGGTGATGATGCTCATTTGAATGGGAATCAGGCGGCTATCGATTTCGAGCGAGCGAAAAGTGAGGTTCATGTACGCCTGTCCGCGAAAAGCGGAGAAGCGCCGCGCTTTTTCGACGTTGCCGATGATGCCGTTGACGCGAGCGCCCGCAGGGATGAGCAGGGTGTTGCCGAGGAACACAGGTTCGGAGACGATGGCCACGAAGGGATCGCCGTCTCTGGAAATGGTGGTGCCGATGGGATTGAGCAGCGTGAGACGAACTTGCGTGCCTTGAATGACTTGATGCGGCTCGCCTAACGCAGCGGGAGCGGCAGAGCCGAGCAGCGCGACAGCGAGCATTACGGACAACAGAGATGTTGCGAATCGGGACTTCATGGTTCCTCCTGCTCGCATCGAGAAGCGAGCGGTCCCCGTATCGTGGGGCGCGCCGGGGCGATGCCTCGGGCAATCCGCTGGCGCCGCGGACCGGCGTTTCGCTGCAGCAAAACGCGGGTGGACGGGGAGGAACTCCGTCCGCGAAAAAGTATAAGCGATGCGTGCGGGTTGCGCGGACGGTGCGAGCGCGGCGTTGTGCCCGATGGGTTAGCCTGGACCGAAGGCAGCGAGATAAGGCAAGGGCGGCTTTCGCTCCATTGACCCACTCCCATAAATATGGGACCATCTACTACATGAAGACCACCCTGGAAATTCCGGACCCGATTTTCCGCCGCGCCAAGTCGAAGGCCGCTGAGCGAGGAATACCGCTACGGCAGTTCGTCACCGAAGCCGTGGAGGACAAGTTGAAGGCGACGCCTCCGTCCGAGCAAAAACCTTGGATGAAACACATAGGCAAACTGAAGCACCTGCGCAAGGAGACCGCGCGCATAGGCAAAGTAATCGAGGAGGCCTTCGAAGAAGTCGATCAGGAAATGTGGACTTCCCAGAAGCACGATGGAGAGAAGGGCGATTGATCTTAGATACGAACGCTTTATCGGCGGCGGCAGACGAGCATCCAGCAGTCGTAAAGATTTTGGCTGGAATTCAGCAGTTGATGCTCCCGGTAGTGGTGCTTGGAGAATTTCGCTACGGTATTGCGCAATCGCGGAATGGGCCCGAATACACCCGCTGGTTGGACGCTCTGATCGGCGGAAGCACGGTACTGGATGTGACTGAAAAGACCACGCGTCATTACGCAGCCATTAACCTAGAATTGAGAAAAGCTGGAAAGCCAATTCCCGCCAATGACCTGTGGATAGCAGCTCTTTGTCGAGAACATGGACTTTCACTTTTGAGCCGGGACCGGCACTTTGACGTTGTGCAGGGATTGCGCCGACTTGATTGGTGAAGTGCTGTGCGGCGCTGAAGCCGATGAAGGACTGACGGTTGCAGAATATGAAGCGAATCATCCAAGTGCGGGTGTTCCGCGGAAAAAGATATTTTGTGGCTGAGGGCGTCGAGCTGCCGGTCGTGACGCAAGCTCTAACCCTAGACGAGTTGATGGAGAATGTGAAGGAAGCCATCGCTTTGCACGTCGAGCGCGATCGGGAATAGCCTGCAGCAGCATTTCTTCGGCAATTGAGTGTGTTAAACTGCGATTCGCAGTCGCGTGATGCGTGACTGCCGGAGCGTGGAACTTCGGGCTCTGTGCGACGAGGTCCCGCGAACCCCGCCAGGCCCGGAAGGGAGCAACGGTACCGGGATCGCCTCGTGCGCCGCAGATCACCCGGAGTTCCTCTCATCGTTCCGCAATTCGTAGTAGCAGGGCGTAACTCGCGACTTCGCAACAGGGCGGCAGTTCGCAGCAATGGGCAGCAACAGAAAATTTCTCCATGAGCTATCAAGTCATCGCGCGGAAGTGGCGGCCGCAAACCTTTGCGGATCTGGTGGGGCAGCAGCACGTCACGGACACGCTGAAGAACGCCATCACCAACAATCGCGTGGCGCATGCGTATATTTTTTCCGGTGCGCGGGGCGTGGGGAAAACCACCGCCGCGCGGATTCTGGCGAAGGCGCTGAATTGCGTGAACGGGCCGACGGCGGAGCCTTGCGGCGTATGCGATTCGTGCAAGGAGATTGCGGCGGGGACTTCCCTGGACGTGATCGAGATCGACGCGGCTTCGAACCGCGGCATCGATCAGATTCGCGAGCTGCGCGAGATGGTGCGCTACGCCCCCGCGGCTTCGCGAAGCAAAGTGGTGATTCTGGACGAAGCGCACATGCTGACCGGCGAAGCCTCCAACGCGCTCCTGAAGACGCTGGAAGAACCGCCGGACCAGGTGATTTTCGTGATGGCCACGACGGAGCCGGAGAATCTGGCGGACACCATTCGGTCGCGGTCGCAGCACTTTCATTTTCGCGCGCTGACCTTTGCGGAAATCACCGGGCGGCTCCAGGAAATCGGCGCGAAAGAAAATCTGAAGATCGAGGCGGGCGCGCTGGCGGTGCTGGCGCGCATGGCCGAAGGCAGCTTGCGCGATGCGCTGTCGCTGTTGGAACAGGCGCGGGCGTATTGCGGTGACGCGATTTCAGACAAGGATGTGCGCGAATTGCTGGGCGTGGTGCCGGAAGATGCGCTCGAGGAAATGATTGGCGCGATCGCGGAAGGCTCGGCCGACCGGGCGCTGAGCCTGGTGCATTCGTTTCAGAAGGAAGGGCGCAACCTGCAGCATTTTTGCCGCGAGGCCATCCGGCATGTGCGCAATCTTTTGATTGCGCGGGTGTGTGGCGCGGAATCCGATTTGATTGCGGCGACGCCGGATCAGCGGCCGGCGCTGGCGCGCGCGGCGGCGCAATTCAGCGAAGAGGATTTGACGCGCTTCTTTCAGATTTTGCTGCAGACGGATGACGACTTGCGGCGCAAGCCCGACCCGCGGATTCATCTGGAAATGGGATTGCTGCGGCTGATCAATGCGGCGCGGCTGGCTCCGCTGGAAGAATTGATGGCGGAGATGAAAAATGGCGGCGCGGGAGGCAGCGCTCCGCCGGCTAGCGGGACGCGTGGAAGCAGCGCGGCTCCGGCGGTGCGCGGTGCGGCGGCGGGAACGTCTGCGGCGAATGCCAGTGCGGGCGCGTCAAGTGTGAGTCCGGCAATGATGCGCAGCCAGACCAGCGTCGCGCCGAGTGTCGCAGCCAGTTTCGACGCAGTCGTGGAGAAATCGAATGGTACGGTACGGGCGGCTGCTCCTGCAGTGCGTTCGACTGAGATGAACGCAGCGGTAGGCGAGCCAGCACAAGGCTCGCCAAAGACGAACGGGCGCGCGGTTCAAGCGAACGGCATCACGCTCGAGCAAGTCACGGAGATCAAGACGGCGATTCAAGCGCAGCAGAAATTTGTGGCGGAACTGATCGAGCATGCCAGCCGCTGGGAACTGGAAGGCGCGGAATTGCGCCTTTGTTTTTCGCCGGACAAGCAAACGTTCGCCGGATTGCTCGACGGGCGCGACACGCTAGAGAAGATCCGTGCCGCTTCGAGCAAAGTGCTGGGCCGCTCGGTGCGCGTATGTGCTAAAATTGAGTCTGTTGCAGCGGTGGCAGCGGCGGGGTCCGCGGGCGGTTCGAGCACGCAGGAATTGCGCGAACGATTCGAACGCGATCCGATGGTGCGGTCGATGCTGCAGCGCTTCGGCGGCAAGATCACCGAAGTACGGCGGCGGCAAGAGGAATCCTGATGGAAGTCAACGCACTCCAACAGATGCTCTCGCGGTTGCGGCAAGTGCAGGAAGACTTGCAGCGGCAGGTGAATTCCGTGGCGGTGGAAGCGTCGGCGGGCGGCGGCATGGTCACCGTGAAAATGAACGGGCAGAAGCAGATTGTGGATGTGCGCATCGAGCCCGAAGTTTTCGCGAGCAAGGATCAGGAGATGCTGCAGGATTTGGTGCGCGCGGCGGTAAACGAAGCGTCGCGGCGCGTGGATGATGAGCTTGCGAATCAGATGAAGAGCCTCGCAGGCAACATGCCCGGCATGGCCGGCCTCAAGATCCCCGGTTTGTTCTAGTTTCGATCCCTTTTATCTGCCGATCTAATCCAATAACCACACTTTGTCGACGCGATCACCCATCCACGCATAGAGAATCGTTGATGACCCGTACCAACACAGGACTACGACGGAGTTCTTCGCGCGTAGGGGCTTTTCGTCATTCATGCCCTCGTACTTGCCTGGACCTTCGCGCCAGACTACCGGAGCACCATCCGACTTCTCTAACGAACGCATATCCCACATCGCTGCACTGCGCCGCGCCACAATTAGCTCGGCCGTTTGTTTCAGGCCCTCTCCTAAAATCAGTACGAGCGCCCAGGTTGGCCTTCCGTCTCCATAGAAATTGACCCTAATCAGGCCGGGACACCTAGCTCCGAAATCTTTTCGGAAGAGCTTCTTGTCGTAGTCTTCCAAATCGGCCAAGGTGAGGACGTGTGTGCCGGGATATTTTGCAGTAACTTCTTCGCGCAGGCCGTCGGGCAACGCGCAATTCGTTGCGGGGCTAGCTAGGATTTGGAGAGGTGTCGCAAGCACCGCGAGAAAGACAAAGACTGCAATTAGATAGCGGCATCGCATTTGAATGGCTCCCAATCAGCTATTCTCCCTTGTGTACTTCATATTCCACGTGAAAATTCCGCTTTTGTTTCTTCCCTTCCCAGTGCTGCTGGGCGATTAGCTGTTCGGCTTGCGCGATGCGCTCGCTCGGCTGCGGATGCGAGCGGAAATAGCCTTCGAGGCTTTGTATCGCCAGCTCGGAGAGTTCTTCTTCGGGAGACTGCGCGTGAATAACGTATTCGTCATGCAGCTTGGCGAAGCGCTCGAAAGTTTGCAGCGCGCCGTAGGGCGAATAGCCGGACTGCACGGCCAGAAACATACCTTCGCGGTCGGCTTCCATCTCTTCATCCTTGTGATAGCCGGCCTGCCAAAGGCCCAGCGGAAATTCCAGCAGCGCGCCGACGACCTCGAGATTCAAGTGCTTGAGCTGCGCTTCGATCTGCATGCGTTCGACGCAATGATAGTGATCGATGTGCTCGACTTCATGGGCGAGCACGTTGGCGAGTTCGTCTTCGCTGAGCATCAGGTCGAGCAAGCCTTCACCGATGTACACCGGGCCGCCGGGCAGCGCGAAGGCGTTGATGATGTTGCGATCGGGGATCAGATGAAAAGTGTACGGGAGATGGCGATGCGCGCGCACGGCGACGGTGCCGCCGACGCGCAGCACGTAGGATTGCAGCGCTTCTTCCTGCGGCGTGAATTTCTGGAAGTAGCCGACATAGCGCGCGGCCAGTTGATTGCCGATGGCGATTTCTTCTTCGTCGGAGAGGCGGGTGAAGTGCATGGGCGCGCGGGTGAGGTCGCGCTGAGCGTCGGCGGCGATTTGCAGCACGGCGTTGGCGGAAACGGGAGTTTGTTTGTTGCGGCGCTGGCTGTACCAGAGCGCGCCGAGCGCGGCGCCCAACACCGCGAAGAACACGACAAGCGTCACACCCCTCTTTCGTAGGGGCGCAGCATTGCTGTGCCCCTTCTCGGCACGATTTCCGCTCTCGCCAGCGTCCTGCATCATCCGCAAATCCAATCCGCGCTTTCTAGACGCGCCCCGTGGCGGCTGTCATCCCGAATCCCGTTCGCGGCTTTTTGCGGACGGGTGAGGGATCTGCTTTTCGTTTTTTCTCGTCGGCCCAAATCCTCATAAGAATTGCCGGATGGCTTCGCGGTAGCGGGTGTAGAGATACGAGACGAGGAGCAGCGCCGCGCCGACGATGATGAAGGTAACGTAGCGGTCGCGCGGCTGCAGACGCCACGCATCCATCGCAAGTACTTTGCCGACGCAGAGCAGCAGCAAGCCCAAGCCAGTCAGACGGAAGCTGCGTTCGTTCAACGCGAGCGCCAGCAAAATCACCAGCACGCCTTCGATGCCCCAAGCCACCGTAACCATGCCGGCGTCGAGCTTCTTGGCAAGCATAAGCGTGAGCAGAAGAAGGGCGGAAAAGAATTGCAGTTGTTCCGGACGGCGCACTAGCGCGAGGATTCCTCGCGGTGCTCCTGCGCTGTTGGGCCCTACTCTGGCTCGGAATCGCTCGCGCAACGGAAATGCAAACGCCAGGCTCGCGAGGAGCAGCGCCGCCGCGAGACTCAGCACTGCATATCGGCCCTGCCAATCGTGCTCGGAATGGTAGCTCGCGCCGAAGAGATTGTGGGCCAGGCCGCGGGCCACGGTGAGCAAAGTCAAAATCATTCCCTGATATAAAAAGATGGTGCGGTCGAGCGCGAAGGCGATGCCGAAAAGCACCAGCACCGCTGCCGCCCAGGAAGTCACCACCCACTCTTTGTCAAACTGGAAATAGAAGAGCGCCACGATGGACGCGGTGCCGAGACACGCGAGCAGCGCGTCAAAATGCAGCCGATGATCGCTCTCGGTGCCTTCTTCCCTTTCCTCGGGCGAGGATTCTTCCGGCAATTGCGCGTACACAAAGAAAAAGATCAGCGCGATGGGAAGAATCGTATACGTGCGCGGGCTCCAGAATTCGCCGGGTGTGCCGGCGCTGAGGTTGGCAAAAAAGATGCGCACGAAACTGGCCGCCAGCGCGACGTAGGCTTGATAGCGGAACTGCACCACGCGGCGTAGCAAACCGTATTCGAAGAGGACCAGACCAAAGACGGCCCAGCCGACCGCAATGCTTAGCGGGCGCAACTCGAACCAGAGCATGGAGGAAACCAGCGCGGAGGCGGCCCAGGAATAAATGTGGTGCATATCGCGGGCGCGCCATTCCTGCGGCATGCGCACCAGGCGCGACATCGCGTAGAAGATCACCGCGACAATCGAAAGCGACAACAGGCGAATGCTGAGATCGTGCCAGGTGGCCTCAAGATGCAGATTGAAAACCACGCAGCGCATGAGCGCGATTAGCGAGAGCGTGTGGGCCTGCCAGCGCAATTCGTCGCGCTGCCAGCGGCGATCGATCAGCGCGAGCACCAATGCGAAGGCGGCCCAGAGCGGAGCGAGCCAACCGTTCGGGTATTCGTACCAGGCGAGAAGCGCCAGCAGCCCCGTGGCGGCAAACGAATGAAAGTAGGCGACGGCGACTTTCCAGCGTTCGGCCGGCGCAGCGGTTCGCGCGATGAAATAAAGACCGGCGGCGACGAGCGAAACGGTTACGAGCCGCACGCTGATGCCGAGCCAAAGCTTTTCCTCGATTTCGTAGTTGTAGTTCAGCGTCCACAGTGCCGCGCTTACGGCAACCACGTTGGCCTGCCACGCCAGTTGCGCATACTTCGTCCAGCGCACGGCAAATACCAGCGCGACGGCAAACGCGATCCACGCGACGGCCACCCAGGACGTGTTCAGCGCGTCGGACAGCATCCACATCGTCAAGCCGGCGGCGGCCCAGGTGTAGCAGGCTCTCGCGGCTTTCAAATGTTGCGGGTGCGCCGTGCCAAGCCGGCGAGCCAACCAATAGAATCCGGCGATCACCACCAGCGCGCTGAAATCGCGCACTGGGATCTTGTGCCATACGTGCGCGCCGAGTTCGTCAGCGCTCACGGCGGTGAGCAACGCCAGCGCCGCTAACAAATGGGTGTGCCAGGTTAGCAGCGGATAGCGTAGCGCGCGTGCAGCTTCAGAGAGCAACGCCGCGAACAAGATAAACGATACCGGGCGCCACAATTCCGCGGCTTCGTACCAAATGAGCAGCGCAAAGAGCAGCGTCCCGCATGCCGCGAAAAATCCGCGCAGCGCTTTCTGCTCGATGTTGTCGCGCAGCGCGGCGACTTTCGCGGTCAGATAGAACGCCGCGCCGAGAATCGGGAGCGTGATCAGCCGCATCTTGACGTGTACGCCTTCGCCCAAAGAAACGTGCAGGTTGATGGCAACGGCGCGATACATCGCCGCGAGGCCCATCGCCGCGTATTGCACCTGCAAATGCTGCGACGCGAAGCCGCGGCCGAGCAGCGCCAGCACCAGCATGATTCCGGCGAGAGCTACAGCGGTCCAATCCTGCGTCGCCAGCGCCCAGGCCGCCGCGGCAGCCGATACCGCGCCGAGATAAGAATGCGCGGTGAGCAATACGCTGTCCGGCGAGCGCTCGAAAAATTCCTTCTTGCGCGTGCCGAAGCCAAAAACATTCAGGTAAAAAACCACGCCGCATAGCGCAAACAAGATTCCCGCGCCGACCAGCACTTCTTCGCCGGACATTCGCGCGGTGATCAGCTCCCGCAAGTCCGAAGAGGCCAGCCGCAATCCCACGAGCAGCCCGGTAAACAAGCCGAGGCGCCGGAACACCACTTCCTTAACGAGCAAGCCAGTGATGAGAAAAACTTCCGTGCCCACCAGCCACAGGATGGCGATTTCGTGTCCCGATGATCCTGCGTAGTGCGTAGGCGCCGCCGCGAGCAAGAGCGCCGCCCCCATCACCGTGAGCACGACAAAGGCTTCGCGCCGCCGCTTGACCATTTGCCCGAAGCCAAGCTCGAGCGCGCCAACTGCCAGCAGCGCGATATACGCCAGTTCCGGGTGCACGGACTGGAATCGCAGCAACCCCAGCAGCAGCGCCGAATTCAGAACCGCTGCGGTGGTCGAGACGTGCTCCTCGAAGTCCGTTTTAGTGTGGCGCGCGACGTGGGAAATGCGGAACGCCAGCCAGTAAAAAAAGAGCATCGCGGTGCTCGCACCGTATTCCGGAAACGCGCGGCCATGCGCGCCCTCAATCCCGAGAATGCGGTACAGCCAATACAAGTGGTTCAGGTAGCTCGAGAGAATGCCGAACACTTCCAGTTCGTACCAGCCCATTTTGCGGACAATCGAGACCAGCCCAATCGCCAGGATCACGCCGGCGAGCAAACCATACGCCGTGGTTTGATTGACTCCTGCCTGCGACAGCGGCAGCACTTCGCTGTAGCTGAGCGCGACGGTCGTATACGCCAGCAAAAACGCCAGGCCAGTAACGAATTGCGAGCGGTAGCGCAGCGTATGCACGGCCATCGCCACGGCCACCAGCAGCAGCAGCACGCTGTCAATCACCAGAGAATCGAGCACGTGCATCGGCGGCACGTGGTAAATCGCAAATGTGCTGAAAAACAGCAGCGCCCACCCGCCGCCGATTCCAGCGCGGCCCAGCAACCGGTACCGCTCACGCGATTCCAGAAAAATTCCGCCGATCAGAAGAACCAGCGCGATCGCAAACAAGAGCGCGGCGCGGCCGCCCGGTCCCATCGCTTTCAGCTCAAGAATTCCGAGCAGCGCCAGCCCGATCACGAGCATGGCGATGCCAAGCTTGGTCAGCCAGTTGGTGCCCAGGGTCTCTTCTAGGGCCGACATTTTTTTCATCTGTTGCTGCATCGTAGGCTTCGTCGCAGAAGCGCGCGGCGATAGCCCGGAAGGCGGCACACGCAGGCCCTGAAATGCCGGCGAAGCGATCACGCGAGCTGAGACAGCCGCATCGGGAGGAATGGCGGCAGCTGGAGGAATCGCGGGTCTTGTCTCGACCGGAGGCTTGGGTGGCGCAGTCGGTGCCGACGGCGCGGGCGGTGGAGGCATGGGTGGTTTCGCGTCAACCGGAAACTGCGGTACGGCCGTAATCACCGGCTTCGGCTCCGTCGGCACAACGGGCACGGGCGGCTTCGTCTCCGCAGGTTTCGCCGGAGGCTCGGCGGGCTTGCTTTCCTGGGTCGCTAGGCGCGGCGTGGCCGGCGCAAGTGGTGCGGCAGGCTTCGGTGGAACGGCGGCAGGCGGCACGATCGCGGGAGGGATGGGCTTGGGCACAACGGGAATCGGAGATGGAGTTGGAATCGAAGCTGGAGTTGCGATTGGAATTGGGATTGGAACTTGAGTTGGCGCCGGGCTCGGCTTCGCCGGCTCAGAGGCGATTGGCTTCTCTGTGGCGGCTGGGCGAGGCGCAGCGGCCTGCCGCTTCAGCTCTGCGAGTTCGTGTGTGAAGGTGACCGCTTGGCGGGCGTTCTCGTCTTCCAGTTGCTTGAGGCGCTTCTGCAGCTTGGTGTAACGGACATATAGCGCAATCACGAGCACCGGCGTCGCCAGTGCAAAGAGAACGTAGAGCGCCAGGAAGAGCTGGGGCAGCGGCATCAGGGCAATCCTTCGGGGTGCCTGCTCGTGCTTCCGTGGTACCGATGATAGAACGCGCTGGGCGGCAAATCTTGCGGCTTGTCGAATGCGCTATGTATGAAGGCGCGGCGTGCTCTGCTAAGCGGTTTCTGCTCAGCGAGATACGATGGGCTCGCGGAAAGCCAAGATGGTGCCCTCGCGAGCTTCGGCTGGCCCCGCAAGACTCTCTTCCGAGCACGCGCTTCGGCGAGGTTTGCGCCGATGCGCGGGGCTGTGCTACACCTCTTGCATGGCTGATTTCGCTCCCCCTGTTGAACGATTGATCGATGAACTGAAACATCTGCCGGGTATCGGGCAGAAGACGGCGCAGCGGCTGGCGTTTTTCCTGCTGCGGGCGGCTCCGGAGGATGCGCTGGCGCTGGCGGACGCGATTCGCGACGCCAAGGAAAAAATCCGCGAGTGTACGGTGTGCCACAACATTACGGACACCGATCCGTGCCTGTACTGCGTGGGAGCGAGCCGCAGCAAGCGCACGATTTGCGTGGTGGAAGAAGCGCACAACATCATGGCCATCGAGAAGACGCGCACGTACAGCGGTATGTACCACGTGCTGGGCGGGGCGCTGTCTCCGCTTTCGGGGCGCGGGCCGGAGCAACTGAAGATCAAGTCGCTGATCGAACGGCTGAAGGGCGGCGCGGTCGAAGAAATTATCATGGCGACGAACCCGACTGCGGAAGGCGAAGCCACGGCGATGTACCTCTCGAAGCTGCTGAAGCCGCTGGGTGTGCGGGTGACGCGAATCGGCGTGGGCATTCCGGTGGGCGCGGACCTGGAGTATGCCGACGAAGTGACCATGCTGAAGGCGCTGGAAGGGCGGCGGGAGCTGTAGGCGAGGGCGGAAGGGATAGTACGTTTGAAGGTTGGAAGCTGGAGGTTTGACGGAAGTAACTGATCGGTTTTCGGGCGAGTTCCAAAATGGGAGTAACGCTGTGGGTGGCATCCCGGGTAAACACACAAAGAGTGTGTAATGGATTGAAAAGGAAGGGGATGACATTCGCACTGGTGCAAAAGAGTGATGAAGAGAGAGGAGTTTGCGGAAGTGGCGAGTGACGGGTGGCGAGTGGCGAGAGAAAAACGCTGGTGACGGCACACCCGCGGTTTTTGCAAAGAGGCGGGAAGTGATTGAAGGGGAAGGAGATGCGCTTCGCTCTTTTGCAGCGCAGTGCAGAGAGTGCACCTTTCGCGGCTCCCTTCGACGCTCAAGGCCGGCAGGGCAGGAAGGAGCGAGG